>DASSND010000013.1:0-58615 GCA_035688315.1 Gaiellaceae bacterium | reverse complement strand
ACGCCGAGGCAGCCGAAGGCGCCCGCGTCGAGGCAGCGCACGCCGCGCAGGCCGATCCGCGCGAACGAGAAGATGTCGCCGCCGTCGAGCGTGACGATCGCGTCGTCGGGCAGCTCCGCGTTCAGGGCGTGAAGCAGCCGGTAGGGATGCATGAGGCCGTCCTCGCCGGCCGGCATCGCGGCCATCCGCGCCGCGAGCCGCTCGACGCGCGCGGCGTGCTCGCGGCGCAGCCCGGCGGCCCACTCGAGGTCGCGCTCCGGGCCCACCAGCTCCTGCTCGGCGAGCGCGGCGAGCGCGAGCGCCGGGTCGGCGCGCAGCTCGACGTCGCCGCGGCGGTTGTCGGACAGCTCCTCCGGGCCGTAGCCGATCCGCAGCAGGCGCGGGCCGGCGGCGAACATCGCGCGCGAGCCGTAGGCCAGCTCGTAGTTGAGCGGGCGGCCGACGACGACGGCGAGGTCGCACTCACCGCTCGAGCGGCCGCGCAGCGCGGTCACGGCGGCCGGATGGCTCGGCCCGAGCAGGCCGCGGTTCTCCTTCGTCTCCAGGTGGACGGCGCCGCTGCGCTCGAGGAAGCGGGACAGCTCGGGCGCCGCGTCGAGGGCGCCCCGCCCGGAGATCACGAGCGGGCGGCGCGCGGCGCGCAGCAGCTCCGCCGCCGCGGCGACGTCGGCGCCGGCCGGCACGAGCGGCGTCCGCACGAGCCGGCGCAGCAGCGCGGGGTCGAGCGCCCCCGCCGGAACCTCGGCGCGCAGGACGTCGATCGGGACGTCGAGGAAGACCGGCCCGGGGTCGCCGTCCTCGCCGAGCGCCGCCGCGGTCGCGGCCGCCAGCTCCGGCAGGATCCGGCCCGGGTCGTCGACGGTGGCGGCGCGGCGCGTGACCGGCGCGGCCATCTCGACCTGCGGCACGTGCTCGAAGGCGCCTCGGCCGAGCTGCGGCCCGGGCGGCAGCGCCGAGAGCACGAGCACGGGCGCGCGGTGCAGGTAGGCGGCGGCGATCCCGGTGAGCGCGTTCGTGAAGCCGGGGCCGCACGTCACCGTCGCGACCGCGAGCCCGCCCGCGAGGTCGGCCTCGGCCTGCGCCATGTGCACCGCGGCGGCCTCGTGCCTGACGTCGACGACGGCGATCCCGGCCCGGGAGCACTCGTCCCAGATCGGCTTGATGTGGCCGCCCGTCAGCCCCCACAGCCGCCGCACGCCCTGCGCGTGCAGGAACCGGGCGACGACGTGCGCGACGGTGCGCGGCCGGGCGAGAAACGCCTCGGAGAGCGCGTCGTCCCGCCCGGCCGCCGCGATCATCAGCCGACCGCTCCCTCGAAGACGCGCAGGAAGTTGCCGCCGAGGATGCCGCGGATCTCGTCGTCGGAGTACCCGCGCGAGACGAGCGCCCGCGTCACGTTCGGCCACTCGCTCCAGCGGCGGAAGCCGTCGACGGTGATGTTCCAGTCGACGCCGTGCTCGGGGCGGAAGCCCATCCGCAGGATCTCCGCGTTGAAGAGGTCGGCGACCCCGGGCGGGTACTCGATCCCGTAGTCGGAGGCGACGCCGACGTTCTCGATCCCGGCCAGCTCCGCGACGTGCTCGAAGTGGCGCAGCCAGTCGTCGAGGCTCGGCTCCCTGCTGTCGGTGAGGAAGAACGGCACGATGCAGACGCCGAAGTAGCCGCCCGACTCGCCGACCGCGCGGATCACGTCGTCGCGCTTGCCGCGGATGTGCGGATAGACGGCGTGCGCGACCGAGTGCGTGACCGCGATCGGCTTCTCGGAGTGCTCGATCGCGTCGAGCGTCGTCCGCTGCCCGCAGTGCCCCGTGTCGACGAGCATCCCGATCTCGTTCATCCGCCGCACGAGCTGCCGGCCCCAGAGCGAGAGGCCCGCGTCGCCCGGCTCCGCGCAGCCCGCGCCCGCGAGGTTCCACGGGTTGTAGGTGAGCTGGATCACCCGGATCCCGAACTCGTAGAAGAGGTCGAGGTTCGCGAGGTCGCCCTCGAGGTGGTCCGAGTTCTGGAAGTTGAGGATCACGCCGTGCCGGCCCTCGGTCTTGGCGCGGCGCGCGTCGGCCGCGTTCAGCACCTTGAAGACGCGGTCGCCGAAGACGTCGAACGCCTGCGTCAGCTCGGCGAGGTCGCGGATCGCGGCCCGGAACCCGAACGGCGGGTCGCCCCAGGCGCCGAGCGTGTGGCTGACGACGTCGACGCCGGCCTCGTCCCAGAGCCTCCAGACGCCGCCCGCGTCGCCGGCCAGGCGCGCCTGCCGGCCCGCCTCGTGCAGCTCCATCACGACCTCGATCGACGGGGCCTCCCGGTCGACGAGCACCTGGATGCGCTCCAGCATCTCCGGGGTGTAGACGCCGGCCTCGAGCGGGCCGAAGAGGCCGAGCGTGTCGACGACGAGCGCGTCGCGGTGCAGCTCGGCGGCGCGCGCCGCGTCCCCGTCCGTCCAGCTCACGACGCGGTCTGCGTCGCCGCGCCGACGCGGGTCCGGATGTACTCGACGATCTCCTCGGTGCGCGTGCCCGGCCCGAAGACCTCGTCCACGCCCGCCTCCTTCAGCGTGGCGGCGTCGTCCTCGGGGATCGTGCCGCCGACGAGGAAGAGCAGGTCCTCGCGGCCGTTGTCGCGCAGCAGCTGGCACAGCTCGGTCGCGTACTCCATGTGCGCGCCCGAGAGGCTCGAGAGCCCGAGCACCGCCGCGTCCTCCTGCAGGACGGCGCGCAGGATCGACTCCGGGGTCTGGTAGATGCCCGTGTAGACGACCTCCATCCCCGCGTCGCGGAGGGCGCGGGCGACGACCTTGGCGCCGCGGTCGTGGCCGTCGAGCCCCGGCTTCGCCACGACCACCTTGATCGCCTGGGTTCCAGCGTTCGACATGTGCTTCCTTCCCTCTCGACTAGAAGACGGTGGACGGCTGGTACTCGCCCCACACCGACCGCAGGACGTTGCAGATCTCGCCGACGGTCGCGCGGGCGCGCACCGCCTCCTCGATGAACGGCATCCGGTTGCGGTGCAGGTCGTGCGCCGCGACCTCGAGCGCCCGCAGCGCGTCCGCGACGCGCCGCTCCTCGCGCGAGCTCTTCACCTCGGCGAGCCGCTTGCGCTGCCGCTCCCCCACGCCCGGGTCGAGCTTGAACAGCTCGATGCCGGCGAGCGAGGTGTCGTCGTCGACGAAGTCGTTGACGCCGACGGTGATCCGGTCGTTCGACTCGAGCGCGAGCTGCTGCTCCCAGGCCGAGTCGGCGATCAGCTGGTTCGCGTAGCCGTTCTCGATCGCGGCGATCATCCCGCCCATCTCGTCGATGCGGTGGATCAGGTCGCGCGCCTCCTCCTCGATCTTGCACGTCAGCGACTCGACGTAGTAGGAGCCGCCGAACGGGTCGACGACGTCGGCCGCGCCGGTCTCGTGGAGGATGATCTGCTGCGTCCGCACGGCGACCTTGATCGCCTCCTCGGACGGGATCGCGAACGCCTCGTCGAGCGAGTTCGTGTGCAGCGACTGGGTGCCGCCGAGCACGGCCGCGAGCGCCTGGATCGCCGTCCGCGCGACGTTGTTCAGCGGCTGCTGCGCCGTGAGCGAGACGCCCGAGGTCTGGCAGTGCGCGCGCATCAGCCACGAGCGCGGGTCGGTGCAGCCGAGCCGCTCGCGGGTCAGCCGCGCCCAGAGCCGGCGGGCGGCGCGGAGCTTCGCGATCTCCTCGAGGAAGTTGTTGTGGACGTTCCAGAAGAAGGAGACGCGCGGCGCGAGCTTGTCCGGCTCGATCCCCCGCTCCTTCGCCAGCTCGAGGTAGCAGAGCGCGGCGGCGAGCGTCAGCCCGACCTCCTCCACCGCGGTCGCGCCCGCGTCGCGGATGTGGTAGCCGCACGCGTTCAGCGGGTTGAAGCGCGGCATCACCTCGGCGCCGTACTCCATCGTGTCGACGACGAGCTGGCTCGCCTGGAGCGGCGGGAAGATGAACTCGTTCTGGGCCGTGTACTCCTTGAGGATGTCGTTCTGCGTCGTCCCGGTCAGCTTCGAACCGGGGATGCCGCGCTCGTCGCCGACGATCAGGTACATCGCGAGCGCGACGGCCGCGGACGCGTTGATCGTCAGCGACGTCGAGACCTCCTCGAGCGGGATCCCGTCGAAGAGGACGTGCGCGTCGACGACGGTGTCGACGGCGACGCCGATCTTGCCGACCTCGCGCCCGAACTCCGGGTGGTCGGAGTCGTGGCCGAGCAGCGTCGGCAGGTCGAAGTCGGTCGAGAGGCCGGTCTCGCCGTGGGCGAGCAGGAACTTGTAGCGGCCGTTCGTGTCCTCGGCCTGGCCGAAGCCGGCGACCTGGCGGATCGTCCACGGGCGCCCGCGGTACATGCTCGCGTGCGGGCCGCGGGTGAACGGGTACTCGCCGGGCAGGCCGATGTCCCGCGCAGGGTCGACGTCCTTGACGTCCTCCGGCGTGTAGACGTCGTCGACCGGGATCCCCGACAGCGTCGTGAACTGCTCGCGACGCGGCGGGATCCGCTCGTAGTCCTTGCTCAGGCGCTCGGTGCGCCACTTCTCGATCCGCTCGGCGTCGAGCGTCTCGTCGGTCGTTACGCGCTCCATCGTCGTGCTGCCTCCTCGAGGATCCGCTTCACGGCGGTGTGTAGGTCGTCGGTCTCGTCTGCAAGCTCGTCGGCGAGGGCGCGCGTCCACGCCTCGGCGGTCAGCGCCGCCTCGCGCGCCCGCTTCCGCGCGCGCACCGCGGCGAGCCCGCCGTTCTGGCCGAGGCTCGCCCAGCGCTCGTCGAGCTTCTCGCGCAGGCCCTCCACCCCGGTTCCCTCGGTCGCGACGGTGGTCGCGACCTGGACGTCGCGTCCGAGCGTGAGCCGGAAGTGGCGCACCGTCTCGCGGAGCCCGGGCCGGTCGGCCTGGTTGACGACGATCAGGTCGGCCACCTCCATCAGGCCCGCCTTGATCGCCTGCACCGCGTCGCCGAGCCCCGGCACGGTGACGAGCGCGATCGTGTCCGCCAGCTCGGCGATCGCCACCTCGGTCTGGCCGGCGCCGACGGTCTCGATCAGGATCACGTCGAACGAGTCGGACAGCTCGAGCAGGCGGGCGACGTTGCGGGTCGCGCTCGCGATCGCGCCGTGGGAGCCGCGGCTCGCGAGGCTGCGCACGAACACGTCGTCGCGCCCCATCAGGTAGGTCTCCATCCGCAGCCGGTCGCCGAGGACGGCGCCGCCGGTGATCGGGCTGGACGGGTCGATCGCGAGCACGGCGACGCGCGCGTCGACCGCGGCGTAGGCCTCGATCAGCCGGCCGGTGAGCGTGCTCTTGCCGACGCCCGGCGGGCCGGTGATGCCGACGATGTGGACGGGCCGCTCGGGCACGGGCAGCGCGACGTCCCAGGGCGGGCTGTTCTCGACGCGCGTGATCGCGCGCGCGAGCGGGCCCCAGCCGGCGCCGTTGCCGTGCTGCGCGAGCAGCGCCTCGATCTCAGCTTGCGTAGACAAGGCTGATCGCTCCGTCGAGGATTTGCTGGCGGATCACCGACTTGGCCGACTTGCCGATGCCGGTGGAGGGCAGCGCGTCGATCAGGGCGGCGGCGGAGGGACGCTTGAACGAGACGAGCTGCTGCCGGCAGTGGGAGAGGATCTCGTGCGCCTCGATCGTGGCGCCGTTGCCGCGCGAGGGCACCGCGACGACGACCGGGGTCTCGCCCCAGCGCGGGTCGGGGATGCCGACGACGGCGGCCGCCGCGACGCCGGGGTGCAGGCAGGCGACCGCCTCGATCTCGGCGGGCGCGATGTTGAGCCCGCCGCTGATGATGATGTCCTTGAGCCGGCCGGTGAGGAAGACGCGGCCCGCCTCGTCCATCCGCCCGAGATCGCCGGTGAGCATGCTGCCGTCGCTCGTCTTCGTCGCCTCGGTCGCCTCCGGGTCGCCGTAGTAGCCGAGCATCATCGCGGGGCTGGCGCAGACGATCTCGCCGTCGCTCCCGTCGTGGAGCTCGCTCCCGTCGGCGCCGAGCACGTGCAGGCGCGAGGTCGGGAAGGGCACCCCGACGGTCGCCGGCTGGGAGCGCAGGAGCGTGTCGGACGCGAAGGTCATCGGCAGCACCTCGGTCATCCCGTACAGCTGATGCGTCTCGACCCCGGGCACGCTCTCCCACCAGCGCTCCAGGAGCGCGACCGGCATCGGCTCCGACGCGAACATGATCCAGCGCAGGCTGCGCAGCGCCTCGCCGGCGCCGTGCTCGAGCAGCCGCGCGAGGATCGTCGGCACGGCGTCGAAGGTGGTCGCGCCCCGCGCCGCGCGCGCGACCCGCTCGGGGTCGAAGCGCGGCAGCACGTCGAGCGAGCCGCCGGTGCAGAGGGTCGGCAGCACCTGCTCGGGGATCGCGGCGAAGAACGGCAGGAAGGCGATGCCGCGGTCGGAGGGCGAGAAGGGCAGGCAACTGCCGAGCTGCAGCGCGGCGTGGAGCAGCGTCCCGTGCGTGTGGACGACGCCCTTCGGCTTGCCGGTGCTGCCGCTCGTCAGGAGGATGCACGCGGGCGTCTTCGCGCTCGGCGCCGGCAGGCGGCCGAGGGCGGTCGCGGGAAGATCCGCGAACGCGATCTCGGGCAGCAGCTCCGCGAGGCCGGCGCGCACCTCGTCGGAGACGGTGCCGACGAGGGTTCCCGAGGCTCCGACCAGCTCGACCTGCGCGCGCATCGAGCCGAGGTCGAGCATCGCGTTGAGCGGGACGGCGGTGCAGCCGGCGCGGAGGATCCCGAGGTAGGCGGCGAGGTAGCGCGGCTCGTTCTCGCCGACGAGCGCGACGCGGTCGCCGGGCGCGAAACCGCGCTCGTGCAGCAGGTGCCGCGCGATCGCGCCGGCGCGCTGCCACAGCTCGTCGTAGCTCCACGTCTCCTCGCCGGAGACGAGCGCGGGCCGGCGCCCCTGCGCGCGGACGACGGCCGCGAGCCAGGAGACGAGCGTGTCCGGCTGCCGGGCGGCCGCCACCTAGCAGCCCGCCTCTCCGCGCGGGGTGCGGCCGACGACGATCGTGACGCTGGCACGGACGGCGAGAATCGGCTCGTCCTGGGCGACGAGCACGCCGGCCTCGTCGACCGCGAGCACCTTGTGGATCTCGGCCGTGATCCGCCGGCTGGAGCGGCCGCGCGAGACGACGCGCGCGCGTCCCTCGACGAAGTCGCCGACGCGGAGCGGGGCGAGGAACTCGACCATGTCGTAGGCGACGCAGAGGCCTTCGTCTCCGCCCTCGCGGAGCGCCAGCTCGGTCTCGAGGTCGGCGAAGATCTCCATCGCCTTCGAGCCGGCCGCGAGGCCGCCCGCGTAGCGCGCGTCGGCGGGCGCGAGCCTGAGCCGGATCACGGCGTCCTCGGACGGCTCGGCGCCGCCCGTCGCCGCGGGGCTGCTCGACGCGGCCGGCGCGGCCGCGAGCCCGTCGATCTCGACCTGGGCGCCGCCGAGCAGGCCGCCGACCTCGACGAGGGTCATCGCCGGGTAGTGCCCGTCGAGCCGGCGGCGGAACGAGTCGCCCAGCTCGCCGCGGGCGGCGACGTAGGCGTTCAGGTCGGTAACGTAGACGCGCAGGCCGAGCAGGTCGGCGGGCGCGCCCCCCGCCTCGCCCAGCGCCGCGAGGAGGTTCCCGAGCGCCGAGTCGAACTCGGCGACGAAGCCGCCGCGCGCCTCGACCACCGCGGCGTCGGCGGTCTGCCCCGCGAGCGCGATCACGCCTCCTCCGGAGGCCCCGTCGTGGTAGCCACTACGGCGTCCCGTTACGCGGACCGGGCTCACAGGCTTTCCTCCAGGGACGGCGTCGTCGGTGGGCGGGATGAAATCAGGTGCGGCGTCGCGAGCGTCCGTTTCCCGGACGGGTCACGCAACTCGGAGCCTAGCGAACTAGGCCAGAAGGTCAAGGGTGGACCGGCCACGAGCGAGCGCAGTTCGGCCCGCTTGGAAAGGCGCGAGGCCGGTTCGCCGGCCGGGTTTGTCCCATTCCACTGTGGTAGTGTCGCAGGCCAGTTGGCCGGCTGAACGACCGCTTTGGCATATCCCGACCGGGCAGGCGCCGCCCGCAGGGCCGCGCGCGGGCCCACGGAAGGAGCCCCGATGGGAGAGATCGTCAACATCTACTGCGGCGGCGTGATCCACGACGTCCTCTACCGCCACCAGATCTGGGTGGACGGCCCGGGCGCCCAGGTGCTGCGCGAGCGGCACGTGCCGCGGTGGCGGGAGGGCGGGCTGACGGGCGCCGTCGTCCAGGTCGCGGCCTACCCCGTGATCGCGACGATCCTCGCGGAGATCGACCGCTCCGAGGGCGAGCTGGTCTTCTGCCGCAACCGCGCCGACTTCGACGCGCGCCCGGAGGGCTCGTTCGGGATCTTCATGTCGCTCGAGGGCCACGCGGGCATGGCCGGCGACCTCGACGCGCTCCACCTGCTCGCCGAGATCGGCGTCACCGCCTTCACCTTCAGCCACAACATGCAGAACATCCTCTGCACGGGCTGCAACGAGCGCTTCGGCGAGGGCGGCTTCACGCACGTCGGCAAGGCGACGCTGAAGGAGCTGGCGAAGGTGCCGCTCATGGTCGACCTCGTCCACATGAGCCGCGCCTCGTTCTGGGACGCGCTCGACCTCTACGACGGCGACCTCTTCGTCTCGCACTCGAACGCGGCCGCCGTCTTCGAGCACCCGCGCAACCTCACCGACGACCAGATCAAGGCGGTCGCCGAGCGCAACGGCGTGATCGGGCTGAACACCTTCCGCGGCTACGTGACGCCGGACCCGTACGCGGCGAAGCTCTCCGACCTGGTCGACCACGCGATGCACATGTACGACCTCGTCGGGGCCGAGCATCTCTCGATCGGCGCCGACTACTCCTCGGTGCCCGAGCTGCTGCACAACGTGCTCGAGTTCGTCGACCCGGAGAACGCGCAGGGCGTCGGCGGCGCCGACGGGGTCGAGATCTACAAGGCCGGCCCGGAGGGGATCGAGGACGAGTCGAAGTTCGACCGGATCGGCGCCGCGCTGCTCGAGCGCGGGCTGAGCGAGGAGGAGGTCAGGCTCGTCAACGGCGAGAGCTACCTGCGCATGCTCGCGCGCGCCCGCGGCTAGATGAGTCGCTTCGCCGACCTCGACGCGATCGCGCAGGCGGAGCTCGTCCGCGCGGGCGACGTCTCGCCCGCGGAGCTGGTGGACGCCGCGATCGAGCGGATCGAGGCGCTCGACCCGCAGCTCGAGGCGGTGACCGTGCGGAACTTCGAGCGGGCGCGCGAGCGCGCGCGCTCGCCGCAGCTCGAGGACGGGCCGTTCCGCGGCGTGCCGATCCTGCTCAAGGACGCGCTGCTCGAGAGCGCCGGCGACCCGTACACGAACGGGATGCGCTTCCTGCGCGAGGCCGGCCACGTCTCCACGGCCGACTCCTGGTTCGCGGCGCGCCTGCGGGCCGCCGGCTTCGTCGTCGTCGCGAGGGCGAACGCCGCCCAGAACGCGATGTTCCTCACCTCGACCGACGCCGAGACGTGGGGCATGTCGCGGAACCCGTGGGACACGGAGCTGTCGACGCTCGGGTCGAGCAGCGGCTCCGCCGCCGCGGTCGCGAGCGGGATGGTGCCGGTCGCGCACGGCAACGACAGCGGCGGCTCGATCCGGCTGCCGGCGAGCGCGTGCGGCCTCGTCGGGCTGAAGCCGTCGCGCGGCCGCAACCCGCAGGGCCCGGGCGTGAACGAGCTGGTCGCGGGGATCGCGGCGATGAACGCCGAGAACGTCCTCACGCGGACGGTGCGCGACACGGCGGCGCTCCTCGACGTCACCTCCGGGCCCGCCCCCGGCGACCCGGTCGTCGCCCCCGCCCCCGCGCGGCCCTATCTCGAGGAGGTGGGAGCCGACCCCGGCCGGCTGCGCGTCGGCGTCCAGCGCGAGCCGTTCCTGCGCGGCGTGATCGAGCCGCATCCCGACTGCCTCGCCGCGGTCGAGGACGCGGCGGCCCTGCTCGCCCGGCTCGGCCACGAGCTGGTCGAGGTCGACGCGCCCGCACTCGACTTCGGCGCCGGCGACTTCCTGTACACGCCGCAGGCCGCTCCCGCGTTCGTCGCGACGGCCCGCCTGCTCGACGGGTGGAGCCGCAGGCTCGGCCGGGAGATCACCGTCGAGGACGTCGGCCCGCAGCTCCTCGCCGCCGCCGGCGCCGGTCGCGCCGCGTCCGCACCCGCCGTGCTCGAGATGCACGCCCTCATGTTCGACGAGCTGCCGAGGCAGCTCGGAACGTGGTGGGAGGCGCAGCGACTCGACCTGCTGCTCACGCCGACGGTCGGCATCCTGCCCCCGGCCTACGCCGACTTCATGCCGCCCCCGCACGGCACCTTCGAGCTGCCGCCCGACAATCCGCTGGCCGGCACCGGCTTCAACGCCCTGATCGTCCCGTACACGATCGCCTTCAACGTCTCCGGCCAGCCGGCGATCTCGCTGCCGCTCTTCTGGAACGAGGCGGGGATCCCGGTCGGGACGCAGCTCGCCGCGCGCTACGGCCGCGAGGACGTGCTGATCCGCGTCGCCTCGCAGCTCGAGCAGGCGCGCCCGTGGGCCGAGCGCCGGCCGCCCGTGTTCGCGCGCTGAGGCGCGAACACGGGCGGCGGCTCGCCTAGGACTGCGACTTCGGCTTCAGGAACAGCGCCCACGGCTCGCCCGTCCAGTAGGCGCTGTAGTCCGTCCAGACGTACGTGTCGGACGCGTAGCTCGCGCCCTCCTGGTAGAGCGGCACGTACGGCACCTCGGTGTTGACCGCCTTCTGGATGCCGATGTAGGCATCCAGCCGGTCGGCCGGGTCGGAGGCGGTGACGCCCTTCTCGATCAGCGTGTCCACCTCGGGCGGCGCCCAGTTCGCCGTGTTGATGTGGCCCGGGGGGATGTTGCTGCTGCCGAGGAAGAGGCTCACCTCCCAGCTCGGGTCGGGCTGGCAGGCGCCGGTGCCCGTGTAGAGGAACGCCCGCTTGTCGGGCGGCCCGGCGATCATGCTGTACCACGGCGCCGTGCCCATGTTCCGCACCTTGACGTCGATCCCGATCGCCTTCAGCTGCGCCGCGATCACCTGCGAGATGTCGAGCGTGTTCGGGTCGGAGGGCTCCTGCAGCGCGGTGGCGAACCCGTTCGGCACCTTCGACTTCGCCAGCTCCTGCTTCGCCTTCTCGACGCTGAACGGGTAGGTCGGCACGTCCTCGAGCTGCTCGTCGACGGTCGCCTTCGGGGCGAGCAGCTGCAGCAGCCCCGGCGTGATCAGGTAGTCGGTCGGCTCGATCGCGGTGCCGCCGGTCGCCTTGAGGATGTCCTCGCGGTTGATCGCGTACGCGATCGCCCGCCGCACGTGGACGTCGTCGAAGGGCGGCGTCTTCGTCGGCATGCTGATCAGCCCGACGCCGCAGGTCGGGACGGTGGTCACCTTCCAGCCGCCCGAGGTCTTCGCGAAGGTCTCGGGACTCGAGACCGAGAGGGCGAGGTCGATGTCGCCGGAGCGGGCGGCGAGCGCCAGCCCCTGCTCGTCGGTGTAGAAGTTGACGCGGATCTTCTTGAACGGGACGGCCCCGCGCCAGTAGTCCGGGTTCGCGCGGAAGTCGACGCCGCTCGTCGGGTTGAAGTTCGACGGGATCCAGGGGCCGGTGCCCATGATCAGCGCCTTGGGCTCGCCGACGTGGGCGCTGTGCTTGTCGAGCCAGGTCTTCTCGTAGACGCCCATGAAGAACTGGGCCGGGACGGTCCGCCAGGTCGCGTCCGGGGTCTTCATCGTCACGCGGACGACGTAGCGGGACGGCGCGGTGATGGACTTGACGTTCTTGAAGAACGCGCCACGGTTCGTCCCCGGCGAGAAGCCCACCCAGTTCCACGAGGCGGCGACGTCTGCCGCGGTCAGCTCGTTGCCGTCCCAGAACTTCACGCCCTTGCGGACCTGGTACTCCCAGTGCGTCGGGTCGGTCTGGCGCGAGGAGGTGACGAGCCACGGGTGCATCGTCCCGTCCGCGGTCAGGTGGAAGGCAAGCTCCGCCCCCAGCTCGCCGATAAAGACGCCGACGCTCGCCTTGCCGTTCGCGATCCTCGGGATGTTGCCGCCCGAGGTGAAGCCGACGGTCAGCTTCGCGATCTGCGCCGGCTGCTCCGCGGTCGCGGTCTTCTTCCCGGACCCGCAGGCGGCGAGGACGGCCAGCACGGCGACCGCGCAGGCGACGAGGCCAACCGTGCGGAGACTGCTGCGACGAACCATCGAAATCCCCCGATCTCGTCAATTGCGGCCTACCTGGGCGGGCAGGCCGTGTCCCATTTGAGTGGGTGACTTTATCGGATCGGGCGCGGCGGGGCCGGCGCCTCAGGTCGAGGCCGCGAGCGACGCCGCCGGCGCCTTGGCGAGCGAGCCCTTGCGCTCGCGCACCTCGTCGACGACCTCGCGCACCATGCGCACCGAGCTGGCGTCGAGGACGTTGCCCCACTCCAGCAGCTGCGTCTTGCCGCGGATCTGGTCCGCCAGGTCCGGGCTCTCGCTCGGGACGATCACCAGGTCGCAGCCGGCGATCGCCGGGTCGTCGCGGCCCGTGATCACGTCGACCTTGTCGACGCCGGTGTCGGCGAGCGACTGCCGGATCGCCTCGGCCTGGTCGTCGGTCGTGTAGAAGATCCCGATCCGGTGGCCCTTCGGGATCTGGCTGAGCCGGACGAGCGTCTTCAGGTGCGGCGCGACGACGATCCCGAGCACCTCCGGCTCGTCGGCCGGCTGCGCGTCGCGCACGAGCCGGCGGACCTCGGCCAGGTGGAAGAAGGTCGTGACGACCAGGTCGCGGCCGGCCACCTCGCCGGGCTCGAACCCGCCGAGCACGAACGGCGCCACGGGCAGGTCGAGCGCGTCGCCCAGCTCGGCGGCGAACGCCTCCGCGCGCTCGACGTTGCACTCGACGAACGCGAGCTGCACCTCGGAGCGCTTCGCGTGCAGGCTCTGCTGGTAGGCGAGCGAGGCGATCTCGTCGGGCGCCAGCCCCAGCTCCAGGCAGCGCGACACGGCGCTGATCAGGACGGCCCGGGCGCTGTCACGCGACGTGAGCCGGTCGCGCGCCTGGCTCGCGCCCCGCACCACCATGCCGAGCCGGCCCTGGCGGCCGACGAGGCCGCGCTTGCCCAGCTCGCTGTAGGCGCGCGCGACGGTGTTCCGGTTCACGTGCAGGTTCGCGGCGAGCATGCGGCTGCTCGGCAGCCGGTCGCCGTCGTTCAGCTGGCCCAGCTCGATCATGTACGCGATCTGCTCGACGATCTGCCGGAAGACCGGGACACCGGTGCCGTAGTTGAGACGAATCGGCTGCATCGGCTGGCTGATCAGATCACGTCGGCCGGACGGCAGAAGCCGCAGCAGGCGAGCGGTCGAAAGGATCCAGACACATTTGTCATCCCCGCCTAGTCTACTTGCCGGAACGCACGGACGGGGGATCGGTGTCTCACCGAGGCTCAGGTTTCTGCAGCCACGAGCCAGTCGCCGTCGCTGCGCGGAACCGCCTCGAGCAGGCTGACCGTGTACTCGTGCTGCGGCCGGTCGAGCACGTCCTCGACGGGCCCGGACTCGACGACCTTGCCCCTGTGCATCACGTAGATGAAGTCCGAGATCTGTCGGACGATCGCCAGGTCGTGGGTGATGAAGAGGTAGCTCATGCCGCGCTCGGCGCGCAGCGCGGCGAGCAGGTTGAGGATCTGCGCCTGCACCGACAT
Source organism: Gaiellaceae bacterium (assembly GCA_035688315.1). Lineage (GTDB taxonomy): Bacteria > Actinomycetota > Thermoleophilia > Gaiellales > Gaiellaceae > Palsa-739. The sequence continues at coordinate 44,913 of DASSND010000013.1, read as the reverse complement.
GTCGAGCGAGGAGACAGGCTCGTCGCAGATCAGGAGCTGTGGGTTCACGGCCAGCGCGCGCGCGATCGCGACCCGCTGCCGCTCGCCGCCGGAGAGCGCGACCGGCCGCCGCTTCGCATACGAGGCGGGCAGCCCCACGGACTCGAGCAGGTCGGCGACCCGTGCGTCGACGTTGCGGGCGCGGCGGTCGTGGGTCGTCACCGCCTCCTGCAGCGTCGAGCCGATGCTCAGCATCGGGTTGAGGCTCGAGTACGGGTCCTGGAAGACGATCTGGACGGTGCTGCGCAGCTTCTGCCGGTCCTTGCGGCCGAGCTTCGAATAGTCGTGCGCCGGCACGTCGCCGATCGTGATCGTGCCGTCGCTCGCCTTCTCGAGCCCGACGAGGATCCGGGCCAGCGTCGTCTTGCCGGAGCCCGACTCGCCGACGATGCCGACGCTCTCGTTCGCGCCGACCTCGATCGAGACCCCGTCGAGCGCGGCAACCTTGCCGCCGCCGCTCGTGAAGATCTTCTGCGCGTCACGGACGACGACGAGCGGGTTCTCGCTGCGGGCGGCGGCGACCGGGTCGGCCTCGAGCTGCGCGAGTCCGCGCAGCGTCGCCATCTCCGGACGGATCTCCTCGAGCCGGATGCAGGCCGAGAGTCGGCGGGCGCCGACCTCGCGCAGCGGGGGCGAGCCCTCGACGCACGCCTGCGCCGCCCAGCGGCAGCGGGGCGCGAAGGTGCAGGAGGTCGCCACCTCGTCCGGGGTCGGCACCGAGCCGGGGATCGCGATCAGCTCGCGCAGCCGCTGGTCGGCCGGCGGCTCGGAGAGCAGCAGCCCCTGCGTGTACGGGTGGAACGGCTCCGCCGCCACGTCGTCGGCGTCGCCGACCTCGACCAGCGAGCCCGCGTAGAGGACGTAGATGCGCTTGCAGGTCGCGAACGCCACGCGGAGGTCGTGCGTGATCAGGATCAGGCTCATGCCGCGGGCCTCCTGCACGCCCTTGATCAGCGCGAGCACCTCGCGCTGCGTCGCCACGTCGAGCGCGGTCGACGGCTCGTCGGCGATCAGGAGCTGCGGGTCGCGGGCGAGCGCGGCCGCGATCGCGACGCGCTGGCGCATGCCGCCCGAGAGCTGGAACGGGTAGCGGTCGATCACGTTCTCGTCGTGGATGCCGACCTCGGCGAGGCGGCGCCTCGCCTCGGCGCGCCACTCGTCCTTGCTGAGCCGCCGGTCCTGCCGAAGCGACTCGCGCAGGATCTTGCCGCAGCGCATGACCGGGTTCAGCATCGTGAACGGGTCCTGCAGGACGAAGCCGATCTCGTGGCCGCGCACCGACCGGAGCTGGCGCTCGGTCTGCCCGACGAGGTTCCGGCCGCGGTAGCGAATCTCGCCCTTGGCGACGACGCCGGGCGGCAGCAGGCCGGTGATCGCCTTTGCCGTCATCGACTTGCCGCTGCCGGACTCGCCGACGATCCCGATCGTCTCGCCGGCGCCGACCGCGAGCGAGACCGAGGAGACGATCGTGCCGCCGTCCCGGGCGCGCTGGATGCGGAGGTCGTCCAGCTCGAGCAGCGGCCCACCGAGGTCGTGGCCGTTCGCAGCAGCGCTCACCGGGACGCCCCCCTTCCGACGATCCATTCGTAGTACCAGTCCCCGAGCAGGTTGACCGAGGCGGCGGTGATCACGATCGCGGCGCCCGGCGCGAGCACGCACCACGGGTTCGCGAAGAGCAGCGCCCGGTTCTCGCCGAGCATCTGCCCCCAGTCGGGCGTGCCGGGTGCGGCGCCGAGACCGAGGAACGAGAGGCCGGAGAGCGCCACGAGCGAGCCGGCGAAGATCAGGAAGGCGTTCGCCACCGCGACGGGCGAGACGTTCGGCCAGATGTGCAGGAACATGATCCGCCGGTGCGAGACCCCGAGCGTCTTCGCGGCCTCGACGTACGGCCGGGGCACCTGCTCGATCGTGGCGCCGCGGACGACGCGCGCGTCGACCGGAACCGTCAGCACCGCAAGCACCAGCACCGCGAGCCAGTACGACGCACCGAGCGCGCCGGCGATCACGATGATCACGAGCAAGGCCGGGACGGCGAGCATGAAGTCGACCCAGCGCATCAGCAGCGTGTCGAGGATGCCGCCGCGGTAGCCGGCGAGCAGCCCGAGGCTGTTGCCGAGCACCATCGAGATGGCGGCGATCGCGAACGGCCCCTGCAGCGCCGAGCGCGCCCCGACGAGCAGCCGCGAGAAGACGTCGCGGCCGAGCGCGTCGGTGCCGAGCCAATGCGCCCCGTTCGGGTGGATCAGCACCTGGGAGAGGTCCTGGGCGCTCGGATCCTGCGGCGCGATCATCTTCCCGAAGATCGCGAGGAAGACGACGCCGAGGAAGAGCAGCAGGCAGACCGCGAAGAGGAGCGACGGACGCCCGCGCCGCCGCCGAGCAGGCGCCTCGAGCGTCTCGACCTGTGCGGCGACTTCGCTCATGCCGTCTTCCTCCCGAGTCGGATCCGCGGGTCGATCAGCGCGTAGAGGATGTCGGCGAGCAGGTTCGCGACGATCACGATGATCGCGACGACGACGCAGAGCCCCTGCAGCATCGGCAGGTCCTTCACCTGCGCCGAGGTGACGAGCAGCAGGCCGATGCCCGGAACGGAGAACGTCGTCTCGACGAGCACCGCACCGGTGATCAGGAACGCGAGCATCAGGCCGCTCGCCGTGACGACCGGGATCAGCGCGTTGCGCAGGGTGTAGGTGAGCACGATCCGCCGCCAGCCGAGCCCGCGGGCGCGCGCGAAGGTGACGTAGTCCTGGTTCATCACCGTGAGCACCGACGCCCGGGTGTGCCGAAGGACGAAGGCCGCGGCGGGCAGCGCCAGCGCGAGGGCCGGCAGCGTGAGATGCCAGAGGCGGTCGACGAAGGCCGGGTCGCCCGCGCCGGCGATCGGGAAGAGGTGCCAGACGACCGCGAAGAGGAAGAGCAGGAAGACGCCGGTGACGAACGCCGGAGCGCAGAGCGCCACGATCGAGCTGGCGACGACGAGCCGGCCCATGTTCTTCGTGTTCTTCAGCGCGGCGATCACGCCGGGGATGATCCCGAGCAGGAGCGTGATCAGGTAGGCGTAGAAGCCGAGGAACATCGAAATCGGCAGGCGCCGCTGCAGCTCGGTGACGACGTTCGCCTGCGTCACGTTCGAGGTGCCGAAGTGGAGCTGGACGGCGTCCCTGAGCCAGATCCAGTACTGGACGAGGAACGGCTTGTCGAGATGGAACTGGTGCCGGAGGTTGGCCACCGTCTGAGGCGTGCGCGGGGCCGCGCCGAGCAGCACGTCGACGACGTTGCCGGGGGAGATGAAGAGGAGCACGAAGACGGCGAAGGAGAGGATCACGAGCACGAGCAGCCCGACGAAGAGCCGCCGCACGATGTAGATCAGCAGATCGTTGCGCATCCCCACGTCCCTGTCGTCGACTCGTTCACGAATGTCCCCGTTTCGTTCGGATCACGTTACAGCCGGCCGCTCGCGGAAGGGATCGTGTCCCTTCCGCGAGCGGTGCCGGCGATCTGCACCAGCCGGAGGGCGGGCGGTGCGTTACTTCCCGGTGGGCTTGAGGAAGAGCGCCCACGGCTCGTCGAGCCAGTACGCCCCGTAGCCCGTCCACTTGTACTTGTTCGAGGCGAAGCTCGTGCCCTCGGAGTAGAGCACGGCGTACGGCAGGTCGGTGTTCACCTGCTTGTCGATCTTGACGTACGTCTTCAGCCGGTCGAGCGGCTTCAGCTGCACCTTGGCGTCCTTGAGCAGGTTGTCCATCGACGCCGGGTTGTAGTTCGCGATGTTGAGGATCTGGCCCGTGCCGAGGAAGAGGCTCGGCTCCCAGTTCGGGTCGGGCTGGCAGGCGCCGGTGCCGCTGTAGAGGAACGGGCGCTTGTCGGGCGGCCCGAGGATCACCCCGAACCACGCGGCCGTGCTGAGGCCGGTGATCTTGACGTTGATCCCGATCTTCTTCAGCTGCGCCGCGATCACCTGCGACACGTTGAGGGTGATCGGGTCGTTCGCCTCGATCATCTCGGCGTCGAAGCCGTTCGGGACCGAGGACTTCGCCAGCTCCTGCTTCGCCTTCGCGACGCTGTACTTGTACGTCGGGACGCTCTTCAGCAGCTTGGCGACCTGCGCCTTCGAGCCGAGCAGCTGCAGGAGCGACGGGACGACCATGTAGTCCTCCGGCGCCATCGCGCCGCCGGCGAGCGCCTTCACGATGTCACCCTTGTTGAGCGCGTAGGCGATCGCGCGCCGGACGTGGATGTCGTTGAAGGGCGCGGTCTGCGTCGGCATCGAGAGCAGGCCGACGCCGCAGGTCGCGGCGGTCGTGACCTTCCAGCCGCCGGAGGTCGCCTTGAAGGTCTTCGGGCTGCCGACCGAGAGGGCGATGTCGTAGTCGCCCGCGCGGGCGGCGAGCGCGAGGCCCTGCTCGTCCGAGTAGAACGCGATGTGGATCTTCTTGAAGGGCGGCGGGAACTTCTTCGCGTTCCAGTAGTGCGGATTCGCGACGAAGTCGACCCCGCTCGTCGGGTTGAAGTTGGTCGGCATGTAGGGGCCGGTGCCCATGAACAGCGTGCCCGGCTCGCCCATCGTCTTGTCGTGGGCGGTCATCCAGCTTCGCTCGGAGATGCCGAAGTAGTACTGCGAGACCTGGGTGCGCCAGGTCGCGTCGGCGTTCTTCATCGTCACGAGCACGACCCACTTCGACGGCGCCGTGATCGACTTGACGCTCGAGCAGAAGCCGGCGACCTTGCCGCCGGGCTGGAGGCCGTCCATGTCGCCGAAGCAGTAGAAGTTCCAGGACGCCGCGACGTCCTTCGAGGTCATCGTGTTGCCGTCGAAGAACTTGACGCCCTTGCGGATCGAGTACGCCCAGCCGTTCGCGCCGAGACGCCGGTAGCCGGTCGAGAGCCAGGGATGCATCTTGCCGTCCGCCGTGAGGTGGAAGGCGTGCTCCTGCCCGAGCTGGGCGAGCCAGATCCCCGAGCTTCCGTTCACGTTGTGGGTGATGCCGATCGTCGGGACGTTGCCCGACCCGTTGAAGCCGACCCGCAGCAGCGCGATCTGCTTCGCGTGCTTGGCCACCGGCTTGTGCTTCGTCGCGACGGCACCGCTCGCCGCCGTGACCGCCAACGCGCCGGTCGCGACCGCGACGAGCACGCTCGAGGCGAGAAGTCGCGGTCGACGCAAACTCATGGCACGAAACATCAACTTCTCCCTCCAGCTAGGGAACGAGGTATCCGCATCCGACAGGCCCCTGGCCTACTCATGCGAGCAGCTTGTGTCCCATCGTGATGGGTTACGTTAGGAAGTAGGGGTGCGTGTGTCAAGACGTCCGCGTAAAAAGGCTCGCATCGAGTGGCCTACTGGATCAGACGCCAGCCGTGGCTACTTGGTTAGGACGCTGGAGGACGCCCAGGGCGGCACGGTCCGCAGGCCGTACGGGCCGCCTGCGAGACTGGGGCGATGGACGACGCACCGCGGCTGATCGACGTCGAGTGGGCCGGCCGCCCGGGCGAGATCGGCGCCTGGCTCTGCGGCGACGTGCTCGTCGACTGCGGGCCGACCTCCTCGCTCGAGCGGCTCCTCGCCGGGCTCGGCGACGTCGAGCCGCGGGCGCTCCTGCTCACCCACATTCACCTCGACCACGCGGGCGCGGCCGGCAGCCTCGTCGAGCGCTGGCCCGACCTCGAGGTGTACGTGCACCCGATCGGGCTTCCCCACCTCGCCGACCCGGAGCGGCTCGTCCGCAGCGCCACCCGCATCTACGGCGACGCGATGGACTCGCTCTGGGGGCCGATCGTGCCCGTCCCGGAGCGCAACCTCCGGCCCGTCGGCGACGGCGAGCGGATCGGCGCGTTCGTCGCCGCGCACACGCCCGGCCACGCCTCGCACCACGTCGCCTACTTCCGTCCCGACGGCGGCGAGGCGTTCCCGGGCGACGCGACGGGGGTGCGGCTGGACGGCAGCGACCTCGTCATCCCCCACGCCCCGCCGCCCGACATCGACGTCGAGGCCTGGGACCGCTCGCTCGACGCAATCGCCGCGTGGCACCCGGACGTCCTCTGCCTGCCGCACTTCGGCCCGATCGACGGCGTCGAGGCGCACGTCGACTCGATGCGCGAGGCGGTGCACCGGAAGGCGGAGCTGGCGCGCACCTCCGACCTCGACGGGTTCGTCGCCGCGGTCGAGGCCGAGCTGGCCGCGCTCGGCGACCCGGCGCTCGCCGAGCACTACCGCAACGCGTCGCCGATCGAGCACAGCTACCTCGGCCTCCGCCGCTACTGGGACAAGCGCGAGGAGGCGTAGCCCTGCGCGTCTGCTCGTTCCTGCCGAGCGCGACCGAGATCATCGCCGACCTCGGCCTGCTCGACTCGCTCGTCGGCGTCTCGGCCGAGTGCCGCTGGCCGCCGGAGGTCGTCGGCAAGCCGGTCGTGACCGGCGCGAGCTTCGAGTCGGCCGGCCTCGGCGACCTCGCGATCGACCGGACGGTGCGGGACGCGGTCGCCGGCGGCAGCTCCCTCTACCTCGTGGACGAGGAGCTGCTGGCCGAGCTGGCGCCCGACGTGATCGTCACGCAGGACCTCTGCACGGTGTGCGCCGTCTCGAGCGGCGAGGTGCGCGCGCTCTGCTCGCCGGGGACGGAGCTGGTCTCGCTCGACCCGCGCACGCTCGACGAGGTGGCCGAGTCGGTGCTGACGCTCGGGGCGGCGCTCGGCGCGAGCGAGCGGGCGGAGGCGGTCGCGGCCCGGATGCGCGAGACGATCGCCGAGACCGCGGCGCTCGTCGCCGGGCTGCCGCCGCGGCGCGTCTTCTTCGCCGAGTGGATCGCGCCGCCGTTCACGTCCGGCCACTGGCTCCCCGAGATGATCGCGCTCGCGGGCGGCGAGGACGTGCTCGGCGTCGCGGGGCGGCCGTCGCGCGAGACGAGCTGGGAGGAGGTCGTCGCGCTCGAGCCCGAGCTGGTGGTCGTCGGCCCGTGCGGCTTCGACGAGCGCCAGGCGGCAGTGCGCGCGGCCGGGCTCGCGTTCCCGTGCCGCGCGGTCGCGGTCGACGGCGACTCCTACTACTCGCGCCCCTCGCCGCGCCTCGCCGACGGCGTGCGCCAGCTCGCGCACCTCTTCCACCCCGACGCCGCCCCCGATCCCGGGCTGCCGTCGCTCGCGCTCGGGAGCCTCTGCACGTCGTGCGCGGAGATGCGCCCGGTCGCGGGCAAGCGCGGCCAGACCTACTACCTGTGCCGCAGCGACCTCGTCCCGGAGAAGTACCCGCGCCAGCCGGTGACGGCCTGCGCCGGGTACGCGCTACGCGAGCGTCGCGGCGAGCGCGCCTAGCGGCCCCGGCCCGGCGAGCCGGCCGGGGGCGCGCGCGACGGCCGCGGGCGGCCGGCTCGTCGGCGTAGCGGGCCGGGTGCGCGCGAGCGGGACGGCGCCCGCGGTCACTCGACCCGGAGCCGCACGCAGGACGGGTGAGCCGAGCCGAAGCGGACGGTGTTCGTCGCGACCCGCGGCTCCGACTGGGTCGCGATCGGCTCGAAGCGGTTCAGGTTGCGCGCGAACCACGGGAACTCCGAGCCGGCGAGCAGGAGCCGCAGCCGGTGGCCCGGCTGGAAGGTGTGGAAGGCCGGGGTCAGCTCGACCGCGTAGCGGCGGGTCTCGCCCGGCACGACCGGCGCGGGCGCGCCCGGGTCGTCGGCGTGCGAGGCGCGCAGGCAGCCCCAGCCGACCCAGAGCGGCACCCCGTCCGGGCCGACGTCGGCGAGCTTCGCGTGCCACTCGACGTCGTCGCCGTCGGTTTCCGCCCACAGCTCCAGCTCGCCCCAGCCGTGCACGGTCAGCGGCTCGGCGAGCGGCTCGCTCGTCCAGGAGACGACGCCCTCCTGCGCCTCCAGCCCGCTCAGGTCGAGCGGCGGCTCGAGCGGCAGCACGTCGAGCGGGTACTCGAGCCCGTTCGGCCGCAGCGGGTCGTAGCGGTAGCTCGTCTCGCCGCCCGCGCCCGGAGCGTCGGCGAGCGCCCCGTCCGCGGCGAGGTAGAGCCGATGCTCGCGCGTGCCGCCCTGCCAGGCGGGGCGCACCTGCCAGGAGCGCGCGCCGGTGTCGTAGAGCTGCACGCGCGGCTCGTCGTCGACGCCGTTCTCCTCCCCCTTGAGGAAGCGGTCGAAGAAGCGGATCTGGATCGCGAACGCGTCGAGCGCGCCGCCCGGGTAGCGGACGCCCTTGAAGGTGTCGCTCGGCAGGGCGCACGAGACGTGCGTCCACGGGCCGACCAGGAGCCACTGCCGCTCGCGCGCCGGCGAGGTGGCGGCCATCTGCTCGTAGTGGTGGAAGGCGCCGTGGATGTCCTCGCGGTCGTGCCAGCCGGTGACGTGCAGGCAGGGGACGTCGAAGTCGTAGGCGCCGTCCCAGCGGCGGCTCCGCCACAGCTCGTCGAGCGCCTCGTGCTCGAGCATCTCCCGCCAGCCGCCGCCGGCGGGCCGCAGCACGTCGCCCATCGCCTCGACGGGCAGGATCTGCAGCAGCTCCGGCGCGCCGAGCAGCGAGTCGTTGATCCGCCGCCGCACGAGCGCCCACCACCAGGCGAAGAAGATCTGCAGGCAGCCGTGCGTGTACGGGATCTCCTGCTGCCAGCGCCCGGGCGCGGAGATCGGGATCGCGGCGCGCAGGTGCGGGGGCTTCTGGCTGACCGTCGCCATCGTGATCCAGCCGGGATAGCTGAGCCCCTTGATCCCGACCGCGCCGGTGCACCAGTCCTGCCCGGCGATCCATTCGACGACGTCGTGGCCGTCGATCCCGTCCTGCATCGAGAACGGCTGGAACTCGCCCTCCGACTTGCCGCGGCCGCGCGAGTCGAAGCGGACGAGCGCGTAGCCGGCGTCGTTGAAGCGGGCGACCTCCTCGTCGGCGCCGGAGCTGTCCTTGTTGTACGGGGTTCCGACGACGACCGCGGGCGCGGGCCGCGCCGCGGCGGGCGGGAGGTAGACGTCTGCGGCCAGCTCGACGCCGTCGCGCATCGGGATCCCGACCTCGACCTTGTGCGCCGCCTCGGTGTCGACGACGGCGGCCGCGTCGCGCTGCGCGCGCAGCGGCACCTCGGTCTCGGGGTAGCCGAAGGGGAGCCGCGTCACCGGGGCGAGCCCATCACCTCGCGCAGGACGCGGAGGGCGTTCTCGCCGAGCACCTTGCGGATGTCGGCCTCCGCGAACCCGCGCCGCACCATCGCCTCGGTGAGCTTCGGCAGGTCGGAGGGCCGCGCCAGCTCGCCCGCGCCCGCCGGGACCTCGAGCAGGTTCGGGAACACCCAGCCGTCGTAGATCGTCTGGTAGATGTCGTCGACGAAGTCCGGGCCGACGGCGACGTGGTCGAAGCTCGTCAGGCTCGCGATGTGCTCGACGTGGTCGACGACGCGGTCCGCGGACGGGTTCGCCGGGTCGATGAACGCGGGGATCGCGGCGGGGACGCCGATCACGCCGCCCAGCTCGGCGATCCGCCGGATCTGGTCGTCGCTCAGGTTGCGGTGGATGTCGAGGATCGCCCGGCAGCCCGAGTGGGTCGCGAAGAGCGGTCGGGTCGCCAGCTCGAGCACGTGGTCGACGCCCCCGGCGCCGAGGTGGCTGAGGTCGAAGACGATCCCGAGCCGCTCCATCTCGCGGAACACCTCGATCCCGTGTGAGGTGAGCCGGCTGTTCGAGGTGTCGTCGAGGCCGCCGCCGTCGGCCATGAAGGTGCGGCCGAGGTGCGTGTAGGAGAGGACGCGCACCCCGACGCGCCAGAGCGTCCGGATCAGGGCCGGGTCCTGGCCGAGCAGGTGCGCGCCCTCGATCGCGATCACGAACGCGATCTTCCCGTCGGCGACCGCCGCGTCGACGTCGGCGCCCGTGAGGCAGAGCGCCAGCTCGTCGGGGTGCTCGTCGACGATCCGGTGGAGCCGCTCGATCAGGAGCAGCGAGCGGCGCAGCGCCCCCTCCGACTGGAACTTCTCCTCGACCGAGACCGGCAGCACCTGCACGTCGACCCCGCCGGCGCGCAGCTCCGGCAGCCAGTACTCGCGGAAGTGCTCCGGCTTGCGCCGGTCGTCCATGTGGTCGACGAGCAGGATCAGGTCGTTGTGCAGCTCGACGACCGTGGCGTCGTGGTGGAGCGCGAGAGCGTCTATGGCCGTGTCCTTTCCCACATCGCGAGGTAGGAGCCGCCGCGGACGAGGTCCAGCTCGGACTCGTCGAGGCCGCGCTCGCCCAGGCCGGCGATCAGCCGGTCGAGGCGGCTCGCGTCCTCGACGCCCTTCGGGCCGACGGCGTAGATGTCGGCGCCGCCGCCCTTGAGGCCGCCGAGGCCCTCCGGGTCGACCGCGTCGAGGCTCGGACCGACGATCTCCATCGGCGAGCCGGAGAAGTCGGCGCCGACCGCGAGGTGCTCGGCGCCGACGAGGTCGTAGATGTGCATCGCGTGGTCGAGCCAGTCCTCGATCGTCGCCTCGTACGGGTTCTCCCGGTGGTAGCCGCGGTAGCTCGTGACGCCGATCACGCCGTTGCGCTCGGCGACCGTCTCGATCTGGTCGTCGGTCAGGTTGCGCGGATGGTCGAACACCGCGGCGCTGTTCGCGTGCGAGACGAAGACGTCGCCGTCGTAGATCTCGATCGCGTCCCAGAACGACTTCCGCGAGAGGTGGACGAGATCCACCATCACGGGCAGCTCCTTCAGCGCGTCGAGGGTCGCCTTGCCGAGCGAGGTGAAGCCGCCCTGCCCGGAGCGGTCGACGCAGCCGGTCGCGAGCAGGTTCTGGACGTTGTGCGAGAACGTGAAGGCCGTGATGCCCAGCTCGGCCATCAGGTTCAGCGCCTCCCAGTCGCCCGCGAACTCGATGTAGCCCTCGCAGGACATCATGATCGCGAACGAGCCCTCCGGCCGGTTCTCGTAGTCGGCGCGGTTGCGGCAGAAGACGAGCTTCCCCTCGGAGCGCCGCACCTCGCCGAGGATCATCCCGACCGTGTTCCAGTTCGAGATCTGCAGGATCGTGCCGGTCAGGCCGCCCTCGCGCCACGACTCGAGGAAGTAGTCGCAGATCGTGTTCGCGGCCGGGTCGAGCGCGTGGTCGGCCATGATCTTGCCGATCGACGGCCCCGTGTAGATGTTGATCATGCGGTCACCTCCAGGTCGCTCGTGCGCCCGCCGAGGTGGGCGCCGAAGAAACGCTCGACGGCGGCGAACATCCGGGCGACGTTCTCGGGGTTCTGGAAGCCGTGCCCCTCGTCCTCGGCGACGAGGTACTCGACGTCGACGCCGCGCTCGCGCAGCCGCTCGACGATGTTGTCGGACTCCTCCTTGACGACCCGCACGTCCATCGAGCCCTGGACGACCATCAGCGGCGTCGTGATCCGGTCGACGTAGTTGATCGGCGAGATCCGCTCCAGCTCGGCGAGGCCCTCCGGCGTGTCCGGGTCGCCGCAGTGCAGGACGAAGCTGTTCCTCATGATCGTCGACCACCACCACGGCGGCACCGTGCGCATGAAGTTCGGCATGCTCGAGATGCCGCAGTAGTCGACCGAGGCGGCGAAGTAGTCCGGCGTGAACGTGACCCCGACGAGCGCCGAGTAGCCGCCGTAGGAGCCGCCGAAGATCCCGATCCGCTCGCGGTCGGCGATGCCACGGGCGACCGCCCAGTCGCAGGTGTCGATCAGGTCGTCGTGCATCTTCCCGGCCCACTCGCCGATCGACGCGTGCGTGTGCCGCTTCCCGTAGCCGGACGAGCCGCGGTAGTTGACCTGGAGCACGGCGTAGCCGCGGTTGGCGAAGAACTGCGCGCGGAACTGTGCGTAGTTGGCCCACGCGTCGTGCACCCAGGGCCCGCCGTGCACGAACAGCACGAGCGGGAGGTTCTCGGGCTCGACCCCGTTCGGCAGCGTCAGGAAGGCCGTCAGCGGCAGGCCGTCCCGCGCCGGGAAGTGCACCGCCGTCGTCGGGGCCAGGTCGCCGGGCCGAAACTGCGGGTATGGGCGGCCGAGCAGGCGGCCCTCGCCGGTCTCCCGGTCGTAGAAGTAGACGAGGCCCGGCTCGGTGTCGTGGAAGAACGTCGCCACCCAGTAGCGCTCCCCCTCGTCGGAGGAGAGCGTCGCGACCACGCCGTCGGAGAGCCGCTCGAGGCCGGCGAACACGTCCTCGTAGGCGGGGTCGACGACCCGGATGATCGGGCGGTCGCCGACGAAGCGCGCGGCGATCACCTCGCCGGTGCGCCGGCTCTTGAGCAGGGGCGGAGGGTCGAGCCCGCCCGTGCACAGGCTGTGCCCGGGGATCGCCGCGACCACGGTCAGCTCGCCGGACTCGCCGTCCACGCGGACGAGGCAGGAGTCGTCGGAGCCCTCGGGGTAGGCGCCGAGCAGGAGGCCCTTCCCGTCCGGCGTGACGTCCACCGGCTGCAGGCCGAGCGGGAAATCCCGCCCCGGGGCGCTGTAGATCAGCCGCTCCTCGCCGGTCCCGGCGTCGACCGCCGAGAACTGCCACGCGCCGTCCTCGCCCATGCCCTGCGCGTAGACGTCGCCGCCCGAGCCGAAGATGTGCTTCGTCGTCGGCAGCGGCGCCTCCAGGTGCAGGACGGTCTCGCCGGTCGCGACCTCGATCCGGAACGCGTCGATGTACGTCGGCCGCTTGTTGATCTGCACGAGGATCCAGCCCGGGTGCGTGCGGAGCTTCTGGACGCCGCCGATCACGCCCGCGCCGGTCGGCAGCGGCGTCAGGTCGACGGCCGGCGCCTCCGGGCTCTCCAGGTCGACGCGGAAGACGTGCCAGTCCTCGTTGCCGTCGGTGTCCTGCAGGTAGAGCAGCCAGCGCGGGTCGTCGGTCCAGTAGTGCGTCTTGATCCCGCGCCGCGCGTCGTGCGTGACGCAGATCGCCTGCTCGTGCGGCTCGTCGACGCCGCGCACCCAGACGTTCAGGCGGCCGTGCGCCGGCGCCAGGTAGGCGATTCTCTTCCCGTCCGGGGAGATCGACGCTCCCGCGAAGACGGGGTCGGTGAAGAACTCCTCGACGTCGATCAGCCGCGACGGGGTCATGCTCGTCCTCCTAGGTGGGTGGCGAAGTGGGACTCGATCGCGCGGTACATCGCCACGCGGTTCTCGAAGCCCTGGAAGGTGTCGTGGCCCTCGTCCGGAGCGAGGACGTAGCCGACCTCGACGCCGCGGGCGCGCAGCGCCTCGACGAGGTTGTCCGCCTCCGCCTGGACGACGCGCGCGTCCTGGCCGCCCTGGATCACGAGCAGCGGCGTGCGGATGCGGTCGACCATCGTGATCGGCGACCGGGCGAGCAGGTCGGCCTCCTGCACGGGGTCGTCCGGGTCGCCGAGGTAGACGTGGAAGTTGTTCCGCAGCATCGGCCGCACGAACTCCGGCATCGTGCGCAGACAGTTCGGCCAGCTGGAGATCCCGCACCAGTCGACCGCCGCCGCGAAGTAGTCCGGAGTCACGGTGACGCCGACGAGCGCCGAGTAGCCGCCGTAGGAGCCCCCGTAGATGCCGATCCGGTCGCGGTCCGCGTAGCCACGGGCCACGGCCCACTCGCAGGCGTCGATCAGGTCGTCGTGCATCTTGCGCGCGAACTCGCCGATACCTGCGGTGAGGTGCCGCTTGCCGTAGCCGGTGGAACCGCGGAAGTTCACCTGCAGCACCGCGTAGCCCCGGTTGGCGAGGAACTGGACGTCGGAGTCGAAGCCCCACGCGTCGTGGAACCAGGGCCCGCCGTGCACGAACAGGACGAGCGGCAGGTTGGCCGGCTCGACGCCGACCGGCAGGGTGAGGAAGCCGTGCAGCGGCAGCCCGTCGCGGGCGGGGAAGCTCACCGGCGTCATCGGCGCCAGCTCCTCCGGGGCGATCGTCGGACGGCCGCGGAAGAGCGGCCGGCTCTCGCCGGTGGCGTGGTCGTAGAAGAACGTCTCGCCGGGCTTGCGGTCGTGGATGAACGTCACGACCCAGCGCCGCTCCTGCTCGTCCGAGGAGATCCAGCCGAGCACGCCGTCCGAGAGCGCCGAGAGCGCGCCGAAGACGTCCGCGTAGGCCGGGTCGACGACCTCGACGGTCGGCCGGTCGCCGACGAACCGCGCGGCGATCGCCTCGCCGGTGCGCCGGCTGAAGTACGGGGAGGGCGGGTAGCCGAAGTCCTCGGTGAACATGCCGATCGTGCAGAGGCTGCGCCCGGGCACCGCGGCGACGACGGACTGCTCGCCGTCGTGCCCGACGCGAACGAGGCAGAGGTCGTCGCCGTCCCCGAACACGCCGAGCAGGAGCGCGCGCCCGTCGGGGGTCGGCACCAGCGGGTAGGGGCCGACCGGGTGCTCCGCTCCGCCGGCCCGGTAGACGAGCCGCTTCTCGCCGGTGTCCTCGTCCACGGCGAAGAACTCGTACGCCCCGTCGTCGTCGGCCTGCGCGGAGTAGAAGTTCGCCGCGCCCTCGTGGCCGAGATAGCTCGAGAAGTAGCCCTCCTGCTCGCGGACGAGCGCCGTCTCGCCGCTCGCGAGGTCGACCCGGAAGAGGTCGAAGAAGAGCGGCCGCACGTTCATCGTCACGAGCAGCGAGCCGGGGTCGGAGGTGACGAGCGAGACCCCGGTGACGCGGCCGCCGGGCGGGAGCGGCGTCAGGTCGACCGCGGGCGCGTCGGGGTTCTCGAGGTCGACCCGGTAGAGGTGCCAGTCCTCGTTGCCGTCGGTGTCCTGGCGGTAGAGGAGCCAGCGCGGGTCGTTCGTCCAGTAGTAGGTCTTGATGTTCCGCCGCTCGTTGTGGGTGACGCAGACGGCGTCCTCGTGCTCCTCGTCGATCGCGCGCACCCAGAGGTTCAGGTGCCCGTGCGCCGGCGCGAGGTAGGCGAGCCTCGTCCCGTCGGGCGAGATCGACGCGCCCGAGAACTCCGGGTCGGCGTAGAACTCCTCGACCGGGATCAGCCGCGGTAGCGTCATGGTCCAACCTTCGGTTGGCCCATGAATTCCCGCTTCGGCGCCGGCAAAGCCGGCACCTCCGCTCGTGTCAGCTCCGTCGAGCCTACGCTCATCCCACGTACCTCGCGCCGCTGAAGAACTGCACGCCCTGGCCGACGCCGAACGCGCCGACGCCGCTCACGCCCCAGAAGCTCGCGACCGGCAGCGAGTCGGGCGGCCCGAACGGCGAGTTGAGCCGCACGAGGCCGGCCCGCAGGCGGCGGCCGACCGCGCGCGCCGCGTCGCGGTCGCTCCCGAACACGTAGCCGCAGAGGCCGTAGGGGTGGTCGTTCGCGATCGCGACCGCCTCGTCGAGGTCGTCGTAGCCCCGCACCTGCAGGACCGGCCCGAAGACCTCCTCGCGGATCTCCGCGGCGCCGTCGCCGACGACGAGCGCCGGCGCGAGGAAGTGCCCGCCGGAGTCGGGAAGCGTCCCGAAGCGGCGCACCTCGCAGCCGCGCGACGCGAACTCGGCGAGCTGCGCCTCCAGCCGCTCGCGGTGCGCCTCGTGCGCGAGCGGGCCGAGCTGGGTCGAGGGGTCGTCGGTCGGCCCGATCGCGACCGCGTCGAGCGCCTCGCCGAACGCGGCCACGTAGCCGTCCACCTCGTCCTCGGGGACGATCAGGCGCCGCGGCCCGACGCAGTACTGGCCGTTCAGCATCAGCAGCGCGGTGAGGACGTTCGCCGCGACCGCGGCGGGCTCCTCGCCCGGCAGCACGACGACCGGGTTGTTCCCGGAAAGCTCGAGGTCGACCGGTTTCAGCTGCCTCGCGCACGTCTCGGCGACCGCGGTGCCGCCCGCGACGCCGCCCGTGTAGGAGACGGCGGCGACGCGCGGGTCGGCGACGAGCGCGGCGCCCACCTCGCGGCCGCCGTGGAGGATCTGCACGACGCCCGGCGGCAGCGACGCGCGCACCGCCTCGGCGAAGACGCCCGAGAAGTGCGGCGCCCACTCGGAGGGCTTGAGCACGACCGGGCAGCCGGCGGTCAGCGCGTCCGCGCTCTTCACGATCGCGGTGTGCGCCGGCGCGTTCCACGGCATGAAGATCGCCGCCGGCCCCCACGGCAGTCGCCACTGGTCTGCCGGCCCGGAGGCGGTCTGCTGCTCGTCGTGCCCGAAGCCCGCCTCGAGCTGTGCGGCCCCGACCTCCAGCAGCGCGGAGACCGCACCGATGAACGTGACCGTCGTCGACTGCGGGACGCCGTTGTCGAGGCTGTCGAGGCGCCCCAGCTCGGGCGCGCGGGCGGCGACCTCGGCCTGCAGCTTCCGGAGCGCGGCGGCCCGCTCGGCGACGGGCAGGTCGGCCCAGACGCCGTCGCGGTGGACCGCCTCGGCCGTCGCGAGCGCCTGCTCGACGCTCTCGGCCGAGCTGGCGAGCTGCGGGTGGAGCACCTCGCCGGTGTCGGAGTCGCTCAGCGGCGCGGGAAGCTCCCCGGCCGGGAGGCGGATCTCGTCCCCGACCAGCTCGCGGATCGTGCAGTCGTGCCCGCTCACGACGTCGCTCCGCCGCGGATCGCGTCCGCGATCTTCTCGCCGACGAGGATCGCGGCCAGGTTCGTGTTCGCGCGGGGGACCCAGGGCAGGATCCCCGCGTCGGCGACGCGCAGTCCGTCGAGCCCGAGCACGCGGCCGTCCGGGTCGGTGACCGCGGCGGGGTCGCCCGGGTCGCCCATCCGGCAGGTGCCGACCGCGTGCACGGTGTCCATCACGGTCGCGAGCGCGAGCTGCTCGAACTCGCTGTCCGACATCGCCGCCACCTCGGCCGGCGGCACGGCCCCGAGGCTCGTCGACTCGGCGAGCGCGCCCAGCTCCGGCTGGGCGACCACCTCGCAGAGCGCGTTCACGACCGCCCGGTAGCGGCGCAGGTCGTCGGGGTGGGAGAGGAAGTCGAACTCGATCGAGGGGTCGACGGTCGGGTCGGTCGAGATCGTCCTGACGCGGCCGGTGGACGCGGTCTGGCGGCTGCTCCAGCCGACGACGCCGGTGAGCGGGACGCCGAGCCCGAGCGCGCCGACGACGGCGATCATCCCGTCGTTGACCTCGTCGCCGACGCCGGTGGTGAAGCGGACGCAGAGCTGGCCGCGCTTCGGGCCGGCGCCGTAGTCGGGCGCCTCGCGGAGGTTGACGAGCACCGACGCGGCGGCGTGGTCCTGGAGGCCGCGGCCGACCGGCAGGCTCGCCACCTGCGCGACGCCGAGCGGCTCGAGATCCTCGGCGAGCCCGACCCCGGAGCGGTGCAGGATCGCGGGCGAGTGGATCGCGCCCGCCGAGACGACGACCTCGCCGGCGTGGAACTCGACCGCCTCGCCGCCGACGATCGCGCGCACGCCGGTCGCGCGCGTGCCGGCGAAGAGGACCCGGTCGACGACGGCGTCGCAGACGATCTCGAGCCCGGGCCGGTCGCGCGCCGGCTCGAGGTAGCCGTCGTTCGTGGAGACGCGCACGCCGTCGCGGCCGTTGTAGGCGTACGGCGAGATGCCGGTCGTCCCGGGCGCGTTGTGGTCGGGCGCCCACCCGTGGCCGAGCCGCTCGGCGGCGGCAGCGACCGCGGACTCGACCGCCGGGAAGTGCTCGCGCCGCGGCCGCACGACCGGGATCGGGCCGTCGGAGCCGTGGTAGGGCTCGTCCGGGAAGTCCTCGTCGCTCTCGAGCCTGTTCAGGTAGGGGAGGATCTGCTCGTAGCCCCAGCCGCGGCAGCCGAGCGCGGCCCAGCCGTCGAAGTCCTCGACGGTCGGGCGGATCGCGAAGAGGCCGTTGACCGACGAGCTGCCGCCGATGCCGCGCCCGCGGATGTACGGGAGCGGCTCCTGCACGCTCGTGCGCGTCGCCAGCAGGTTCGGGTAGGTGTGCGTGGCCGCGAGCGCCTGCGTCGGCTGCACCATCGCCGGCTCGACGCTGCGGATGATCTCCGGCGTGTCGGCCGAGCGGTAGTCGATCCCGGCCTCGAGCAGGAGCACGCGGCGCCCCTCGTCCTCGCTGAGCCGCGCCGCGATCACCGCCCCCGCCGAGCCGGCGCCGACGACGATCGTGTCGTAGCTCATGCTCCGTACCTCCAGGTGTCTCTCGAGCGCCGGTCGATCCCGGTCGCGGTTCCGGACGGGCCCCACTCGACGCCGTTCGCGCGCGCGAACGCGAGCGTCGCCGGGGCGTAGGCGAGGCTCACCGGCTCGAAGCCGCGCGCCCGCAGCGCGTCGTGCACCGCGGCGGGCAGGCGCTCGTCCACGTGGCAGAACGTCGGCTCGACGTGCACGCGCGGGACGTCGACCGCCTCGGCGAGCGGCAGGCCGTCGTCGATCCGGAGCGCGGCGATCTGCGCGACCGCGCTGATGATCCGCCGGCCGCCGAGCGCGCCGAGCGCGATCCGGGTCGTGCCGGCGGGGTCGACGAGCACGAGCGGGCTGACCGCGGAGAGCGAGCGCGCGCCGGGCCGGATCGAGGCGCTGCGCCCGGGGCGCGGGTCGAACCACATCATCCCGTTGTTCAGGTAGAAGCCGTGCCCGGCGACCGCCGCGGTCGAGCCGAAGAGCGAGAGGAGCGTCGAGGTGAGCGACACGACCCGGCCCTCGGAGTCGGCGGCGGAGAGGTGCGTCGTCGCGGTCAGCGCCTTTCCCGGCTCGAGGTCGCCGGCGAGCCGCTCGAGCCGGTGGGTGAAGACGGCCGCGGAGGCGGAGGCGACCTCGGCGTAGCGCTCGGGATCGGCGACCGCGCGCGGCGGCGAGGCGTCGAGACGGGCGAGGATCTGCGCGGCGGTGATGCCGCCGGAGGGCGCGGGCGAGCCGTGCACCGCCCAGCCGCGGTAGGAGCCGAGCGGTTCGACGTGCTCGTGGACCGGGGCGTCGGCCGCCTCCAGGTCGGCGGCGGCGAGCACGCCGCCGTCGCGGCGCGCGACCGCGACGATCGCGTCGGCGAGCGGCCCGCGCCGCAGCGCGTCCTCGCCCTCGCGCGCGACGAGCCGCAGGCTCTCGGCGAGCGCGGGGTTGCGCAGCCGCCGCGGCGTCCCGTCGAGCCCGAAGGGGCGCGTCGCGGGCGGATAGGTCGTGTCGACGAGGCCGTCCGAGTGCGCCTCGAGGTCGGCGCGGGCCGCGAACACGCATGCCTCGGTGAAGTGGTCGAGGACCCAGCCCTCCTCCGCGAGCCGGATCGCCGGCTCGAGCAGGCGCGCCCACGGCAGCCGCCCGAAGCGGCGGTGCGCCTCGACGAGCCCCGAGACGAGCCGCGGCGCGCAGACCGCGCTCCCGCCCACCTCGTTGCGGCGCCCCGCGACCGCGGGCCAGCCGTAGCCGCCGGGCGGCCCGTCGACCGGCTCGCCGAAGAGGTCCGGCGTCGCCGCGAGCGGCGCCCGCGCGGCCGCGTCGACCACCGTGCAGGAGCCGTCGGCGTCGAGGTGGACCAGCTCCCCGACCGCGCCGAGACCCGTCATGTACGGCTCGACGACGCCGAGGACGAAGCAGGCGGCGACCGCGGCGTCCGTCGCGGTGCCGCCGTCGCGGAGCACCTGCTCGCCGGCCTCGATCGCCTCGATCCGCGGTGCCGAGATCATCGTCCGTTCAGGACCCCGGCGGCACGTAGGGCAGGTCGGCGATCCGGTACTCGGGCGGCGTCTCGCCGAGCAGGTGCTGCACGAAGTAGTCCCAGCGCCGCCGCAGCCAGTACGCCGCGTTCACGAACAGGGAGTGCTCGGCGTTCGGGACGATCAGCAGGTCGAAGTCCTTGTTCGCCCTGATCAGCGCGTCGACGAGCCGCAGCGTCCCGTGCGGGGTGGCGTTGTCGTCCATCTCGCCGTGGACGAGGAAGAGCTTGCCCTTCAGGCGCTCGACGAGCGCGTTGTTCGCGTGCCGCTCGTAGTCGAACTCGTCCGCGAGCCCGAAGAACTTCTCGCCCCACCACGCGTGGTTGATCCGGTCGTCGTGGTCGCCGCTCGAGGAGACCGCGACCTTGAAGAAGTCGGGGGCCCAGAGCAGCGCCCGCGTCGACGCGTACGCGCCGGCCGAGTGCCCGAAGATGCCGACCCGGTCGAGGTCGAGCCACGGCCGCGTCTCGGCGAGCTGCCGGATCGCGGCGACGTGGTCGTCGACGAAGTCGGTGTCGCTGACGAGCCGGGCGTGATCCTGGAAGGAGCGGCTGCGGAGCGCCGAGCCGCGCCCGTCCACCGCGACGACCGCGAAGCCGAGCGCGGCGAAGCTCGCGCCGTTGCGCTCGCCGGTCATGCCGCCGCCGGAGAGCGGGAAGCGCCGCGCCGCCGTCGAGATCTGCGGGCCCGGATACACCTCGTCGACGACCGGGTAGCGCCGGTTCGGGTCGAAGTCGTGCGGCTTGTAGATCGCGCACCAGATGTCGGTGACGCCGTCGGCCGCCTTCACCTTGACGCGCTCGGCCGGCTGCCAGCCGGCCGCGTAGAGCGCGGTCGCGTCCGCCCGTTCCAGCTCGAGGACGACGGCGCCGCTCCGGTCGCGCAGCACCGAGATCGCGGGCACGTCGACCGCGGACATGACGTCGACGAAACAGGCCCCCGAGGGGGAGGGCAGCGCGTCGTGGTCGAGCCCGTCCGAGGTGAGCGTCTCCAGCTCGCCGCCGTCGAGCGAGACGGCGTACAGCTCGGCGAGATAGGGATCGCTCCCGGGCTCGCGTCCGGCGGCGGAGAACACGACCCGCCGCGCCTCCTGGTCGAGCGAGACGAGCCGGTGCACGACCCATTCGCCCTCGGTGAGCGCCCGCGCGTTCCCGTCGGCGTCGTAGAGGTAGAGGTGCCCCCAGTCGGTGCGCTGCGACCACAGCAGCACCTCGCCGGACGCGAGCGTCCGCACGTTGCACTCGTGGTGGTAGGGGCCGTAGATGATCTTCGTCTCGCTGCGCTCCTCGAGCACCACGCGCACCGCGCCGCTCGCCGCGTCCAGCTCGTGCAGCTGCATCGTCCGGTCGCCGCGGTCGCCGGAGATCCAGTAGACCTTCGTGCCGTCGTCGCTCCACCAGAGCCAGCCGTAGAGCATGACCGGCACGAACGACATCTGGATCGGCGGCCACTGCGCCTCGACGCGCTCGCCGCTCGCCGCGTCGAAGACGAAGTGCTGCGCGGTGGCGAGCTTCTCGTCGGGCTCGCCGACGAGCGCGTAGCGGTAGCTGAGCAGCCGCGGCCGGCCGCCGTCGAACGGCGACGAGCGCACGAGGTGCATCAGCTCGACGTTGCGCTGGTCGATCCGGTGCGTCGCGAAGCGCGTCGAGTCGGGCGACCAGACGACGTACGGCGCGACGGTGTGCGCGGCGCCGAAGTTCTCCAGCATCACGAGCGACTTGACCGGATCGGTCCCGCGCGCGTACTCGTACGCCTCCTCGGCGTCCGTCGTCAGCCGCCGCACCTCGTCGGTCTCGGTGTCGCGGACGTAGAGGTCGTAGCCCTCGAAGCCGACCGCCCAGCGGCCGTCGGGGGAGAGCGACTCGCCGTGCCGCACCGGCCCGACCGCCGTGGCGGCGTAGGTGTCGAGCGAGACCTCGAACTCGGTCTCCTCCACCGCGAACCGGACGGCGCCGTCGCGCAGCTCGATCGCCGCGAACGGCAGCGCGAACGGGTCGACCTCGCGCTCGAGCACCTCCCCGAGCCCCGCCGCGAGCCGCGCGTGGTCGAAGGCCGGCGCCTTCGTGCGCGCCTCGGGGTCGACGAGCACGAACTCGCTGCCGGCGCTCGTCGTCCGCCGGTACCAGAAGCGCTCGCCGCCCCGGATCCAGTTCGGGACGACGCGCGGCGCGTCGACGAGCGCGCGCACGTTCTGCGGCAGGAGCGCCTCGGCCCGCGCGTAGCGGGCGGCGAGGTCGGTGGCGGCAGCGGTCGGCTCAGCGGACACCGGAGGGCTCCCTTCCGGCGGCGGCGTCGCTGGCGAGCCGGAACCACTCCTGCTGCAGCGGGTGGAGCGCGACCCGGTCGACGACGCTCGCGCGGTAGGAGGAGAGGACTGCGAAGCCGACGCGGGCGTGCTCGTCGACGCCGCAGCCGGCGAGGTAGAAGAGCGTCGTGCCGCCGTGCCACCAGGCCCAGCCGTCCGGCCGCTCGGTGCCGCGCCAGCCGAGGCCCTGGACGAAGTCGAGCGGCTCGCCGGTCTCGGGCAGCCGGAAGCTCTCGGGCGCGCTGAAGAACACCTCGCGCGGCCGGCGGAGCGCCTTCGAGATGCGCGAGTCGTCCCGCTCGACGCTCGCCCGGATGTTCGCCTCGGCGAAGGTGAGCAGGTCGTCGATCGTCCCGCGCAGCCCGCCCTGCGGGAGCATCACGTCGTGGTACCAGTTGGGGCACGGCTGCCCCTGCGCGTCGTAGGCGTAGACGACGCGGCCGAGCTGCTCCTCGGAGAGCGTGTAGCGGATGTCGGCGAGCCCGAGCGGCTCGCAGACGGTCTCCACGAGCAGCTCCTCGTAGGGCCGCCCGCTCGCCAGCTCGAGGATGTGGCCGAGCGTGCCCATCCCGAGCACGGAGTAGAGCCAGCCCTCGCCGGTCGGGTAGGCCAGCTCGGCGGTCTCGAGGTCGGAGTAGAGGTGCTCCTTGCGGTAGCGGAGGTAGTGCGTGTAGGTGCCCCACGGCGGCTCGGTGCCGCGCAGCTCCTCGTCGATCAGCTTCTGGTGCAGCTTCCCGACCGAGCCGAAGCCGGCGCTGTGGGTCGCGAGCCGCCGGATCGTCAGCGAGCCGACGTGCTCGGGCAGCCGCGAGCCGTTCGGGAGGTGCTTGCGGATCGGGTCTTCGAGGCCGATCAGGCCCTCGTCCTCGAGCGCGGCGAGCACCGTGGTCGAGAAGACCTTCGACACCGAGCCGATCTCGAAGATCGACTTCTCGTCCGGGAGCGGCGCGTGCTCGGCTCCGGCCGCGCGGACGCTGCGCACGTGGCGCTCGCCGTCCACGGAGAGCCCGACGATCAGCGTCCCCTCGGGACGGGCCGACAGGTACTCCTCGGCCTGCTTTTCGATCTCGGCGACGACGGCGTCGACCGCGGCGGTGCTCATCTCGTGTGTCCTCCCAGGTGGACGGGGTTCGGTGTCGGCCGCGCCACGTCAGGCCGCCTCCGGCGCGGGCTCGGGCTCGGCCGCGGAGCGCCCGCCGAGGTGCTCGGCGAAGTGCCGCTCGATCGCGTGGAACATCTCGACGAGGTTCTCGGGGTTCTGGAAGCCGTGGCCCTCGTCGTCGGCGACGATGTACTCGACCGGGACGCCGCGCCCGCGCAGCGAGGCGACGATGTTGTCGGCCTCCTCCTTGACGACGCGCACGTCGTTCGCGCCCTGGACGACGAGAAGCGGCGTGCGGATCTCGCCGGCCCGCGTGATCGGCGAGCGGGCGAGCATGTCCGCCTCCTGCGCGGGGTCGTCCGGGTCGCCGACGTAGCGGTACCAGCTGTTCGCGAGGTACGGCTTCGTGAACGGCGGCAGGGTGCGCATGAAGTTCGCGAGGTTCGAGATGCCGACGTAGTCGACCGCGGCGGCGAAGAAGTCGGGCGTGAAGGCGACGCCGACGAGCGCGGCGTAGCCGCCGTAGGAGCCGCCGTAGATGCCGATCCGCTCGGGGTCGGCGTAGCCCTGCTCGACCGCCCACGTCGCCGCGTCGATCAGGTCGTCGTGCATCGTCCCGGCCAGCTCGCCGACCGCGCAGGAGATGTGCCGGCGGCCGTAGCCGGTCGAGCCGCGGAAGTTGACCTGGAGCACCGCGTAGCCGCGGTTGGCGAAGAACTGCGTCTCGCGGTCGTACGTCCACGTGTCGTGCCACCACGGCCCGCCGTGCACGTGCAGCACGAGCGGCAGGTTCCGCGGCTCGACGCCGACCGGCAGGGTCAGGAAGGCGTGCAGCGGCAGCCCGTCGCGCGCCGCGATCCGCACGCCGGTCATCGGCGCCAGCTCCGCCGGCTCGAGGTTCGGGTAGGGGCGGAAGAGCAGCCGCGACTCGCCCGTCTCGCGGTCGTGGAGCCAGGTCAGGTCGGGCTCGCGGTCGTGCGTGAAGGTCGCGACCCAGCGCCGCTCCTCCTCGTCCGAGGAGAGGTGCCCGAGCACGCCGTCGGAGAGCCGCGCGAGCGCGGCGAAGACGTCCTCGTAGGCGGGGTCGAGCACCTGGAGGATCGGCCGGTCGGAGACGAAGCGGGCCGCGATCGGCTCGCCCGTCTTCTCGCTGACGAAGAGCGACGGCGGCAGCGAGCCGCTGACGAGCGACGCGATGCAGAGGTCGTGCCCGGGGAGCGCGGCGACCACCGTCTGCTCGCCGGTCTCGCCGTCGACGCGGAGGAGCTGCATGTCGTCGGAGCCCTCCGCGTAGGCGGCGACGAGGAGCGCCTTGCCGCCGGGCTCGACCCGCACCGGGGCGAGGCCGACCGGGTACTCCGGCCCCTCGAAGCGCGCCAGCAGCTGCCGCTTCTCCCCCGTCGCCTGGTCGACCGCGTAGTACTCCCAGGCGCCGTCGTCGGCGAGATAGGAGTAGAAGGACTCGCCGCGCGGGCCGACGAGGTAGGCGCCGCGCAGCTCGGGGCTCTCGCGGTACGGCGTCGTCTCGCCCGTGGCGAGGTCGATCGTGAAGGTGTCGAAGAAGAGCGGCCGCCTGTTCATCGCGACGAACATGACGCCCGGGCGGCCCTCGAACGGGATCACGCCGGCGACGCGCGAGCCGGGCTCCAGCGGCGTCAGGTCGAACGCGGGCGCCTGGGGGTTCTCGAGGTCGACGCGGTAGAGGTGCCAGTCCTCGTTGCCGTCGGTGTCCTGCAGGTAGAGGAGCCAGCGGGGGTCGTTCGTCCAGTGGTAGGCCTTGATGCCGCGGCGCGTGTCGCGGGTGACGCAGACCGCGTCCTCGTGCTCCTCGTCGATCCCGCGCACCCACACCTGGGTGCGTCCGTGCTTCGGCGCGAGATACGCGAGCCGCGTGCCGTCCGGCGAGATCGACGCGCCCGAGAACTCGGGATCCGCGAAGAGCTCCTCGACCTCGATCAGTCTCGGCAGGGCCACGGTCAACCTCCCATCGAGGCGAGCACCTCGGGGTCGAAGGGGATGTCGGCGATCCGGTATTCGGGCGGGGTCTCGCCGAGCAGGTGCCGCACGAAGTAGTCCCAGCGGCGCCGGATCCAGTAGGCGGCGTTGACGGCCATGAAGTGGTCGGCGTTCGGGACGATCAGCAGGTCGAAGTCCTTGTTCGCCTCGATCAGGGCGTTCACGAGCCGCAGCGTCAGGTGCGGCGTGACGTTGTCGTCCATCTCGCCGTGCGCGAGCAGGAGCTTGCCCTTCAGGTTCTCGACCCGCGAGACGTTCGCGTGCGAGGCGTAGTCGAACTCGTCGGCGAGGCCGTAGTACTTCTCGCCCCACCACGCGTGGTAGGTCTTGTCGTCGTGGTCGCCCGCCGAGGAGACGGCGACCTTGTAGAAGTCCGGCTCCTGGAGGAGCGCCCGCGTCGAGGCGTAGCCGCCGCCGGAGTGCCCGTAGATGCCGACCCGGTCGAGGTCGAGCCAGGGCCGCGTCTCGGCGAGCTGCCGGATCGCGGCGACGTGGTCGGCGATGTAGCCGCCGTCGTTGCCGCGCCGCGCGTCGTCCTGGAACGCCTTGCCGCGCAGGGCGGTGCCGCGCCCGTCGACGGTGACGACCGCGAAGCCGAGCGCCGCGAAGATCGTCCCCGAGCGCTCCGCGACCATGACGCCGCCCGAGAGCGGGAAGCGGATCGGCGCGCAGGAGATCTGCGGGCCGGAGTAGATCTCGTCGAGCACCGGGTAGCGCCGTGCCGGGTCGAAGTCGAACGGCTTGTAGATCGCGCACCAGATGTCGGTGACGCCGTCCGAGGCCTTCACCTTGACGCGCTCGGGCGCCTGCCAGCCGCTCGCGTAGAGCGCCGAGGCGTCGGCCCGCTCCAGCTCGAGCACGACTGCGCCGCCGAGGTCGCGGAGCACCGAGACGGCCGGCGTGTCCACCGCCGACATCACGTCGACGAAGTAGCGGCCCGACCGCGACGGCAGCGTCTCGTGGTCGAGGCCGTCGGCGGCGAGCGTCTCGACCTCGCCGCCGTCGAGCGAGACCGCGCACAGCTCCTGCACGTACGGGTCGGCGTCCGGGTCGCGGCCGGCGGCGGTGAAGACGACGCGGCGGCTCTCCTCGTCGACGGCGACGAGCCGGCGCACCAGCCACTCGCCCGAGGTGAGCGCGGTCGCGGCGCCGTCGGCGCCGACGCGGTAGAGGTGCCCCCAGCCGGAGCGCTCCGACCACCAGACGACCTCGCCCGAGTCGAGCACCTCGACGTTGCGGTCCTGGAAGTGCGGGCCGTAGAGGACGTTCGACTCGCTGCGCTCCTCGACGAGCACGCGCGTCGCGCCGCTCGCGGGGTCCAGCTCGTAGAGGCGGGCGACCCGGTCGCCGCGCTCGCTCGCGAGGAAGCGGACGGTCGTCCCGTCGTCGCTCCACCAGACGCGCCCGAGGGCGATCGGCGAGAGGTACGGGTTCGGCAGCGGCCCGCAGCCCGCCGCCGTCGCCTGCCCGCTCGCGGCGTCGAAGACGAGGAACTCGGCGAGCCCGTCGTGCTCGTCGCCGACCATCGCGTAGCGGTAGGAGTACGGGCGCGGGCGGCCGCCGTCGGCCGGCGAGGAGCGCACGAGGTGCATCAGCTCGAGGTCGCGCTGGTCGAGCCGGAAGGTGACGAACCGGGTCGAGTCCTGCGACCAGACGACGTGCGGCGGCGTCCGGAAGCCCAGGTTCTCCTGCATGACGCGGTTGGCCGAGGCGTCGGGGGACTGCGCGTAGGAGTAGCCCTCCTCCCCGTCGCCCGTCAGCACCCGCACCTCGTCGGTCGCGACGTCGCGGAGCGCAAGGTCGTGCTCGCCGTCGAAGCCGACCGCCCAGCGCCCGTCGGGCGAGAAGGTCTCGCCGCCCGGCGCGCGCCCGACGACCTCCGCGAGGTAGGAGTCGAGCGAGACCTCGACCAGCTTCTCCTCGACGGTGACGCGGAGCGCGCCGTCGCGGAGGTCGAGCGCGAAGAACGGCAGCGCGGAGGCCTCGACCTCCTGCTCGAGCACCCCGTTCAGCGCGACCGCGAGCCGCGCGTGGTCGAAGGCGGGCCGCGTCGTCCGCGCCTCGGCGTCGACGAGCACGAACTCCGTGCCCGCGCTCGTCATCCGCCGGTACCAGAACGTCTCGGTGTCGCGGATCCAGCTCGGCGTCACCCGCGGCGCGTCCACGAGCTTGCGCAGGTTGTGCGGCAGCAGCGACTCGGCTCGCGCGTAGCGGGCGGACAGCTCGGTCAATGCAGGCGCTCCTTCGGACGAGGTCGGACCGGACTGGGGCTGGGAACAACCCTAGTAATCAGTCCAGCGGCAAGTCAATGACCTAGGCCGCTCTTTGGCCTAGATCATTGAGCCGAACCGCGCGAGTCAGCTCGTCCGCCCTCCCAGGTGCTCGCCGAAGTGCCGCTCGATCGCCCGGAACATCGCGATCAGGTTCTCGACCTTGAGGAAGCCGTGCCCCTCGTCGTCGGCGACGAGGTACTCGACCGGGACGCCGCGGGAGCGCAGCGACTCGACGATGTTGTCGGCCTCCTCCTTGACGACGCGCACGTCGTTCGCGCCCTGCACGACGAGGAGCGGCGTGCGGATCTCGTCCACCTTCCCGATCGGCGAGCGGGCGAGCATGTCCGCCTCCTGCGCCGGGTCGGCCGGGTCGCCGACGTACGCGTACCAGTTCGCGGCCATGCGCGCCCGCACGAACGGCGGCATCGTGCGCATGAAGTTCGCCAGGTCGGAGATGCCGCAGTAGTCGACCGCCGCGGCGAAGACGTCGGGGGTGAACGTGACGGCGACGAGCGTCGCGTAGCCGCCGTAGGAGCCGCCGTAGACGCCGAGCCGCTTCGGGTCGGCATAGCCCTGCTCGACCGCCCAGGCGCACGCGTCGATCAGGTCGTCGTGCATCGTGCCGGCGAACTCGCCCACCGCGCCCGTGATGTGGCGCTTGCCGTAGCCGGCCGAGCCGCGGAAGTTGACCTGCAGCACCGCGTAGCCGCGGTTGGCGAGGAACTGCACCTCGCGGTCCCAGCCCCACTCGTCGCGCATCCACGGCCCGCCGTGCACGTTCAGGACGAGCGGCAGGTTCCGCGGCTCGACGCCGAGCGGCAGCGTGAGGTAGCCGTGCAGCGGCAGGCCGTCGCGGGCGGGGAAGCTCACCGGCGTCATCGGCGCCAGCTCGGCCGGGTCGAGGTGCGGGTAGGGGCGGAAGAGCAGCCGCGACTCGCCCGTCTCGCGGTCGTAGAGGTAGCTGAGGCCGGGCTCGCGGTCGTGGGCGAACGTCGCGACCCAGCGCCGCTCCTCGTCGTCCGAGGAGACCCCGGCGAGCACGCCGTCGGAGAGCGCCGTCAGCTCCGGGTAGATCTCGGCGAACGCCTCGTCGAGCAGCAGCACCTCGGGCGGGTCGCCGACGAACCGGGCCGCCAGCACCTCGCCGGTGCGCTCCCGGGTGAAGAGCGCCGAGTGCGGGAACGGGCCGTCGAGGCTGCGCCCGGGCAGCGCGGCGACCACGGTCTGCTCGCCGGTCTCGGCGTCGACGCGCACGAGCTGCAGGTCGTCGGAGCCCTCCGGAAAGACGCCGAGCAGGAGGCCCTTCCCGTCAGGCGCCACCTGCATCGGCACCGGGCCGAGCGGGTAGGCCGCCCCGCCGACGCGATGGAAGACGCGCTTCTCGCCGGCCTCGTCGAGGACGGAGAACTCCCAGCCGCCGTCCTCGGTCACCAGGTGGTAGAAGGTCTCGCCGTCGTGGCCGAAGAGGAAGCCGCCGGTCAGGTCGGGACACTCGCGGTGCAGCGTCGTCTCGCCCGTCGCCACGTCGACCCGGAACGCGTCGATGTAGAGCGGCCGCTTGTTCATCGTCACGAGCAGCGTCCCGGGCTGCGAGCGCAGCGGCTCGAACCCGAGCACGCGCGAGCCCGGGTCGAGCGGCGTCAGGTCGACGGGCGGCGCGTCGGGCGCCTCGAGGTCGACGCGGTAGAGGTGCCAGTCCTCGTTGCCGTCGGTGTCCTGCATGTAGAGGAGCCAGCGCGGGTCGTCCGTCCACTGGAAGGCGAAGACGCCGCGGTGCGCGTCGTGGGTCACGCAGACCGCGTCCCCGTGCTCCTCGTCGATCCCGCGCACCCAGACGTTGCGGCGCCCGTGCGCGGGCGCGACGTACGCGATCCGCGTCCCGTCCGGCGAGATCCGCGCGTTCGAGAACAGCGGGTCGGCGAACAGCTCTTCGACGGGGATCAGCCGGGGCGGCGTACCCACCGGCGCGGCCAGCTCGGTCATCGGTTCCTCCGTTCGTGGGTGCGCGCCGCGAGGACGCGGGAGTAGAAGGCGTCTTCGGCGTCGAGCGCGTGCGCGAGGTTCTCGGCCCTCGCGAACAGGTGCCCTTCGCCCGCGTAGACGTGGTGCTCGTGCTCGACGCCGCGCTCGCGCAGGACGGCGGCGATCGCCTCGGCCTGGTCGGCGGGGACGACCGAGTCGACCTCGCCCTGGAGCAGGATCAGCGGCGCCGAGATCCGGTCGGCCGCGGAGATCGGCGAGCGCTCGTCGTAGAGCGCCCGCGCCTCCGGCAGCGGCCCGATCAGCGAGTCGAGGTAGCGCGACTCGAACTTGTGCGTGTCGACCGCGAACGTGTGCGCGTCGGCGACCCCGTTCGTGCTCCCGCCCGCCGCGAAGACGTCGCGGAAGGCGAGCGCGCAGAGCGTCAGCCAGCCGCCGCCGCTGAGCCCGCGGACGACGAGCCGCTCCGGGTCGGCGAGCCCGCGCTCGACGAGGTGGAGCGCGCCGGCGACCGCGTCGTCGACGTCGACGACGCCCCAGCGCCCCTTCAGCGCGTCGCGGTAGGCGCGCCCGAAGCCGCTGCTGCCGCGGAAGTTCAGCTCCAGGTAGCCGTAGCCGCGGCTCGTCCAGTACTGCTGGCGCAGGTCGAGCGCGGGGACGACGTGGCCGGTCGGCCCGCCGTGGGCGTTGACGATCAGCGGCGGCGGCCCGCCGGTCGGCACCGTCGGCGGGTACCAGAACGCGTGCGCGACGGCGCCGCCGGTCGTCGCGTAGGAGATCGGCTCCGGCTCGGAGATCCGCTCCGGGACCCGGGCGCCCTTCGCGCGCACGACCTCGCCCTCGCCGCCCGCGGCGGGATCGAGCAGGACGACCGCGGGCGCGCGGCGCGGGCCGCCCGCGACGACGGCGATCCGGTCGCCGAGCACGGTGGGCGAGCGGAAGAGCGTGTACGGCGTCTCGACCTCCTCGAGTCGCCCGTCCGGGCCGAGCACGCCGAGGTGCTCGATCCCGTCGAGCGTCCACTTGCAGACGACGCGCCCGTCGGCGAAGACGTCGAGGTCGCGCTGGCCGAGGAACCAGAGGGGCCCGCCCATGTCGGCCTCGAGCGACACGAGCGGCTCGTCCGTACCGGCGCGGTAGAGGTTCCAGAAGCCGCTCCGGTCGCTCAGGTAGAGCAGGCCGCCGTCGGGCGCCCAGACCGGGTCGACGACGGACTCCTCGCTCGAGCCGGCGACGCGGGCGGCGTCGCGGATCCCGTCGGGGGCGAGGTCGGCGACCCACAGCTCGCTGCCGTCCCACGGCATCTGCGGGTGGTCCCACGTGAGCCAGGCGAGTCGCGAGCCGTCGGTCGACACGCGCGGGGCGCCGACGAAGTCGTGGTCGGAGACGAGCACGACTTCGTCGTGCGGCGGTGCGAGCGAGACCCGCACCAGCTCGTTCGCGATCGTGCCGTCCTCGCGGTGCGCCTCGCGCACCGCGTAGAGGTGGTCGCCGCTCGCGACGAAGTCGGCCCAGCGGATCGCGCCGCCCGAGGCCGGCGTGATCGGGCCGCCGCGTCGCAGGCTGTGGACGCGCTGGTCCCCGGCGTCGCACGCGAGGATCTCGCCGTCCGGCGCGGCGCAGTACGGGATGCCGCAGTAGCCGACGACGTTGCTGCAGGAGCGACCGGGCGGCGTCAGGTCGACCGGCTCGGCGCCGGGCTCGAAGCGGACGAGAACCGACCGGCCCTCGACCGGCCGGCTCTCGATCCAGAGGAGCGCGTCGCCGTCGCGCCGGAGCCAGTCGAACGCGAGCCCCGGCGCGAAGACGTCGATCGCCCTGACCGGCTCCACCCCGGTCAGCCGCCGATCGCCCCGGCGACGAACTCCTTGATCGCGGCGTGGAACGCCTTCCGGCTCGCCGTCCAGCTGTAGAACATGTGGCCGCCGTCGAAGTGGCGGACGGTCACGCGGCCGGCGAGGGTCGGGTCGAGCCGCATCAGGTTCCGGAAGCGGTCGCTCTTGTAGTACGGCGTCATCAGGTCGTACCAGCCGTGCGTGATGAACGCCTTCATGTGCGGGTTCATCGCGAGGCCGTAGCGGAAGTCGTCGACCGCGTCCTGGGTGCCCTGGAAGTACGACTGCGCCTCGTCGTTCTTCCAGTTGAGGATCACGTCGTAGCTGAGGATCTTGTACTCGCGGTCGGTCTTGACCCCCAGCTCCTGGCGCAGCCGCTTGTTGATCCCGGTCGCGAACGCGGGGTTGAAGCCGGTCAGGGTCGGGTCGGCGCCCGCGAAGGTGTCGCGGTCGGGGAACGGGTCGGTCGCGACGACGGTGCCGTCGTAGCGGCCGACGACGTTGCCGGTGCCGCGCAGCACCTCCCGCTGGAACTGGAAGATCCGGATCCGGCCCTCGGCGCGCTTCACGTAGTCGGCGTCGACGCCGATCAGGTCGGCGAGCCGCTCGAGCACGCGCTCGCGCTCCTCGGCGGGCATCGCGGCGCCGCGGGTGAGGAACGAGGCGTAGTCGCCGGTCGCGAACAGCTCCGCCTCGCGGACGACCTCCTCGACCGGCGTGCCCTGCGGGAACGCGCGCGAGCGGCCGTGGAACGCGGCCGTCGCCGCCATCGTCGGCACGACGTCGATCCAGGGCTCCACCTCGTAGTCGCCCCAGCCGCCGAGCACGATCCCCAGATGGATCGGGTCGAGCGCCGGCGAGATCAGGATCGCCCCGTTCAGGCCGATCCCCGCCTCCTCCTGCACCATGCGCACGAGGCGCCCGGTGCGGTAGCCGCCGTAGCTCTCGCCGGCGATGAAGACCGGCGAGCCCCAGCGCCCGTTCTCGGAGAGCCAGCGCGCCATCACCTCGCACATCGACTCGAGGTCGCGGCGGACGCCGAAGTACTCCTTCGGGTTGAACTCGTCCTCCTTGCCCTCCTTCTTCTTCTCGCCGTCCTTGGGCTTCTCCGGCTCGATCATGCGGCTGAAGCCGGTGCCGACGGGGTCGATCAGCACGATGTCGGTGAAGTCGAGCCAGCAGGCGTCGTTGTCGACGAGCCGCGCCGGCACGAGCGGCATCGAGCCGTCCTCGGGGAAGTCGACGCGGCGCGGGCCGACCGCGCCGATGTGCAGGTAGACCGAGGCCGCGCCGGGGCCGCCGTTGAAGACGAACGTCACCGGGCGGTTCGGCTCGGGGTCGTCCGCGACGTAGGCGATCGAGAAGACCTCGGCCAGCGGCTTGTCGTTCTTGCGCAGCACCATCCACTTCGTGGTCGCCGTGTAGGCGACGTCCCCCCACTTCGCCTTCGTCACCGAGCCGGCGGGCGGCTCGTGGTCGGGCTTCGCGGTCTGCTCGTCCTCGCTCACGCTGCGTGCTCCTTCGTTCGGGGTTCCGCCGCGGGCGCGGACTCCGGGCCGGCGCCGCGGCCGCCGAGATGCTCGGCGAAGTGTCGTTCGATCGCACCGAAGAGCGCGATCACGTTCTCGGGATTCTGGAAGCCGTGCCCCTCGTCGTCGGCGACGAGGTACTCGACGTCGACGCCGCGCGCGCGCAGCGACTCGACGATGTTGTCCGACTCCTCCTTGACGACGCGCACGTCGTTCGCGCCCTGCGCGACGAGCAGCGGCGTCGTGATCCGGTCGACGTGGGTGACCGGCGAGCGCTCCAGCAGGTCCGCCAGCTCCTCCGGGTCGTCCGGGTCGCCGCAGTAGAGGTGGAAGCTGTTGCGCAGCGTCCGGCGCGCGAACGCCGGCAGCGTCCGCATGAAGTTCGGCCAGCTGGAGACGCCGCAGTAGTCGACCGCGGCCGCGAAGTAGTCCGGGGTGACGGTGACGCCGACGAGCGTCTCGTAGCCCCCGTAGGAGCCGCCGAAGATGCCGAGCCGCTCGCGGTCGGCGATGCCCTGCGCGATCGCCCACTCGGCGGCGTCGATCACGTCGTCGTGCATCGCCCCGGCGAACTCGTGGATCGCGGCGGTCGTGTGCCGCCTCCCGTAGCCGGACGAGCCGCGGAAGTTGAGCTGCAGCACCGCGTAGCCGCGGTTGGCGAGGAACTGGGCGGCCGGGCTGTAGCCCCAGGTGTCGTGGTACCACGGCCCGCCGTGCAGGTAGAGGACGAGCGGCAGCCCCTTCGCCTCGACGCCGAGCGGCAGGGTCAGGAACCCGTGCAGCGGCAGCCCGTCGCGGGCCGGGAAGGAGACGGGCGTCATCGGCGCCAGCTCGGCGGGGTCGAGCTGCGGGTAGGGCCGGAAGAGCAGCCGCGACTCGCCGGTCTCGCGGTCGTAGAGGTAGGTGAGCCCCGGCTCGCGGTCGTGCAGGAAGCTCGCGACGAAGCGGCGCTCCTCCTCGTCGGAGGAGAGCGTCCCGAGCACCCCGTCGGACAGCTCGGAGAGCGCCGCGTAGACGTCGGCGAACTCCTCGTCGAGCACGTGGATCAGCGGCCGGTCGCCGACGAAGCGCGCGGCGACGACCTCGCCGGTGCGGGCGCTCGTGAAGAGCGTCGGCGGCCCGCCCTGCGCGACGTGCTCGGCGATGCACAGGCTGTGGCCGGGGATCGCCGCGACGACGGTCTCCTCGCCGGTCTCGACGTCGACGCGCACGAGCTGCAGGTCGTCGGAGTCGCCGGGGTAGGCGCCGACGAGCACGCCCTTGCCGTCGGGGGTCACGCGCACCGGGAAGAGCCCGAGCGGGTGCTCGGCGCCGCCGTGCCGGGAGAGCAGCCGCCGCTCGCCGGTCTCGTCGTCGAGCGCGTAGATCTCGCGCGCGCCGTCCTCCTCCCCCTCGGCCAGCTCGAACGGCTCGCCGGACGGGCCGAAGAAGTGGCTGCTGGTCGGGCCGGGGCGCTCCCGGAGCAACGTCGTCTCGCCGGTGGCGATCTCGACCAGGAAGGCGTCGACGTGGAGCGGGCGCTTGTTCATCGAGACGAGCAGCGTCCCCGGCCGCGAGCGCAGCGGCTCGAAGCTCAGGACGCGCGAGCCCCGCTCCAGCGGCGTCAGGTCGACCGCCGGCTGCTCGGGCGCCTCGAGGTCGACCCGGTAGATGTGCCAGTCCTCGTTGCCGTCGGTGTCCTGCAGGTAGAGGAGCCAGCGCGGGTCGTCCGTCCAGCGGTACTTGCGGATGCCGCGGCGGGTGTCGTGCGTGACGCAGACGGCGTCCTCGTGCGCCTCGTCGATCCCGCGCACCCAGACGTTCAGGCGCCCGTCCTTCGGGGCGAGGTAGGCGAGCTTCGTCCCGTCGGGGGAGATCGACGCGCCGGCGAAGACCGGGTCGGCGAACAGCTCCTCGACGGGGATCCGCCGCGGGCGGCTCATCGGGCGCTCGTCGCGTCCGCCATGAACTCCTTCACCGCGGCGGCGAACGCCTTCCGGCTCTCCTGCCACGTGTAGAACATGTGCCCGCCCGGGAAGTGGCGCACGGTGACGCGATCGGCGACGGCGGGGTCGAGCCGCATCAGGTTCCGGAAGCGGTCGCTCGCGTAGTACGGGGTGATCAGGTCGTACCAGCCGTGCGAGATCAGCGCCTTCATGTGCGGGTTCAGCGCGAGCCCGTAGCGGAAGTCGTCGACGGCGCCCTGCGTGCCGTGGATGTAGTGCAGCGACTCGTCGTTCTTCCAGGCGAGGATGATCTCGGTGCTGAGGAGCTTGTACTCGCGGGTCGTCTCGACCCCGATCTCCTGGCGGAGCTGGCGGTTGACCGCGGTCGTGAAGGCGGGCCCGAAGCCGGTCAGGGTCGGGTCCGCCCCGACCGAGGAGTCGCGGTCCGGGAACGGGTCGGTGGCGACGATCGTCCCGTCGTAGCGGCCGACGACCTTGCGCTCGTCGCGGAGCAGCGCGCGCGCGAACGTCTCGAGCTTGACGCGGCCCTCGGCGCGCGTGACCAGCTCGACGTCGAGGCCGATCAGGTCGGCGAGGCGCGTCAGCACCTGCTCGCGCTCGGCGGCCGGCATCGACGCGCCGCTCGTCAGGAAGGCGGCGTAGTCGCGGGTCGCGAACCGCTCGACCTCGGGCAGGAACTCCTCGACCGGCGTGCCTTGCGCGTAGGCGCGCGAGCGGCCGTGGTGCACCGCGGTCGCGACGAAGCTCGGCAGCATGTCGAGCCACGGCTCGACGGCGTAGTCGCCCCAGCCGAAGACCATCGCGAGGTGGGCCGGCTCGAGCGCGGGCGAGATGAGGATCGCGCCGTTCAGGCCGACGCCGCCCTCCTCCTGGAGCATCTTGACGAGGCGCCCGGTGCGGTAGCCGCCGTAGCTCTCGCCGGCGAGGAAGATCGGGGAGCCCCAGCGGCCGTTCTCCGACAGCCAGCGGGTGACCGCCTCGGTCATCGCCTGCAGGTCCCTGCGGATCGTGAAGTACTCCTTCGGGTCGACCTCGTCGCCCGTGGGCTTCTCGCCCTCCTTCGGCTTCTCGGCCTCGATCATCCGGCTGAAGCCGGTGCCGGGCGGGTCGATCAGGACGATGTCGGTGAAGCCGAGCCACGACTCGTCGTTCTGGACGAGCCGGACGGGCAGCGTCGGCGTCGTCCCGTCGGACGGGAAGTCGACGCGGTGCGGGCCGACGGCACCCATGTGCAGGTAGGCGGAGGCGGCGCCGGGGCCGCCGTTGAAGACGAAGGTGACGGGCCGGTCCGGGGACGGGTCGTCGGCGACGTAGGAGATCGTGAAGATCTCGGCGGCGGGCTTGTCGTTCTTGCGGAAGACCATCCACTTCGCGGTCGCCGTGTAGGCGAGCCCGTTCCACGAGGCCTGTTTCGAGGCTCCGGCGGGCGGCTCGTGGTCGACCTTCGGCTTCTGCTCGTCATCGGACACGCTGCACACGCTCCCTCTGTCGCCTTAGTCCAAGACCTTCGGCCAACCACCTGCACACCCAGCGAGACAGGCGTGGCCCCTATCAATAGGACAAACCTAAACGCCCCCGGAGCGCAATGCAAGACGCGCGTACTACTGGGAGAGCGCACGCTCGACGAAGGCGAGCACCTCCGCGCGCGCCTCGATCACCTTGGCGATCGGCTTGCCCTGGCCGTGGCCGGCGGCCTTCTCGATCCGGAGCAGCACCGGCGCGGGGCCGGCCTGCGCGTGCTGCAGCGCGGCGCCGAACTTGAACGAGTGGCAGGGGACGACGCGGTCGTCGTGGTCGCCGGTCGTGATCAGCGTCGGCGGATAGCTGAGCCCCGGCCGCACGTTGTGCACCGGCGAGTAGCGGGCGAGCGTCTCGAACGCCTGCGGATCGTCGGGATCGCCGTACTCCGAGTTCCAGACGGGGCCGAGCGTGAAGGTGTGGAAGCGGAGCATGTCGAGGACGCCGACCTCGCAGACGACCGCCCCGAAGAGCTCCGGCTGCTGGACGAGGGCGGCGCCGACGAGCAGGCCGCCGTTCGAGCCGCCCTGGATGGCGATCCGCGCGGGCTTCGACCAGCCCGAGCCGTGCAGCCAGCGAGCGACCGACATGAAGTCGTCGAAGACGTTCTGCTTGTTGGCGAGCCGCCCCGCGTCGTGCCACTCGGCGCCGTACTCGCCGCCGCCGCGCAGCGTGGCGACCGCGAGCAGGCCGCCGCGCTCGATCCACACCTGCTGCGGGACGGAGAAGCCGGGCGTCAGCGGGATGTTGAAGCCGCCGTAGCCGGTGAGCAGGACCGGCACCTCGCCCGTCGGCGTCACGTCGGCGCGGCGGACGAGGAAGACCGGGATCTTCGTCCCGTCGAGCGAGTCGACGAACACCTGCTCGGTGACGGTCTCCTGCGCCGGCAGCGGGGCCTCGGTGCGCCGCACGAGGCTCGTGACGCCGGTCTCGACGTCGTGCGACCAGAGCGTGCCCGGATCGGTGAACGACGTGGTCGAGAAGAAGAGCAGCGGGTCGTCGGCCGAGCCGCTGATCTGGGGCACGGTCGACCCGGCGGGCACGTCGACCCGGTGCAGCAACGCGCCGTCGGCGCCGAAGACCGCCAGCTCCGCCGCGGCATGCCGCAGGTACTGGCAGACGAGGCGGCCGCCGACGTGCCGCGCCTCGATCAGCATGTGCTCGCCCTCCGGCACGACCTCCCGCCAGGCCTCCCGCGAGCGATCGCCGAGCTGGACGCGGACGATCCGGCGGCGCGCCGCGCCGACGTTGGTGAGCACGAAGAAGGCGTCGCCGTCGACGCCGACGAGCGAGACGAACGACTCGAGGTCGCCGGCGAGCCGCTTCCACTCCGGCTGCGCCGCCCGCAGATCCTGGACGAAGAGCGCCGTCTCGGTCGCGCCGGCGGTCGCGAGCATGACGACGAGGAAGCGGCCGTCCTCGGTCACCGTCGCGATCGGCATCGCGTGCGCGGACTCGGGCCGTTCGAAGACGACGGCGTCCTCCGACTCGTCCGTGCCGAGGCGGTGGAGGCGGATCCGCAGGAGGCCGCTGTACTGCACCAGCTCGTGGCCCTCGGGCGGGCGGTCGTAGGCGCTGTAGTAGAAGCCGGAGCCGTCCGCGAGCCAGGCGCCGCCGGCGATCTTCGACCAGTGGACGACGTCGGGCAGGTCGGCGCCGCTCTCGACGTCCCGGACGTGCCAGGTCATCCAGTCGGCGCCCGCGTCGCTCGTCGCGTACGCGAGCAGCCTGCCGTCCTCCGTGAAGGTCGCGCCGGTGACGGCGACCGTGCCGTCCGCGGAGAGGGTGTTCGGGTCCAGCAGGACGCGGCCCTCGTCCTCGGGCGAGCCTCCCACGTAGAGGATCGGCTGGTTCTGCAGGCCGGCGTTCCGCCACTGGAACCAGCGCGAGCCGTGCCGGGAGGGCACGGAGCGGCTCGGGAAGTCCCAGAGCGCCGTCAGCCGCGCGGCGATCGCGTCGCGCAGCTCCGCCGCGTCGGCGAGCACCGACTCGGTCAGGCTCTGCTGCGCGTCGACCCAGGCGCGCGTCTCCGGGGAATCGAGCTGCTCCAGCCACCGGTACGGGTCGGGGACGACGTGGCCGCCCACCTCGACGACCTCGTCGCCCCGGCGGGCGGCCGGATAGGAGGGGTACGTGTCGACGCTAGCCGAGGACCTCGCCTCCGATCGTCCGGGCGAGAGAGCGCTCCACCGTCCGGAACACGGGATCGGAGAAGCAGGCCTCGACGGGATACCGCGTGAGCGTCGGCACGTCCCTTGGACCCTATGGAGTACTTCACGTGCATGTCAATGCACTAGGCCAATCGGTGGCATACGCGGCTCCGCATCGAAGCGGTGCGGGGATAGACTCCGTCCCGTGCCGCGCGACCCGAACGAGCCCGTCCGCCTGAACCGGATCTACACGGGCGGCGGCGACAAGGGCAAGACGAGCCTCGGCAACGGCGCCCGCGTCTCGAAGCTCGACCCGCGGATCGCCGCCTACGGCGCGGTCGACGAGCTGAACTCGACGCTCGGCGTCGCGCTCGCCTGCGGCGTCCCGGAGCGGATCCGTCCGCCGCTCGAGCGGCTCCAGAACGAGCTGTTCGACGTCGGCGCCGACCTCTGCGTCCCCATCGGGGTGGAGGGCCGGCTGCGCGTCACCGAGGAGGCGGTGGCCGGGATCGAGCGGCTCTGCGACGAGTTCAACGAGGGCCTGGCCGAGCTGCGCAGCTTCGTCCTCCCCGGCGGCACCGAGGCGGCGGCGCGCCTGCACGTGGCGCGGACGATCGCCCGGCGCGCCGAGCTGCGCGCGCTCGAGGCGCACGAGGCGCAGGGCGTCAACCCGCAGGCGCTCGTCTACCTGAACCGCACCTCGGACCTGCTCTTCATCCTCGCCCGCACGGCGAACGCCGAGGCGGGTCGCGACGAGCCGCTCTGGCGCCCGGGCGGCTGAGACGCGAAGAGGGCCGGCGCCGCCGTCCGGCCCTCCTCGGTTCGCTCGCCTAGCGCGACATCTGCCGCAGCCCTCGCGGGGAAGCGTGCACCGGCCCGCTAACGATCCGCTAACGCCGCGCAGGCGGTATCCGGAAGCGGCGCTCGCGCGTTCCTCGAGCGGTGCTCCTCGGCCGGCAGACGTCCTTCCTCCCGAGCGCGCCCGTGGGGGCGTACTGGCTCTCGCGCTGCGAGGGGTTCGCGGTCGAGGGACGCGACGGCCGCACGGGCGTCGTCGCCGAGGTCGTCTTCACCGGGCCGATGGCGCCCGCCTCGTACCTCGTCGTGCAGATGGACGGCCTCTTCGAGAAGCGGCGCGTGATCGCCGCGGACGAGGTCGCCGACGTCGACCCGTGGAACCGGCGGCTGCGCCTGCGCGCGAGCTTCCGGGCCGCGGCGCGGCGCACGCGGCGGAGCGCGCTCGTCCGCGGCCTCCAGCACTAATGTGCTCGCGTGCACGAGCTTCGCATCGCGACGCGCTGGACCGATTTCGACGCGCTCGACCATCTCACCCACTCGGTCGCGTTCGCGTATCTCGACGAGGCGCGGGACGCGCTGCTCGCCGAGCGCGTCGGCGGCTTCGACGAGTGGCCGAGCGTCGTCGCGCGCGTGAGCGCCGACTTCCGGCGGGAGGTGCCCCGCGGCCCGCGCGAGCTGGTCGTCCGCTCCCGCGTCGTCGAGGTGGGCGGCGCGAGCGTGCGCGTCGCCCAGGAGCTGCTCGGCGCCGACGGCGAGGTCGCGATCGAGGCGGAGGCGGTCGTCGTCGCCTTCGACCTGGAGACGCGCGCCTCGCGACGGATCGGCGACGACGAGCGCCGGCGCCTGCTCGCGGGCTGAGCGGCCGGACGCTCGGCACGTCCACCGAGTACAGTCTTACGCGCTACGCGATCAGCTGCTCGCGCACCGCCACCGCGACGGCCTGCGTCCGCGTCCGCGCGCCGAGCTTCGTCATCGCCCGCTGCGCGTGCGCGCGCACCGTGTCGGGCGAGAGGAAGAGCTGCGCGCCGATCTCCGCGTAGGAGCCGCCGCCCGAGAGCAGGCGCAGCACCTCCCGCTCCCGCCGGCTCAGCGCGAGCCGCCCCGGCTCCGGCCCCGACGCGAGTTGCGCCGCGAGCACCGGGTCGACGTAGAGGCCGCCGCGGGCGACCACGTCGACGGCGCGCGCGAGGTCCTCGAGCGGAGCCTCCTTGAGCGCGAACCCCTGCGCCCCGGCGTCGAGCGCGTCGGTGACGAGGGCGCGGTCGCCGTCGCCCGTGTAGAGGAGCACCGCCGCGCCGGACGAGCCCTCGCCGACGCGCCGCGCCAGCTCGAGGCCGTCGAGGCGCGGCATGTGCAGGTCGGCGACGAGCACGCGCGGCCGCCGCCGCTCCACCTCCGCGAGGGCCGCGGCGCCGTCGGCCGCGGTCGCGACGACGTCGAAGCCGGCGCCGGCGAGGAACCGCGAGAGCGAGTCGACGATCGCAGGGTGGTCGTCGGCGAGGACGACGGAGACGGAGGACCGCTGGCGGGTGGTCGGCATGTGACAAGTGTCGACGCACGCGGCGCGGCGCACATCCGCCTTCCGGCGGATAGACCCTCCTCGATTCGGGTGATGTCAGCGGTGCAGGCTGACCCGCACGCGGGCCTTCGCCACCGAAGGCAGCAGCCGCGCGAGCGTCGCCCGGAAGAGGGCCGGCGCGACGTGCCCGGCCTCGTCGCGCGGCGAGGCCGGCTCGAGCACGTTCTCCGGCGAGGGCCAGTACGCCCAGGCCAGCGTGCTCGCGAAGCGCTCGGCCGGGTCGTCGCCGTGGGCGACGCCGCCGCTCCACCACGCCGAGCCGCCGAGCAGCCGCGCGAGCGCCGCGCGCGAGGCGGGGTCGAGCAGGAGCAGGTCGACCTCGTGCGCCAGCTCGTGCTGGACGACGCCCCAGGAGGTCGTGCCGGCGTCGAGCAGGTCGGCGTCGATCCAGATCTGCCCCGGCAGCGCCTGGTCCGGCGCGCCGTGCGCGATGTGGACGACGACCGCCTGCGGCAGCACCGCCCAGGGGAACGCGCTCGCCCGCAGCGCGCTCCGGACCTGCGCGCGCTGCGCCGCCGAGCCGCCGTCGAAGACGAGCGGCGCGCCCCCGGCGGCGCGGCTGCCGCCGGCGAGGGCGGCGGGGACGGCGAGGAGGGCGACGAGGAGGGCGGCGGCGAGCGGTGCGAGGCGGCGAAGCATTCCGCTCCATGACGTCGGCCCCTCGGACGCGGGTGTGGACGCGCGACCGGGGGGTCGTTGCCTACCGGCGACGGAGGTTCGTCGCTACGTCGCATCGGGCGGGCGGCCCCGAAATTGCGTAGGGAGGCGAGCGCGATCGGGGGAGCCGCGCCGGG
Organism: Gaiellaceae bacterium; assembly: GCA_035688315.1. Classification (GTDB taxonomy): domain Bacteria; phylum Actinomycetota; class Thermoleophilia; order Gaiellales; family Gaiellaceae; genus Palsa-739. The sequence continues at coordinate 3,552 of DASSND010000013.1, read as the reverse complement.
CGCGGCCTCGCCGTCAGGCGGCTTCGAGCAGGAGCGCGCGGTCGACCGCGGTGCGCAGCTCGGCGAGCGCGAACGGCTTGGCGAGATAGGAGAGCGGGCCGAGCGCGAGCGGGCGCGCCTCGTCCGGCAGGATGCTCACGCAGAGGATCGGCAGGCCCGGATCGTCGGCTCGCAGCCGCCGTGCCTGCCGCACGCCGTGAGGCGAGGCGGGCTCGAGCAGCAGCAGGTCGCCGCTCGCGGTCGGCTCCGAGCCGTCGAGCACGGCCACCTCGTGGCCGAGCCGCTCGAGGAGGAGGACGAGCAGCCGGCGGACGTCGGGGTCGGCCTCGCTGAGAAGGATGCGTGCCACAGCGATCGCAGCGTGACGCCGCCGCGGAGGAACCCCGGTTCCGGCCGGTATGAGAACGGTGTGAGGCTCAGCGCGCGGGCAGGACGCGGCCCCGCACCTCGCCCAGCTCGATCCCGCCGGCGGCGCGGCCGCGCAGCACCACCTCGTCGCCGTCGGCGAGGAAGCGTTCGCCGCGCCACAGCTCGATCAGCGATCCCTCGCTTCCCGGCTCCGGGCCCGAGATCGTGCCGGAGGCCATCAGGTCGCCGGTGCGGATCGAGGCGCCGTTCGAGGTGGCGTGCGCGAGCTGCTGCGGCATCGTCCAGTAGAGCGTGCGCGCGTTCCCGCGCGAGACGACCTCGCCGTTCAGCTCCACCTCGAGCGCGACGTCGAGCCCCCAGTCGCGCCCGCCGGCGAGGTGCGGCAGCGGCGGCGGCTCCTGCGCAGGCGCCTCGACGCGCGCCTCCTCGAGCAGCGCGAGCGGCGTCACCCAGGCGGAGATCGACGTCTGGAACGACTTGCCCAGGAACGGGCCGAGCGGCTGGTACTCCCACGCCTGGATGTCGCGGGCGCTCCAGTCGTTCACGAGCACGACGCCGAAGACGTGCTCGGCGAACGCGTCCGGAGGCACCGGCTCGCCGTGGCGGCTCGGGACGCCGACGACGAAGCCCAGCTCCAGCTCGATGTCGAGGCGGCGGCTCGGCCCGAAGGCGGGCGCGTCCGCGTCCGGCGACTTCAGCTGCCCCTGCGGGCGGACGACGTCGGTGCCGCCGACGACGACGGTGCCGGCGCGGCCGTGGTAGCCGACCGGGAGCCAGCGCCAGTTCGGCAGCAGCGGCTCCTGGTCGGGACGGAAGAGCCGCCCGAGGTTCGTCGCGTGCTCGAGCGAGGAGTAGAAGTCGACGTAGTCGGCGACCTGGAACGCAAGGCGCGGCTGCGGCTCGGCGAGCCGCGGGCCGTCGTGCGCGCGCGCCGCCTCGATCGCCTCGCGCCAGGCGCGCGGCCCCGCCGCGAGCAGCGGGTTCAGCGTCGGCTCCGCGAAGACGTCCCCGAGGCCGCTCAGGTCGACGACGCCCTCCGCGTCGCGCCAGAGCAGGCCGTTCGCGCCGGCGCCGAACCCCGTCACAGGATCCGAAGCTCCACCAGCTCGCCGACCGGCTCGAAGAAGGAGCAGCTGCCGATCGAGGCGAGCAGCCCGGCGCGCACCTCGGCGAGCCGCTCCGGCGCCGCCTCCCGCCCGTCCCAGCGGAACGACGCGGCATCCAGCTCGAAGCTGCCCGGCCCGGCGGCGAGCGCGTCCTCCTCGTCCCCGAAGACCGCCGCCGCGAGCAGGTTGAGGAAGCCGTGCTCGCCCGCGGCCGTGGGGTAGGCGTGGTGGAGCCCCGCGGTCGCCTTGAAGGCGAGACCGCGCTCGCGGCAGCCGCGGACGACCCCGGCCAGCTCCGCCGCGGTCGGGACGCGCGCGCCGCCGCAGCGCACCTTCGCGCGGGCGCCGCGCGCGGCCACCTCGTCGAGCGGCGCGCCCTCGACGTAGACGACCTCGTCGTGCCGCTCCTCCCCGCCGCCGACGATCGCCAGCTCGCGGCCCGCGACCGCGGTCCCCTCGGGCACGACGAAGCGGCCGAGCAGCCAGGAGTGCTCGCTCGCCCGCGCGCGCTCGTCCTCGGCGAGCGCCTCCGCGAGCGGCAGGGCGGCGGGCGGGAACATCGCGGCGTGGTCGAAGAGCCCGCTCAGGAGGGCGCGGCGCGCGTCCATGCCGCTATTTTGGTGGCGGGTCGGGCTCCGTGCAGTGGGAGCGTGCGAACCGCGTCAGGTCCGGGAGGAAGCAGCGCTAAGCATCCCCTCCCAGGTGTACGGGACGCCCGGCCCGTGAGAGGAGCCCGGCCCGCGCCGGGCTCCTTTCGCATTCCGGGCGGTGCGCGACCGGAGCTACGCCGGGACCGCGCCCTTCGAGATCGAGGTGCCGGACTTCGGGGTCACGTAGACGTGGCCGCTGCGGAGCCGGCCGCCCCACATCGCCTTGTGGTTGTAGATCAGGCCGAAACGGTCGCTGTAGGTCGAGCCCTCGTGGCCGACCGCGATCGACGTGAACCGCACGAGCCGCGAGCCGTTGATCGTCCCCATCCCCGTCAGGCGCACCGTGTTGCGCAGGAACTGGACCGACGAGATCGAGACCGACCGGAAGGTCAGGTGCCGCTTCGCGTCGCGATAGACGAGCACGTGCGGGGCCTTCGAGTTGAGCCAGAAGTGCGCGAGCGTGCCCTTCGTGTCGAACGCGCGGACGGTGCCGCTGCCCGCGACGGCGTACGGCGCGTTCGCGAACGGGCTCACCCGCTTGCCGGACGCGGCCGCGGACGCCGCGCCGACGAGAGCGGTGAGCGCGGCGAGTACGAGGAGCATGCGGAGTGCCTTCATCTTTTACTCCTTTCAAACCATATTTTCATGCGGTGCAAACGAGGCTCCCCGCGGCGCGGTTACGCCCCGGTTCTGGTTGAATCGCTCCGTGGCCGCCCTCTATCGGAAGTACCGCCCGCAGACCTTCGCGGACGTCGTCGGGCAGGAGCCGGTGGTGCGGACGCTCGAGAACGCGATCGCGAACGACGCCGTCCGCCAGGCCTACCTCTTCGCCGGGCCGCGCGGCACCGGCAAGACCTCGATGGCGCGGATCCTCGCCAAGAGCCTCAACTGCGCGCAGGGGCCGACGCCGCACCCGGACGGCACCTGCCACGCCTGCGTCGCGATCGCGGCCGGCACGTCGCTCGACGTGATCGAGATGGACGCCGCCTCGCAGCGCGGGATCGACGACATCCGGGAGATCCGCGAGCGGGTCGTCCTCCAGCCGGTCGAGGGCCGCTACAAGGTCTACATCCTCGACGAAGCGCACCAGCTGACGCCGGCCGCGTGGAACGCGCTGCTGAAGCTGATCGAGGAGCCCCCGCCGCACCTCGTCTTCGTCTTCTGCACGACGGAGCTGGCCCAGGTGCTGCCGACGGTTCGCTCGCGCTGCCAGACGTTCGTCTTCGCGCGGCCGCGACTCCCGGACATGGTCAGGAAGCTGCGGCGGATCGCCGACGCCGAGGGCATCGACGTCCCCGACGCGGCGCTGTCGCTGATCGCCCGCTCCGCGCGCGGGGCCTACCGCGACGCCGAGTCGACCCTCGACCAGCTCTCGGCGGCGACGGAAAAGGCGATCACCGTGCAGGACGTGCTGCAGACCCTCGGCA
>DASSND010000054.1:0-2385 GCA_035688315.1 Gaiellaceae bacterium | reverse complement strand
CTTCTCGGCCTTCGTCTTGATCAACGCGTGGTCGGAGCGGGCGATCAGCTCGCTCGCGCGCCGCGCCGACTCCTCGTCGAGGCCCTCCTCGCGGAAGAGGCGCTCCAGCTCGAGCCGCTCGACCTCGGGGTGGTCGGCGAGCTCGAGCTCCTCGTCGGCGATCTCGCCGGCGAAGAGCTGGTTCTCGGCCTGGCTGGCGAGGAAGGCGCCGGTGCCCATCGCGAGCGCTCCGGCCGCGGCCTCGGCGAGCCCGCCGACGACGACGGTCGACGAGGCGACGTTCGCGCCGGCGAGCCCGGTGACGACCGCGAGCGGCACGAGCAGCCCGTCCTGGAAGCCGAGCACGAGCTCGCGGATCCGCGAGAGGCGCGCGATCCGCCCGCGCTCGCCGAGCACGCGCGCTCGCAACGCCTCGCCGCCGATCGGGTGCGGCCCGCGGGCGCGGCGCTTCGGCGGCAGCCGCTCGGGCGGGATCGTCTCGGCGGGCGGGCTCGTCATCCGTGGCCGTGCTCGTGGGGGTCGGATCGCGCCGCCGCGTACAGGTGGTGTGCCCAGACCTGGAGGCCGAGCATCGCCTCGACGTACCGGCGCCTCGTCGCGAGGTCCCCGTCTGCCTCCCGTTGTAGGTCGAGCACCCGCGCGAGCCGGCGCTCGACTTCCTCGGCGACGAGGCCCGCGAGCAGCTCCGTCAGCTCGTCGGCAGAGCCGCTCTCGATCGCCCGCTCCGCGAGCGGGATCACGGGGCCGACGTCGAGCCCGGCCGGCTTCAGCCCGGTGTACGGTGCGCCCTCGCCGGCGCGGTGGATGCGGACGACGTTCTCGTAGAACCAGCGGTCGGCGAGCTCGCGCGCCTGCGGGCTCTGCGCACGCACGGCGCGAGCCTGCTCGAACGCGGCCCTCACCTCGGTCTCGCCGGTCGCCGGGACGAAGGGCAGCACCGGCTCCGGCTCGCCCGCATCGAGCGCCTGCCGCGCCGCTGCGACGACGGGGCCGTCCAGCGAGTCGCAGTGCGGAGGCATCGCTATCGCCCCTCGTCCGGCGCGTCGCCGGCGACGAAGCGGACGACGTCGAGCGTCGACAACACCCCGGCCGGCCTGCCGCTGAGCGGATCGAGCACGGCCAGGTGGGAGACGCCGGTCTCCGTCATCCGCCGGGCGGCGTCCGCGAGCAGGTCGCTGCTCGAGATCGTGACGAGCGGCGTCACCGCGCTGCCGTGGGCGGTCATCGTGTCGAGGTCGCCGTCCGCGGCGGCGACGACGTCGAGGTCGCAGACGAGCCCCCAGAGAGCGACCGTCTCGTCGTCTTCGGCGCCGTAGTCGAAGACGTAGATCGCGTGTACGCGATGCTCCGCCATCAGCCGCGCGACCGCGCGCAGCGGCGTCTCGGGCGCGCAACGGATTACGCCGCTCGTCATCGCCTCCGCCACCGTCGCCGACCCGAGCGCGCGGCTCGTGATTGGTGTCGCGGCGGTCATGGCCGTCTCCGCGGAGCGTCGCGGCGCGCGCCGGCGCGGCGCTTCGGGTGGATCCTGACGTCGCCGCCCGGATACAAGACGCTCTCGCGTCCGTCCTCCCAGCGGACGCGCAGGCGCTCATGCCCGGGGTCGCCGCCGCTCTCCAGGATCTGGCCGAGGCGACCGGGGTCGCCGACCCGTCGCCCGTCGACCACCACCACGTCTCCGGTGTGCGGCCGGTACGCGCTAGCCGTATCGCTCATGTCATGCTCCTTTCCTCTGCGAGCTCGAGCGCTCGCGCGATCCGCAGGTAGAGGTCGCTCCCGTCGAGCGCGTAGCCGTCGTCGAAGTCGACGGCGCCATTCAGCTCGAGGACCGCGTAACCGTTGTCGGGAAGCGGCGCCAGGTCGACGCCGACGAGGTCGGCGCCGACCGCGGCGGCGGCGGCTCGCGCGAGCTCGCGCGCGTGCGGCGGCGGCTCGACCGGGTGCGCGCTGCCGCCCAGGGAGACGTTGGTGCGCCATTCGCCGGGCGCCGCGATCCGTTCCCCCGCGCCGACCACCTCGCCCTCCGCGACGAGCAGGCGCAGGTCGCGGCCCGACGTCGGCAGCAGCTCCTGGACGAGGGCGCCGTGCCGCCGGAACCAGGGCCGGTCGCGAACTGCTGCCACCGCCGCCTCGAGCTCCGCCCGGTCGCGGCAGCGGATCACGTCGCGGCCCCAGCTGCCGAAGCGCGGCTTGAGGACGAGGGGCGGCTCGAGCGGCGGCCGCCCGTCTCCGCCTATGACCGCCGTCTGCGGGTGCGGCAGCGCCGCCGCGGCGAGCCGCCGCGCCGTGCGCAGCTTGTCGTGGACGGCGAGCAGGACGGCGGCGGGATTGAGCACTCGCACGCCGCGGCGCTCGAGCCAGAGCAACTCGAGCAGCCCGGGCTCG
>DASSND010000043.1:0-23902 GCA_035688315.1 Gaiellaceae bacterium | reverse complement strand
GCCAGCGCGACGACGTCGACTACTGCCTCGGCACGGGGCTGAAGGCCGGCACGAAGGACTTCGCCGCCTGCATCCGTACGGCCGGGCGGCGGAAGCTGTCGGCGAAGGCGCAGGCGGCGGTCGACACCTGCCAGGCGCAGGGCCTCACCGACCCGAACGCGCTCGCCACGTGCGTCAGCGGCCTGCTCACCGTCAGGATCCCCGACCCGCCGGGCCCCAGGGGGCCGAAGCCGAAGGACGTCCAGGCCGCGTTCGCCGCCTGCCTCGACGCGGACGAGAAAGCCGGCACGCACAGCTTCCAGGTCTGCGTCAAGAAGGCGCTCGCGCCCTAGCACCCGCGCAAAATCCCACTTTGAAGTCGTACACTGGCGCGCGATGCGCCTGCTCGTCACGCTCATCCTCACCCTCTCCGGCGCGGCGCAGGCGGCGCAGGTCGGGACGATCTCGAAGCTCACCCCCGCGCAGCGGCACGCGATCGTGCAGGCGGGCGAGTACCAGCACGGCTGCCCGGTCGGCTTCGGCCAGCTCCGCGTCCTCACCGTCCCGTACTGGGGCTTCGACCGCAAGACGCATCGCGGCCAGCTCGTCGTGAACGCCCGCGACGCCGCCGGGCTCGAGCGCGTCTTCCTGAAACTGCACCGGATGCGTTTCCCGATCCGGCACATGGAGCTGTACGACACCTACGGCCCGCCGAAGCGCGCCCGGCCGGCCGACGGCGACTTCACCGCCTCGTTCGAGTGCCGGCAGGCCGCCTCCTCGCCGTGCACCGGCAACCCGACCGGACGCACCGGCACCTGGTCCGAGCACGCGTACGGGCAGGCGATCGACCTCAACCCGGTCGAGAACCCGTACGTCGGCTGCGGCATGACGCGCGACAAGACCGCGCTCTCCTACCTCGACCGCTCGCGCCACCGGCGCGGGATGGTCACGCCCGCCGTCGTGCGGCTCTTCGCGTCGATCGGCTGGGGCTGGGGCGGCTCCTGGACCGGCTCCACCAAGGACTACATGCACTTCTCGGCCAGCGGGCACTGATTGACTTCCGTCCCGGCCGGGAGTAGGACCGGCCGATCGAGGCACCGCCGTGCACGCCGCCGCAGCTGCCGGACGACCACGACGTCCGCGAGCTGCGCTTCGCGCTCGTCTGCTACGGCGGCGTCTCGCTCGCGATCTACATGCACGGGATCGCGAAGGAGCTGGAGAGACTCGTCCGCGCCTCGCACCGCTTCGTCGCCGGCGACGGCTCGAACCCGTTCCCGGCCGGCTGCGTCGAGCACGCGTACGCCGAGGCGCTGCGGCGCAGGGCCGCCCGCGACGGCGGCGTCCGCACGCGCGTCGTCGTCGACGTCGTCTCCGGAACCTCGGCGGGCGGGATCAACGGCGTCTGCCTCGCGAAGGCGGTCGCGCAGGATCTCGAGCAGGGGCCGCTCACCGACCTCTGGCTCCGGAACGCCGCGCTCGGCAAGCTCCTGCTCAAGCGCCCGGGCCTGCCGCCGCTCGCCGGCAACCGGATGCTCGGCTGGATCCGCGCCGCGTTCCGCGCGATGGAGGAGCGGCCGCTCGGGACGACGCTGATGCCGCCCGGGCTCGCGCTCGACCTCTTCGTCACCACCACCGACCTGCACGGCTACCCGCGCCGGATCCCGCTCGCCGGGCCGCCGACGGTGGAGAGCGTCGTCAACCGGATCCCGGTGCACTTCCGCTACCTCGACGGCGCCGGCGACTTCGGCGACGACGACGCGCTCGGGTTCGCCGCCCGCGCCACCTCGTCGTTCCCGGGCGCCTTCCCGCCCGCGCGCATCGCCGACATCTCGGACGAGCCGACCCGGCTCCACTTCGCCGACCGCTACCTCCCCGACTACGGCCTGAACGGCTTCCCTGCGGAGAAGACGTGGTTCGCGGACGGCGGCATCCTCGACAACTACCCGTTCCGCGCCGCCGTCGACGCGATCCCCGGCAAGCCGGCCGCGACCGAGACCGACCGCAAGCTCCTCTTCGTCGAGCCCGACCCCGCCGGTCGCTTCCCGCCGCCCGACGGCGCGCAGCCGGGGATCCGCGAGACGGTGTGGGCGGGGCTCTCGACGCTGCCGCGGCGGCAGCCGATCGCCCGCGCGCTCGACGAGCTGCGCGACTACAACGAGGCCGTCCGGCGGCTCGCCGCGATGGAGGACGCCGTGCGGCCCGCCGCGGCCGCGTTCGGGAAGGGGCAGCTCGCCGGCGGCTGGGACGCGGCGAACACGGCCGCGAACGAGCACGCCGCCGCCAGCCCCGCCTACCGGGCCTACCTGCGCCTGAAGCTCGTCGACGTCGTCGAACGGACGTCCGAGGCGCTCTGCGGGCTGCTCGGCTACCCGCGCGAGTCGCAGCAGGCGCTCTTCGTCGCCGCCGCGCTCCAGCGCTGGGCGGCGCGCCGGGAGCTGTACGCCGCCGGCGAGTCGCTGAGCGACGACCAGCTCGCGTTCCTCCAGACCTTCGACCTCGACTACAAGCGGCGCCGCCTCGGCTTCGCGATCCGGCGGGCGAGCGCGCTCTACGGCGAGGCCGACCGGGAGCCGCTGAACCGGCTGAAGCGCCGCCTCTACGTCTTGCTCTGCGAGCTGCGAACCGTGCTCGAGCGCGCCGACGTCGCGCCCGCGGTGGCCGCGGCGGAGGCGATCTTCGCGGCGCCGCAGCTCGCCGGGCACCTCGAGGACTGGAGCGTGGACGCGTTCCTCGACACCCGCATGGAGACGATCGACGGCGCCCGCGACCAGCTCGCCGCCGCGCTCGACGCGCAGCTCGCGGGGTTCGGGCGCCGCTGCTGGGACGCGGTCGTCGAGGAGACGAGCGCGCTGCCGGAGCGGCTCGCCGACGACCTGCGCGCCCACCTCGCCGGCTTCCCGCTCTGGGACGCGGCCGTCTTCCCGGCGCGGCGGCTCGCCGGGGTCGTCGAGCTGGACGAGGTCGAGGTGTTCCGCGTCAGCCCGCTCGACGCGACCAGGCTCGCCCCGCCGCCGCCCGACCGGTTCTCGCGCGCGCTCGCGCTCGCGGGAGCCGCCGCACGCCGCGTCCTGCGCCGGCCGCCGAAGAGGCTGCCCGCGGCCGCCGCGAAGCTGCGCGGCGTCGCGATCGCCCACTTCGGCGGCTTCTTCCTGCGCCGCTGGCGCGAGAACGACTACCTCTGGGGCCGCCTCGACGGCGCCGAGCGGCTGCTCGCCGTGCTCGAGGAGGACGACGACGCGGTCTACGCGTCCGCGTTCCGCGCGATCGCCGCCGAGGAGCGCGACGCGCTCACGAAGGTGCGCGCGCTCCTGCGCGTCGCCGCCGGGGCTTAGCCGAGCTCGAGCGCGCGGCCGAGGTCGCGCCGGCTGGAGATCTCGAGCTTGCGGTAGGCGTTGCTCAGGTGCATCTCGACCGTCTTCACGGTCACGAACAGCTCCTGCGCGATCTGCGGGTTCGACGCTCCGGCGGCGGCGCGCTCGGCGATCCGGCGCTCGCTCGGCGTCAGCGAGGCCGCGCCGCGCACCGCCGCCCTGCGCACGCGGACGCCGCTCGCCGCCAGCTCCTCGCGCGCCCGCTCGCGGACGCGCACCGCGCCGCCCGCCTCGGCGAGCGCGAACGCCTCCCGCAGCGGCTCGCGCGACTCCGCCCGCCGGCCCGCGCGCCGCAGCGCCGAGCCGAGGTCGACGAGCGCCCGCGCCCGCTCCAGCTCGAGCGGCGACGCCGCGAGGGAGGCGACCGCCTCGCGCAGGAGCCCGAGGTCGCCGCGGACGAGCGCGAGCGCCCGCAGCGCCGTGCCGATCGCGCCCGGCGTGCCCCAGCCGCGGGCCGCCTCGAGCGCGGTCGCGGCTTCCCGCTCCGCCTCGTCGTGCTCCCCGAGCGCGAGCCGCAGCAGCGCCGCCCGGACACGCCCGTCCAGGCCGACGACGTTCAGGCGGCCGGTCCGGTCGAGTCGCCGCCGAGCCTCGGTGAGGTCGGCGAGCGCGCCGCGCAGGTCGCCGCGCTCGGCGCGCAGCATCGCCCGGCTGAAGAGGAGGACCGTCGCGTGCCGGACCTCCGGCAGGTGCTCCGCGAGCCCGTGCCGGCCGAGGAGCTGCGCCGCCTCGTCGAGCCGCCCCTGCTCGACGAGGCTCTCGACGAGCTGCGCCATCGCCGGCGCGAGCACGAGCTGCTGCGCGTCGGCCGCGAGCGCCGCCCGCGCGTCCGCCTCGGCGCCGAGCACGTCACCCGAGCGGACGAGCACCGCCGAGCGGTACATCGAGGCCACGAGGTAGGCGCGGAGCAGCCCCTTCTCGCGCGCCTCGGCGAGGACGCGGTCGAGCAGGCCGACCTGCGAGTCGAGCCGCTCGGCGGAGCGGAGCACCGTCCCGACGTGGATCAGCCAGTTCGAGTGGCGCGTCAGCTCTGGCACCAGCTCCGCACGCGCGGCCCGCTCGGCGAGGCCGGCCGCCTCGCCGGCCGGGCGGCCCGCGTCCATCCACGCGTGCGCGAGATAGGCGAGGACGAGGCACTCGCCGGTGGTCTCGCCGGGCAGCGACGCCAGCTCCTCGCCGCGGGCGAGCACGGCGTCGAGGTCGCCGCGCTCCCAGGAGAGCCCGAGCCGCGCCGCCTCGAGCCGCAGCGAGAGGTCCGGGTCGAGCCGGCGCAGCTCGGCGGCGCTCGCGTCGAGCCGTTCGTCGACGTCGTCGTGCCGCGCCGGCGCGGAGACGACGGCCCAGGTGAGCAGGAGGGCGGCCCGGGCGCGTTCGCGCGGGTCGCCGGCGAGCTCGTGCGCCTCGCGCAGATGGTCGACCGCCGCCGGGCGCGCGAGCGCGTGCTCCGCCTCCCCGAGCGCGAGCAGGACGGCCGGACGCGACTCCTCGGCCGGCGGCTCCGCGAGCGCCCGCTCCAGCAGCCGGGCCGCCGACTCGGGCGCGCCGCCGCCGAGCGCGCGCCGGGCGGCCTCGAGCAGCAGCGCCGCCACCCGCGCGTCTCCGCGCGGCGCGAGCGCGAGCAGGTGCACGGCGATCGCGTCGACGGCCGCGCCCGCCTGCTCGAGCAGGCGGGCGGCGCGCGCGTGCAGCGCCTCGCGTTCGCCGGCGAGCAGGCTCTCGCTGATCGCGGCGGCGACGATCGGGTGGACGAAGCGGAGCGGTCGCGCGTCCTCGAGGAGCGTCGCCTCGGCCAGCTCGTCCGCCGCGGCGGCCGCGACCTCCTCGTCCAGGCCGGCGAGCGCCGCCGCCAGCGGCAGCGGGGCGTCGTCGCCGAGCACCGCGGCGGCGCGCGCGAGCCTCGTCGCCTCCGCCCGCAGACCCGCGAGGCGGAGCTGCACCGCGGTCGCGACCGAGCGCGGCCCGATCGCGCGCACGCGACCGCGCTCGGCGGCGACGAAGTCGACGCCCTCCGCGGTGAGGGCCTGCGCCAGCTCCTCGAGCAGGAACGGGTTGCCGCCGGTCGCGTCGAGGCAGGCGAGCGCGAACCCCTCCTCGACCGGGCCGCCGGCGTGCTCGGCGAGCACCTGGGCGACCGCGGCGACGCCGAGCGGCGGCAGCTCCACCACCGCGGCGGCGGGCGCGCGGGCCAGGTCGGCGAGCACGCCCGCGAGCGGCTCGCGCGCCGTCAGCAGCAGAAGCAGCGGCAGCCCCTCCAGCCGGCCGGCGAGGAAGTGGACGAACCGGAGCGAGGCCTCGTCGCTCCACTGCGCGTCGTCGAGCAGGAGCGCCAGCGGGCACTCCGACGCCAGCTCCGCGGCCAGCCAGTAGAGGCCGTGCAGGATCGAGAACGACGGCTCGTCCCCGGTCGCCTCCGCGCCGAGCAGCACCGGCGTCGCGAGCGCCGCCGCCCCCTCGAGCGCGCCGCGCTCGCGCACGGACGGTTCGAACCACTGGCGGACGACCCCGAACGCGAAGTCGCGCTCCAGCTCGACCCCGCGCGCCGAGAGGACGGCGAACCCGGCGGCGCGGGCCTCGTCGCGGATCGCCCACGCGAGCCGCGTCTTGCCGATTCCCGGGGGGCCCGTGAGGACGGCGGCCGCGCCGCTCCCCGCGCGCGCGTCCGCGAGCAGGCCCCGCAGGCGCTCCAGCTCGGCGTCGCGTTCGAGGAGAAGCCTGCCCCCCGCAAGCATCGGGTTCCAGTCTAGGGTGCTCCCGGTAGCGGCACCAGGGGCGCGCGGCGAGCATCGAGGCGTATCGCCCGAGCTTCCGATGGCACCGCTCGAAGAGAACAAGCTGATCGTCCTGCGCCGGATCGAGGCGCTGAACGCGGGGGACGCGGATGCGGCGCGGCGGCTCGCGCACCCCGATTTCTACGACCACGAGGTGCGAGACGGGCGGGCGGCGAGCCGGCTCGAGCCGCTCGACATCCTCGCCGAGGACGACCGGGTCGTCGTCCGGGCCCGGGTCGGAGGCGTCCAGGAGATCCACATCTGGCGGGTCTCGGACGGTCTGGTCGTCGAGCACTGGCACGCCTCGGAAGCGCATCGCCAGTCAGGGAAGGAGTTGCAATGAGAAGGATGGCAGGAGCCGGCGCGGCGCTCGCGGCCGCGGCGGCGCTCGTCGTCGGAGCCGGCGGCGCGGGAGCCGCACGGACGCCGGCGCACGCCGCGCAATGGACGGTCGCCACGGTCGCGACCGGGCTCGACTCGCCGCGCGGGCTCGTCTTCGCGTCCGACGGCACCCTCTACGTCGCCGAGGCCGGGCACGGCGGCGACGTCTGCACGTCCGCGGGGCCGCTCGGGGAGCACTGCATCGGGACGAGCTCGCAGGTGACGAAGGTCGACCCCGCGAGCGGCACGCTCACGCCCGTGGTGAAGGGGCTCTTCTCCCGCTCGGTGACCCTCGAGGGCATCACCGGGATCGACGGGGTCTCCGCCTGGGGCGGGAAGCTGCTCGGAGCGATCACCTCGTTCCCCGAGCAGTACGACGACTGGAGCTGCGACGGCCAGCCGGCCGACTGCGGCGCCGTGCTCGCGGCCGCGAAGGCGCAGGCGGGCAAGCTCGTGCGGTTCACGCCGGGCGGCACGTGGACGCCGGTCGCCGACGTCGGCGTGCACGACATCGGCGTCATGGAGCGGTTCCCGGGTCTCGCCGGCCCCGACGTCGGCCCCGGCCCGAACTCGAACCCCTACGGCGTGCTCGCGCTGCCGACAGGTGCGTGGGTCGCGGACTCCGGCTCCGACCTGCTCGACTGGATCCCCGACAGCGGCGACATCGACGTCGCGGGGGTCGTCCCGCCGCCGCCGCCCGGGGGCTTCCCCGCCGACGGGGTCCCGACCTGTCTCGCGCTCGTCGACGGCAACCTGTACGCGGGCGACCTCGCCGGGCGCGTCTGGACGCGGCCGACCCGCGGCGGCTCGCTGACCCCGATCGAGGTGCCCGTGAACGACGCCTCCGGCAAGGCGCTCCTCCACCACGTGACGGGCTGCGCCGCCGACGAGGACGGCAACCTCTACTTCGTCGACATGTGGGGGACGCCCGGGCCGCCGATCCCGGCCGGGCCGGAGAGCGCCGCCGGCACCGGGTCGGTCGTCGAGCTGGCACACGGCGGCGCGGCCAGCGTGCTCGCGACCGGCCTCGACTTTCCGAACGGGATCGCGGTCGCGAAGGACGGGTCGGTGTACGTCTCGGTCGGCAGCACCTGCACCGCGCAGGGAACGCCGTTCCCGTACTGCGCGCAGGGCGGGAAGATCGTCAGGCTCGTCTCCGGCTGATCGCACGGCAAGGGGCGGGCCGGTGCGGCGGCCCGCCCCGCTACCGGAGATTCTCGGCGAGCACCGCGAACGCGGCGCGGGACTGCTCGTCGTCGGCGTGGGGGAGCCGGAACTGCGCGACGTACACCGCGACGTCGGTGAGCGCCCACCACTCGCCGTACAGCCGGAGCGCGTCGCGGTCGAGCCGGACGCCGCCGCCCGCCGCCACCGCCGCGTACTCCTCCCAGCCGGCGAGGTCGTCCTCCAGCACCATCGCGAGGTCGCGCTCGCGCTGCGCGAGCAGCGTCGTGTCCCAGTCGACCAGCCGAAAGCCGTCGCGCGTGCGGAGCACGTTGGCCCGGTGGGGCTCCCCGTGGGTGACGACGAGGTCGGCGCGCGAGCGGACGCGGGCGGCGAGCCGGTCGTAGGCGGCGAGCCGCCGCCGGAGCCGCGGCGCGGCGGGCGCGAGCAGCTCGCGCGCCGGCTCCGCGAGAGGGCCGCTCCGCCACGGTCGCGCGAGCTCCACGAGCGCCGCCTCGAGCGCCGCGCGCGACTGGATCTCGAGGTCGTCCCGCCGCGGACCGCCTGCCGCGAGCGGCGTCGCGGCGTGCAGGCGGCCGAGCAGGCCGGCCATCCTCCGGCGCTCGTCCTCGGACTCCCAGCGGCCCCACGGCGACGACTCGCCCTCGACGTACGGCGTCAGCGCGACAGACCAGCGCGGCCCGAGCCGCTGCACGACGCCGCCGTCGCGCGCGGCGAGCGGCGCGACGACGAACTCGAGGCCGCCGGCGGCGAGCGCGGCCGCCGTCGCGAACGCCGCCGCGAGCGCCGCGAACGAATCGTCGGCGTCCACGCCGCGCCGCCAGGTCGCCTCGAGGTCGTCGACGGTGAGGAACCAGCGGCCGCCGCGGCCGTCGCGCACGTCCCAGTGGTGGCTGCCGAAGCCGACCGCCAGGTACTCGAGGGTGAGCGGCGGCAGCCGCCAGCGCTCGGCCGCGAACCGGGCGAGCCGGTCGCGGTCCAGCTCGCGCGGCTCGGTCAGCACCTCAGCGCCGGACGACGACGACGCGGCCGCGGCCGGCGGGGCCGCCGCGTTCCGCCCACGCGAGGAGCCGCGGCTCGATCTGCGCGTCCAGGAGCGTCGCCCCGCGCGGGGCGCGGGCGACGACGCGATCCTTGCCGTCGTCGAGCCGCAGCTCGTGCACGGCCCGCCCGGCGACGTAGACGGCCTCGTCCCCGGACACGTCGAGCAGGGGCTTCGCGCCGCGCGCCACCGGCCACGAGCGGACGAGCTTCCCGGAGAGGAGCCGCACGTCGAGCCGGGCCGCGTCGCCGCGGAGCAGGTACACGGTGCCGTCGTCGAGCGCGGCGGCGCGCGCGTGCGCGTCGGCGACGCGGCCGTAGCGGGCGCCGTGGGCGTGCCACATCGCGATCGAGCCGTCGGCGGCGACCGAGACGGCGTGCTCCTCCTTGTCGAGCCCGAGCGCGCGCGTCGGCTCGTCCCAGAGCGTCCGCTTGTTGCCGCTGACGACGCCGCCCGGCGCGGCGAAGAGCCGCAGCCAGTTCTTCGCGACGACCGGGCCGAGCACCGTGCCGCCGCCGACGCGCGCGAGCACGACCTCCTGCTCGATCGGCGACGACTTCACGGCGATCGCCTGCGACCCGTTCCGGAGGATCCAGAGCGCCTTGACGATCGCGTTCCCGAGCGCGCGCGCGCCCGGCCGCACCCAGAAGCGGCCGCCGAAACGGCAGGACGCGCCGCCCGGGCGCGACAGCGGCCGCCGCGACCCGGCCTCGACGCCGACCAGCTCGACGAGCGGGCAGGCGCCCTTCCGGGCGGGGTCGTTCGCGAGCACGAGCCACTCCCGGTCGAGCGCGAAGCCGGCGAGCCTGTGCCCGGGGGCGGCGCCGACGACGTGCCGCGCCGGCGCCGCCTGCGCCGAGCCCGCCAGGAGCAGGACGAGCGCGACCGGCGCGAGCGCCGCGCGGCTCACCGCGTGAACCGCTGCCACACGTTGAGCGCGGCGCGGTCGAGCGCGGCCCGCTGCGCCGCCGGCACGCCGTGCGAGCCGAACTCGACCGTCCGCAGGAAACCGGTGTTCCCCCACGAGAAGACCTCCCCCTTGCCGGTGCGAGCGTAGGCGATCGCGATCGTCTGCGGCTTCTTCCAGGCGGGAGGGTAGGGGATGGGCTTCGAGCCGATCCACGCCTCCGCCTCCTTCTCGCGCTCCGGCTTGAAGGCGGGGACGCGTGCGGTCGCGACCGTCACCGTGTCGGGAGGGGACAGCTTCGCGTCGACGGTGTCGACCTCGCCGAGCGCGATCCCGAACTCGTCCCCGTCCTGCAGCCCCGTCCCCTCGAACAGCCAGGGCAGCGACTCGACCGCGCCGGGGGCGAGGCGGTAGACCGGGCGGATCGCGTCCGGCCAGCAGCAGGAGCGGAAGCCCGTGGCCGCGAGCGCGAAGTCCGACCGGGTCTTCGTCCGGAAGCGGTAGGAGAGGCGGCGCACGGTCGTCTTGCCGACCTTCGCCTCGCCGTAGAACGAGTTGCCCTGGAGGAACTCGAGCCGGCCGCCCGCGTTCCGGTAGGCGCGCACCTTCGCGTAGGTGCCGCGTTCGTAGTACTCGGTGTGCCCCTCGAACACGATCGCGGCGTAGCGCTGCAGCGCCTCGGCGGAGAACTTCCCCAGCTCGACGTCGGTGACGTGCTGCGCGGTCAGCCGGTGCGACTGCAGCCAGCGTGCGAACGCGCCCTGGCTCTCCGGGTTCGGCTCCCGCCCGGTCAGCGACGGGACGATCGTCGACGGCTCGTACGCGCCGTAGAGCGGGACGACCGGCGTGCGCGGATGCGAGTACCAGGAGTCGACCACGCCGTCGCGGTTCACGTCGAACATGTCGTAGGCGCGCCAGGTCAGCAGCGGGTAGACGACGAGCGCGGTGTGGGGCGGCGGCGCGGCGAGCGAGAGCGTCGGCTCGTGGACGACGAGCGGGAAGTGCGTCAACGCCGTCCCGGTACGCAGGCGAAGCAGCCAGAGACCGCCGTGCGGGACGTCGGGGACGCGGTAGCGGACGACGCCGGGGTGTGCGACCTCGACGGTGCCGATCCCGGAGCCGGAGGGGTCGGCCGCGGACGCGAGGTCGAGCGTCATCGGCCCGAGCCGGTCGGCGGCGACGTGCACGGGGATCGTCTGCCCGGCGGAGACGGCGGTCTTCTCCGGCGCGTAGATCGAGAGGATCCGCAGGTGCGCGAGCACGAGCGACGTCGAGCAGAGGTGGGCGGAGCTGTCGCAGACGCCGATCCGGTACGAGCCGTCCGGGTAGCGCGTGCCGTCCGGGTGGAGGCCGCTCCAGGTGACGGTCGTGACGCCCTTGACCGCCTTGCCCGCGGGCAGGTAGACGCCGCCGCGCGAGGCGGGGGCGAGCCAGAGCGAGAGTGCGTGGCCCGCGGTGGCGCGGACGCGGATCGAGACCTGGTCGCGCCGGCCGTCGTGGTCGGGGGAGAACGTGACGCGCCGGAGGCCGTGCGAGGCGACGTCGCTCGGGTCGGCGACCGGCCCCGCGCCGACGATGCGCGGCACGATCCCGGCAGGCTTGCGCGCCGCGCCGGCGGTGGAGACGAGTGCGACGGCGGCCAGCGCCGGCAGCAGCAGGACAAGACGGCGCGGCCGCATCTGCCACCACGATAGATCGTGTTTCGGCGATTCGCGCAGCAATCTGCGCCTTCGCGACGCAGATTTCGGCAGGTTCGCTCGTCGGGGAGGCGTCTAGTTGCCGACGACCTGCACGAGCCAGCGGCGGTCGCGCTCGCGGTCCAGCTCGACGAAGAGGACGCGCTGCCAGGTGCCGAGCTGCAGCTCGCCGCCGCGGACGGGCACCGACTCGCCGGCGGTGCCGAGCAGCATCGCCATGCAGTGCGAGTGGCCGTTACCCTGGTCCATGTCCTCGGGGCAGATGTTCTCGGTGCGGCGGTCCCAGTCGTCGTGGGCGTAGTAGCCCTCGCTCGGGACGAGCCGCTTCAGCAGCGTCGCGAAGTCCTCGAGGAAGCCGGACTCGAACTCGTTCACCCGCACGCAGCAGGTCGTGTGCGGGGAGTAGATGCAGGCGATCCCCTCGACCACCCCGCTCTCGCGGACGGCGTTCTGGACGTCGTCGGTGATGTCGGTGACGGTGAGCCCGCCGGCGGTGCGCAGTCGCGTTTCGTGCTGGAAGACCTTCATCGCCGGCATTCTGCGGGATGCGGTACCCGCGTTGCACGCGGAACCACCGTCCCTCAGCGGATCCTGCACCCGCCCGTCCGGGTGTCCGACAACCGGGCGACGTACCTCCATCGGGCGAGTCTCGATGCGCTCCGTCCGGTGTCAGACACCGGACGTGTCCGATCCGGACAGCGTCCGGATCGGACGTTCCGCTCGAACAAGCCGTTTCTCGCCGGGCGGACATGTCCGCTCGAGCCACGTCCGGTGTCAGACACCGGACGTGGCCGAAGCGGACGATGCCGTGGCCGCGCAGGTCGGGCGCGCGGGGCCGTAGCTCGGCTGCTCGGAGCAGGGGACGGTGTTTCACGCTTCGCCCGCTTCGCTTTCCGCTCGCTCGGGCAGCGAGCCCGCGGCTCGCGGCTGCTCGGCCCCGGCGGCTGGGTGCCGCGCCCTCGCAGGTCGGGCGCGGCGGCGGAGGTACGCTCCGCGCGTCGGGCCCGTAGCTCAGCTGGTCAGAGCAGCGAACTCATAATTCGTTGGTCCCTGGTTCGAATCCAGGCGGGCCCATCGTGAGCGTTCTCGAAGACACGAGGGCCGCGGCGGAGCACCGCGGCGCGATCGTCGCGGCGCTCATGCTCACGATCGGGCTGGCGGCGCTCGACAGCACGATCGTCGCGACCGCGATCCCGCAGATCGTCGGCGAGCTGGGCGGCTTCTCGCTCTTCCCGTGGCTCTTCTCGATCTACCTGATCACCCAGTCGGTGACGGTGCCGATCTACGGGCGGCTCGCCGACGTGTTCGGCCGCAAGCCGGTGCTCTTCGTCGGGATGGCGATCTTCGTCGCGGGCTCCGCGCTCTGCGGCGTCGCGTGGAGCATGGTCGCGCTGATCGCGTTCCGCGGGCTGCAGGGGCTCGGCGCGGGCGCGATCATCCCGATGACGACGACGATCGTCGGCGACCTCTACTCGGTGCGCGAGCGCGGGAAGATCCAGGGCTGGATCTCGAGCGTCTGGGGCGTGAGCGCCGTCGTCGGGCCGGCGATCGGCGGCTTCTTCGCCGAATACTGGACGTGGCGCGGGATCTTCTACCTCAACCTGCCGCTCGGGATCGCGGCCGCGTTCATGCTCCAGCGGCACCTGCGCGAGAACGTCGTCCGCCGGCCGCACCGGATCGACGTCGCCGGGGCGACCCTGCTCACCGCCGGCCTGGCGCTGCTCGTGCTCGCGCTGCTCGAGGGCGGCGTCTCGTGGGCGTGGCTGTCGGCTCCGAGCCTCGCCCTCTTCGCGGGCGCGGCCGTTCTGCTCGCCGTCTTCGTCCGCGTCGAGCGGCGCGCCGCCGAGCCGATCCTGCCCTCGTGGATCTTCGGGCGGCGGATCCTGCTCGCCGCCAACCTCGCCGGGCTCGCGATCGGCGCGATCCTGATCGGCGAGTCGTCCTGGGTGCCCACCTACGGGCAGGGCGTCGTCGGCGTGGGCGCGGTGCTCGCCGGGTTCGCGATGGCGACGATGAGCTTCGGCTGGCCGCTCGCCTCGACCGCCGCGGCGCGGCTCTACCTTCGGATCGACTTCCGCGCGACCGCGCTCGTCGGCAGCGTCTTCTCGATCGCCGGCACTCTGCTCCTCGCCCTCTTCGTCCACGACGGCTCGGGTCTCTGGCGGGTCGCGCTCGCGAGCTTCGTCGTCGGGGTCGGCCTCGGCTTCGCGTCGACCGCGACCGTCGTCGCCGTCCAGTCGGTCGTCGGCTGGGAGCGCCGCGGCGTCGTCACCGGCAGCAACATGTTCATCCGCTCGCTCGGCAGCGCGATCGGCGTCGCCGTCTTCGGGAGCATCGCGAACACGACGCTCGCCGATCGCTTCCACCACCCGCCGCCCGCGCTCGCCGGGAAGCTGCCGCACGCGATCGACGCCGCGTCGCTCTCCTTCTCTCGCGCGCACGAGAGCCCGGAGGTCGTCGCCTACGTGCGCGAGGGGCTCTACGCCGCCGTGCACCGCGTGTTCTGGGCGCTCGTCGCCGCCGCAGTGCTCGGCCTCGTCGCCCAGCTGCTGCTGCCGCGCCGCGCCGCCGCGCTCGAGTTCGAGGAGTAGGGGGTCCCGCCCCGGCGCGCGCGGACGACCCCGGACCCGCGCAACCGCCGGGCATACCTGCTGCGGCTGGCGCGTCGGGCGTGACGGCGGCAAACCGAGCGGCGCCGCGCCCCGTATCCCTCGAAAGCGACCAGAGGGGGGATTCCGATGAGGACGACGCGACTGCTCGCGCCGGCGGCGGCCGCTGCCGGGCTGGCTCTCGCCGGCTGCGGCGGAGGCGGCGGCTCGGCGCCGACCGCAGGCGGCGTGGCCGGCACCACCGCCTCGCAGGGCTCCGGCACGACCGTCGTCGTTCGCGAGAGCGAGTACAAGCTCCGCTTCTCGACGATGCGGCTGCGGCCGGGCACCACGACGTTCGTCGCGAAGAACGCCGGCGCGGTCGTCCACGCGCTCGAGCTCGACGGGCCTGGCGTCGACGGCCGGCGCACCGGCGACATCCAGCCGGGCGAGTCGGCCTCGCTCACGGTGACGCTCCGGCCCGGCACCTACGAGATCTCCTGCCCGGTCCCCGGGCACAAGGCGCTCGGGATGGACGCGCACCTCACCGTCGGCGGCGGCGCGGCCTCCGGCTCCACCGGCGGCGACACCGACACCTCCGGCGGCAGCGCCTGGGGCTAGCCGACGATCCGGTTGTCGACGACGAGCCAGAGCCCGTAGAGGAGCGGCGCGGCGGCGACCGCGGCGGCAGGAAGCGCCAGCCGCCGCGCCCGCCGCGTCCGCTCGAACAGCGGGTAGACGACGAACACGAGCAGCTGCGAGAGGTAGAGCGCGCCGAGCGACGGGCGCAACGCGTGCTCGTACGCCTCGTCCGGGCCGAGCAGGAAGAGCGCGTCGGTGACGAGGAAGGCGGCGCCGATCCCGAGCGCGGCGCGGCCGAAGCCCGTTCCCGTCATCGCCGTCAGCAGGCGGCCGAGCGCCAGGTACTCCGCGAAGACGAGCACGAGGATGCTCGCCACCGTCGCGGCGCCGCCGAGCACGGCGAGCGCATGGCCGCCGTAGGCGCCGCCGATCGCGTACGCCGGCAGCTCCGCGCGGCGCAGCTCGTCCGGAACCGCCGCGAGCGGGATCGCCGCGAAGAGCACGTAGACGCCGACGAGCGCCGCCGCGACCGCGATCCCGCGGCCGAGCGTGCGGCCGCCGCCGCGCACCGCCCCGCCGAGATAGAGCGGCAGGCTCGCGCAGAGGAAGAGCAGCGACGCCGTCCCGGTGCCGCGGCCGACCTGGGCGAGGTTCCCGTGCGGCGCGAGCGAGGAGAGCGGGAAGCCGACCTCCGAGATCGAGAGCCCGCCGAGCACCAGCAGCAGCACGAGCTGGCCGGCCGCGAGCAGCGCCACCGGCGCGAGCGACACGCGCAGCGGCGCCAGCACCGCGGCGGCGAAGCCGAGCGGCAGCAGCAGCTGCAGCGTCGCCCGGTAGGGCGCGATCCCGGGCGCCAGCTCCGGCAGCAGCTCGTAGACGACGTAGGTGACGGTCGCCGGCAGGTAGAGGAAGTAGCTGACGATCCAGATCGCGCCGTGGACGCGCGCCGCGCGCCGGCCGGCCGCCGCCTCGACGAACGCGTACAGGCCGCCGGCGGACGCGATCCGGCTCGAATAGCGGAGCCAGATCGCGACCGGGAACGCGAACAGGACGAGCGCGAGCAGCGCGACGAGCCCGATCGACGGCAGCGCCGCCGAGCCGACGACGTCCGGCAGCAGCTGGTAGACGAGCGCGACCGGCCCGCCGATCGACGCGACGGCGAACCCGAGCAGCAGCCCCGGCCCGACCTGCTCCGTCCCGCGAATCGGGCGGGACGCCGACCGCGCCGTCCCGCCCGTCCGCAGCGCCCCCTCTAGCCCCAAGCGTCCCCGCCGGAGTCGCTCGGCGCGGTCGTCGTCGGGGGCGGCGTCGTCGAGCCCGAGCCGCTCGTCGCGGCCTTCGTCACCGGCTTGCCGGTCGCCCGCAGCACCCACCACGTGCCGCCGAACTCCTTCACCGCCTGCCCCGTCACGGCGCCCGCCTTGCGGTCGAACGCGAACAGGTAGAGCGGATGGCGCGCGTAGCTGAGCTGGAGGCGGCCGTCCTTGCGCTTCGTCGTCCCGATCAGCCTCGCCTTCAGCCCGGGGAGGGCCTTCGGCTTCGCCTTCACGAGCAGCGGCGGCCACGCCGCCGCGCAGGCGCCGTAGCAGGCGCTGCGGCCGCGCCGGTCGTGCGTGAACATGTAGAGCGTCCGCCCGCGCGCGTCGACGAGCACGCGGCCCAGCGAGGTCTTCGCGAGCTTCGCGGCGGGCTGCGCGCGCGTGCCGCTCCGGTGCTTGGACGCGTGCAACGCCGCGGTCGCCGTCGCGGCGAGCACGAGGGCGACGACTGCGGCTCCGACCGCGACGACCCAGGGGCGGCGCGCTCGCTGTGCTTCCTGCATCGACTGCTCCTTTCGGCTGCTCTCTGGAGCGGTCTACGCGGGAGCGGGCCGGCCGGATTGCGCCGCGTCAGCGCGCGGCGCGGCGGAGCGAGACCCAGAGGACGAGCACGACCGCGAGCGGCAGCAGCCACCAGGCGGCGAGCCCGTCGTCGGCGAGCGCCGCGGTGGCGCCGAGCGCGATCGCGACCCCGAGCGCCGTCAGCGGGTCGTCGCCGACGACGAAATCCCACCAGAAGCGGCCGAACGCGGCGAGGCGCCTCACGCGCCGGCTCCCGCCAGCCCGAGCGCGCGCCGGCGGCGCAGCAGCCGCACGAGCACGAAGGAGGCGAGGCAGACGTACGCGAGCACGCCCGGCAGCGACGCGTCGTCGCCGGGCCAGTGCGCGCCCGCGCCCTCGGCGCCCCAGAAGATCCCGAAGGTGGTGAGCATCGCGCCGACCGCGAACTTCATCGCGTTCTCCGGCACGCGCGCGAGCGGCGCGCGCACCGCGACCCCGACCGACGCGACGAGCGCGAGCGCCGCGGCCGCGCCGGCCGCCGCGAGCGGGATCGAGCCCTGCGTCGAGCCGAAGGTGAGCACGATGAACGCCACCTCGAGCCCTTCCAGCAGCACGCCCTTGAAGGAGAGCGTGAACCCGTACCAGTCGAGCCCGGCGCGCTCGTCGCGCGGCGCGCGCTCGGCGTCCGCCAGCTCGCGCGCGAAGATCGCGTCCTCGTCGTGCAGCGCCTTGTAGCCGCTCGCGCGCAGGATCGCCTTGCGCAGCCACTGCAGCCCGAAGACGAGCAGGAGCGCGCCGACGACGAGCCGCAGCCCGTCCAGCGGGATCACGGTCAGCGCCGGCCCGAGCGCCGCCACGATCGCCGCGAGCGCGACGGTCGCCGCGCCGACCCCGGCGAGCGAGGAGCGCCAGCCGCGCGCGAGCCCCGACGCGAGCACGATCGTCAGCGCCTCCACCATCTCGACCGCGCTCGCGAGAAAGGCCGAGAGGACGAGGAACGCCGCGGTCATGGGCTTCGAGAGTAGCCGGGCGCGGGGCCGGCGGCCGCCGCGGTCGCGACGTCGAGCGGGTAGGTGCGGCGGGCGCGGAAGAGCAGCCACGCCGCGGCGGCGAGGGGCACGAGCATCACGACGAACGTCCACTGCAGCCCCGTGCGGCCGCCGCCGAAGACGTGGTCGGAGACGGCGCCGAAGAGGAGCGGCGCGACCGCGACGGCGAGCGAGCGGAGCAGCGTCCGGATCGCCTCGGCGCGGCCCCAGAGCCGCGGCGGCATGATGTCGAGCCGCGCCGCGTCGAGCGGCGGGTTCTGCGCCGAGAGGAAGAGCACCGCCGCCAGCAGGTACGGGACGGCGGTGACGACGTTGCGGGTCAGGAGCGCGGGCACGAAGAGGATCGTCGTCGCCGTCGCCGCGACCGCCGCGGTCGAGATCCGGCCGTTCAGCCGCCCGCGGCGCAGCAGCCCGTCGCCGGCCGCGCCGCCGGCGAGCACGCCGCCGACCGCGCCGATCCCGACCACGAGCAGGAGCAGGTTCGCGAGCGCCTGGTTGATCCCGTACTGCTCCTTCGCGAACTCCGACCCGAACGTCTGGACGCCGGCGAGGAAGTAGTAGCCGCACGCGCTCGACGCGATCAGGAACACGTTGGTGCGGACGCGGAGCACGTAGCGCGTCGCCTCGAGCAGGCTGAGCCCGCCGACGTCGCCGATCGCGGCCAGCTCGGGGTCGGGCGCGAGGCCGCGCTCGCGCGCGAGCCGCTGCGCGTCCGTCTCGTGCGGCTCTTCCCAGGACGGGTCGGGGTCGGGACGGGTCGCGTGCGCGAGCACGCCGCGGCCGCCGCGCTTCGGCTCCGGCGTGCGCAGCACGAGCCAGGCGAGCACGAACGCGGGCAGCGCGAGGATCACGAACGCGGCCCGCCAGGAGAGCGCCGCGATGTCGCCGGTGACCGCGAAGCCGAAGCCGGCGCCGACCAGCTCGCCGGCGAGGATGAAGCCGTAGACGCGGCCGCGCTCGGCGCCGCCGAACCAGTCGCCGACGAGCGAGGCGACGAGCGGGCCGGCGGCCGCGGTGACCGCGCCGAGGAAGAGGCGCGCGAGCAGCAGCTCCCCGAAGTCGGAGACGGCGGCGCTCCAGAGCATCGCGCCGCCCCAGAGCACGATCGCGAGCCCGAGCGTCGTCGTGCGGCGCACCCGGTCGGCGAGGACGCCGAACGGGAGCGTCGCGACCGCGCCCACGAGCGCCGTGACGCTGACGAGCAGGCCGATGTCGGTGTTCGTGATGTGGAGGCCGGCGCGCAGCTCGGTCGCCGACGCGCCGACGGTGGCGGTGTCCGCGCCCGAGAGGGCGAGCACGCAGGCGAGGATCACGATCACGCGCGTCCGCTCCCGCCCGCCGAGCACGTGCGTCAGCCGCCGCCAGACCGCCTCGCCGCCCCAGGCGGCGATCGCGTACAGGTCGGCGAGCACGCGCGCGCTGCGGCTCTCCTCGGTCACGCCTCCATCGTCGCAGGCGCAGACGCGGTCGCATCCGTACCCTTGCAGGCATGTTCCTCTTCCAGAAGAGCGTCCGCATGCCGAGCGCCGAGGAGGCGCTGCCCGGACGCGACGAGCGGATGGCCGTGCCGGCGCGGCACGAGGTGCTCGGGACGCCGCTCGAGCCGCCGTTCCCGGACGGGCTCGAGCAGGCGGTCGTCGGGATGGGCTGCTTCTGGGGCGCCGAGCGCGTCTTCTGGCGCGCCGAGGGCGTCTACACGACCGCGGTCGGCTACGCGGGCGGCCACACGCCGAACCCGACCTACGAGGAGGTCTGCTCCGGGCGGACGGGCCACGCGGAGGCGGTGCTCGTCGTCTTCGACCCGGCCGTCCTCTCCTACGAGGGCGTGCTGCGCCTCTTCTGGGAGGGCCACGACCCGACGCAGGGGATGCGCCAGGGCAACGACGTCGGCACCCAGTACCGCTCCGCGGTCTACTGGACGGGCGAGGCGCAGCGGCAGGCGGCCGAGGCGTCGCGGGCGAGCTTCCAGGCGGAGCTGGCGAAGGCCGGCTACGGCGAGATCACGACCGAGCTGGCCGAGGCGGGCCCGTTCTTCTACGCGGAGCCGTACCACCAGCAGTACCTCGCGAAGAACCCGAACGGCTACTGCGGCCTCGGCGGCACCGGCGTCTCCTGCCCGGTCGGGCTCGAGCGCTCCTAAGCGGTCTCGCCGCCGTCGACGGTGACGACGGCGCCGGTCATGTAGCTCGCGTCGTCGCTCGCGAGGAAGGCGAAGAGCGCCGCGATCTCGTCCGGCGAGGCGTGCCGGCCGAGCGGGATCCCCGCGTCGACCGCGTCGAGCATCTCGTCGGTGTACTCGGCCCGCTGCATCGGCGTCAGCACGTAGCCGGGGCAGACCGCGTTCACCCGCACCGCGGGCGCCAGCTCCCGCGCCAGCGTGCGCGCGAGCAGGATCACGCCGGCCTTCGAGGCGTTGTAGTCGGCGTAGAACGGGTGGCCGGCGAGGCCGTTCGTCGAGGCCGTCGTCAGGATCGTGCCGCCGCCCTGGGAAACCATGCGCCGCGCGGCCTGCTGCGCGCAGTGGAAGACGCCGGTCAGGTTGACGTCGAGGACGCGCCGCCAGTCGGCCTCGGCGATCTCGAGGAACGGCTTGCGGATCGAGATGCCCGCGTTCGCGACGAGCACGTCGACGCCGCCGAGCAGCTCGTCGACCCGCGCGAACGCCGTTTCCACCTGGGCCGCGTCGGCGACGTCGCAGCGGACGTTCCCCTCGCCGTCGTCGAGCGCGAGGCTGACGACGCGCGCCCCCTCGTCGCGGAAGCGCCGGCAGGTCGCCTCGCCGATCCCGCTCGTGCCGCCGGTCACGACGACGCGCTTGCCGGCGAGGCCCCTCACCCGACGATGCGCGCCGTGAGGATCCGGTCGAGCTTCGGGAACGTCTTCTTCAGGTACGCCTCGCCGCCGGCTGCGATCTGCGGCTGCGCGTTCGTCGGCTTCTCGCCGTAGCCGGAGTACAGCGCCGAGATCGCCGCGCCGCCGCTCGTCACGACCCCGAACGGCGCGAACCCCTGCTGGTCGAGGAACCCGTTGGAGCCGAAGTTGACGAACACCTGCGTCGTGCGCGTGTCCGGCCCTGCGGTCGCGAACGTGATCGTCCCGGGCGCGTTCGAGTGCTGCACCGGGTCGTCCGGGATCGTCGCGTCCTGCCACGCCTTCGCGACCTTCGGGTCGCCGCTGATCCCCCACTGGACGACGAAGCCGGGGACGACGCGGAAGAGCCGCTGCCCGTCGTAGAAGCCGCTGCGGACGAGGTTGTAGAAGCGGTCGGCCCCGAGCGGCGCCCAGGCACGGTGCACGGTGACGACGAACGCACCCTTCGTCGTCGTGAACCTCGCCTCGTAGGTCGCGGGCGCCTTCGCGTCGAGCGTCGCCGGGTGGAGGAGGTCCGCGCCGGCGGCCGCCGTCGTCGTCCCGGGGGTCGTCTTCGCGCCCGAGCCGCCGCAGCCCGCGAGGACGAGCACGACGACGAGCGCTGCAACCGGAACCCACCGCACGCGCGGAGCCTAGCCAGCCTGGGATGGCCGCGTGAGCGTCTTCCGGCCCGCCGTCCGGCGTCCCGCGCGCGGCGAGGTGCAGGCTCCGCGCCACGCCACCTCTCTCGGCGCCTCCGGCTAGCCCGCCGGCACCTCGCTCGTGCAGAAGGCGCAGCGGCGCGCCCCGACCGGGATCTCGCTCAGGCACTCCGGGCACTGCCGCGTGGTCGCGTCGACCGGCGGCTCGGTGCGCCGCCGCGCCATCAGCGCGTTGACGGGCCGCACGACGAGAAAGAACACCGCCGCGGCGATCGTCAGGAACGCGAGCAGCTTGTTGATCAGGTCGCCGTACAGGAACGTGCTCCCGTTGACCGTGAACGTGAGCGCCGAGAAGTCGTGGCTGCCGAAGATCGCCGCGATCAGCGGCGTCAGCAGGTCGGCGACGAGGGCGGTGACGACCGCGCCGAACGCGGCCCCGATCACGATGCCGACGGCGAGATCGACGACGTTGCCGCGCAGCAGGAACTGCTTGAAGTCGGTCAGGTAGCCCGGGCGGGCGCTGACGAGCGTGCGTGCCGATTCCACTGCTCCTCCTCCGGTCGGGGACTCATTGCAGGCGCTCGGCGAGATAGCGGAGCGCGAGCGGGTAGCGGTACTCGATCGCCGCGTGCGCCGCGTCGAACAGCTCGAAGCAGACGTCGTCGAGGCCCTGCTCCGCCAGCACGCGGCGGAACGCCTCGGCGCCGAGGTCGAGGAAGTACTCGTCGCGGCTGCCCGCGTCGAGCCAGACGGCGCGCAGCGAGCGGAGCGCCTCGCCGCGCTCGCGTGCCAGCCGCACCGGGTCCCACGCGAGCCAGCGCGCCCAGACGTCGTCGCGCAGCTCCCCGGTCGCCGGGTCGAAGGGCAGCTCGACCGAGCCGTCCTCGTTCGCCGAGTAGCAGGCGGCCATCGCCCACGTGTTCAGGAGCGCGGCGTCGGAGGCCTTCGTGAACGCGGGCCGCGAGCGGAAGTCCTCCCAGAAGCGCTCGTAGGAGCCGCCGTAGCCGTCGCGGAGGGCCCGCACCGTCTGCGGGAACTCGGGCAGGTAGCACAGCTCGAAGAGTGCGTCGCCCGCGTGGGAGGCGAGCCCGGCGAACAGGTCGGGCCGGAGCAGCGGCGTCACCATCGCGCCGTAGCCGCCGCTCGACTTGCCGGCGATCCCGCGGTGCTCGCGCGCGGCGAGCGTCCGGTAGCGCCCGTCGACGAACGGGACGACCTCGTCGCAGAGGTAGGTGTGGTAGCGGCCCGTCCCGGGCGAGTCGAGGAACTGCGAGCCGCCGAGCGACGTCCAGCAGTCGACGAAGACGACGAGCGCGGGCGGGCAGCCCTCCTCGGCGAAGAGGCGGTCGACCAGCTCGGGCACCGTCGGACGGAAGGCGCTCCGGTTCCGCCACATGTCGAGCTGGCCGGTCATCCCCTGGATCGCGTAGAGGACGGGAAGGCGCCGGTCCGGCTCCGCGTCGTAGGCGGGCGGGACGTAGACCCAGAGCGGGCGGGCGTGCGGGTCGCCGAGCGGGTTGTCGCGCAGCGCCTCGCTCTCGACCACGTGCTCGTCGAAGCGGCCGGCCGGCTCGCGGCTCCAGGGCTCCACCCCGCGATTCTCGCACCGAGCCGTCGGGCGGCGCGGCTACAGTCGCCCGATGCGTCGCGCTCCCGCCGCGCTCGTCCTCCTCGCCGTCCTCGCCGGCTGCGGCGGCGGCTCCGCGAAGCCGTACACCGCGCAGGGAACGGCGCCCTGCCTCCGCGACAAGGGCTTCACCGGCGTGACGACGAGCCCGGGCAAGGTCGGCTTCATCGCCGGCTTCGCCGCGAACGGCGGCCTGCGCGCGACGAGGGGCGCCAACGTCCTGACGATCGCCTTCACCGCCTCCGACGCGGAGGTCGCCGGCACGAAGCGCGCCTTCACGCGGGCCGCGCCGCCGCAGTACAAGCGGCACATGGCCGACATCATGGAGTCGCAGCA
Source organism: Gaiellaceae bacterium (assembly GCA_035688315.1). Lineage (GTDB taxonomy): Bacteria > Actinomycetota > Thermoleophilia > Gaiellales > Gaiellaceae > Palsa-739. The sequence continues at coordinate 1,058 of DASSND010000043.1, read as the reverse complement.
CAACGCCGTCCTCGTCTGGACCGTCACGCCGGCGCGGCCGGTGCTCGACGACGCGCTCGGCTGCCTGCATCCGTAGGCGCGCACGCCCGGGCTACACTCCGGCCATGGCCGAATACGGGACGATGCGCGTGAAGAGCGGCCTCGCCGAGATGCTCAAGGGCGGGGTGATCATGGACGTGGTGGACGCCGAGCAGGCGAAGATCGCCGAGGCGTCGGGAGCGGTCGCGGTGATGGCGCTGGAGCGCGTCCCCGCCGACATCCGCCGCGACGGCGGCGTCGCGCGCATGTCCGACCCGGAGATGATCCAGGGGATCCAGGAGGCCGTCTCGATCCCGGTGATGGCGAAGTGCCGGATCGGCCACTTCGCCGAGGCGCAGATCCTGCAGGCGCTCGAGATCGACTACATCGACGAGTCCGAGGTGCTGACGCCCGCCGACCTCGAACACCACGTCGACAAGTGGCAGTTCACCGTCCCGTTCGTCTGCGGCGCGACGAACCTCGGCGAGGCGCTGCGGCGGATCGCCGAGGGCGCGGCGATGATCAGGACGAAGGGCGAGGCGGGCACCGGCGACATCGTCAACGCGGTCACGCACATGCGCTCGGTCTTCGGGCACATCCGCAAGCTCGGCGCGCTGCGCGACGAGGAGCTGTACGCGGAGGCGAAGAACCTCCAGGCCCCGTACGAGCTGGTCAAGTGGGTCGCGGAGAACGGCCGCCTGCCCGTGGTGACGTTCACCGCCGGCGGGATCGCGACGCCGGCCGACGCGTCGCTCTGCATGCAGCTCGGCGCGGACGGCGTCTTCGTCGGCTCCGGCATCTTCAAGTCGGGTGACCCGGAGCAGCGGGCGAAGGCGATCGTCGAGGCGACGACGCACTACGCCGACCCGGCGATCCTCGCCAGGGTCTCGGCCGGGCTGGGCGAGCCGATGGTCGGCATCTCGACGCAGTCGCTCGACCCGAGCCAGCTGCTCGAGACGCGCGGCTGGTAGCGGCGCCGTCCGATCCGGCGCGCACGATTCGCCCGGGTGGAGGAGACCAAGCCCGTCTGGACGACGTCG
>DASSND010000001.1:0-17639 GCA_035688315.1 Gaiellaceae bacterium | reverse complement strand
TCCAGGTCGCGCTGATGTCGCGCCTGGGCGAGCGGATCGGCGTGCTCGAGGCGCTCGCGTTCTCGGCCGGGCTGACCGCGGTGCTCGCCGCCGTCGCGCTCGTGCTCGCCCGCCAGAGCCTCGCCGGGTTCGAGCGGGCCGTGCACCAGCCGTGGTGGATGCTGCTCGGCGGCGTGATGGGCCTGCTGATCGTCTTCACGATCACGTACGCCGGCCCGCGGATCGGCGTCGCCGCGACGGTGGGGATCCTGATCGCCGGCCAGCTCGTGATGGGCGCGGCGATCGACCGCTGGGGGCTCTTCGGCTCGCAGCGGATCGCCCTCCACTGGCCGCGGCTGCTCGGCATCGTGCTGCTCGCGGCGGGGGCCGCACTCTCGCTGCGGAAATGACGGTCGCCGCCGAGGCGGCGCGGCGCTTCCTCGTCGCGCGGCACTTCCTCGCGCCGGCGCGGTCGCTCGCGGGCGGCCCCGCCGCGGTGCTCGAGGTGGTGCGGAGGCTCGGCTCGCTCCAGTTCGACCCCGTCGCGGTCGCCGGCCGCAACCACGACCTGATGCTGCACGCCCGCGTCGCCGGCTACGAGCCCGCGTGGTGCGACGAGCTGTACGCGCGCCGCGAGCTGTTCGAGACGACGAACAAGGCGCTCTCGTTCGTCCCCGCCGAGGATTTCCCCTGGTACCGGGTCAACTGGGGCCGCAAAGGGCCGCGCTTCCACGCGCAGGCGCTCGCCGACAACGCCGAGGCGGCCGAGCGCGTGCTGGAACGGATCCGGGCGGAGGGGCCGCTCTCCTCGGCGGACTTCGAGCACGAGCGCGGCGCGACGCAGAACTGGTTCGGCCTGCCGGAGAACGCCGTGCGCTCCGTGCTCGAGGCGTTCACGGTCTCGGGCGAGATCGCGCTCGCGCGGCGCGACGGGAACGTGCGCTACTACGACCTCGTCGAGCGGCTGCTGCCGCCGGAGCTGCTCGCCCGCGAGGTGCCGGAGCGCGAGCAGCTCCGCCACAAGCTCCTCTCCCGCTACCGCGCCCACGGCCTGCTCGGCCCCGGCGGCGCGGGCGGCACGTTCGCGCGCATCGCCGACCCGGCGCGGCGGAACGAGCTGCGCGCCGAGCTGCTCGAGGCGGGCGCGCTCGTGCCGGTCGAGGTCGAGGGCGTCCGCGGCAAGCGGCTCGTCGTCGCCGAGGAGCTGCCGCTGCTCGAGGCGCCGCCGGAGCCCGCGCCGACGGTCGCGTTCCTCGCGCCGTTCGACTCGTTGCTCTGGGACACCGCGCTGCTCGAGCGGCTGTTCGGGTTCCAGTTCGTCTGGGAGGGCTTCTTCCCGGCGGAGAAGCGCCGCTTCGGCTACTACGTGCTGCCGATCCTCTTCGGCGACCGGCTCGTCGGCCGGATCGAGCCGCGGATCGACCGCGAGCGCGGCGCCGTCGAGGTGCTCGGGCTCTGGTGGGAAGACGGGTTCGCGCCCGGGCGGGCCGCCGGGTTCGTCGCGGCGATGCGCGACGCGCTCGCCGCCTACCTGCGCTTCGCGGGCGTCGAGCGGCTCGAGTGGGCGCCCGGGCTCGGGGCGGAGCGGCGCCGCTTCGGCTCGCGCGTCTAGGAGCCGGCGAGGCGGCGCAGGAGCGCGACCGCGTCGACGAGCGTCCGCTGCTCGTCGGCGTCCAGCTCGGCGATCGCCTGCGCGAGCCAGCCCTCGCGGCGGCGGCGCTCCTCGCCGAGCCGCTCGACGCCGCGCGGGGTCAGCTCGATCAGGGTCTGCCGCCGGTCGGCGGGGTCGTCCCGGCGCCCGATCAGGCCGTCCTCCTCCAGCTCGCCGACGGTCTGCGCCATCGACTGCGGCCGGACGCGCTCGGCCGCGGCGAGCGCGGCGGTGGTCTGCGGGCCCTCGCGGTCGAGGCGGCTGAGGACGGCGGCGTGCGTGATCCCGAACGAGTGCTCGCTGCGCAGGCGCCGCACGAGCTGGCCCAGGACGATCCGCAGCTCGCTCGCCGCGGCGGCGATCTCCCCCGAGGCAGGCATGGGCGGATTGTAGGCAGGTAGGCTGCGCAGGTTGCCTGTCGATTCCGATCGCTACAAGTGGGTCGCCCTCTCGAACACGACGCTGGGCGTCCTGCTCGCGACGATCGACGGCTCGATCGTGCTGATCGCGATGCCGGACATCTTCCGCGGCGTCCGCCTCGACCCGCTCGAGCCCGGCAACAGCTTCTACCTGCTCTGGATGATCCTCGGCTTCCTCGTCGTCTCGAGCGTGCTCGTCGTCAGCCTCGGCCGGCTCGGCGACCTCTACGGGCGCGTGCGGATGTACAACGTCGGCTTCGTCGTCTACACGGTCGCGTCGCTGATCCTGACCGTCGACCCGTTCCACGGCGCGGTCGGGGCGGACTGGCTGATCGGCTTCCGGATCCTGCAGGGGATCGGCGCGGCGTTCCTCGTCGCGAACTCGGTGGCGATCCTCACCGACGCGTTCCCGGCGAACCAGCGCGGGCTCGCGCTCGGGATCAACAACGTCGTCGGGATCAGCGGCATGTTCATCGGGCTCGTGCTCGGCGGCGTGCTGGCGCCGATCCAGTGGCGGCTCGTCTTCCTCGTCTCGGTGCCGTTCGGGCTGATCGGGACGGTGTGGTCGTACCGGAGCCTGCGCGAGATCGGCGTCCGCAGCCGGGCCTCGGTCGACTGGCCGGGGAACGTCACCTTCGCGGGCGGCCTGATCCTCGTGATGATCGGGATCACCTACGGGATCCGGCCGTACGGCTCGAGCGCGATGGGCTGGCGCTCGCCGCTCGTCGACGCGTGTCTCGGCGCCGGCGCCTCGCTCCTCGTCGTGTTCGCGGTCGTCGAGACGCGCGTGGCGGAGCCGATGTTCCGGCTCGGGCTCTTCCGGATCCGCGCGTTCACGTTCGGCGCGCTCTCGAGCTTCCTCTCGGCGGTCGCGCGCGGCGGCCTGATGTTCATGCTGATCATCTGGCTGCAGGGGATCTGGCTGCCGCAGCACGGCACCGACTTCGCGAAGACGCCGCTCTGGGCGGGGATCCGGATGCTGCCGCTCACGGTCGGCTTCCTGCTCGCGGGGCCGCTGTCCGGGATCCTCTCCGACCGCTACGGCGCGCGGCCGTTCGCGACCGGCGGCATGCTCGGGTCGGCGACGAGCTTCGTCCTGCTCGCGCTCCTGCCGACGAACTTCTCCTATCCGCTGTTCGCCGGCGTGCTGCTGCTGATGGGCATCTCGATGGGCGCGTTCGCGTCGCCGAACCGGGCGGGGGTGATGAACAGCCTGCCGGCCGAGCACCGCGGCGCGGGCGGCGGCATGAACCAGACCTTCCAGAACTCGGCGCAGGTGCTGTCGATCGGGATCTTCTTCACGCTGATGATCGTGGGGCTCTCGGCGACCCTGCCCCACACGCTCGAGGCGGGGCTGCTCGCACATCACGTGCCGGCGGAGACCGCGGCGCGGGTGAGCACGCTGCCGCCGGTGTCGGTGCTCTTCGCGGCGTTCCTCGGCTACAACCCGGCGCAGGAGCTGCTCGGCTCGCACGTGCTCGCGCAGATCCCGGCCCACGACGCGGCGGCGATCTCGGGGCGCGCCTTCTTCCCGCACCTGATCGCGACGCCGTTCCGCGACGGGCTCCACACGGCGTTCGCGTTCGCGATCGCCGCCTGCCTCGTCGCGGCGCTGGCGTCGTGGTCGCGCGGGCGCCAGGTGTACCGGCCCGAGGTGCACGCGACCGAGGTTCCGATCGAAGAGGAGGCTGCCTGATGCGGATCCGCTGGTTCGGCCAGTCCGCGTTCCTGCTGCGCGGGGCGGAGCGGAGCGTGCTGATCGACCCGTTCGGGGCGATGGGCGAGGCGCTCGCGGCGCGGGGGATGGAGTTCCGCCACGCGCCGGTGGAGGGCGTCGAGTGCGATCTCGTGCTGGTGACCCACGAGCACGGCGACCACAACCACGTGGCCGCCGCCGTCGGGGAGCCCGCGGCGATCCGCTCGGCGGCGGGACGGTTCGACTCGCCGGTCGGCGAGGTGGTGGCGGTCGCCTCGGAGCACGACGCGGCGGCGGGGACGCAGCGCGGCCCGAACACGATCTTCCGCTTCCTCCTCGACGACCTCGCGGTCTGCCATCTCGGCGACTTCGGCCAGCCGGCGCTGCGCCCGGAGCAGCGCGACGCGCTCGGCGAGGTGGACGTCCTCTTCGTGCCTGCCGGCGGCGGCCCGACGATCGGCGGGGAGCCGGCGGCGGCGCTCGTGCGGGAGCTGACGCCGCGGCTCGTCGTGCCGATGCACTACGGCAACGAGGCGGTCAGCTTCCTGGAGCCGCCGGACGCGTTCCTCGAGGCGCTGGCGGCACGCGTCGAGCGCCTCGACGGCAGCGAGGCGGAGGCGGAGCCGCTGCTCGGCACGCGCGCCGACCCCGTCGTCGCGCTCCTCGCACCGCCCGTCACACCCTCCTGACGGTCCCGTAACGGTGCCTGGGCACGCCCAGGGACCGGTTTTCGGCGCTACAGCCCGAACGGGTTGAAGGGCTTCGGGCTCGTCGAGACGAGGACACCCTTCGTCTCGAGATAGAGGTCGAGCGTGTCGATCGACAGCTCGCGCCCGAAGCCGGACTGCTTGTAGCCGCCGAACGGGATCCCCGGGAACGCCGTGAACGGCATGTTGATCCCGACCATCCCCGACTTGACCGCCCGCGCGACGCGGTGCCCCCGCGCCGGGTCGCCCGTCCACACCGTCGCGAAGAGCCCGTAGCGCACGTCGTTCGCGATCCGGATCGCGTCCTGCTCGTCCTCGAACGGGATCGCGGCGACGACCGGGCCGAAGATCTCCTCCTGCGCCACCGACATCGAGTTGTCGACGCCCGCCAGCACCGTCGGGAGGTAGAACGCGCCCGCGCCGTCGCCGAACGCGCCGCCGGCGACGACCTCCGCCCCCTCCTCGCGGCCCTGCTCGACGTAGCCGTGCACGCGGTCGCGGTGCGCGGTCGAGATGAGCGAGCCGACCTGCGTCTCGGGGTCGAGCGGGTCGCCGACCCGGAGCTGCGTCGCGTACCCGGCGAAGCGGGAGACGAACTCGTCGTAGATCGAGCGCTCCACGAGCACGCGCGAGCGCGCCTCGCAGCTCTGGCCGGCCGCGTAGTAGATCGACCAGACGGAGCTGGGGATCGCGTCGTCGAGATTCGCGTCCGCGAAGACGAGGTTCGGGCTCTTGCCGCCCAGCTCGAGCGTCAGCCGCTTGATCGGCTCCGAGCAGAGCCGCATGATCTCGCTCCCCGTCCGCGTCGAGCCCGTGAACGCGACCTTGTCGACGCCCGGATGCGTGACGAGATAGGAGCCGACGCCCGGCCCGTCGCCCGGGACGACGTTGATCGCGCCCGCCGGGAAGCCGACCTCCGCCGCCAGCTCGGCGATGCGCAGCACGCTCAGCGGCGTCTGCGGATCCGGCTTCAGCACGACCGGGCAGCCGGCGGCGAGCGCCGGCGAGAGCTTCCAGACCGACATCAGCAGCGGGTAGTTCCACGGGACGATCTGCGCGCACACGCCGACCGGCTCCTTCAGCGAGTACGTCAGCAGCGAGCCGCCGACCGGGTTCGAGCGCCCCGCGATCGAGCCGAGCACCGAGGCGAAGAAGCGGAAGTTCTCGACCGCGCCCGCGACCTCGGCCTTCACCGAGGAGATCGCCTTGCCGACGTTTCGCGACTCCAGCTCCGCCAGCTCCTTGCGGTTCGCGGCGATCGCGTCGGCGAGCGCGTGCAGGAGGCGCGCGCGTTCGTTCGGCGGCGTCCGCCCCCACGGCCCGTCGAGCGCCGCGCGCGCCGCCTCGACGGCGCGGTCGACGTCGGCCTCGCCGGCCATCGCGGCGCGCGCGAGCGGCTGCCCGCTCGCCGGCTCGGCCAGCTCGCGCACCTCGCCGGCGGCCGGCTCGACCACCTCGCCGCCGATGAAGAGCCCGTACTCGCGTTCCGCGGTGGCCGCCATCAATCCGGAAAATACCGGTTGTCTCCGTCCAGCGCGTCGGCCACAATCGGGATCCGAGAACGGCCGTTGGGTTTGCCGCAGCCCCTCTCGGGGCACGCATCGGATCCGAACACCGAGGAGAAGGAGACGAGATGGCCAGCGCGATCAACGTCGAGGCGGCACGCATCCCGGACCGCGACCGCCTGCTGGAGGCGCTTCGCGACGCCGGCCTCGACGCCGAGCCGGTGAACGAGGTGGCGATCGCCGTCCCCGTCGCCGACGCCGACGGCGAGCTGTTCCATCACGTCGAGGGCGTGATCCTGAGCGTCGGCGCGCCGTTCGTGCCGATCCGGCACGAGGGCGTGATCTACGTCCGCCCGCCGGTCGGGTAGCGCTACCGCTCGAAGAGCGCGGCCTGCCCCTGTCCGACGCCGACGCAGAGCGTCGCGAGGCCGTAGCGGCCGCCGCGGCGGCGCAGCTCGTGCAGGAGCGAGACGACGAGCCGCGCGCCGCTCATCCCGAGCGGATGGCCGAGCGCGATCGCGCCGCCGTTGACGTTCACCGTCTCGCGGTCGAGGCCCAGCTCGCGGATCACGGCGAGGCTCTGCGAGGCGAACGCCTCGTTCAGCTCGACGAGGTCCAGCTCCGAGACCTCGACCCCTGCGCGCGCGAGCAGCTTCCGCACCGCGGGCACCGGCCCGATCCCCATCACGCGCGGGTCGACGCCCGCGACCGCGCTGCCGACGAAGGCGCCGAGCGGCTCGACGCCCAGCTCGCGCGCCCGCTCCTCCGAGGCGATCACGAGCGCGGCGGCGCCGTCGTTGATCCCGGACGCGTTCCCGGCCGTGACGGTGCCGCCTTCCCGGAACGCGGGCTTCAGCGCGGCGAGCTTCTCGAGCGTCGAGTCGGGGCGCGGATGCTCGTCGCGGGTCACCTCGCCGACCGGGATCAGCTCGTCGGCGAACCGTCCCGCCGCGTCGGCCGCCGCCCAGCGCCGCTGCGAGTCGAGCGCGAACGCGTCCTGGTCCTCGCGCGAGATCTCGTACTGCTCGGCGACGTTCTCGCCGGTCTCGCCCATCGACTCGGGCGGGAAGAGCGCCATCAGCTTCGGGTTGGTGAAGCGCCAGCCGAGCGTCGTGTCGTGCAGCGGCCGGTCGCCGCGCGGGAACGCCCGGTCCGGCTTCGCGGTCACGAACGGGGCGCGGCTCATCGACTCGGCCCCGCCGGCGACGAAGAGGTCGCCGTCGCCGGCGACGACCGCGTGGCAGGCGCCGACGACGGCGGCGAGGCCCGACGCGCACAGGCGGTTGACCGTCACGCCCGCGACCGAGTCGGGCAGGCCCGCGAGCAGCGCCGCCATCCGGGCGACGTTGCGGTTGTCCTCGCCGGCCTGGTTCGCCGCCCCGAACCAGACGTCCTCGATCTCCCCGCCCGGCACGCCCGCGCGCTCGACCGCCTCCCGGATCGCGAGCGCGGCGAGGTCGTCGGGACGAACGCCCGAGAGCGCGCCGCCGTAGCGGCCGATCGGGGTGCGCACCGCACTGAGCACGACGGCCCGCGTCATGGCGCGAATTCAACCCGAACCGGCTCGGCGTACGCCCCGGTCGGCCCGGCGCGCTCGTACAGCTCGCGCACGGCGGCGCGCCCCTCGTCGCCGTAGTCGCGGGTCAGCTCGTTCACGTACATGCCGACGAAGCGGTCGCCGCGCTCGCCGTCGAGGCCGCGGCCGAAGCCGAGCGCGTACGCGAGCGCCTCGTCGCGGTGCGCGAGCGACGCCTCGATCGAGTCGCGCAGCACGGCCGAGACGTCGCGAACCGCGTCCTCGCCGAGGTCGCGCCGGATCGTGTTCACCCCGAGCGGCAGCGGCAGCCCCGTCTCGAGCAGCCACCACTCGCCGAGGTCGAGACACTTCTCGAGACCGTGGTCGCGATAGGTGAGCTGGCCCTCGTGGATCAGCAGCCCGGCGGCGGCGCGCCCCTCGACCACCTCGGCGAGGATCCGGTCGAAGGCGAGCGCGCGCACCCGCTGCTCGGCCCCGAGCGCCATGCGCAGGACGAGGTACGCGGTGGTGAGCGCGCCGGGGACGACGATCTCCTCGGCCCGCAGCTCGTCGAGCGAGAGCGGCTCGCGCGCGACGACCACCGGCCCGTAGCCCGAGCCGAGGCTCGCCCCGTGCGGCAGCAGCAGGTAGCGCTCCTGCACGAGCGGATAGGCGGCGGCCGAGAGCGCCGTCACCTCCAGCCGCCCCTCGAGCGCCCACTCGTTCAGCGTCTGGATGTCGGCGGTGACCGGCTCGAAGTCGAAGCCGCGGCGGTCGACGGCGCCGGCCGAGATCCCCCAGTACATGAAGGCGTCGTCGGGGTCGGCGCTGAAGCCCACGCGCACGCGCATGGGGCGTGACGTTAGCCCGGTACCCTGCCCGCATGCCGCAGGAGCCGCTGACCGAGGCGATCCAGCACTACCTGCGCGAGATCTACAAGCTCGGCGACGGCAGCGGCCGCGTCTCGGTCACGGCGCTCGCGAAGGCGCAGCACGTCTCGCCCGCGTCGGCGTCGGCGATGGTGAAGAAGCTCGACGCGCTCGGCCTCGCCGCCCACCAGCCGTACAAGGGCGTGACGCTGACCGCGGCCGGAGAGCAGGTCGCCCTCGAGGTGATCCGCCACCACCGGCTGCTCGAGCTGTATCTCGCCGAGACGCTCGGCGTGCACGTCGACGACGTCCACGACGAGGCCGACCGGCTCGAGCACGCGCTCTCGGAGGAGCTGGAGGCGCGGATCGACCGGGCGCTCGGCTACCCGACGCACGACCCGCACGGCGACCCGATCCCTGACGCGAACCTCCGCTGGCCGGCGTCGCGCTAGCGGCCGAAGAACCAGGCTTCGAGCGGCTTCAGCAGCTCGTCGCGCGTGAACGGGCGCAGATGCTCGCCGTGGCCGTCCTGCTCGGAGACGGTGAGGTCGTCCTCGAGGGTGGCGTTCGCCTGCTCGAGCGCGTCGCCCAGCTCGTATCCCTCGAACACGTAGTCCTCGGGACGCGGCCGCCGCGACGCCCGCAGCTCGGGGCTGACGGCGCGGCCGACCGCCCACACGCCGCCTTCCTTGCGCTCGATCCAGACGACGACCGTCTCCGGGTTGCCCGCGTCGTCGACCCCGCGGAGCACCCGCTCCGCGAACCGTCCGCGGTCGGAGGAGCCCTGCACGCCTCGACTATACAATCGCCCCGATGCTGCGGTTCCGCTCGTTCCTGCGCAACCCGTTCTCCTTCCTGTTCGCCCGCTCGGCGAGCGAGGAGCGCGTCGCCGAGTACGTGATCCGCGAGCACGGCCGCGGCCGGGCGCTGCGCGAGATCGTCGAGGACCACTACGTCCGCAACCGCCTCTCGCCCGAGCAGCAGGCGCGCATGCTCTCACGGACGGACGTGATCGAGGCCGTCTCCCGGGACGACCTCGAGCAGGCGCGCGGCTACCTCGACTCGCTCTCGCGGTAGCGCTCGACCACCGCCGCGGCGGCGGCGACGTCCCACGCGGCGAGGCCGTTCGACTTGAAGACGACGACGTCCTCGCCGGACTGGCGGCCCGGCAGCCCACCCGCGACGACCTCCTGCAGCTCGTGCACCTCGAGCCAGTCGAGGACGCCGTGCACGACCGGCTCGACGAGGTCCGCCGACTCGAGCTTCGCGTCCTCGAGCGAGTCGCAGCAGACGAAGGCGGCCCGTTCGAGCACTGCGTCGTCCAGCTCGCGGCGGCGGCCGTCGTTCGCGCCGACCGCGCAGACGAGCGCGCCCGGCCGCAGCCACTCGCCGCGGAGCACCGGGTCGGGCGAGGTGGTGACGGTGACGACGACGTCGCAGCCGGCCGGGTCGCGGTGGCTCTCGCCCGGCTCGGCGCCGGTGCGCTCGCAGAAGGCGCGAAGCTTCTCGGGCGTGCGGCAGTAGGCGACGACCCGCTCGAGCGACGGGACGGCGGCGCGGATGCACGCGAGCTGCGACTCCGCCTGCCAGCCGCAGCCGATCAGCCCGAGGCTCGTCGCGCCCGCCGGCGCGAGGTGCTTCGCGGCGACCCCGCTCGCCGCGCCGGTGCGGAGCTGTCCCAGCCGGTCGGCGTCGAGCACCGCGACCAGCTCGGGCGCGTCCGTCCGGAAGAGCAGGACGGCGAAGCGCGCCCCCTCGCGGAAGCCGGCGTACACCTTCGCGCCCGCGTAGCCCAGCTCGAGGTCGGCGGCCGCCATCACGGCGAGCGCGCCGCGCTCCAGCCCGAGCCGGTAGCGCGGCCGGTTCTCGACCGCGCCGGCGGCCATCCGCAGGAAGCAGCCCTCGATCGCCGCCACCGCGGCGGCGGGAGAGAGCAGCCGGGCGACGTCCTCCTCTGAGAACCGGAGAGCCACGGCTACACTGTCCCTCCCCGCGCCCGTAGCTCAGGGGATAGAGCGCTGCCCTGCGGAGGCAGAGGTCGCATGTTCGAATCATGCCGGGCGCAAAGCGCCTCGCGAGCCCGGCAAAGCCGGGCTCGCTGGCTTCACGGGGGGAACCATGTTTCCCCCGTGGGGCCCTTCACCAGAACCACCCGAACGGGGGATGCCCGGGCCGGCCGCGGCGCGAGATGGTCAGTCCAGGCTCTGCCGGGGATTGACGGCAACCAACCTGCGGTGGGACCTTTCGAGAGCGGCGGCCGTGACCGCCGCTTTCGCGTCTCTGCCGCCCCTTGACGAGCCCCCGCGCGATCCGGATGCTGCGCGGATGCTGCGGCGGCATTGCGGTCTCGCGATCGTGCTCCTGCTCGCGTCCGGACTCGGCGGCGCGGCGGCGCGCGGCGCCCCGGCCGGCGGCACGATCACCGCGGACGCGAACGACCACTTCGCCTATCCGCTCGACGCCGGCATCGTCCGCGACTTCACGGTGACGAACACGAGCGGTCGCGCCGCCACGGTCCTCTACCGGGTGCGCGAGGGCGGCATCTGCCTCCCGCAGCCGGGCAACCTCTACCTCGCGAGCGGCGAGTCGGTGACGATCGAGTGCCGGATCGAGTGGGCGATCGCCTTCCCCGACTCCCGCAGCTGGCCCGAGGGGAGGCGTCACGTTCCGGTCACGATCGACGTGACCTCGTTCGCCGAGGTCCCCGGCTTCGACGTGTCCGCGACCTTCGACAACGTCGTCGACGTCACCCGCGCCCCGAGAGCGAACGCGACGGTCTCCGGAACGGTCGTCGACGCGACGTCGAAGAAGCCGCTCGAGGGCGCCCGCATCGCGATCGACAACGACGAGGGAGGCACGCACGCGACCGCGGTGAGCGCGAAGAAGGGCACCTTCCGCGCCGCCGTGGTCGCGCACCGGCGCGCCGTCCCGCCGAGCTGGCAGGAGCAGGTCGTGACGGTCACGGCGCCCGGACACGAGGCCGCCGTGGTGGTCGTCGCGCCGCAGACCGGCCGGACCTCGAAGGTTCGGATCGCGCTCCGCCGCTCCGTGAAGTCGCGCGCGAAGTACACGCAGGCCGCCGCGCTCGACGGCGGCGTCGCGCCCGGACGCGGCGACGCCTCGGCCGACGGGCGCTACGTCGCGACGGCGTCGTGGGCGGACTTCGGGCCGGACAAGGACGCGATCGTCGCCGCCGGCTCGCGCCTGACCCTGAACGACACCGTCGCGGGCAAGCAGCTCTGGTCGCGCCCGCTCGGGTGGACCGTCCCCCGCGTCGACGTCTCGGACGACGGCGCCTGGGTGCTGACCGTCGACCCGCGCGGCTCCACCGGGATCGCCGGCAGCTCGTTCCAGAACGGCGTGACGCTGCTCGACCGCGCCGGCACCGTCGTCTGGTCGATCCCGCCGCCGCGCGAGAACCCCTACCGCGCCGGCGCCTCGATGGGCGCGAGCGACGTGCAGCTCACCCACGACGGCTCGCGCGCCGCCTTCGGCAGCTTCGACGGCCAGCTCCAGCTCGTCGACCGGGCCACCCACACGGCGCGGTGGAAGACGTTTCTGCGCGGGATGATCCGCTGGATCCGCTTCAGCCCGGACGACTCGCGCCTCTTCGTCTCGTCCGGCAACGAGAACCTCTACGCGCTCGACGCCGCCTCGGGCGCCCAGCTCTGGCACACGAACATCCACGGCTTCGCGCTGATCGCGGCCCAGTCCGCGAACCACCTCTACGTCGTCGGGAAGGCGGGACGGCTGGCGTCGCTCGTACGCCAGTCGGACGGCTCGGTCGTCTGGACGCATCCCGTCCTCGCAGCCGGGGACGCGCTCGCCGCCTCGCCGGACGAGTCGCGCTTCTTCTACGGCGTCACCGTCCCGAACGCGCTGAAGAGCGCGATGCTCGACCGCACCGGGAAGACGATCTGGGCGGCGCCGCACCTGGGCGGCACCTACGGCGCCCGCGGCGCAGCCTTCTCGCCCGACGGCAGGTACCTGCTCGTCCTCGCCTCGAACGTCGGGCTCGGCCGGGACTCGGCGCAGCTGTACACCGCCGCGGGTCGGCTCCTGTGGTCGAAGCAGCTCGGCGCGTCGGGGCCGTGGGGGAGCGGCGAGGCGGCGTTCGTGTGGCTCTCCGCGGGCGCGAAACGGCTCGTCCTGACCTCGCCGCTCGACGGGCACCTCTACGTCTTCGCGGGCTCGCCGGGCGTCTGAGCCGGGCGGCGCTCAGGGCTTGCCGGGAAGCTTCGCGGCGCGCACGCATTCGGTGTGGGCGTGGCGGCGGCGCGTCGTGTCGCCCTCCGGCGCGACGAGGAGGTGGTCGCTCATCGCGTGCAGCAGCTGCCCGCACAGCGGGCACGTGTACGTGGCCGGCTTCAGGCTCCGCACCGGCCGGACCGAGTACCAGTCAGCCGGCTCGAGCCTTCGCATCGACCCGGACGTAGGCGAGCGCGACGACGCTGCCGTCGGGCCGCTCGGCGCTGCTCGTGACCCGCTCGACCTCGACGCCCTCGCCCAGCTCGACGACCCGCAGCTCGCGGTTCGGGTGGCCGCGGAAGTGGAGCCGCGCGACCGGCTCCTGCCCCGGGTAGCAGCCCTTCGAGAAGGAGATATGGGTGCGGTCGAGCCCGGCCTCGGCCGGCAGGATCCGCTCGTCGATCTCGCGCCCCCAGCGCGGCACGCCCGCCTCGATCCGCCGCAGCTCCAGCTCGTCCGCCGAGAGGGTCGGCTCGAGGCCCGCGTCGAGCAGCTCGCGCGCGCCCGGCCAGTCGGTCGCGATCCCGTCCTCGCCGCCGAGCACGAGCAGCGACTCGTGCTCCTCCGGCTCGATCTCGCACCGCGCACGGAACCGCATCCGCGCCAGCTGCGCGAGCACCACCTCGCCCAGCTCCGGCTCGGTCAGGAGCAGGAAGTCGTCCGCGCCGCGCCGCCAGACGACGAGCGGCGCGAGCACGCGCCCCTTCGGCGTCAGCAGCAGCGCCGGGCAGGACGCGCCCGCCGCGAGCGCCTCGACGTCGTTCGACACCATCCGCTGCAGGTAGTCGGCCGCGTCCGGGCCGGCGACCCGCACGTACGCGCGCGCTCTCCGGGCGATCTCCACGGGGCTAGTGTTGCAACCGGTGCCCCTGTTCCGTTCCAAGGCGGAGGAGAAGGTCCGCGAGGCGGGCTACGACCCGGCGCGCCTGCCGCCCGGCCAGTACCTGACCGAGAAGTGGCCGGTGCTGCACGCGGGCGACGTGCCGGAGGTCGATCTCGCGACCTGGACGTTCCGGGTCTTCGGCGAGGTGGAGAGCCCGCTCGAGCTGACGTGGGAGGAGTTCCAGGCGCTGCCGCGCACCGAGCACGTGCAGGACATCCACTGCGTGACGCGCTGGAGCCGCTTCGACGCGAGCTTCCGCGGCGTCCACTGGCGCGAGCTGGCGGCGCTCGCCCGGCCGACGCCGGGCGCGCGCTTCGCGATCGCCCACGCCGAGCAGGGCTTCACCGCGAACGTGCCGCTCGCCTCGCTCGAGGACGACCTCGCGCTGCTCGCGACCGAGGCCGACGGCGAGCCGCTCACGCCGGAGCACGGCTACCCGCTGCGACTCGTCGTCCCGGGCAAGTACTTCTGGAAGAGCGCGAAGTGGCTGCGCGGGATCGAGCTGTCGGCGACGGACGAGCCGGGCTTCTGGGAGCGCTACGGCTACCACAACGACGCCGACCCCTGGGCCGAGCAGCGCTACGGGTTCTAGCGAGCCCTAGACCCGCCGGCGCCAGCGGGCGAAGACGTCCTCCAGCTCGGGCCGCAGCGTGCGCGGCGCGAGCACGAAGAGGCGGTCTCCCGGCTCGATCACGGTGCTGCCGCGCGGCGGGATCGTCTCCTCGCCGCGCGCGACGACCGCGATCAGCGCGCTCCGGGGCAGTCCCAGCTCGTTCACGACCGCGCCGGCGATCGCGTGGTCGCCGCCGACGTCGAACTCGACCAGCTCCAGCATCCCGCGCGCGTCGACCTCGAGCGGCGGCTCCCGGATCGTCGGCCGCGGGTCGACGAGCGCCAGCCGCATCGCCACGCGCTCGAGCGTCGTCCCCTGCAGCAGCACCGACACGATCACGATGAAGAAGACCGCGTCGAAGATCGTCTCCGCGTGCTCCACGTGGGACGAGAGGACGAAGGTCGCGAGCACGATCGGCACGGCCCCGCGCAGGCCGGCCCAGCCGAGCAGCAGCCGCTCGCGCGCGGTGAAGCGCAGCAGCAGGGTCGAGACGAGGACGGCGAGCGGGCGGATGACGACGACGAGCAGCGCCGAGAGCACGACGCCGGAGACGGCGACCGCGCCGAGCCGGCTCGGGAAGACGAGCAGCCCGAGCATCACGAAGAGCGCCACCTGGGCGACGAACGCGATCCCCTCGTGGAAGGAGACGATCTGGCGCCGGTAGCGGGACGGCGTGCTGCCCACCGCGAGGCCGACGAGGTACACGGCGAGGAAGCCGCTGCCGCCGCTCACGTCGGCGATCCCGAAGGAGAGCGCGCCCGCGGCGACCGACGCGACCGGCGCGAACGCGCCGATCGACGGCGGCAGGCGCGCGAAGATCCACATCGCGACCGCGCCGAGGCCGACGCCGACGCCGAGACCGATCCCCAGCTCGCGCACGACGAGCAGCACGAGGTCCGGGAAGTCGAAGGCGGGCTTGTCGATCAGGGAGATGAGGCCGAGCGTGAGCGCGATCGCCACCGGGTCGTTGAGGCCGGTCTCCGCCTCGAGTGTGCGGGCGAGCCGCCGGCGGACGTTCGTGTAGCGCAGCGTCGCGAAGACGGCGGCCGCGTCCGTGGAGGCGACGACGGCGCCGAGCAGCACCGACTCGAGCCAGGAGAGGTCGAGCAGCAGGTAGACGGCGACGCCGGTGAGGACGGCGGTCGCGACGACGCCGACGGTGCTGAGCAGGAACGCGGGGACGGCGACGGCGCGCAGGCGCCGCCACGACGTCGAGAGGCCGCCCTCGAAGAGGATCGCCGCGAGACCCGCGACCCCCGCGGTGCGCGCGAGCGAGACGTCGTCGAACGCGATCCCGCCCGGGCCGTCCGAGCCGAGCAGCATCCCGAGCCCCAGGAAGGCGACGAGCGAGGGCACGCCGACGCGCGCCGCACCGATCGCGATGACGGCGCTCCCGGCCAGGACCGCGCCGACCACGAGCAGGAGGAGCCCGGCGTGCACGACCGCATCTTCCCTGCTGCGCGAGACGAAGGGCTAAAGATCGTGCGCGCCGCTGCCGATACGGAACCCGGAACCACCCTCCCCACCCCTGCGGAAGCGGCGCCGACGAGGCGCCGTTTTCGTGTCAGCCGGCGGAAAGCTCGTCGAGCCGCCGCCGGAGCGCCGTCTCGAGCACGCGCATCCCCGCGAGGATCTCCTCGGCGTTTCCGTCGAGGTGGCCCCGGACGGCGTCCAGCTCGACGCGGAAGCGCGCGAGGCAGTCGCGATTGGTCGCGTGGCCGGCGTCGGTCAGCTCGATCAGGTAGGAGCGGCCGTCGTCGGGGTTGGGGGCGCGGCGCACCTGCCCCTTCCTGACCAGGCGGCCGATCATCGCGGAGAGCGTCGTCGGCGACATGCCGAGCACGCGGGCGAGCGCGGTCGGGGTGAGCGGGCCGCTCGACTCGAGCCAGCCCGTCACCGCGAACTCCTTGCCGCTCACGGCGCTCGGCCCGACGACCCGGAGCATCAGCTCGGCGAGGAGCTGGTCGAGCACGAGCGGCTGGAGGAAGAGGCCCGGCTGCTGCTCGACAGTAGTGCGAGTTCGCATCATTCTACTGCGATATCGTATCAACGGCTCCTGCTCAGCTCCGCGCCGCACGGGAGAACGACGAAGGGCCGCCCGCGGGCGGCCCTTCGTCTCGAACCGGAGCCCGAAGGCTCGTTACATCATCCCGCCCATGTCCGGCATGCCGGCACCGGCGCCGGCACCGGCCTTCTCCGGCGCCTCGGCGACGACCGCCTCGGTGGTGAGGATGTTCTTCGCGATCGACGCCGCGTTCTGCAGCGCCGAGCGGGTGACCATCGTCGGGTCGCCGATCCCGCTCTTCAGCAGGTCCTCGACCTCGCCGGTCTCCACGTTCAGGCCGTGGCCCTTCTGCGCCGCGCGAACCTGCTGCACGACGACCGAGCCCTCGAGGCCCGCGTTGTACGCGAGCTGGCGGAGCGGCTCCTCGAGCGCCTTGAAGATGAGCGCAGCGCCCGTCTTCTCGTCGCCCTCGAGCTTGCCGAGCACGTCGTCGCGGACCGCGTCCGCGGCGTTGACGAGCGCGACGCCGCCGCCCGGCACCTGGCCCTCCTCGAGGGCGGCGCGGGCCGCCTGCAGCGCGTCCTCGACGCGGTGCTTCTTCTCCTTCATCTCCGTCTCGGTCGACGCGCCGACCTTGACGACGGCGACGCCGCCGGACAGCTTCGCGAGCCGCTCCTGGAGCTTCTCGCGGTCGAAGTCGGAGTCGGTGTTCTCGATCTCCTGCTTCAGCTGCTTGATCCGGCCCTTGATCGCCTCGGTGTCGCCGGCCCCGTCGATGATCGTCGTCGAGTCCTTGTCCACGACGACGCGGCGGGCGTGGCCGAGCTGCGAGACCTTCGTGTTCTCGAGCTTGAGGCCCATCTCCTCGGTGATCACCTCGCCGCCGGTGAGGATCGCGATGTCCTCGAGCATGCGCTTGCGGCGATCGCCGAAGCCCGGCGCCTTGACGGCGACGGCCTGGAAGGTGCCGCGGAGCTTGTTGACGACGATCGTGGCGAGCGACTCGCCCTCGACGTCCTCCGCGACGATCAGCAGCGGCTTGCCCTGCTGGATGACCTGCTCGAGCACCGGCAGGAGGTCCTTGACCGCGCCGATCTTCTGGTTGGCGATCAGGACGTACGGGTCCTCGAGGACCGCCTCCATCCGCTCGGGGTCGGTGACCATGTACGGCGAGAGGTAGCCCTTGTCGAACTGCATGCCCTCCGTGAACTCCAGCTCGAGGCCGAGCGTCTGCCCCTCCTCGACGTTCACGACGCCGTCCTTGCCGACCTTCTCGATCGCGTCCGCGATCACGTCGCCGATCTCGCGCTCGCGCGAGGAGACGGTCGCGATCCGGGCGATGTCCTCGCGGCCGGAGACGTCCTTCGACTGCGTCTTCAGGTTCTCGACGACGGACTCGACCGCCGACTCGATGCCGCGCTTGAGGCCCATCGGGTTCGCGCCGGCCGAGACGTTCTTCAGGCCCTCGCGGACGATCGCCTGGGCGAGCACGGTCGCCGTCGTGGTGCCGTCGCCGGCGACGTCGTTCGTCGCCGTCGCGACCTCGCG
>DASSND010000055.1:0-30062 GCA_035688315.1 Gaiellaceae bacterium | reverse complement strand
CGCTGGCTGATGTCCTCCGACGTCTGCAAGCACTGCACGCACGCCGCCTGCCTCGACGTCTGCCCGACCGGCTCGCTCTTCCGCACCGAGTTCGGCACCGTCGTCGTCCAGGAGGACATCTGCAACGGCTGCGGCTACTGCGTCCCCGCCTGCCCGTTCGGCGTGCTCGACCAGCGCAAGATCCCCTCCACCCTCAACGTCGGCCACAAGCCCGACCTGCCGGCGCTCGGGCCGCTCGAGCGCGGGCAGAAGGAGGACGGCCGCGTCTGGAAGTGCACGCTCTGCTACGACCGCCTCAAGGGCGGGCACGAGCCGGCGTGCGCGAAGGCGTGCCCGACCGACTCGATCCAGTTCGGGCCGCTCGACGAGCTGCGCGAGCGCGCCGACCGGCGCCTCGGAAAACTCGCCGCCGAGGGCTGGAACGGCGCCCAGCTCTACGGCCGCGACCCCGACGACGGCGTCGGCGGCTTCGGCGCGTTCTTCCTCCTGCTCGACGACCCGGAGGTGTACGGCCTGCCGCCCGACCCGGTCGTGACGACCCGCGACCTGCCCGAGATGTGGACGAACATGCTGGTCGCCGCCGGGGCGCTCGTCGCCGGGGTGGCCGCCGCGTTCCTCGGAGGCCGGCGGTGACCGAGATCCACCCGCGCAAGGGGCTGAACGGCCGTCCGCCGGGGACGACGAGCTGGCAGGGCTCGATCACCGAGGCCGGCACCGAGATGCGCTCCTACTACGGCCGGCCGGTGATCAAGGAGCCGGTCTGGACGTGGGAGATCCCCTGCTACTTCTTCACGGGCGGCCTCGCGGGCGCGTCGGCGGTGCTGAGCACGACGGCGAAGCTGCTCGGGAACGAGCGCCTCGCGAAGACGGCGCTCTACGTCGGCGCGGTCGCGGACGCCGTCTCGCCGGCGCTCCTCGTCTCCGACCTCGGCCGGCCGGAGCGCTTCCACCACATGCTGCGAGTGGTGAAGATCACCTCGCCGATGAACGTCGGCTCGTGGGTGCTGCTCGTGAGCGGCGGCGCCTCGAACACCGCGGCGGTGCTCGAGCTGCTCGGGCGGCTGAAGCCGGTGAAGCTCGCGGCCGAGGCGGTGTCGACGCTCGCCGGGCCGCTCCTCGCCACCTACACCGGGGTGCTCGTCGCCGACACGGCGGTGCCGGTGTGGCACGACGCGCGCCAGGAGCTGCCGTGGATCTTCGGCGCGAGCGCGGCGGCGAGCGCGGGCGCGGCGGCCTGCCTCTTCCTCGACCCGGACGACGCCGGTCCGGCGCGGCGGCTCGCGGTCGCCGGCGTCGCGGCCGAGGGGGCGCTGATGCAGGCGATGGAGCTGCGGCTCGGCCCGGTCGGCGAGGTCTACCACCAGGGCGCCGCGGGCAAGCTCTCGTGGGCGGCGAAGGGGCTCGCGGGCGCGGGCGCCGCGCTGCTCGCGACGAAGGGCCGCAAGAGCCGTGCCGCCGCCGTGCTCGGCGGCGCGCTCGTCTGCGCGGGCGAGGTGTGCGTGCGCTGGGCGGTCTTCAAGGCGGGCTTCCAGTCGGCGCGCGACCCGAAGTACGTCGTCGAGTCGCAGCGGCGGCGAGTCGAGCGGCAGGGGACGAAGGCGACGACGAAGCCGGGCGAGCGGCCGGCTCCGCCTGCGCGCGGCGCCTGATGCTCGACCACGCGCGGGTGACGGTGCGGCCGATCGCGACGCCGCTCCCGATCACGTTCCTCGGCCTGATGGTCGCGACGACGGTGGTCGCGGGCTGGGAGCTGGGCGTCGTCCCGCGCACGAGCGTGCGCGAGGTCGGCTGGATCCTGCTCGCAGTGCCGGTGCCGATGCAGCTGCTCGCCGCCGCCTGGGGGTTCGTGACGCGCAGCGCGGCGGCGGCGACCGGCTCGGCCGTCCTCTCGGCGACGTGGCTCGCGGTCGCGCTCACCTCGCTCGCCGCGCCGCCCGGGCAGACCGCGCCGAGCGTGACGGTCGGGCTGCTGCTCGTCACCTCGGCGGCGGCGATGCTCGTCCCGGTGCTCGCGGAGATCCGCGCGGGCGCGCTGCTGCCCGCGCTCGTGATGGGGACGACCGTCGTCCGCTTCGCGATCACCGCGGTCTCGGGACTCACCGGCGCGCACGCGTGGGGGACGGCGTCCGGCTACTGCGGGCTCGTGCTCGGCGGCGTCGCCCTCTACGGCGCGCTCGCGCTCGAGCTGGAGAGCGCGGGCGGTCAGACGCCGGTGCTCCCGGTCTTCCGCGTCCGCAGCGCCCGGCGCGCGATGGAGGGCTCGCTCGACGAGCAGCTCCGGAACGCCGCGCGCGAGTCCGGGATCCGCCAGACGCTCTGAGGGGTCTACGCGACCGAGTCGAGGTCCGGCACGCGCCCGCTCTCGGGCCGCGGGTTCGTGTAGTCGTCGCCGCCCGGCGGCGCGCCGCTCGTCGCGCGCGGCTCGTCCGGCACGACGTGCGGCCGCGGCGGCTGGACGCGCAGCAGCTCCTCGGCCGCCTCGTCGATCCAGCCGTACTCCCTGTCGGGCAGGCGGCGGAGCGCGTCGACCTGCCACGGCTCGGCTCGCTCGTGCCGTGCGTACTCGAGCAGCTCCCCGCGGGTCGCCGGCAGCGGCACGCCTTCCAGCAGCACCTGCAGCTCCGCGACGCGAGCGTGGTCCATGCCGGGATCGTGCCGCGTTTGGCGACCCGGCAAACCGGTATCTCCGGGCCATGCCCGAACTCGGATTCGCCCTCTCCTCGGAGGATCACCCGCCGAACGACCTCGTGCGCCAGGCCGTGCTCGCCGAGGAGGCGGGGTTCTCGTTCGCGCTCGTCTCCGACCACTTCCACCCGTGGCTCGACGCGCAGGGGCACAGCCCGTTCGTCTGGGCGACCCTCGGCGGGATCGCGCAGGCGACCGAGCGGATCCGGGTCGGAACCGGCGTCACGTGCCCGACGATCCGGATCCATCCGGCGATCGTCGCGCAGGCCTCGGCGACCGTGGCCTGCATGATGCCGGGCCGCTTCTTCCTCGGGGTCGGCAGCGGCGAGCAGCTGAACGAGCACGTGACGGGTGCGCGCTGGCCGCTCCCGGAGGAGCGCCTCGAGCTGCTGGAGGAGGCGATCGAGGTGATTCGCGCGCTCTGGGAGGGCGGCGAGGTCACCCATCGCGGCCCCCACTACACCGTCGACCACGCGCGCCTCTACACGGTCCCCGCCGACCCGCCCGAGCTGTACGTGGCGGCGGCCGGGCCGCAGGCGGCCGAGCTGGCGGGCCGCGCCGGCGACGGCCTGATCTCGACGAGCCCGGACGACGAGGTCGTCTCCCGCTTCGAGCAGGCGGGAGGGGCCGGGCCGCGGATCGGGATGATGCACGTCGCCTACGACGAGGACGAGGAGGCGGCCCTCGAGCGGGCGCACCGGCTCTGGCCGAACACGGCGCTGAAGGGCCCGGAGGGCCAGGAGTTCCCGCGGCCGACCGACTTCGAGAAGGCGGTCGCGATGGTCGAGCCGGCCGACGTCGCCGAGACGACACCGCACGGCCCCGACCCGGAGCCGTACCTCGAGCAGATCCGGGCGTTCGAGCAGGCCGGCTTCACGCACGTCTACATCCACCAGATCGGCGAGAACCAGGCCGACTTCTGCGAGTTCGCGAAGCGCGAGCTGCTCCCGCGCGCCTAGCCGTGGCCGAGAGCGAATCGCACTCCGCGCGGCCGCAGGCGGAGGAGATCCTCGACCGCGTCATCTCCGACGCCGAGGAGGAGCTGGACCGCTCCTCGGCGGGCCTCGCCATCTCCGGGTTCGCCGCCGGCCTCACGATGGGCCTCTCCGCGCTCGGCGTCGCCGTGCTCGCGCACCTCCTGCCGCACGAGCACTGGGCGCCGCTCGTCGCGTACCTCCTCTACCCGCTCGGCTTCGTCGCGGTGATCATCGGCCGCGCCCAGCTCTTCACCGAGAACACGCTCTACCCGGTCGTGCTCCTGCTCGACCGGCGCGAGGGCTACCTCGGCACGCTGCGGCTCTGGGTCGTCGTCTTCTGCGCCAACGTCGCCGGCGTCGTCGTCTTCGCCGTGCTGATGACCGAGGTGCACACGATCGCGCGGCCGACGCAGGAGGTGCTCGTCGAGCTCGGCCTCGGCGCCGCCACGAACACGTGGGGCCACGTCTTCTGGACGGGCGTGATCGGCGGCTGGCTGATCGCCCTCGTCGCCTGGCTCGTCGAGGGCGCGGAGATGTCGATCGGGCAGATCGCCGTGATCTGGCTGCTCACCTACCTCGTCGGGGTCGGAGGCTTCGCCCACTGCATCGCCTCGAGCGGGGAGATCCTCGCGGCCGCGTTCGACGGCGCGCTCTCCGGCTGGCGCTTCCTGAGCTGGCTCTCCGCCGCCACCCTCGGCAACGTCGCCGGCGGCGTCCTGATCGTCGCGCTCCTCAACTACGGCCAGGTGATGGCCGGCGGAGGCCGGCGCGGCGGCCAGGGCGCGTCTGCTTGAATCGAATCGTGGAAGCGAGCGAGCTGAGAGTCGGGAACGAGACCTACCGGATCCACCGGCTCGACCAGCTCCAGGCCCGCTGGGACGTCGCGCGGCTCCCGTACACGCTCCGGATCCTGCTCGAGAACGTCCTCCGCAACGGGACGGAGGCCGAGGTCGAGGCCGTCGCCGGCTGGGTCGCCGACGCCGAGCCGTCGCAGGAGATCTCGTTCATGCCGGCCCGCGTGCTGATGCAGGACTTCACCGGGGTGCCCGCGATCGTCGACCTCGCCGCGATGCGCGACGCGATGGCCGAGCAGGGCGGCGACCCGGAGAAGATCAACCCGCTGATCCCGGCCGAGCTGGTGATCGACCACTCGGTGCAGGTGGACGAGTTCGCGACCCGGCTCGCGATCGAGCGCAACGTCGAGCTGGAGTTCGAGCGCAACCGCGAACGCTACGCGTTCCTGCGCTGGGGCCAGGGCGCGTTCGACAACCTCGCGGTCGTCCCGCCGAACACGGGCATCTGCCACCAGGTGAACCTCGAGTACCTGGCGCGCGTCGTCGAGTCGCGCGACGGGGCGGCGTTCCCGGACACGCTCGTCGGCACCGACTCGCACACGACGATGGTGAACGGCCTCGGCGTGCTCGGCTGGGGCGTCGGCGGGATCGAGGCGGAGGCGGCGATGCTCGGGGAGGCGCTCTCGATGCTCGTGCCGCAGGTGGTCGGCTTCCGGCTGACCGGCGCGCTGCGCGAGGGCGCGACGGCGACCGACCTCGTCCTCACCGTGACGGAGATCCTGCGGCGCACGGGCGTGGTCGGCAAGTTCGTCGAGTACTTCGGCCCGGGCGTCGGCTCGCTCGCGCTCGCCGACCGGGCGACGCTCGGGAACATGAGCCCCGAGTACGGCGCGACGTGCGGCTTCTTCCCGGTCGACGACGTGACGCTGAACTACCTGCGCCTGACCGGCCGCAGCGCGGAGCGGGTCGCGCTCGTCGAGGCGTACTGCAAGGAGAACATGCTCTGGCACGACCCGGAGGAGCATCCGACCTATTCGCAGGTCGTCGAGCTGGATCTCGACGACGTGGAGCCGTCGCTCGCGGGGCCGCGCCGTCCGCAGGACCGCGTGCCGCTCGCGCGCGCGAAGGACGCGTTCGTGGAGTCGCTCGACACCTTCGGCGTCGCGTACGGCAACGGCACCTACGACAAGGAGGTCGCCGACTCGTTCCCGGCGAGCGACCCGCCGACCGGCGACGGCAGCGCCGACGCGGAGCCGGTGCCGACGCACACGGCGACCGTCGAGAAGAAGCGCGTCGCCGTCGCCGGGGCGGACTACGCGCTCGAGCACGGCTCGGTCGTGATCGCGGCGATCACCTCCTGCACGAACACGTCGAACCCGTCGGTGATGATCGGCGCCGGGTTGCTCGCGAAGAAGGCCGTCGAGGCCGGCCTGCAGCGCAAGCCGTGGGTGAAGTCGTCGCTCGCGCCCGGCTCGAAGGTCGTCACCGAGTACTACCGCGCGTCCGGGCTCGACCGCTACCTCGACGAGCTGGGCTTCAACACCGTCGGCTACGGCTGCACCACCTGCATCGGCAACTCCGGCCCGCTCCCGGACGCGATCGGCGCCGCGGTCGCCGAGGGCGACCTCGTCGTCTGCTCGGTCCTCTCCGGCAACCGGAACTTCGAGGCGCGCATCCACTCGGACGTGAAGGCGAACTACCTCGCCTCGCCGCCGCTCGTGGTCGCGTACGCGCTCGCCGGGCGGATGGACGTCGACCTCACGACCGAGCCGCTCGGGCAGGACGCCGACGGCCGGGACGTCTTCCTGCGCGACCTCTGGCCGACCCGCGACGAGATCGACGCGGTGATCGGCGAGTCGGTGCGCGGCGAGATGTTCAGCGGCATCTACGCCGACGTCTTCACCGGCGACGAGCGCTGGAGCTCGCTCGACGTCGCCGCCTCCGAGCTGTACGAGTGGGATCCCGACTCGACGTACGTGCGGCTGCCGCCCTACTTCCAGGGGATGCCGCGCGAGCCGCAGCCGGTCGAGGACATCCACGGCGCGCGCTGCCTCGTCATGCTCGGCGACTCGGTCACGACCGACCACATCTCGCCGGCAGGCGCGATCCGCCCCGACTCGCCGGCCGGGCAGTACCTGACCGGGCACGGCGTCGAGCGGCGCGAGTTCAACTCCTACGGGTCGCGCCGCGGCAACCACGAGGTGATGATGCGCGGCACCTTCGCGAACGTGCGGCTGCGGAACCAGCTCGTCCCCGGCAGCGAGGGCACCTGGACGGCGCACCTGCCGGACGGCGAGGAGACGACGATCTACGACGCGGCGACGCGCTACCGCGAGGAGGGCGTTCCCACGATCGTGCTCGCCGGCAAGGAGTACGGCTCCGGCTCGTCGCGCGACTGGGCGGCGAAGGGGCCGAACCTGCTCGGCGTCCGCGCGGCGATCGCCGACTCGTACGAGCGCATCCACCGCTCGAACCTCCTGATGATGGGGATCCTGCCGCTCCAGTTCATGCCGGGCGAGAACGCGGAGTCGCTCGGCCTGACCGGGCGCGAGGAGTTCTCGATCGTCGGGATCGAGAACGGCGAGGCGCACGAGGTGACGGTGCGCGCCGACGAGAAGGAGTTCCGCGCCCGCGTCCGGCTCGACACGCCGCGCGAGCGCGAGTACCTTCGCCATGGTGGAATCCTCCAGTACGTCCTCCGCCGGCTCCTCGCGGGCTGAGCTCTGGGAGGCGGTCGGCGCCGCCGTCGGCCGGGTCGGCGAGAGCACGCCCCTGACCGAGAAGGTGCGGACGGCCGCCTACACGATCACCGACGCCGACGTGGCGGGGCTCTCCGCGGACGAGCTGTACGAGCTGGTCCTGCCGGTCGCGTTCGCCGCCGCCGACGAGGGGCGCCGCCGCGCCCACGAGGCGATCGGATGAGGGTCGAGCTGCCGTTCGCACCGGAGATGCGCGCCCAGATCGAGGAGTTGCGCGAACGCGACGGCTACGTCTCCGACATCTCGCTCGCGCTCCGCTACCGGCCGGAGCTGTTCGGGCTGCCGTTCTCCCGCTACGTGCAGGACGTGATGAAGGGGCCGAGCGACTGGACGGAGGCGGAGCGCGAGCTGTTCGCCGCGTTCGTCTCGGCCGAGAACCAGTGCCCGTTCTGAACGGAGGCCCACGGCGCGGTCGCGTCGTACGCCTTCGGGGACGCGGAGCTGGTCGACGCGGCGCTCGCCGACTACCGCACCGCGCCGATCGGCGAGAAGCTGCGCGGCACGCTCCACTTCCTCGCGACGCTCGACCCGGCGCCGGCGCTCGCCGCCGGCGTCTCCCGCGACGCCCTCCGCGACGCCGCCGACGTCAAGGCGGCCTTCGACCTGATCACCCGCTTCGCCGACGCGATCGGCGCGAAGCCCCACTC
Organism: Gaiellaceae bacterium; assembly: GCA_035688315.1. GTDB lineage: Bacteria > Actinomycetota > Thermoleophilia > Gaiellales > Gaiellaceae > Palsa-739. The sequence goes on along the minus strand of DASSND010000055.1, from coordinate 22,200 downwards.
CGAGCACGGCCTGACGCGCGAGCAGGCGATCGCCCACGAGGGCCGCTTCTTCGAAGCCGGCTACGCGTAACACATCTGTGACGGTGCCTGGGCACGTCCAGGGACACGGTCTCATGCCTCCGCCTCGACGGCGCCCGGGTCGCCCGGCGGCTCGTCGCGCGCGGAGCGCAGCCGCGCGAGGCGCGCCTCCACCTCCGCCTCGTGCCGGTCGCGCACCCGCGCCTCGCTCGCCTGCAACGCCCGGCACAGCCACCAGGTCACGAGCCCGGCGAGCACCGGCCCCACCCAGACGAGGACGCGGTAGACCCAGATCTGCGACGTGTACGTGATCCCGAAGAGGACGAAGACGCGGTCGGAGCCGCCCGCGAGGAACACGAGCACCACCCAGGCGATCATCGCGACGCCGATCGCCGTCCGCCCCGGCGCGTCGCGCGGCCGGTCGAGCAGGTTGTGGAATGCGTGGTCGCCGGTGACCTTTCGTTCGAGCCACGGCCAGAAGTAGAGGAACCCGAAGACGACGAGCGGGAACGCGGCGCCGCCCCAGAACGGGTTCGGGACGAGCGTGTAGCCGTCGATCACCAGGTCGAAGCTCGGGACGAGCCGCAGACCGCCGATCAGCCAGCCGAGATACCAGTCCGGCTGGGCGCCGTTCGTCGAGGAGTACGTGTGGTACGGCCCCCACAGCCAGATCGGGTTGATCTGCACGAGGCCGCCGAGCAGGAAGAGGATCCCCGCCGTCCCGAGCGCGAGCCCGACCGAGCGCGGCGCCTGGCCCGGCCAGGTCGGGACGCCGACGAGCGCGTGCTCGGTCTGCGCGCGCCGCCGCCGGAACTGCGTGTGGTGGCGCATCGCGACGAGCAGCAGGTGCGCCGTCAGCAGGCTCCCGATCAGGATCGGGAAGAGCAGCACGTGCGCGATGTACATCCGCGGCCAGAGCACGTCGTGGCCGGGGAACGGGCCGTGGAAGATCAGGTTCATCAGGCTCGCGCCGACGAACGGCAGCGACAGCCCGACCGAGTAGCCGATCACGAGGCCCATCCCCGACAGCAGGTCGTCGACGAGCGAGTAGCCGACGTAGGCCTCGAGCAGCGACAGCATCAGCATCGTCACGCCGAGGAAGTACGTGAGCCCGCGCGGCTTCCGGTAGGCGCCCGTGAAGAAGACGCGCAGCAGGTGGAGGACGATCGCCGCGACGAACACGTTCGCCGCCCAGTGGTGCGTCTGGCGGATCAGGAGCCCCGCCTTCACCGTCAGCGAGATGTTCACCACCGACGCGTACGCCTCGGTCATGTGCTGGTCGCGAAGCGGCGCGTACGACCCGTGGTAGACGACGTCCTTCGTGCTGTCGACGAAGAAGAAGGTCAGGTAGACGCCGGTCGCGACGAGCACGACGAACGCGTAGAGCGCGACCTCGCCGACCAGGAACGACCAGTGGTCGGGAAACAGGTAGCGGAGCGTCTTGCGCAGCAGCGGGGCCGCGGCCGTCCGCTGGTCGAGCCAGCGGACGGTGCGCCGCGTCACCGGAGCGCTCACGGGTTCGGCCTCCACATCCGCACGCCCCACCAGGACGGCCCGACCGGCCCGTCGAAGTTGCCGCGCGCGCGCAGGTAGCCCTTGCGGTCGACGAAGAGCGGCAGCATCGGCAGATCCCGTCCCGCCGGCCCGAAGACGACGCTGCCGCCCGCGGCCGGGTCGAACGTCGAGTAGTGGCACGGGCAGACGAGCGCCGGCCGCGGCTCGTCCGGCTGGAAGAGCGGCGCCCGGTACATCGAGATCGCGCAGCCCGCGTGCGTGCAGATCTTCGAGTACGCGACGATCCCGCCCGCGTCGTAGCCGCGCAGCTCCGGCGGCAGCCGCAGCGCGCTCTCGGGAAGCCGCACGAGTACGAGCGAGGCGCCCTGCTCCTCCTTGTCGCGCTCGGGGATCGCCTCGGGGAACGCGGTGTAGAGCTGGTCCTCCTCGATGTCCGAGGCGAGGTAGGGGACGCCGTCCTCGTCGACGAGCCGCCGACCGCGCCGCCACGGCGTGCCGAGGTAGTACTTCATCTGGAAGGCCGGCCCGAACGAGACGGCCGGCGTGATCAGCGCGAGCCCGAGCGCGCCGCCGGCGCCGAAGAGGCCGAGCTTGAAGAGCCCGCGCCGCGTCAGTCGCGAGCCGCTCTCCTCCAGCACCTCCGCGATCAGCTCCTGCTCGTGGACGTTCTCGGGCGGCGGGTACTCCTCGACGATCTCCTCGGTCGCGACGAGCTTCTTCGCCGTCACGATCAGCGCCGCCGCGATCGCGAGGAGCGAGAGCCCGAGCGAGGCGCCGAGCAGCTGGGTCTGTCGCGGCACCGACTCGAACGCGTAGAGGACGACGAACGCGAGCGCCAGCAGCGCCCCGAGCCCGAGCAGCAGGATCGCGATCGTCTCGGCGACCGGGCTCGGCGGCTGCTTCGGGACGATTCGGGTCTCGTCGCGGGGAGGCTGCCGCGGCCGGCGCGAGACGGCGAGCAGGAGGGCGGAGACGAGCGCGTCGCGGATCCGTCCCATCGTCAGCTCCGCTTCGCCCGCATCCGCTCGCCGATGACGACGCATAGGCCGATCAGCGCGACCGCGGCGAGGAACCACGTCACGAGCCCCTCCGGCACCGGCCCGATGAAGCCGAGCGACCAGCCGCCCGGGCTCGCCGGGTGCTTCGCGTACTCGACGTAGCGGACGATCGAGTCGAGCTGGGCGTCGCTCAGGTCCTGCTTCGTGAACGTCGGCATCACATACGGGCCGATCCGCACGGCCTCGGCGATCTGGACGGCGGTCGCGTCCTCGAGCGGCGGCGGCAGCGCGCCGGTCACGTAGCCGCCCTGCGCGACCACCTGGTGGCAGCCCGCGCAGTGGTCGGTGAAGAGGTGGAGCCCTTCCGCGAGGTTCCCGCGCTCCGGGTGCGGGTGGGGGATCGGCGGCCCCGGCCCGAGCGAGGCGACGTAGGCGACGAGCGCGCGGATCTGCCGCTCGTCGAAGAGGACGCGGCCGCGGCGCGGCTGCACGCCGACGTGCGGGAGCGGCATGTAGCCGGTGCGCAGGTAGAAGTCGGCGGCGAGCGCGCCGACCCCTCGCAGGCTCGGCCCGATCCCGCCCTGGCGCGCCTGGGTGCGCAGCGACGAGCCCCCGGTCTGGTAGCCCGGCGCGTGCGTGCGGCCGGCGCCGTTCGCCGCGTGGCAGGAGATGCAGTAGCGGCCGTAGAGGTGGTACCCGTACGCCGCGAGCTTCCCGGGCGGGGTGCCGGCCGCGGCGGCCGAGCCGGGAAGGGCGGCGACGGCGAGAGCCGCGAGGAGAGCGATCCGCGTCCTCATTGGCCGTAGAGGTAGGCGGCGATCGACCGGGCGCCTCGCTCGCCGACGCCGAGGTCGGGCATGTCGGTGCGGGGCGAGATCTGCTGCGGGTTCATGATCCACCGGACCACGTTCCCCGCCGTGTTTGGCAACACACCGGCGATCTCGCGCTTGCCGGAGAAGCCGCGCAGCGAGGGGCCCACCCTGCCGTTCGCGGCGGCGATGCCGCCGATCACGTGGCAGGCGCCGCAGCCGTAGTACTCGATCAGCTGCTTGCCGCGCGCCGCGCTCGCGTTCGGGAGGTCGGGGCGCGTCGTGCCGCTGCCGCAGGCGGCGACCGCGGCGGCGAGCGCCGCCGCGAGCGCGACCGCTGCGAGCGCCCTCCTCACGACTGCCTGCACAGGACGTCGAAGGAGGCGGCGAGCCCGTCGAGGAGCATGATCGCGAGGAAGAGCGCGTTCGCGAGCATCGCGCCCATCGCGAAGAAGTTGAGGCGCCCGTAGGGCGTCCTGCCGCCGAAGCGTCCGCTCCCGGGCGGGCCGGAGCCGTAGTCGGCGCCCCTCGTCGCGAGGTAGACGACCACCGCCGCGACCTCGGCGAGCACGACGACGAGGCCGGCGCACGAGAGCAGCGTCAGCTGCCAGACGTCGTTGCCGATCCCCCAGTGCATCCCGCCGGCGACGCACTGCGCCTGCCCGATCCCGTAGCCGACGACGTGCTGCGCCGTCCAGACGGCCGCCCCGGCCAGCAGGCCGAACCACTGGAACCCGGCGAGGAGGCGGATGCTCGGCCTCATGCCGCCGCCGAGAGGAGCGTCCCGATCACGATCCAGGTGAGCACGTTCACGGCGTGCCAGTAGAGGGCGACCGCCTGCACCGCGTTCAGCCGGTACATCGTCAGCCCGGTCGCGAGCTTCCCGAGCAGCCAGACGTTCAGCAGCAGCCCGAAGAACACGTGCGCGTGGTCGGCGCCGAGCAGCAGGTAGTAGATCGACGAGTACGCGTTGTCCTGCGGCGTCGAGCGGTGGAGCTGGTCGACGTAGTCGTGCACCTCGTAGGCGAAGTAGCCCGACTGGACGACGAGCGCGACGAGGAGGAACGACCGCGTCGCCCACAGGCGCCCGGCCCGCGCCGCGAGCGCGGCGAGCTGCATCGGCACGCTCGTCGTCGCGAGGACGGCGACGAGGATCAGCGGCACCACCACCTTCGGCTCGGGCGTCCCGAGCGGCGGCCAGTGCGGGCTCTTGAAGCGGAGGTAGTAGTAGGAGCCGACGAAGGCGCCGAAGAGCGTGCCCTCGCTCGCGACCACCATCGCCATCCCCCAGAGCGACACCGTCGGCCCGCGCCGGCGCGCGGCGAGCGCCGCCGCCTCGCGCGCGTTCCGCGCGTCCGTCGTCCGCGGCACGAGCCGCTCCGACGTGCCGCCTTCCACGTACCCGCTCATTTCCCGCTCCCGCGCCGGCAGAGCCGGCGCGTCCGCTCCTTGATGAGCTCCGTCGAGCCTACGCTCATGCGTTCTGCGGCTCCTCCTGGTGCCAGAAGAGGAGGGCGAGCAGGACGAGCACGCCCATGATCCCGGCGACCGCGTACTTGTGGATAACGAGCGTCGTGAAGACGAGCGAGAGCGCCGTCGCCAGCACGATCGGCCACGGCGAGTCGTGCGGCATCTCGACGATCTCCGAGAACCAGCCGTCGATCGGCGAGCTGACCGGCTGCTCGTGGCCCTGGTCGAGCACGAGCGCGTGCTCGGCGAGCTTGCGCCGGTCCTCCTCGCGGTCGGCGAGATCCCAGGCGGCGTACGCGCTCGAGACCTTCGGGATGACGGCGAAGTTGTACTCGGGCGGCGGCGAGGGGATCGTCCACTCGAGCGTCGGCGCCCGCCACGGGTCGGGCCCGGCGGGCGGCCCCCGGAACCAGCTGACGAGCAGGTTCCCGAGCAGCAGCACGATCCCGGCCCCGGTCAGGTAGCCGCCGATCGACTCCGCGAGGTTCTCCGGCCCCCAGCCCGAGCCGCCCGAGTACGTGTAGACGCGGCGCGTCATCCCCTCCAGCCCGACGACGTGCATCGGGAAGAAGAGGAGGTTCGTGCCGACGAAGACGACCCAGAAGCTGATCTGCCCGGGCAGCTCGAAGTAGAGCTTCCCCGTCACCTTCGGGAACCAGAAGTAGAAGCCGGCGAAGATCGGGAAGACCGCCGCGCCGAAGATGATGTAGTGGAAGTGCGCGACGACGAAGTAGGTGTCCGTCACCTGCTGGTCGAACGGCACCGCCACGAACATCATCCCGGTCAGCCCGCCGGCGACGAACATGAAGATGAAGCCGGCGATGAAGAGCAGCGGCGTCCGGAACTGCGGGCTGCCGGTCACGAACGTCATGCACCAGGCGAACACCTGCACGGTGCTCGGGATCACCACCATCGCCGTCGCCGCCGCGAAGAAGACGACGGTGATCACCGGCATCCCCACCGCGAACATGTGGTGCGCCCAGACGCCGAAGCCGATGAAGACGACGAGCAGCTCCGCGATCGCGACGAGCGGGAACGCGACGAGCCGCCGCTGCGTGAAGGCGGGGATGATCGAGGTCGCGATCCCGAACGCGGGGACGATCAGGATGTAGACCTCCGGGTGGCCGAAGATCCAGAAGAGGTGCTGCCAGAGCAGCGTCGAGCCGCCGTGGGCGACGTCGAAGAAGTGGGTGCCGACGTTGCGGTCGAGGAAGAGGAAGATCGTGTCGGCCGAGAGCGGCGGCAGCGCGAACAGGAGGCCGAACGAGGTGGCGAGGAACGCGAAGCAGAAGAGCGGCATCCGGTTGAACGACATCCCGGGCGCCCGCATCTTGAAGATCGTCACGATGAAGTTCGACGCCGTCAGCGTCGACGAGAGGCTGTTGAAGATCACCGCGAGGCAGTAGAAGTCGATCGGCGGCCCGGGGTCGAACCTCCGGTTCGCGAGCGGCACGTAGTCGAACCAGCCCGCGTTCGGCGCGAGCCCCATGAAGAGGCTCGTGTAGAGGAAGATCGCCGAGCCGAGGAAGACCCAGTAGCTGAGCGCGTTCAGCCGCGGGAACGCCATGTCGCGGGCCCCGATCATCAGCGGCAGCAGGTAGTTGCCGAAGACGCCGGTCGAGGCCGGGATGATGAAGAAGAAGATCATCGTCATCCCGTGCACCGTGAACAGCTCGTCGAAGGTGCCCGGCGAGACGAGATGGTTGTCCGGCCGGATCAGCTGGGTCCGGATCAGCAGCGCCTCGACGCCGCCGGCCCCGAAGAGCGCGAGCGTCGTCCAGAAGAACAGCAGCCCGATCCGCTTGTGGTCGGTCGTCATCACCCAGCCGAGCACGCCCGGCCGGGCCTCCCACATCCGCTCGAGGCGGGCGACGACCTCCTCGGCCGGCGCGGGCGGGGGAACCGTCGTCGCCACTACTTCAGGCTCTCCAGGTAGGCGAGCAGCGCCTGCAGCTGCGGCCCGCTCAGGTCCATGTCCGGCATCTGGTTCCCCGGCTTGACGTGCTGGGAGTCCATGATCCAGCCGGCGAGGTAGCCCTTCCGGTTCGGGATCGTCGCGCCCGCGAGCGTGCGGCGGCTCGCGAGATGGGTCAGGTCGGGACCGAGGTAGCCGCGCGCGCTCGTGCCCCGGATCGTGTGGCAGCTCGAGCAGGGGCCGTCGAGGAAGACGCGCTCGCCGCGCCGCTGCAGCGCCGTCGTCGGCGTGCGTGCCGGAGCCGACTGCGCACGCAGCCAGGCCCGGAACCGCGCCGGCGGGTCGACGTACACCGTCATCGCCATGTGGGCGTGCTGGAGCCCGCAGAACTCGGCGCAGCGGCCGCGGTAGACGCCGACCTCGTCCGCGTAGAGGACGATCCGGTTCTTCGTCCCGGGGATCGTGTCGATCTTCCGGTTCAGCTCCGGCACCGAGAAGCTGTGGATCACGTCGGCGGTCGTCGCGACGAGGTTCACCGGCGTCCGGACGGGTATGTGCAGCTCGTCGGCCGTGACCGCCCGCGTCCCCGGATACAGGAACTTCCAGTACCACTGGACGCCGACCGCCTGCACGGTCAGCGTCGTGCGCGTGCGGCTGTACGGCGCCGCGGTCGTCTTCATCACGAAGACGTCGCCGATCGTGAAGATCGCCGTCATCACGAGGATCGGGACGACGACGCCGAGCGCGACGACGACCTTGACGGCGAAGCCCTCGCCCGGCTTCGGGTCGTTCGGGTCGGAGGGGACGCCGCGCCGGCCGCGGCGCACCCACGAGAGGACGAGCAGCCCGACGATCAGGCCGAGGCCGAGGAAGGCGCCTCCCGTCATCCACCAGAAGAGGCTCGCGATGTCGCGTGCCGCGTGGCTGTGCGGGTGGAGCGCGTTCTGTCCGTTGCCGCTGCAGCCCGCGAGCGCGAGCGGCAGCGCGACGAGCGCCGCCCACGGCAGCGCCCGTACTCCGGCCGTCCCCCGGTCTCGTCTCCTCAACGCACCTCTCGGCTACCCGCCCCCGCCGGGCGGTAAAACAGATCGGGCAACGGGCGGATGACGGACGCGCTCCCGGCCGTCCTGCTCGCGGTCGCCGCGGCCGCCTACGCGCGCCGGGCCCGGACGCTCGCCGCGCGGGGGCGGCCGGTGTCGCGCCGCCGCCTCGCCTGCTTCGCGGCCGGGCTCGCGGTCGTCGCGGTCGCGCTCTACTCGCCGCTCGACGCGCTCGGGGAGGAGCGGCTCTTCTCGGCGCACATGCTCCAGCACCTGCTGCTCGGCGACGCGGCGCCGCTCCTCCTCGTGCTCGGCCTCGACGGGCGGCTGCTGCGCCCGCTGCTCGCGCTGCCGGTCGTCGGCAGGCTGCGGCTGCTCGCGCACCCGCTCGTCGCGCTGCCGCTCTGGGCGGCGAACTTCTGCGCCTGGCACCTGCCCGGGGCCTTCGACGCGGCGCTCCGCCACGACGCCGTCCACGACGTGCAGCACGGCCTGTTCGTGCTGTTCGGGATCCTGCTCTGGTCGGCGCTCTTCGAGCCGCTGCCGGGGCCGGCGTGGTTCTCGGCCTGGTGGAAGCTCCCCTACGTCGCCGCGATGTGGCTCGTGATGCTCGTCCTCTCCCAGGTGTTCATCTGGTCGGGGCACGCGTGGTACGAGCCGTACCTGCACGCGCCGCGCACCTGGGGGCTGAGCGCGCTCGCCGACCAGCGGGCGGGCGGCGGCGTGATGCTCGTCGAGAGCGCGCTGACGATGCTCGGGACGCTCGTCTGGCTGCTGCTGCGGGTGTTCGCGGAGAGCGAGGCGCGGCAGCGGCTGCTCGACGCGGGCGTGGACGCGCGAGCGGCGGCACGGGCGGCGCGCTACGGGCGCGTGTAGAGGCGCGCCGACTCGACCTGCTCGGCGAGGAGCGCCGTCGCGGCGCGCTCGACCTGCTCCAGCGCGAAGCGCTCCTGGCCGGCGATTTCGCGGAGCGCGGCCGCCGCCTCCTCCTCGCCGAGCGCGTCGGCGAGGCTCGCCAGCGTGTCGTAGGCGGCGATCTCCAGATGCTCGGTCTGCGCCGCAGCCTCGGCGTGAGCGAGGTCGCGCAGCAGCGCGTCCTCGTCCGCGAGCCGCGCGACGAGCCGCTCGTGGTCGGCGATGAGGCCGGCGAGCGCCGCGCTCTCCTCCGGCTGCCCGTCGGCGGCGAGCCGGCGCAGCAGCGTCCGGAGCGTCTCGGCGTGCGCGCGCGTCTCGAGCAGGTGGCGCTCGAAGCCGCGCCGCAGCTCGTGGGAGCGCGCTCCGTCCAGCAGCGTCGGCAGCACGCGCTCGGCGAGGGTCAGCTCGATCCGGAGCAGCTGCCGCAGGCGCGCGGCGAAGAGCGCCTGCGGGCTCGTGAGCGGTTCCGCCACGCGTGCGTCCTCCCCGCCGGCGGAGGGCTTACACTCGACCTACCGGGGTGCCGCGCCGGATGCGCGGCTGAGATCACACCCGCCGAACCTGATCCGGGTAATGCCGGCGAAGGGAGGAACCATGACCGAGGAACGGACGCCGAGCTGGGGCATCACGCCGGTGCCGGAGCGGCTGCGCACGCTCGGGACGCTCGACAACGGGATGCTCTGGGGGAGCCTCGGGCTGAGCCTGCTCGTGCTCGTCGCCGGGACCGTGCTCGTGCCGGCGCTCTCGCTGAAGCAGGCGCTGCTGGCGATCCTCGTCGGCGGCGTTTTCGGGAACGTGCTGCTCGGGCTCGCGGCGCTGATCGGCGCCGACGCGGGCATGCCAGGGATGGTGCTGCTGCGGGCGCCGCTCGGCCGCGCGGGCTCGTGGGCGCCGACCGCGCTCAACGTCCTCCAGAACCTCGGCTGGACGATCTTCGAGGTGCTCGTGATCGCGACCGCGGCCGCCGCGCTCTCGGATCGCGTCTTCGGCTTCCGCGGCCTCTGGGTCTGGAAGCTCGTCGCGGCGGCGGCCGCGACCGCGCTCGCGCTGCTCGGCCCGGTCGGGTTCGTGCGCGAATGGGTGCGGCGGTTCGCCCTCTGGGTCGTGCTCGCGTCGCTCGCCTACCTCACCTGGTGGAGCCTGCACGGCGCGCACCTCGGCGCGCTCTGGTCGCAGCCGGGCGAGGGCGGTTTCCCGAGCTTCTGGCAGGGCGTCGACCTGATGGTCGCGATGCCCGCGTCGTGGCTGCCGATGGCGGCGGACTACACCCGGTACTCGCGCGGCCGCTCCGGCGCGTTCTGGGGCACGGCGGTCGGCTACTTCCTGCCGAACGTCTGGCTGTACGGGCTCGGCGCGATCCTCCTGCTCACGCGCGGGCTCGCGGACGCGCCGTCGGTGCTGACGGCGATCGCGGCCGGCGGGGCGGGCGCCGCGCTCGCGCTGCTCGCGCTCGGCGTGGACGAGACGAAGGAGCCGTTCGCGAACGTGTACTCGGCCGCGGTCTCGCTCCAGAACGTCCTGCCCGGGGCGCCGCAGCGGCTGCTGATCCTCGGCGTCGGCGCGCTCGCGACCGCGGGCGCGTTCGCGATCGACCTCGTCCAGTACGCGAGCTTCCTGCTCCTGCTCGGCTCGTTCTTCGTCCCGCTGTTCGGGGTGCTGCTCGCCGACTGGCTGCTCGCGGGCGCGCACTACCGGGAGCGCGACGTCTTCGGGGCGGCGGCCGCCCGCCCGGCGCAGCTCGTCGCGTGGCTCGCCGGGTTCGCGCTCTACCAGTGGCTCTCGCCGGTCGGGCCGGCGTGGTGGACGCGCCTCGTCGAGCACACGCACCCGGGGCTCGGCGCGATCGGCGGCTCGCTGCCGAGCTTCGGCCTCGCGCTGGCGCTCGGGCTCGTGCTCGGCGTCGCGGTGCGGACGCGTCCGGAGCCCGTGCGGCCGTAGGCTCCAGCGGGTGCGCCCGCTCGGCGTGATCGGACACCTCTCCCGCGACGTCGTCGCCGGCGGGGAGCCGCGGATCGGCGGCGGCCCCTGGCATGCGGGCCGGGCGCTGCGGGCGCTGCACCAGGACGCGGTCGTGACGGTGAAGTGCGGCGAGGCGGAGCGCGGCGCCTACACGCGCCGGCTCGCGCGGCTCGGGCTGCCGGTGGCGCTGCGGGTCGGCGGCGAGACGACGGCGTTCTCCTTCTCCTACGACGCGGCGGGGAGGCGCGCGATGCGGGTGGAGGCGCTCGGCGAGCCGTGGTCGGAGGACGAGGCGCCGCTGCGGGAGCTGCGCCGCGTCGAGTGGCTGCACGTGGCGCCGCTCCTGCGCGGCGACTTCGCGCCCGGGGTGCTGGAGCAGGTGTGCCGCGGCAGGCGCGTCCTGCTCGACGGGCAGGGGCTCGTGCGGCGGCGCGCGCTCGGGCCGCTCGTCCTCGACGACGGCTTCGACCGGGACGAGCTGCGCGGCGTCTCGGTGCTGAAGCTGTCGGAGGAGGAGGCGACGGCGATCGTCGGCGAGGGCGACCTCGAGGAGCTGCGCGGGCTCGGCGTGCCGGAGATCGTCGTCACCTTCGGGCTGGCGGGGTCGCTCGTGCTGGCGCGCGGCGTCTCGGAGCGGGTGCGGGCGCGGCCGGTCGCGGGCGACCCGACCGGCGCGGGCGACGCGTTCTCGGTGGCGTATCTCGGGGCGCGGGCGGTGGGGCACTCCCCGGTGTCGGCGGCCAGGCGGGCGACGGCGCTCGTCGCCTCGCTGCTGGCGGGGGCGGCGCGGTGATCGCCGCGGTCGGCACCGTCGCCGGCGTCTTCCTCGTCGACGCCGAGGCGGAGACGCTGCTCGGGGAGGGGCAGGAGGTGCCGGCGGTCGAGCGGCCGGAGGTGCCGCTGCCGCGGGTCGTGGCGGCGGCCCGCTCGGGCGCGACCGTGGCGGTGGTGGTCGAGCGGCGCCCGCCGCTGCTGCTCTCCGGCGACGGCGGCGTCACGTGGCGCGAGGCGGGCGGCGGTCTCCCGCCCGGCTTCGCCGTCGCGATCGCCGACGACGATCCCGACCGGATGCTCTACGCCGCCCGCAACCGCCTCTACCTCTCCACCTCCGGCGGCGTCTTCTGGCGCGCGCTCCCCTTCGAGCTGCCCGACGTCGTCGCCGTCGCCTGGCTCGACTGAGCGGCCGCGCCCCTGTCCGAAACCGCCACGTCCGGGGTCAGAGCCCGGACGTGGCCAAAAGGGACGTGCTCGTCAGAGGCGGAACTCGCCGCGCGCGACGACGACGGCGCTGCCGCCGACCTCGATCCGCTCCGCCGAGTCGGCGCGGGCGTAGAGGAGCGACGGCCGCCCGATCTCCTCGCCCTGGCGGATCTCGATCTCGTCGCCGAAGGCGATCCGTCCGTGCCGGGCGAGGTGGAGCGCGAGCGGCCCCGCCGCCGACCCGGTCGCGGGGTCCTCGTCGACGCCGTGGCCGGGCGCGAACATGCGCGTCTTCCAGCGGCGCCCCTCGCCGGCGAAGCAGTTGATCCCGAGCCAGCCGAGGCCGGCCAGCCGCGACGCCTCCGGCCGCAACTCCGCCACCTCGCGCTCCGACCCGAGACCGACGTAGACGTGGCGGATGCCGTTGTCGTACAGCTCGACCGGCAGCACCGGCTCGACCCCGAGGGCCGCCGCCAGCTCGGCCGCGCCCGGGAACTCCTCGATCCGCGGCGCCGGCTGCTGCATCCAGCCGAAGGAGATCCGCGCGCCCTCGCGCTCCAGCCGCACCGGCACGATCCCGCGCCCCGTCTCCAGCCGGATCTCCCCGAGCTGGAGCGGCGCCGCGAGCACGAACGCCGTCCCGAGCGTCGGATGCCCCGCGAACGGCACCTCGCTCGCCGGCGTGAAGATCCGCATGCGCACGTGCCCGCCCTGCTCGGGCGGGTAGACGAACACCGTCTCGGAGAAGTTCACCTCGCGGGCGAGCGCTTGCAGCCGCCGCTCCGGGATCTCGCGCGCGTCGGTGAAGACGGCGAGCTGGTTTCCCGCGAGCGGTTCGTCGGTGAAGACGTCACAGACGACATAGCGGAACGACGGCACGCGCCGACTCTAGTCGCGCCCGCTGTAAGGCCTCGGTAAAGGCTGGCAGGGGCCGTCCGCCGGTCCGCCAAACTCATTCGGAAAGCGATCCACTGGATTGGGGGGACACGAGATGACACGCAGGTTCCTGCCCCGGCTGCTCGCGGCTGCGGCAACGCTCACAGGGCTCGTCGCGGTGGTGACGCTCTTCGCGGGCACCGGCTTCGCCGGCAGCTCGGCCGCGCAGGCCAACTACGCGCCCACCGCGAAGACGCCGCCGACGATCTCCGGGTCGGCCATGGTCGGCCAGACGCTCACGGTCTCGAACGGGAGCTGGACGTACCAGGCGACGCCGACCTACACGTATCAGTGGGTGCGCTGCGACACCGCGGGCAACGGTTGCTCGAATCTGAACGGCTCGACCGCCACGACCTACCACGTGGGCAACGACGACCTGAACCACACGATCCGCGTCGTCGTGACCGCGCACAACGCGCAGGGGACGGCATCGTCGATGTCCGCCCAGACCGCGGTCGTGACCAACCCCGGGCCGCAGGGCGCGATCAAGCTGCCGAACGGCAAGACGTCGATCCCGGCGACGAGCGTCGCGCTGCCCGCCAGGCTCGTGATCGACGCCGTCCAGTACCAGCCGCGCTCGGTGCGCGGACATGCGCCGTTCCTCGCGCGCTACCACGTGTCCGACACGCGCGGCTACGTCGTCCGCGGCGCGCTCGTCTACGCGCTCGGCATCCCGTACGCCTGGATCACGAAGGGCGTCGAGGTGCAGACGGACGAGAACGGCTGGGCGACGATCACGATCACGCCCTCGCGGAAGATGCCGCGCCGCGGCGCGCTGATGATGTTCGTCCGCGCCCGGGTCGCCGGCCAGGATCTGCTCGCCGGGACGTCGAGCCGGCGCCTCTCGCAGATCCTCATCCGCTAGCGCCCTCCGCAGCCCACAGCGGGTTGCGCCGCGCCGCCTCCCCCAGGGCGGCGCGGCGCTGCCCGCCCGTGGACGCGGACGCCAGCTCCGCCCAGGTCTGCCAGTCGGCCGGATCGAGCCGCGTCGCCTCGAGGAACGCCGCCCGCGCCGCCCGGCGGTCGCCCTCGGCGAGCCGGGCGCGCCCGATCGTCCGCCACGCCTCCGCCGACCAGGGCGCGAAGCGGAGCGCGCGGCGCGCGTCGTCGATCGCGGCCGGGTAGCGGCCCGCGAGCGAGGCGTCCGCGGCGGCGGCGAGCGGCCCGGTGCCGGCCAGGGCGAGGATCCCCGCCGCGACGAACGCGGCGGCCGCGAGCGAGACGGCGGTGCGGCTGCGGCCCGCGAGCGGCTGCCGTCGCGGCGCCGCGTGGACGGCCGCGGCGGCGCCGAGCACCACCACCGGCAGCGTCACGCCCGCCAGCTCCCAGTCGAAGTCGACCGCCGCGTGCAGGTCGTAGGCGACGAGCGCCGCCAGGACGCCCGGGCCGAGCGGCGTCCCGCGCGCCCTGATCGCCGCCGCGAGCGGCGCGGCGAGCGCCGCGGCGAGGAGCGCCAGCCCGAGCGGGCCCAGCTCCGCGAGCGTCTCGAGGTAGAGCGAGTGCGCCTCGCGCGTCGCGAGCAGGGCGTCGCGCTCGCGGGTCCACCAGTCGGCGTAGGTGCCGGCCCCGCCGCCGAGCACCGGATTCGCGGCGGCTTCGCGGCCGGCGACGCGCCAGTACGCCGCTCGCTCGTGCCCGCCGAGCGCGAACGGGGCGGCCGCGACTCCGGCGGCGAGCGCGACGACCGCCGCCACGGCCGCCGCGCGACCGCGGATCCGGAGTGGCCGTCGCCGGAGGAGGACGGCGAGCGCCGCCTGGACTGCGGCGAGCAGCGCAAGCCCCGCGAACAGTCGGTGTCCGGGCGCCGCAGCCGCGAGCAGGTTCGAGGGCGGGGGCGACACGACCACGCTTTCCCGCCAGACGGCGACGGCGCCGACGAGCGGCAGGGCGAGCAGCGCGAGCGCCCTGCCGCGCCCGGGCGCCGGCGTCGCGACCAGGAAGACGAGCAGCGCCGCGCCGAGCGCGGCGAGCGCGCCGTCGCTCTGGAGCACCGCGAGGTCGGCGGCGAGCGGCACGAGCAGCAGCGCGGCCGGAGCGCGCACCGCGGTCGCGCGCGACGCCACGGCGAGCGCGAGCAGCAGCAGCAGTCCGACCGCCGCCAGCAGCGCGAGCCCGTTCCCGTAGCCGACCGGGTCGGCGAGCTGGCCGATGTCCGTCCTGACCGCGCCGCGCCCCGTCCAGTCCGGCGCGAGCCGCAGCAGGAGGTTCCACGTCGCCGCGGCAGCCGCCCCCGCCGCGACGCCGCCGGCCAGCCAGGCGAGCGGGAGCCTCCGTCCGGCCGCCGCCACCGCGAGCGCCGCCGCGAGGTAGGCGGCGACGCGCTGCGCCTCCTCGAGCGCCGCGGGCGGCGAGTCCGACCAGAGCCACGAGGCCGCCGTCCAGGCCGTCAGCGCGGCGAGCGCTGCAACCAGCGCGAGCACCGGCCGCCCCGGCCGCTCGACGGGCGCGAGCAGGAGCAGGGCGAGCGCCGCAGCCGCCAGCAGCACGAGCGCGCGATCCTGGGCGAGGGCGTCGTAGCCGCCGCCGGCGAAGGCGAGGCCGGCGGTCGCTGCGAGGGCCGCGGCCCCCGCAGCCGGGCCGGCGAGGCGCCGTCTGCCCACGCGGCGAGCGTATCGTCCCCGCCTCTATCCTGGCCTCGATGCGCCTGCTGATCGTCCGCCACGCCGAGGCCGCGCCCGGAGAGCCGGACGAGCTGCGATCGCTCACCCCGCACGGCCGCGAGCAGGCGCGCTCGCTCGGCGAGCGCCTGCGCGACGACGGCCTCGTCCCGGACGCGATCCTGACGAGCCCGCTCCTGCGCGCCCGCGAGACCGCCGCCGCGCTCGAGCTGGGCCCGCCCGCGGTCGACGAGCGGCTCGCCCCCGGCGCCACCCCGGCCGCGCTCCGCGAGGCGGCCCGCGGCCGCGGCGAGACCGTGCTCGTCGTCGGCCACCAGCCGGACTGCGGCCGCGCCGCCGCGGCGCTCTCGGGCGGCCCGGAGCCCGCCTTCCCGCCGTGCGGCGTGGCGATCCTGGACCTGGACGCGGGATGAGCGCGATCGAGGTCGTGGGGCTGCGCAAGGCGTACGGCAGCCTCGAGGCGGTGCGCGGGATCGACTTCGCGATCGAGGAGGGCGAGGTCTTCGGGCTGCTCGGCCCGAACGGCGCCGGCAAGACGACGACGGTGGAGATCCTCGAGGGCTACCGGACGCGCGACGGCGGCGAGGTGCGCGTGCTCGGCCACGATCCCGAGCGACCCGGCCCGGACTTCCGCCAGCGGATCGGCGTCGTCCTCCAGGCCTCGACGCTCTGGCCGAACCTGACCGTCCGCGAGACGCATGCCGTGTTCGCCGGCTACTACGCGCGCCCGCGCGACGTCGACGAGGTGGTCGAGCTGGTCGGTCTCGCCGACAAGGCCGGCGCGAGGGTCAAGGAGCTGTCGGGCGGGCAGAAGCGCCGGCTCGACCTCGGCGTCGCGCTCGTCGGCGACCCCGATCTCGTCTTCCTCGACGAACCGACCACCGGCTTCGACCCGGCGGCGCGGCGCGCGGCGTGGCAGATGATCCGCTCGCTGCGCTCGCTCGGGAAGACGGTGCTGCTGACGACCCACTATCTCGACGAGGCGGAGCAGCTCGCCGACCGCGTCGCGGTGCTGCGACAGGGCCGCGTCGTGCGGGTCGGGACGCCGCGCGAGCTGACGACCGGCGACCTCGCGGTCGAGATCCGCTACCGCCGCGACGGCGAGGACGTCGTCGTCCGCACCGCCGAGCCGACGCGGGTGCTCAACGAGCTGACCGCGGGGGCGCTCGCCCGCGGCGAGGAGCTGGACGGGCTCGAGGTACGCCGGCCGACGCTCGAGGAGGTCTACCTCGACCTCGTCAAGGAGGAGGAGGCGCAGCCGGCGTGACGCTCTTCCTCCACCAGCTGCGCACCGAGCAGCGGCTCTACTGGCGCTCGCGCGAGGCCGCCGTCTTCACCTTCGTCTTCCCGCTCCTGCTCTTCGTGCTGCTCGGCTCGGTCTATTCGGGCCGGATCTACGGCGTGCCCGCCTCGCAGGCGCTGCTCGCCGCGCTGCTCGCGTACGGCTGCGCGATGACGGCGTTCGCAGGGCTCGCGATCACGCTCGTGATCCGGCGCGAGCAGTCGCTCCTGAAGCGGCTCCGCTCGACGCCGCTGCCGCCGTGGACGTTCGTCGCCGCGCTGCTCGGCTCGACGTTGATCGTCTTCGCGCTCGAGACGGTCGCGCTCTTCCTGCTCGGCCGCGCCGTCTTCGGGACGCCGTTCCCCGACCGGGTCGGCTCGCTCGCGCTCCTCGTCGTGATCGGCGGGCTCTGCTTCGCGGCGCTCGGCGTCGGCCTCTCGGGGCTCGTCCGCTCGGCGGAGGGCTCGTCCGCGGTCGTCAACCTGATCGTGCTGCCGATGGCGTTCGTCTCGGGCGCCTTCGGGCCGACGCAGCACTATCCCCGCTTCCTGCGCGCGATCGGCGACGTGCTGCCGCTCCGCTACCTCGTCGACCTCGCCAACGCCGTCTACCTGCACCAGCACGCGATCTGGTCGAAGCCGGGCGCGATCGGCGCGCTCGCCGCGTGGGGTGCCGCCGGCCTGCTCGTCGCCGTGCGGCGCTTCCGCTGGGAGCCCCGGACCGCGGGTTAGCGGGACGCGCGCCGCGGGCATGCGGCGCGTGCGATGCTCCCGCTGATGGACGAACCCGCGATCGCCATGCGCGTGCGCGCGCACGACGAGCCCGCGCTGGAGGTGCGCGTCAACTTCGGCGTCTTCGCGGGCCGGCACGCGACTCCGGCCGAGATCGAGGAGCTGGCACGCGCCCTGCGCGACCTGCTCCCCTCCTTCGCGATCGTCGCGGAGGACCGGCACGAGTTCGGCCGCCTCGTCGAAGCCGCCGTGCACCAGGTCGTCGTCGAGGTGCCGCGCGAGCAGGCGGGCGACGAGCCGGAGGTGCTCGCCGAGCGGATCGTCCTGAAGGCGAACGAGTGGGCGATCGACTGCATCGCCTCCCGCCACGGCGGCGGGGATCTCTAGAGGGCCGCGAGCGCGCGCCGGACGAGCGCGCGCGCGACCGGCACCTTCCACTCCGTCCGCTCGAGCGGCGTCGCCGACTCGAGCGCGTCGGGGCCGTCGAGGAGCCACGGGATCGGAGCGACGCCCGCGAGCGCGAGCCGGGTCGTCCCGTCCGCGTGCCGCGCCGCCGCGACGCCGACCTGCGGGAACGACCAGCGCGCGCGGTCCATCGCCTTCAGGTAGACGGACGCCTCGACCGGCGGCAGCTCCACCTCGAGCAGCAGCTCGCCCTCCTCCAGGGTCGTCGTGCGCCGGTCGGCCTCGTCGGGGAGGCGGTACAGCTCCTCCACCGCCAGCTCGCGGCGGCTCGTCCGCAGCCGCGCGCCGAGCGCGACGAGCGCCGCGGCGACGTCGGAGGGATGGGCCGAGGCGCAGAAGTCGTTCGCGAAGATCGCGTGCTCCCGGTGCTCCCCCTCGCGCGCGTGGCAGCGCTCGCCGCCGTGCAGGCGGCACGGGTACGCGAGCCGCCAGTACCAGCAGCGCGTCGCCTGCAGCAGGTTGCCGCCGAGCGAGCCCATCGCGCGCAGCTGCGGCGACGCGGCGAGCCGGCACGCCTCGCGCAGCGCGTCCGGCACCTGCGGGTCGACCTCCAGCTCCGCCAGCGTCGTCCCCGCGCCGACGACGCCGTCGCCGATCCCGCGCGGGACGACCCCGCGCACGTCGACGAGCCGCTCCGCCCGCAGGATCCCGTCCCGCAGCAGCGGCACCACCTCGGTGCCGCCGTGCAGGAAGAGCCCGCCGTCCAGCTGCTCGACGCTAGACGGCCGCAGCAGCTCCACGCCGCTCCCTCCGCGTCGCCGCCTCGAGCGCGCGCAGCATCTCCTCGCGCGAGATCGGCAGCTCGTGCACGTCGGCGCCGGTCGCGTCGCGGATCGCGTTCGCGATCGCCGCGGCGACCGGGATGATCGGCGGCTCGCCCAGGCCCTTCGAGCCGAGGCTCGTCAGGTGCTCGTCCGGGCGGTCGACGAACTCGGAGACGATCTCGGGGACGTCGGCCATCGTCGGCATCCGGTACGCGTCGAGCGAGGTCGTGAGGACGGCGCCGGTCTCCGGGTCGAGCAGCCGCTGCTCCGAGAGCGTGTGGCCGACGCCCTGGATGATCCCGCCCTCGACCTGCGACGCGGCGCCGAGCGGGTTGACGATCCGGCCGACGTCGTGGATCGCCGCGACGCGCAGCACCCGCACCTCGCCGGTCTCGACGTCGACCGCGACCTCCGCCACCTGCACCCCGAAGGTGAGGACGCTCATCCCGGTCGGGTTCGGCCCGCGCGCGCCCTTGCCGAGGATCTGCGCCGCCTCGAGCAGCCCGACCACCTCCTCGACCGGCACCGAGAGGTTCCCGTCGCGCGAGAGCACGAGCCCGTCGCGCAGCTCGAGCACGCGCTCCTCGAGGTGGTAGCGCTGCGCCGCGATCTCGAGGATCCGGCGCTTCGCGTCCGCCGCCGCGGCGCGCACCGCGGGCCCCATCGACGGCGTCGTCGAGGAGCCGGCCGAGATCGACGCGTACGGCCCGCGCGCGGTGTCGCCGAGCACGACGTCGACGCGGTCGAGCGGCAGCCCCAGCTCCTCGGCCGCGATCTGCGCCATCGCGGTGCGCGTGCCGGTGCCGATGTCCTGCATCGCGGTCACGATCGCGACCCGGCCGTCCGAGCCGACCCGCGCCCACGCGTACGAGGGCGGCCCGCCGCCGCCGAACCAGATCTGGCTCGCCATCCCGACCCCGTGCTTCCAGACGGCGTCGGAGCGGGCGCGCACCTCGTGGCGCCGCTCCCAGTGCTTCTCGGCGAGCCGGTAGCACTCCTCGAGGTTCTTCGAGGAGAAGGGCGTGCCGTCGTTCGCGTGCGCGTAGTTGCGCCGCCGCAGCTCGAGCGGGTCGACGTCGAGCCGGGCCGCCAGCTCGTCGAGCAGGCACTCGAGCCCGAACGTCCCCTCGACGAACCCGGGCGCGCGGAACGCCTTCATCGGCGGCGTGTTCACTTTCGCCCCGTACGTGACGGTGCGGAGGTTCTCGCACGCGTAGAGCATCTGCATCGGGCCTTCGGTGTAGGACGACCAGCCCGACCAGCCGACGCTGTTCGTGAACTCGCCGGCGAGCGCCACGATCGTCCCGTCGCTGCGGGCGCCGACGGTGAGCTTCTGGATCGTCGCGTTGCGGTTGCCCGCGTGCACGTTCTCCTCGCGGCGCGTCAGCGCGCAGCGCACCGGCCGCCCCGTCCGCCGGGCCAGCTCGGCCGCGGCGAACGTGTACTCGTCCGGCCCGTTCTTCGAGCCGAAGCCGCCGCCCATGTACTCGCAGACGACGCGCACCCGGTCGGCGGGCAGCCCGAGCTGGGCCGCCACCTCGGCGCGAACGCCCCACACGTACTGCGTCGAGATGTGCACCTCGAGCGTGTCGCCGACCCACTGGCAGATCGCCTGGTGGGTCTCCAGCGAGTTGTGCAGGACGGCCTGCGTGCGGTAGGTCGCCTCGACGACGACGTCCGCCTCGGCGAGCGCGCGGTCGACGTCGCCGCGCTCGTTCCGGCGCGGCTCGCCGACGAGCTGCCCGCGCGCGACCGCCTCCTCCGGGTCGAGCACCGCGTCGAGGATCTCCCACTCGACCTCGAGCGCGTCGAGCGCGCGCTGCGCCTGCCCGGGGAAGTCGGCCGCGACCGCCGCCACCGGCGCGCCGACGAAGCCGGCCTCCTCGACGAGCCCGGGCGCCTCGCCCGGCCCGAGCGCAGCCCGCACACCCGGCAGTGCGAGCGCGGGGGCGAGGTCGATCCGCTTCACGCGGGCGTGCGCGTGCGGCGAGCGCAGGAGCGCCGCCTGCAGCATCCCGGGGAAGCGCAGGTCGGCGGTGTAGCGCGCCTCGCCGCGCACCCGCGCCGGCCCGGACTTGCGGGTCGCGGGCCGGCCGACGACGGAGAGCGGCCCCGCGGGCCACTGCTCGAGGGCGTCCTCCTCGACGACGAGCCACACCTCCTCGAAGCGTCCTTCGACTTCCTTCTCGGTGCGGATCAGTCGCGCCACGTGAGAATCGCCTCCTCGATCTTCGGATACGTGCCGCAGCGGCAGATGTTCCCGGCCATCGCGTGCCGGATCTCGTCGCGGCTCGGCGCCGGGTTCGCGGCGACGAGCGCGGCCGCCGAGACGACCTGGCCCGGGGTGCAGAAGCCGCACTGGACGGCGTCGCAGCGGACGAACGCGTCGACGAGCGGGTGCTCGCGGAGCCCCTCGATCGTCGTCACCTCGCCGTCGACCGCGTGGGCGAGCGTGATGCAGGAGAGCCGCGGCACGCCGTCGACCTGGACGGTGCAGGCGCCGCAATGCCCTTCGTTGCACGCGACCTTCGTCCCGGTCAGCCCGAGCCGCTCGCGCAGCACCGCCGCGAGGCTCGTCCCGACCGGCGCGTCGAGGACGTGCTCCTCGCCGTTCACCGTCAGCCGCACCTCAGGCATCGGAGGTCACCGCCAGCGTGTCGGCCATCTGGATCAGGCGGACGGTCAGGCGGGCCACCGCCCGCACCTCGGTGTCGTCGTCGGCCTCCGGCAGCGTCCGCCAGAGGTCGCGCGCGGCCACGAGGATCTCGCGGATGTCGTCCAGCTCGCCGCGGCGCCCGTTCGGCTCCTCGGTCGCGTTCAGCGCGAGCCCGAGCGCGCCGAACGCGTCCGGCTGGCGCGTGAAGAGGAGCGGCATCGCCATCGAGAGGTACTGGTGGATGCGCGCGTGCGCGAGCGGCTGCGTGAGCGTGTCGGCGCCCTGCGGGCGCGACGGCTCGAGCGGCGGCTCTCCGTCCGCGATCCGGCTCGCGTTCCCGGCCAGCATGTCCCGGATCTGCCCGTCGTCGAAGCCGGCGACGCGCGCGACCCGCAGCGAGAGCAGAAGCGACGCGGGCTGCTGGCCGTACGGGTAGTCGGACGCGTAGACGACCTGCTCCGGCGGCACGAGCCGCAGGAAGCCGAGCAGGTCGATCGCGCTCCAGACGGAGGTGTCGAAGAAGACGCCTGCCTTGCCGGCGAAGCGGTCGGCGAGGTTCGCGAGGTCGGCGATGCCCGCGTGCGCGAGGATCAGCTGCGCGCCGGGGTGCGCGTCGACGAGCCGCTCCAGCTCGGCCGCGATCGGCGGCAGGCCGCGGCCCGCGTGGATCAGGATCGGGACGCGCCGCTCCGCCGCGAGCGCGAAGATCGGGGCGAGCCGGTCGTCGTTCAGGAGGAACTTCTGGGCGCGCGGGTGCAGCTTGATCCCGCGGGCGCCGAGGTCGAGGCAGCGCTCCGCCTCCTCGAGCGGGCCCTCGTCGAGCGCGAGCCGCACGAACGGGATCAGCCGCCCGCCGGCCTGCTCCGCGAACGCGAGCGTGCGGTCGTTCCCGGCGCGGAAGCCGGGGTG
>DASSND010000049.1:0-104489 GCA_035688315.1 Gaiellaceae bacterium | reverse complement strand
GGCCGCGGCGCCTGCGGCCGGCCGCGCGCCAGGGACGCGTTACGCGTTCGCCCCGCCGCCGGGCGGCGGACCTCCGGGCGGCGGGCCGCCCGGGCCGCAGTCCCCGGGGCCGTGGCCGCGCGGGCCGCGACCCGGGCCGCGCGCGGGCGGCGCGTGGTTCACGAGGTCGGCGACGTGCTCCTGGAGGCCCGACTCGAGCCGGTCGGCCTGCGCGCGGGTCAGCCGGCCCGCGGTCACCGCCGCCTCGATGTGCGTCTTCGCCGAGGCGACGAGCGCCGCCACGAGCCCGTCCACGGACTTGCTCGAGGTCGCGCCCGCCACGTCCGCGAGCGTCTTGCCGGAGCGCAGCTCGCCGCGCAGCGTCGCGAGCGGGACGCCGAGATAGTCGGCGGCCGCCTGCAGGTCGCCGGCGGGGCCGGGATGCCCGGGGCCCGGGCCGGGTCGGGCGTGCGCCTTCGCGCCGTGCGACGCGGCGCCGCCGCCGGAGGCCGCGACCGCGGCGCCCGCGCCGGCGAGCATGAGGGCGACGGCGGCGCCCGCGACGATCTTCGTCTTCAGAGACATGCCCTTCGTCCTTTCGGTCGTCCCTGGTCGCCGAGACTCTGCGGCACGCCGCTAAGAAGCGGGTGAGACGCCCGTAAGGCGCGTGTCAGGCGCGCGCCCCGGCGGGCAACCGGGGCGCGCGTGCGCGGAAGTCTACGCCTGCGGACCGGCCGCGACGATCTCGGCCGCCGCGTCCTCGTGCTGGGCGAAGTTCTCGCGGAACCGGTCCGCCAGCTCGCGCGCCTTGCGGTCGTAGGCGTCCGGGTCGGCCCACGTCGAGCGCGGGTCGAGCAGCGACTCGTCCACCCCCGGCGCGCGCAGGGGAACCTCGAAGCCGAAGACCGGGTCGCGGCGGAACTCGACCTCGTGCAGCGCGCCCGAGAGGACGGCGTGCAGGAGCGCGCGAGTCGCCTGGATCGGCATGCGGTGGCCCTCGCCGAACGGCCCGCCCGTCCAGCCGGTGTTGATCAGCCAGACGCTCGCGCCGTGCTCGTCGAGCTTGCGCCCGAGCAGCCGCGCGTAGACCGTCGGCGGCTGCGGCAGGAACGGGGCCGCGAAGCAGGTCGAGAAGGTCGGCTGCGGCTCGGTGACGCCCAGCTCGGTGCCGGCGAGCTTCGAGGTGTAGCCGGAGAGGAAGTAGAAGAGCGCCTGGTCGCGGTCGAGCCGTGCGATCGGCGGCAGCACGCCGAAGGCGTCCGCGGCGAGGAAGATCACCGAGTCGGGGTGGCCGGCACGCTTCGTCGGCAGCGCGTTCGCGATCTCCTCGAGCCGGTAGGCGGCGCGGGTGTTCTCGGTCTTCGCGTCGTCGTCGAGGTCGAGCCGCCCCTCCTCGTCGACGACGACGTTCTCGAGCACGGTGCCGAAGCTGTGCGCCGCCTTCCAGATCTCGGGCTCGGCCTCGAGCGAGAGGCGGATCGTCTTCGCGTAGCAGCCGCCCTCGAAGTTGAAGACGCCGTCGTCACCCCAGCCGTGCTCGTCGTCGCCGATCAGCAGCCGCTCCGGGTCGGCCGAGAGCGTCGTCTTGCCGGTGCCGGAGAGCCCGAAGAAGACCGCGACGTTCTCGCCGTCGCGCGAGACGTTCGCCGAGCAGTGCATCGGCAGCACGCCCTCGAGCGGCAGCAGGTCGTTCATCACCGTGAAGACCGACTTCTTGATCTCGCCCGCGTAGAAGGTGCCGCCGATCAGGATCTCGCCTCGCGCCGGGTGGAGCGCGACGAACGTGCCGGAGCGCGTGCCGTCGGTCGCCGGGTCGGCCTCCACCTCGGGCTCGTGCAGCACGAGCACGTCGGGCGAGAACGCCGCCAGCTCGTCCGGGCTCGGCTCGATGAACATCGTCTTCGAGAAGAGCGCGTGGTAGGGGTGCGCGGTGATCACACGCACGCCGATCCGGTGCGCCGGGTCGGCGCCGGCGAAGGCGTCGATCACGTAGAGGTCGCGCGCCTGCAGATGGGCGACGAGCTTGCCGCGCAACCCCTCGAAGTGCGGCTCCGACAGCTCCGCGTTCACGTCGCCCCACCAGATCCGCTCCTCGGATCCGGGCTCGCGGACGACGAACTTGTCCTTCGGCGAGCGGCCGGTGAAGCGGCCGGTGTCGACGACGAGCGGGCCGTCTTCGGCGAGCACGGCCTCCTTCCGGGCGAGCGCGTGCGTGTACAGCTGCGAGGTTGTCGGGTTCCGGAAGACGCGCCCCGAGGGCTCGATGCCGTGGTCGCCGATGCCGCCCGGCAGGTCCGTGATCGTCACAAGCTCCTCCGTCGATCGTGGTTCGGGAAAGACTCGGATCCGAACGATAGTGGTCGCGCGGCGGCCGGCGCGCCGCTCAGCGCGAGACCACGCACGCCTGCGCCTCGTTGCTCCAGAGCGGCTGCACCGCGAACCGGTGCGCGCCGAGCCTGACGTCGCGCAGCCCGCGCCAGGCGCACTTGTCGGCCGCCTCGGCCGAGTGGTCGTCGTTCCAGCCGTCGCGGACGCCGTCGAAGTCGTCCGGCTCGGTGACCGCCTCGGCGTACTCGTGGCCGGCGACGATGCTCCAGCCGTCGAAGATCCCGTGGCCGAACGCGTCGCTCTCGCGGTTGACCGCGTGCATGCCGCAGCCGCTCCAGCCGAGCCCGGGCCAGCGGCGGACGAGCCAGGGGACGAGCGCGTACTGGAGCCGTCCCGCCCCCGCCGGCGCCTCGGTCTGGGCGTGCAGGCCGCACCAGACCGGCCCGGGCGGCACGCGCCCGCCCGGCGGCAGCAGGATCACGTAGGTCGCCTGCGGGTCGTAGCCGAGGCGGGCGGCGGCGCGGCGCGCCTCGGTCTCGACCGCGCCGTGCGGGCTCGCGGGCGCCGCGCCCCGCGCGAGCACGTCGGCGGGGACGGGCGCCGGGTCGACCCACTCCCCGGCGAGCTGGTGCGGCGGGTTCTCGACGTGCGGGGCGTCGTCGTCGCAGCTCGTCGCGCCGCCGCGCGCGGCCGTGCAGTACTGCGTCTGGACTCCGGCCCACGCGCTGCCGCCGACCGAGGCGAAGAAGGCGCGGACGTAGCGCTGGAGGGCGCGGCTGGAGAAGCGGCGGCCGTCGCGGTCGCGGATCGTGAAGCCGCGCGTCCATTTCCGGCCCCACCAGACGAGGTAGACGGACGGGTGGGTCACGAGGCCGATCGCCCCGTCGCCGGCGTCGCCGCCGCGCCAGTAGAGCGGCCCGCCGGTGCGGGCCGCCTGCGCGCGTGCGGTCGGCGCCGCCCAGAGGAACGCCTTCGCGGGCGGGGCCGGCGGCGAGGTCGCGACGGCGGGCGCGGCGAGGACGGCTGCCGCCGCGAGCGCGGCCGCGAGCAGCATGCGTGTCGCGGGTCTCGCCATCGCTCGGGTAGACCCGGGTGAACGCGAGAACCTGCATCGGGGTTACGGGGTGCGCGCCGCGGCGAGGACGGCGCGGACGTAGCGGCGCACCGCGCCCGCGTCGGGCCTCCCCGGTGGCAGCTCGGCGACGAACGCGGTCGTCCCGGGCAGCGTGTCGTTCTGCCAGGTGACGGCGCTGCCCGGGAGCGGCGGCAGCGGGTGGTACGCGAGCCCGGAGACGCGGGCGAACGCGCGCTCGATCCGGCGCCGCCCGCCGGAGGCCCAGACGAGGTCGAGGTGCTGGTGGAACCAGATCGTCACGCGCGGGTGCAGCCGCCGGATCAGCCGGCCGGCGATCCGCGACTCCCGTTCCGAGAGCGGGCGCGGCCCGGAGTCGTGGACGCCGTGCAGGGGTTTCCAGCGTGCGGGGAAGTTGCGGTTCAGGTCGACCCCGTGCGCGTTGCCGCGCGCGTTCCGGGCGACGCCGTCCGGGTTCAGCTCGGGGACGATCCAGAGGTCGAGGCCGCGCGGGCGCAGCCGCGCGAGGGCGCGGGCGACGGCGATCCCGGCGGTCTCGTTCCCGTGGATCTCGCCGACGACGAGGACGCGGGTGCCCTGCGGGTCGCCGACCTCGGTGGCGACGATCGGCCGCCCGCCCCAGGAGCGTCCGAGCAGGTGGACGCGGTGCACGGGCGCCGCGAGCGCGGCGGCCGCTAGGAGCGGAACCATTCGTCGAGCGGGATCCTCGCCGCGAGCGCCGAGAGGTCGCCCTCGTCGCGGATCGCCGTCGCGGCGTCGGCGAGGGCGCGGGCGGCGACCCAGGCGAGCGAGCCGCCGACGCTGATCCGCTGCGCCCCGGCGGCGACGATCTCCTGCACGGTGAGCCCCGGGAGGGCGAGCACGTTCACGGGCGTCGAGACGGCGTCGCAGACGGCGCGGATCTCGCCGGTCGTGCGCAGGCCGGGCGCGTAGAGGCAGCCGGCGCCCGCGGCCTCGTAGGCGCGGAGGCGCGCGATCGTGTCGTCGAGGTCGGGGTTGCCGCGGATGTGGTTCTCGGCGCGGCCGGTGAGGACGAACGGGAAGCCGAGGCCGGCGGCGGCCTCGGCCGCGGCGGCGACCCGCTCCGCGGCGTGCGCGGGCTCGTAGAGGCGGCCGTCCGGGTCCCAGTCCTCGATCGAGCCGCCGACCGCGCCGGCCTCGGCGACACGGCGGATCGCGGTTGCGGCGTCCTCCGGGTCGGGGCCGTAGCCGTTCTCGAGGTCGGCGGAGACGGGGAGCGCGGTGGCTGCGGCGAGCGCGGCGACGTGGGCGCAGACGTCGTCGAGCGTGGCGCCGCCGTCGCGGCGGCCGAGGGTGAAGGCGAAGCCGGAGCTGGTGGTGGCGAGCGCGCGGAACCCGAGCGCCTCGAGCACGCGCGCGGAGCCGGCGTCCCAGGGGTTCGGGATCACGAACGGCTCGGCCGCGTGGAGCGCCGCGAACGCGACTCCCTTCTCCGCCTGCGTCATCGCCGAACCTTGCCACGGCGCGCCTCCCGCCGCGCGTTCCGGCCGCGCCCGACCCGCGCGGGCGCGGCGCGCAACCGTCGGCCGTCAGCGGGCGAAGCGGGAGTGGAGCCACCTTGGCGTCGCGCAAACCACGCGCTTGTTGCTGCGCAAGCGATCGACATCGCCAAGAACTGAAATCTGATAATCTGATCGCATGCGGACGCTCAGCGCGACCGAAGCCGCGAGGCGCTTCTCGGAGCTCCTCAACTCCGTGGAGCGCCGCGGCGAGAGCTTTCTGGTCGTGCGTCGCGGGCGGACCGTCGCCCGGATCGAACCCGCTCGGGCCGCCAACGGCAAGCGGGTGAAGGAGATCTTGCGCTCGACCCCGCCGGACGAGCAGTGGGCGTCGGAGCTCCGCGAGCTTCGCTCCTCGCTGGGCATCGAGGATCGGCCCTGGAACGACTGATCCTCGACACGACGATCCTCGTCACGGCAGAACGCTCCGCGGACGCGCTCGACGCGATCATCTCCGACGAGGACGACGTGGCCATCGCGGCGATCACCGCCGCCGAGCTTCTCGTCGGGGTCGAGCTCTCGCACGGCGAGGCGAAGAGCCGACGCGCCGGCTTCGTCGAGGACGTGCTGTCCTCGCTGCCGGTCGAGCCCTACGACCTCGAGGTGGCACGTGCGCACGCGGGGCTGCTGGCACACGCACGCCGGTCCGGGCGCCCGCGGGGCGCGCACGACCTGCTGATAGCCGCGACCGCACTGACGCGCGGCCGCACGGTCGTCTCGGCCGACCCCGCAGGCTTCGCCGATCTACCGGGCGTCGCGCTGCGCCTCGAGACCTGCAGCCGCTCGGTATGTGCAACGGCACGGTCGACGCCCGGCAAAGCGGCGCCAGCAGACGAAGTGAGTGAGTGAAGACTCAACTTGTGCGTTGCGCAAACCGGCCACAGTTCGTGGCGCAAGCGCTTCGTCTGAACTGAGCCGCTCGCTGCTGCCGCCGACCTGTACGGCGGCGGCACGTCACCGCTCGCCGGCAGGACGCGAGAGCCGATGGCCCTGCGCGCCGCAGGCGCGCGGCCGAGGCGAAGCGGTCGAGCGGGAATGGAGCTAGCCGGACTCGAACCGGCGACCTCCTGGGTGCGATCCAGGCGCTCTCCCAACTGAGCTATAGCCCCGCGGGCGCTCAGTGTACCTCGGGCTCCGCCTCCCGCAGACGCCCCTCGCGGATGCGCCGCTCCATCTCGCTCGACTGCTCGCGGTACCAGCTGCCGTCCTCGAACTGGATCGCCGGGTAGGACGCCTGGCCCGTCCCCTCGATCACGGCGGCGCGCTTGTTCTTGCGGAACGGGCCGGCGACGCGCTCGTAGTCGACGCCGGCGTCGATCAGCGCCTTCTCGACCTTCCAGCAGGGGTGGCCCTGCAACTTCACCCACTGGCTCGAGCAGCGGTGCAGCTTGACGGTCATGGCTCCTCCTCCCGTGTGTGGACCTACGATACGGGCGTGCGCGCCGTCTACGAGATCGACCCGCCCGGGTGGGGCGAGACGCTCGCCGTCCTCCAGTCGGTGTCGCTGGCGGACGTCCGTTCGAGCGCCCGCGCGCGCGTCGTCGAGGTCGCGGGGACGCGCGTGACGCTCGACTTCCCGACGCTCGACGGGGAGACGAGCGCGGAGCAGCTCCTCGCCGCATGCGTCGCGGGCGAGTGGGCCGACCGGGGGGACATGGCGCGCTGCCGGCTGGTCGAGGTGGAGTGGCCGGACGGGCTGCCGGGCCCCGCCTTCCCGGCGCGGCCGGGGGTGAGCGTCGGTGCGATCGTGAAGCCGGCGCTCGGGCTCGGGCCGCGCGAGGCGGGTGCGGTCGCGGGGCAGCTCGCCGCGGGCGGCGCCGTCCTCGTCAAGGACGACGAGCTGCAGCGCTCCTCGCCGGAGCGGGTGCGGGCGATCGAGGACGCGATCCCGGAGCGCGTCCTCTACGCGGCGAACGTGACGGGCGCGGACGCGGACGCGATCGTCGCGGCGGGTGCGCGGGCGCTGATGGTGAACGCGTTCCTGGCGGGGCTCGGCTCGATCGCGCGGCTGCGGGAATACGGGCTGCCGATCTTCGTGCACCGCGTCGGCTCGTCGTTCCTGCGCCGCGGCGGCGCGGTGTCGGTCTCGGCGCGGGTGCTCGCGGAGCTGACGCGGCTGCTCGGAGCCGACTACGTCCAGGTCGGCTCCTTCTCGCCGCGCACCTTCGACACGGACGAGGAGGTGCGGGAGCAGATCGCGGCGGCGCGCCCGGCGACCCCGGTGATCGGCGGCGGCGTCGGCGCGGAGAACTGCGCCGAGCAGCTCGAACGCGCCGGTACCCGCGACGGCGTCATGCTCCTGCTCGGCTCGGCCGCGTACGCCCATCCCGACGGTCTCGCCGCCGGCGTGGCTGCCGCCGTCGACGCGGCCCGGGGCTAGGCCGCGAAGAGGGTCAGGTCGGGCTCGCGCTCGCCGCGGAGGACGGCGAGATCGACGGCGACGGCGCGGAAGCCGCGCGACTCGGCGAGCGCGACCGCCTGCGGCTTCAGGCTCTGCGCGGCGAGGATGCCGCGGCACGTCGCCTTCGCCGGGTCCTCGCGGATGAACGCGAGGTAGCGCGTCAGCTGCTCGACCGCCTCGATCGTGCCGACCCGCTTGATCTCCACGGCCACCCACTCCCCCGCCGCGTCCTTGCACATCAGGTCGACCGGCCCGACCTCGGTCTGCCACTCCCGCTTGACGAGCACCAGCTCCTCGCCGAGCGCCTCCGGCGCGGCCGCGAGCGCCTCCTGCAGGTCGCGCTCGACGCCGTCCTTCTGGAGCGCCGCCGACTCGCCCATGTCGTGCGTCACGTCGGAGAGCACCTCCACGAGCCGGATCTCGAGCTGGTCCTCGGTCTTCGGCTTCGTCACGACGAGCCGGTCGCCCTCGTCGACGACGAACGTCGGGGCCGTCATCCAGTTCAAGGGCTTGTAGCCGCCGGCGTCGTCGTGGACGAGCACCGAGCCGTCCGCCTTGAGGATCAGGAGGCGCACCGCCTCCGGCAGCACGGCGTTCAGGCGGCCCGAGTAGACGACCTCGCAGCGGGCGACGAGCAGGCGCACCCGGGCAACCTACTGTCCCTTTCGGACATGGCGGTCGCGGACTAGCCGCGCTCGACGCGGGAGCCGCCGACGATCGCGTCCGTGCCGTCGTCGAAGCGCACCCACGCCTTGCCCTTGCCGTCGTAGTCGGGCGACCAGACGACGAGCGCCGCGTCGCGGCCGGCGACGCGGACGCGCTCCGCCCCTTCCGGCTCCGCTCCGCTCCAGACGCGGACGAACGGGTTGTGCTCGCGCTCGCGGCCGATCGTCGTCTCCTCGCTGTGGCCCGGCAGGACGCGCATCTCGTCCGGGAGATCCATGAACGTGTCCATCACCGCGCGCCGGATCGCCTCGAGGTCGCCGCCGCCGACCGCGTCCTTGAAGAGCGTGTCCCCCGTCAGCACCGCGCGCCCCTCGACGACGAACGCGACCATGTCGTCGGAGTGCCCGGGCGTCGCGACCCCGAGGATCCGCAGCTCGCCCCAGTCAAAGACGCCCGGCTCGGCGATCACCGGGATCCCGTAACGGCTCGCCAGCTCGCGCTCGTGCACGACGTGGTCGTGATGGGAATGGGTGCGCAGCAGCGCGGCCGGCGTCGCGCCCCACTCCTCGACGGCGGCGACGAGCGGCGCGGGATCGGCGCCCGAGTCGACGAAAACGGCCGTCCCGCCCTCGCCGTCGGCGATCGCGAAGGCGTTCGAGAGCCACTCCGGGTGCATGCTCTTCTCGACGAGCATGGCGCTAGGCTAGACCTTCCGAGACCCACGAGGAGGACCGATGGCGGGCCTGATGTCACGCGCGTCGCTGATCGTGAAGGCGAAGTTCTCGAAGCTGCTCAACCGCGCCGAGAACCCGACGGAGACGCTGGACTACTCGTACGAGCAGATGCAGCAGCAGCTCCAGAACGTGAAGCGCGGCGTCGCCGACGTCGTCACCGCCAAGAAGCGGCTCGAGCTGCAGACGCAGAAGCTCGAGCAGAACGTCGTCAAGCTCGAGACGCAGGCGCGCCAGGCCGTCGCCGCGAACCGCGAGGATCTCGCCCGCCAGGCGCTCGAGCGCAAGGCCGCCGCGCAGCAGCAGCTCCAGAGCCTCGACGCGCAGGTGCAGCAGCTCGAGGCGCAGCAGCAGAAGCTCGTCGAGTCGCAGCAGACGCTCGAGACGCGGATCGAGTCGTTCCGCTCCCAGAAGGAGGTGCTGAAGGCGCAGTACTCGGCGGCCGAGGCGCAGGTGCGGATCGGCGAGGCGGCGACCGGGATCGGGCAGCACATGTCGGACACCGGGCTCGCGATCCAGCGGGCGAAGGAGAAGACCGAGGAGCTGCAGGCGCGCGCGTCGGCGATCGACGAGCTGACCGCGTCGGGCGCGCTCGAGGACTTCACCGCGGGCGACCAGACGCAGCTCGACCGCGAGCTGGCGCAGATCTCCTCCTCCTCGCAGGTCGAGGACGAGCTGGCGAAGCTGAAGGCCGAGGTCGGCTCCGGGACGCCGCAGGGCGAGATCGGCGCCGGCGACGCGGAGCCCGCACCGGGCGCCGCCGGCCAGCGGCCCGCCGGCGAGCCGGCGGAGGAAGCCTCGGAGTCCTGACCCGCCTCGGCGACATCCTCTTCGGCCGCAAGAAGCTGAAGGAGCCGGCCGGCGAGCGGTTGTTCGCGCTCTCGACGGCGGCGGTGACGCTCGACCTGGAATGCGGACTGAAGACGGCGGGCGTCGGTGCCGCGATCTTCAAGCCGCTCTCCGCCGGCGGCTTCAGCGAGGCCGACCGCGAGATCGAGCAGCTGCTCGAGGGCGTCGCGGCGGAGCAGCAGTCGAAGCTCGACCGCAAGACGGACTCGTTCGGCTTCGAGTGGGCGATCGTCCGCGACCCCGACCTCGAGGATCAGGTGACCGCGGTGCACGCGGTCGGCTCGGAGCTGCAGGCGAAGGGCTTCGGCGGGCAGCTGCTCGCCGCGGCGTTCCGCTTCGGCGGCGACGAGCACCCGGTCTACTGGATCTACGGCTACAAGACGGGGACGTTCTGGCCGTTCCTCCCCGCCGGCGGGAAGCAGGAGCGCGACAACGCGCGCGAGCTGGAGCTGAAGGCGAAGCTCGAGCCCGAGCTGCCGATCGAGCCCGACCTGAGCAAGTGGCTCGCCCTCTTCGACGCCCCGATCTGAGCGCAGTCAGGAAGCAGACACGGTCCCGTAACGGTGCCTGGGCACGCCCAGGCACCGCGACGGAAGTGTCACGCCCGCGCGAGAGCTGCTACGCGACCGGGCGGCCCATCTCGCGGGCGATCTCCGCGAGGGCGGCGAGGCGCTTCTCCATCGGCGGGTGATCCATGAACAGCTCGCCCACCTGCTGGCGCCAGTTCGTCGGGACGATGAAGAACGCGTTCATGCCGGCCACCTCCCGCAGGTCGCGCTGCGGAATCTGGGTGATGCCGCTCGCGATCTTCTGGAGCGCGCTCATCAGGTGCTCCGGCGCGCCCGTGATCACGGCGGAGCCGCGGTCGGCGGCGTACTCGCGGTAGCGCGAGATCGTCCGGATCAGGACGAAGCTGATCGCGTACACGACCA
Organism: Gaiellaceae bacterium; assembly: GCA_035688315.1. Taxonomy (GTDB): domain Bacteria; phylum Actinomycetota; class Thermoleophilia; order Gaiellales; family Gaiellaceae; genus Palsa-739. The sequence goes on along the minus strand of DASSND010000049.1, from coordinate 93,990 downwards.
TCGAGACGACGAAGACGATCAGCCAGACCGGCACCTGGTTGTTGTTCGAATCCCGTCGCCCGCCGCCGTAGCCGCCGAACATCCCCGCGTACAGCCCGAAGCGGGTCAGCATCGCCGCGAGCATCGCGAAGAAGCTCGCCAGCGTCATCACGAGCACGTCGCGGTTCGCGATGTGGGACAGCTCGTGCGCGATCACGCCCTCCAGCTCCTGCGGCTCGAGCCGCCGCCAGAGGCCCGTCGTGACGGCGACCGCCGCGTGCTGCGGGCTCCGCCCGGTCGCGAACGCGTTCGGCACGTCCGTGTCGACGACCGCGATCTTCGGCTTCGGCAGGTCGGCCATGGCGCAGAGCCGCTCCACCATCGCGTGCAGCTCCGGCGCGTCCTCGCGCGAGACGACCTTCGCGCCCGCCGCGGCGAGCGCGAGCTTGTCCGACGTCCAGTACTGGAAGAGCGCCATCCCGATCACGATCACGAGCATCGGCGCGAGCCCGACGTCCAAGACGTTGAAGAGGACGACGGCGAAGACGACGTACAGGAGCCCGAGCAGGCCGCTCGTGGCGAGCATCCGCAGCGAGAGCCCCCTGTCGCGACCGAACGATCTGCGCTTCATGCCGCCATCGTACTCGCCGGGCGCGTCGCGCCGGTTCCGCGAGCGCGCGGTCTTAGCAGTTCATTAGAGTCTCGCCCGGTGCGCCGTCTCGCCCTCATCCTCCCGGCCCTCGCGGCCGCGTCGCTGCTCGCCGCCTGCGGCTCGCAGGGCGTCGCGACGCCGACCCCGGAGACCGTCGTCGGTTCGCTCCCGAAGGCGGAGCCGCCGCCCGCGACGCCCGCGCTGAAGCTGACCGGCGACCCGGCGAACGGCAAGAAGATCTTCCAGTCGGCCGGCTGCACCGGCTGTCACACGCTCGCCGCCGTCGGCGCGACCGGCACCGTCGGCCCGAACCTCGACACCGCGAAGCCGAACTTCCGGCTCGCGACTGCGCGCGTCACGCTCGGCAAGGGCGCGATGCCCTCGTTCCAGGGCCAGCTGACCGACCAGCAGATCGCCGACGTCGCCTCGTTCGTCGTCCAGGCGACCGGCAGCACGCCGTAGCGCCGCTCGCGCTCCCGCCGGGCTTCCCGCGCCGCGTCGCCGCCTTCGCGACCGACCTCGACCGGACGCTGATCGGCGAGGACGCGATCCTGCGCCCGCGCACCCGCGACGCGATCCGCCGCGTCCGCGACACCGGCGCGCGCGTGATCGTCGTCACCGGCCGCATGTTCCGCGCCGTCCTCCCCTACCTCGAGGAGGCCGGCCTCGACGACCCGGTGATCTGCTACCAGGGGGCCGTCGTCGCCGACCCGCGCACCGGCGAGTTCCTCCGCCACGTCCCGATCCCGCGCGCGCAGGCGCTCGAGGCGATGGACGCCGTGATCGCGGCCGGCTTCCACCTCAACTGCTACGTCGACGACACGCTCTACGTCGCCGAGGTGACGCCCGAGGCGCGCGCGTACGCCGACTTCCAGCACATCGAGATCCACGCCGTCGGCGACCTGCGCGACTGGCTCGCCGCCGACCCGACGAAGCTCGTCGCCGTCGGCGACCCGGAGGCGCTCGACCGGCTCGAGGCGGAGCTGAAGCCGCGCTTCGCCGGGAAGCTCTTCGTCTCGAAGTCGCTCCCCTACTTCCTCGAGTTCGCGCACCCCGAGGTGAGCAAGGGCTCCGGCCTCCAGTTCCTCGCGGAGCGGCTCGGCTTCGCCCCGCAGGAGACCGTCGCCTGCGGCGACGGCGAGAACGACCGCGAGCTGCTCGACTGGGCGGGGTTCGGCGTCGCCGTCGCGAACGCGCACGGCGAGATCCTCGCGCGCGCCGACCTCGTCGTCCCCGCGGTCGCCGACGAAGGCGTCGCCGCCCTGCTGGAGGCGTACCTAGACTCCCTCACGTGATCGACGCGCGCGCCGCCCGCAACGACCCGGACGAGTTCCGGCGCCGGCTCGCACGCAAGGGCGCGGCCGAGGCGTTCGACGCCTGGCTCGCCGCCGACGAGCGCTGGCGCTCGCTCGTGCCCCGCGCCGACGAGCTGCGCGCGACGACGAAGCTCAAGGGCAAGCCCACCCCCGAGCAGCTCGAGGAGCTGCGCGGCGTCAAGGAGGAGCTGCAGCGGGTCGAGCAGGAGCTGGCGGAGGCGGAGGCGGAGCGCGACGCCGCGCTCGCGCTGGTGCCGAACCCGCCCGACGACTCCGCCCCCGACGGCTTCACCGACGAGGACGCGGTCGAGCTGCGGCGCGTCGGCGAGCCGCCGCAGCTCGCCGAGCCGAAGGAGCACACCGAGATCGGCCGCTTCGAGATGGAGCGCGCGGCGCGCCTCTCCGGCTCGCGCTTCGGCTACCTGCTCGGCGACACCGCCCTGCTCGCGCTCGCCCTCTACCGCTTCGCGCTCGCCACCGCGGCGAAGCACGGGCACACGCCGATGCTGCCGCCGGTGCTCGTCCGCGAGGAGGCGATGTACGGCACCGGTTTCTTCCCGACCGAGCGCTCGAACATCTACGCGCTCGAGGGCGACGACCTCTACCTGACCGGCACCTCGGAGGTCGCGCTCGCCGGGCTGCACACGGGCGAGATCCTCGAGGACGACGAGCTGCCGCTCCGCTACACCGCCTTCTCGACGAATTTCCGCCGCGAGGCGGGCGCCGCGGGCAAGGACACGCGCGGCATGTTCCGCGTCCACCAGTTCAACAAGGTGGAGCTGTTCGCCTTCGTGCTGCCCGAGGACTCCGCCGACGAGCACGAGCGGCTCGTCGCGATCGAGGAGGAGATCCTGCAGGCGCTCGGCCTCCCCTACCGCGTCGTCGACGTCGCCGCCGGCGACCTCGGCGCGCCCGCCGTGAGGAAGATCGACATCGAGGGGTGGTTCCCGTTCCAGGAGCGCTACCGGGAGCTGACCTCCGCCTCGAACACGACCGACTTCCAGGCGCGGCGGCTCGGCATCCGCCACCGCGCCGGCAAGGGGCTCGAGCCGGTGCACACGCTGAACGGCACCGCGACGACCGACCGCACGGTGCTCGCGATCCTCGAGAACTTCCAGGGCGCGGTGCCGGACGTGCTGCGCGACTACGGCGCGCCGGATACCGTCACCCCCTGACGGCGGGGTGCCGGAGCGGTCGAACGGGGAGGTCTTGAAAACCTCTGAGCCCTTCGGGGCCCGTGGGTTCGAATCCCACCCCCGCCGCCTCGACGGCTAGGTGGGAGCGGGCCGGCCCGCAGGCCGGCCCGTGACCCGTTTCCTCAGTGCCAGAACTTCCGGTCGGCGCCGGAGGCGACGACGAACGCCGCGACGACACCGAGGAAGTACAGGACACGTGCGGTCTTCACCTTGGACATCACAGTTCCCCTTCAGCTCGCAGTACGACCGCTCGTGTCGTAGGTCGACCGCCCGCAGGCGCGCCTCCCCCTTTCGCGGCATTTCTCGTGTCCCGCTCGCGGGCCGTCAAGGAAAGAGCCCCGGATGCCGATGCGACTCGAACCGCCGAGGGGCGGCACGTTTTGCACCCGAGACTCCGTACCTACTCCTATCTCGTCGGAGGCGCGTTCTGGATCGCCCTCCTGCTCCGGCTCGCGCTCGAGCCGTCGCTCCTGCACGGCTACGCGCGGATCGCGCCGCTGCTCGCGATCGCGGTCGCGGGCGAGGAGCTGGTCGTGCGCAGGCGCGGCGAGGAGGACGCGGCGCTCTCCTTCTCGGCGGTCGCGCACGTCGCGGCGGCGATCCTGCTCCACCCGACCGGCGCCGCGATCACGGCGGCGCTCGGCGTCCTGATCGTGGACGGGCTGCGACGCGACGGCCGCCACTTCGTGCTCGTCAACTCGGCGATGTTCGGCGCGTCGGCCTGGGCGGCCGCCTGGGTCTTCCAGCTGCTGCCGGGCCACGACCGCCCGTGGACGCTCGCGTACGTGCCGGCGCTCCTCGTGCTCATCCTCACCCGCTACGTCTGCACGAGCGCGATCTTCGCGGGCGGCCTCGCCGCGACCGGCGCCGGCTCCTTCCTGCGCCTGCTCCGCGTCGCGACCGGCGAGGAGATCGCGGCGGCGGCCGGCGAGGGGAGCCTCGGCGTCGTCGTCGCGTTCGGGATCGGCGAGAACCCCGTCCTGCTGCCGTTCCTGCTGCCGCTCTTCGGCGCGCTCTTCGCCTCGAAGGCGAACTTCGAGCGGCTCCGCCGCGAGACCCGCCAGGCGCTGAACGCGATCGTCGACGTGATCGACGCGCGCGACCCGACGACGGCGGAGCACTCGGAGCGCGTCGCCGAGCTGGTCGAGCGGTTCGCGGCGGCGATCGACCTGCCGCGGCGGGAGGCCGAGCGGCTCGTCTCCGCGGCCCGCTTCCACGACCTCGGCAAGATCGCGGTCGAGTCGCGGACGCTCGGCAGCTCGGAGCGCTTGACCGACGACGAGCTGACCCAGATCCGGATGCACCCGCGCCTCTCGGCGCAGCTGCTGCGGCCGTTCTCGTTCGCGCGCGAGCTGGCCGAGTACGCCGCCCTCCACCACGAGCGCTGGGACGGCAAGGGCTACTACGGGGTGCGCGGCGAGGAGGTGCCGATCGAGGCGCACGTCCTGATCGTCGCGGACAGCTTCGACGCGATGACCTCCGCACGGCCCTACCGGCCGGCGCTGACGACCGCCGAGGCGGTCGCCGAGCTGCGCGACAAGGCGGGGACGCAGTTTCATCCGCTCGTCGCGCGCGCGTTCGCGGCGGTGATGGAGGGCGAGCGGCCGGCGGCGCAGCTCTCTCCCGACGAGCTGGCGGAGCTGCGGCGGCGCTTCTCGCCGGTGCGCGCGACGCCCCTGCCCGAGCCGGCGCTCCTCCTGCAGCCGCGGCTCGCGGCGATGGGCGCGATCGCGCTGGCGCTCGTCGCGACCGGCGTGCCGCAGGTGCCGCGTCCCGCGGCGGCCGCGGCGGCCGTGCTCGCGCTCGCGGCCCTGCTCGTCTGGGCGGCGGGAGAGCGGCGGCTTCGCGCGCGCAGCCGCGCCGCCGACGCCGCGCTCGCCGAGGGTCTCGGCGCCGAGGTGGTCGCGGGTGCGGCGGGCTTCCCGGGCTGGGCGGCGTGGATCGCCGCCGATCCCGCGGCGCGCGAGCTGGAGGCGCCGGAGCACGTGCCCGCGGCCGCGTTCGCCGAGGTGCAGGCGTGGGCGAGGCTCGGCGGCGACCGCCGGCCGAAGCGGCTCGCGGACGGCAGCTGGGCCGTCGTCTCCGACCACGCGAACCGCGAACACCGGCTCGTGCTCGGGCTGCGGCGACGGCCCCGCGTCCGCGAGCTGGACCTGCTGCGGCGCGTCGTCGAGGGGATCGCGGCGGAGCTGCCGCTCGAGCGGCGGCGGCCGCACCCGCTCGAGCGCGGGTCGCTCTCGGAGCGCGCGCTCCTCCACGTCCGCCTCGACGCCTTCGAGCGGCTGCGCCGCGGGGCGGGGCAGCTCGTCTCGGAGCAGGTCGTCGCCGAGGCGGAGCGCCGGCTGCGCGCGACGCTGCGCTCGAGCGACGCCGTGATGCGCATCGGCGACGACGAGTTCGCGATCTCGACGATCGCGGCCGTGGACGAGCTGGACGCGATTCGCGGCCGCCTCGAGCGCGCGCTGGCGGAGATCCCGGTGCCGCACCGGCTCGAGCCGATCGCGCCGGCGATCCTCGCGGCGCCGGCCGCCGCCGCGCGGACGATGCCGGAGCTGGCGCGGGTCGAGGCGAGCCTCTTCGCCGGCCTCTCGCCGGGGCCCGCATGATCCTCGGCGTCCTCTGCCTGGTCGGGTTCGCGTTCGCGTGGCTGCTCGGCGCCGACCTGCGCCGGCTCGCCGCCGTCCGCCTCGCGTGGAGCTGGACGGTGCCGGTCGCGCTCGCGCTGCAGCTCCTCGTGTACGCGGCGGGCATGCAGGTGCCCGGCGGCGACGGAGCCGTCCATCTCGTCTCGTACGGGCTCCTGATCGCGTTCGGGCTGCGCAACCTGCGCGTGCCCGGCTTCGCGCTCGCGGCGGCAGGGCTCGGCTCGAACGCGCTCGCGATCTTCCTCAACGGCGGCCACATGCCGGTGTCGCTCGCCGCCTGGACGGAGAGCGGCCGGCCGGCCGCCGAGCTGGTCGGGGACGGCATCTCGAACAACACCGGCCTGATCACGAGCGCGACGCGGCTCCACTTCCTGGGCGACGTGTTCGCGCTGCCGGCGTGGCTGCCGCTCGCGAACACCTTCTCGGTCGGCGACGTGCTGCTCGTCTGCGGCGCGACGCTCTTCGTCGTGCGCCAGGGTCGCCGCGAGAGCGACGCGCCGTGCTCGCGCGTGCTCGACCCGCTCCGCGTGCGCGGCTTCCGGACGCTGCTCGTCGGCAGGACGGCGTCGAAGCTGGGCGACTGGATGGCGCTCGCCGCGCTCGTGACGTGGATGTACCAGCGGACGCACTCGACGCTCGCGGTCAGCCTCGTCCTGCTCGCCCGGCTCGCGGCGTCGGTCGCCGGCGGGGTCGCCGCGAGCGTGGTGCTCGACCGGTGCGACCGCTTCGCGACGCTCCGCACCGTGGAGGCGGCGCGCGGGCTCACGGCGCTCGCCGGGCTCGGGCTGGTCGCGGCCGGCCGGCCGTACCTCGTCGCCGCCTGCGTCTTCGTCTCCTACCTCCTCGCCGCTGCAACCGACCCGACCGCGTCGAGCCTCGTCGCCGACCTGCTCGCGCCGGAGCAGCGGCATGCCGGGAACGCGTTGCACGCGCTCGCGCGCGCCTCGGTGATGGCGATCGGCTCGGTCGCCGGCGGGCTCGTCGCGACCGGCGTCGGGGTCCTCCCCGCGCTCGCCGCGGACGCCGTGACCTTCGCGCTCGCCGCCATGCTCTACGCAGCGGCGGGACGCGCGCCGGTGCCGGCTCGCGGCGAGACGGACGAGCCTGCGCGCGACCGGGCCGAGGTGCTCGCGTTCATCGGCCGGAGCCCCGGCCTGCGGGCGCTCGTCCTCTCGTTCGCGGTCGCGAACGTCGCCACCGGCCTGCTCAACGCGTCGCTGCCCGCGTTCCTCTCGGCGCGAGCCCCGCACGTGGGCGGCTACGGCGTGGCGGTCGGCGCGATCGCGGTCGGGCTGATGTGCGGCGAGCTGCTGAGCGGACGGGCGGGCGAGGCGGTCGCTGCGCGCACGCCGGCGCTCGCCTTCGCGATCTGCGCGGGCGTGCTCGCGGTCGCCGGGACGAGCACGCTCGCGACGTCGATCCTGACGCTGCTCTTCCTGCTCGGCGCCGCCGACGGTGCGACCGAGACGGCGTACGACACGCTCGTGCAGCGGCAGACGCCCGGGTCGCTGCGCGCCGGCGTGTTCGCCCTCGGCGGCTCGCTGCAGCAGCTCGCGATGGGCGTCGGCTTCCTCGTCGCCGCGATGCTCGGGCGCGCAGGCGCCTCGCTCGCCCTGGAGGCGAGCGCGGCGGCGTTCGGCGCGGCGGCGCTCGTGGGCGTGGCGGTCGCGGCGGCGGGGCGGGCTCCGCTCCCGCGGCGGTCGGCCGCGATGCCGCCCGTATGATCGCTCCGTGCCGACGGGGGAGGACCTGCGCGGGCTGATGCGGCTGTGGCCGCACGGCGTCTCGATTCTCAGCGTGGACGTCGAGGGCGACCGGATGGGCGTCACCGTCTCCTCGCTCGTGTCGCTCTCGCTCGACCCGCCGCTCGTCGGCGTCTCGATCGGCAAGCAGGCGTCGTGCTACGAGCTGCTGCGCCGCGCCGGGCGCTTCGCGGTGAGCCTGCTCGGCTCCGACCAGGAGGACATCGCGCGTCGCTTCGCGTCCGGCTATCCGCCGATCGTCCACTGGCAGGGCGTCCCGACCCGCGAGGGGCGCGTCGCGCCGCTGGTCGAGGGCGCGCTCGGCTGGATCGAGGCGGAGACCCGCGCCGAGCACGACGCGGGCGACCACACCTTCTTCGTCGCGGACGTCATCTCGCTCGAGCACGGCCCGTCCCGCCAGGCGCTGGTCTATCGCGAGAGCGCCTACCACGCGGTGTGACGTGATCGAGGCGGTCGTCTTCGACCTCGACGGCGTCCTGATCGCCTCCGAGGAGGTCTGGGACGCGGTGCGCGAGGGGTTGGTGCGCGAGCGCGGCGGGCGCTACGACGCGGAGGTGCAGCGGGCGATGATGGGGATGTCGGCGCCGGAATGGTCGGCGTATCTCCACGAGGTCGCGGGCGTGCCGGACGAGCCGCCTGCGATCGACGCGGAGGTCGTGCGGCGGATGCTCGCGGCCTACCGTCGCGGGCTGCCGCTGCTTCCGGGCGCGGTCGAGGCGGTGCGGTGGGCGGCGGAGCGGTTCCCGCTCGCGCTCGCGTCCTCCTCGAACCGGGAGATCTTCGAGGCGGTGCTGGAGCTGGCCGGGCTCGCGGAGTGCTTCCGCGCGACGGTCTCGTCGGAGGAGGTCGACCGAGGCAAGCCGGCGCCCGACGTCTACCTCGAGGCCGCGCGGCGGCTCGGCGTCGCGCCGGAGCGCTGCGCCGCGATCGAAGACTCGCACGCGGGCATCCGCTCCGCGAAGGCGGCCGGGATGCGCGTCGTCGCGATCCCGAATCCGAGCTACCCGCCGGACGACGAGGCACTCGCCCTCGCCGACGTCGTGCTGGGGTCGCTCGGCGGACTCGAGGCCGCGCTCTCGTCCGCGGCGGACACGTCCGGTGTCTGACACCGGACGTGTCCGCTGGAGACGTGTCCGGCAGCCCGAGAACCGCGCGACCAAGCGGTTCGCCCGTCTCGGACGCTGTCCGAGACGGGCGCGTCCGGTGTCTGACACCGGACGAGGCTCCCGCGGACGGGTCCCCGGCCCGACAGAACTGCGTCAGAGGAGCTGCTTGCCCGCGGCGTCGAAGGCGCGGAGCGCCGGCGCGGTCGCGGCGTCGTACTCGTCGCGGAAGAGCGTGTGGATGACGACGTCGCGGAGCGGCTCGCCAGGCCGACCGGCGAGCCGTCGCCGCAGCCGCGCCTCCTCACGGAACCCGAGCCGGTGCGGAACCCCGAGGCTCGCGGTGTTGCGGGGGTCGATCCGGATCTCGATCCGGTCCGCCTCGCAGACCTCGAAGCCGACGCGCGTGAGCGCCGCCGCGACCTCGGTGGCGATCCCCTGCCGCAGCGCGTCGGCGCGAACGAAGTAGCCGATCTCGAGCCCGCCCGGCCCGATTCGGGGATGGAGGCCGCTCCCGCCGAGCTGACGGCGCTCGGCCCGGTCGAAGACGCCGTACGCGAAGTTCTCGTTCGCGTCGAAGGCCGAGCGGAAGCGCCGGCACAGCTCGACCTTCTCCTCGACGCTCTGCGGCTCGTCGTGCGCCCACGGCATGAACTCGCGGAGGTGGTCGAGGCTCGAGTCGATCGCGTCCTTCATCAGCGTCGCGTCGCGCGGGTCGTAGCAGCGGATCACGAGCCGGTGCGTCTCGATCCGGTACGGGGCGGTGGGCCCCTCCCAGCTCATGGGCGCCGTCGAATCAGCGTGACGCCGTCCCGGATCGGGACGAGCACGCACTCGACTCGCTCGTCGGCGAGGACGTGCTCGTTGAAGCGCACGATTCCCTCGTTGCCCGTCCGGCCCGAGAGCGTGTTGTCGGCGAGGATCGTGCCGCCCTCGGCGAGCTTCGGCAGCACCGCCTCGTAATAGTCGACGTAGTCCGGCTTCCACGCGTCGATGAAGACCAGGTCGAACGGCCCCTCGAGTTCCGCGAGCGTCTCCCTGGCGTCGCCGACGCGGTAGTCGATCCGATCCGCGACCCCCGCCTCCTCCGCGTAGCGCCGCGCGATCGCGGTCGTCTCCTCGTTCACGTCGCACGCGACGACGCGCCCTCCGGGCGGTAGCGCCCGCGCCATCTCGATCGACGACCAGCCCGTGAAGACGCCGATCTCGAGCACGCGCTGCGGTCGCGTCATGGCGACGAGGAAGCGGAGGAACGCGCCCTCGAGCGCCCCCACCGACATCTGCGGGCTCTCCTGGGTCGCGTCGGTCTCCTCGCCGAGCCGCCGCAGCGCGTCGAGCGGCGGCGTCGTGTGCGCCGTCGCGTAGGCCTCCACCTCGTCGAAGTCGCTCATTCCACCCTCCCTATCAGGACGCAGCCGTTGTGCCCGCCGAGACCCATCGCGTTCGAGAGCGCCACGTCCACCTGCGTGTGCCGGGCCTCGTTCGGGACGTAGTCGAGGTCGCAGTCGGGATCCGGGTGCACGTAGTTGATCGTCGGCGGCAGCACGCCTTCGTGGACGGCGCGCACGCACATCATCGCCTCGATCGCTCCCGCGGCGCCGAAGCAGTGCCCCGTCACCGACTTCGTCGAGGAGACGGCGAGCCGGTACGCGTGATCGCCGAAGACGTCCTTGATCGCCTTCGTCTCGGCCGCGTCGCCGAGCGGCGTCGAGGTGCCGTGCGCGTTGACGTACCCGACCCGCTCCGGCTCGACCCCGGCGCGGGCGAGCGCGCGCCGCATCATCTCGGCGACGCCCTGCGACTCGGGATCGGGCTGGGCGAGATGGTGCGCGTCGTTCGACATCCCGTAGCCGAGCACCTCGGCGTAGACGGTCGCGCCGCGCCGCCGCGCCGCCTCCAGCTCCTCGAGCACGAGCACGCACGCGCCCTCGCCCATCACGAACCCGGCCCGCGTCGCGTCGAAGGGGCGCGAGGCGCGCGGCGGGTGCTCGTCCTCGGCGGCGAGGCCGCGCATGGCGCAGAAGCCGGCGAGGATCAGCGGGTGCAGGCACGCCTCGGCGCCGCCCGCGAGCACGGCGTCGGCGTCGCCGCGCCTGATCAGCTCGGCCGCCTCTCCGACCGCGGTCGACCCGGTCGCGCAGGCGGAGACGGGCGCGTAGTTCGGCCCGCGGAAGCCGAGCGAGATCGCGAGCTGGCCGCTCGCGGTGTCGACGAGCACGTTCGGGATGAAGGTCGGCGCCACCCGCTCGGGGCCGCGCTCGCGCAGCACCTCGGCCTGCTCCATGATCCCGAGAAAGCCTCCGATCGCGGTGCCGAAGAGGATTCCGACCCGCGCCGGGTCGTAGGCGCCGTCGAGGTGCGCGTCCGCGACCGCCTCGCGCGCCGCGCCGAGCGCGAGCAGGACGTTGCGGTCGAGCTTGCGCGCCTCCTTCGCCGAGGCGACCGAGGTCGGGTCGAAGTCCTTGACCTCCGCGGCGACCCGCACCGGAAAGCTGCTCGCGTCGAAGGCGCGGATGAAGTCGATCCCGCTCTCGCCCGCGACCGCGGCGCGCCAGGTCGCGCGCGCGTCGTTGCCGATCGGCGTGATCGCGCCCAGCCCGGTGACGGCAACCCTCCGCATGCCGAGGGAGCGTAGTCGTTTGCCCGCCGGGCATCGCGCAGGGTGCCGCGGCTAGGGTCTGCGGCGGTGGCGTCGCCCCGATGCGACGACATCCACCGTCGCCGGCGACGGTGTACACCTCCATCAGATGACTGTGTACACCTACACACACGCCCTTTTCGGCCATGGCTGACGCGCCGGGCCCGAACGTCCCCTTCCCGCCGATGGAGGCGGAGCTCGTCGCCGAGCTGCCGGACGAGGAGGGGGCGTGGCGCTACGAGCCGAAGTGGGACGGCTTCCGTGGCGTGCTCGAGAACGACGGCGGCGAGGCGGCGCTCTGGTCGCGCAACGGGCGGCCGCTCCTGCGCTACTTCCCGGAGCTGCGGCCGCTCTTCGAGCTGCTGCCGCCCCACTCGGCGCTCGACGGCGAGATCGTGATCGTGCGCGACGGGAAGCTCGACTTCGACGCGATGCAGATGCGCCTGCACCCGGCGGAGAGCCGCGTGCGCCGGCTGGCGGCGGAGATCCCGGCGACGTTCGTCGCGTTCGACCTCCTGCTCTGGGAGGGCGCACCGCTACACGAGCGGCCGATCGAGGAGCGGCGTGCCGAGCTGGAACGGCGGGCGAGCGGCTTCTCGCTCTCGCCGGTGTCGGCCGACGCCGCTCAGGGCCGCGACTGGCTGCAGTCCCTGCAGGCTGCCGGCTTCGACGGCGTGATCGCGAAGCGGCTGGGCCTCCCCTATCTGCCGGGCTCGCGCGACGGCGTCGTCAAGGTGAAACCGCACAAGACCGCGGACTGCGTGGTCGCCGGCGTCCGCTGGAAGAAGGGCGGCCGCGACACCGTCGCGACGCTCCTGCTCGGCCTGTACGCCGACGACGGCCACCTCGACTACGTCGGCTCCGCCGCCGTCGGGGCACGGAGCCAGGAGGAGATCAAGGCGAAGGTGCTCCCGCTCCTCGACGAGCGCAACGACCGGCGCTTCTCGGAGCCGAACCGCTGGGGCACGGGCGAGCTGGAGGAGACGCCGCTGCGGCCGGAGCTGGTGGTCGAGGTGCGCTACGACAAGCTCGAGAAGCACCGCTTCCGGCACGGGACGCGGCTCCTCCGCTTCCGACCCGACAAGAACCCGGATCAGTGCACCTGGCGCGAGGTGCGCCCGCCGCGCCGCCCGGACGACCTCTCGGTCGCCGAGCTCCTCGGCTAGGACCCGCGCTTCGCGCGCGACGGCTGCACCCGCTTCGGCTCCCCCGGCATCTTCGGGAAGTTCGGCGGGTAGGGCGCCTCGCCGACGCCGGCCGACTCTTCGCGCTCGACCCACTCGAGAAGTCGCTCGAGGTCGCAGACCGCGTCGTCGATCCCCGCCTGCACGTCGCCGAGCACGGCGAAGCGGGCGGGCATCGTCGCGAGCGTGAAGTCCTCGGTCTCGAGGTCGTCCAGCTCCTCCCAGCGGAAGGGGGCCGACACCGTCGCGTCCGGCCGCGCACGGGCTGAGTACGCGGACGCGATCGTGCGGTCGCGCGCGTTCTGGTTGTAGTCGATGAAGACCTTCGCGCCGCGCTCCTCCTTCCACCACGCGGTCGTGACGAGGTCGGGGGCGCGCCGCTCGATCTCGCGGGCGAACGCGAGCGCGCAGCGGCGCACCTCGCGGAAGCCCCAGCGCGGCTCGATCCGGCAGGCGACGTGGATGCCGCGGTTCCCGGACGTCTTCGGCCAGCCGGTGAACCCGAGCTCCGCCAGCGTGTCACGGACGACCGCCGCCACCTGTTTCGCCTCCGCGAACCCGGTGCCGGGCTGCGGGTCGACGTCGATCCGCAGCTCGTCGGGGTGCTCCACGTCGCCGCGGCGCGACGGCCACGGGTGGAAGTCGATCGTGCCGAGGTTGGCCGCCCACGCGACCTGCGCCACCTCGGTGACGCACAGCTCGTCCGCCGTCCGGCCGGACGGGAAGGTCACGGTCGCGGTCTCGATCCAGTCGGGCCGGTGCTTCGGGACGCGCTTCTGGTAGATCGCTTCGCCCTCCGCCCCGTCGGGGTGGCGTTTCAGCTGCGTCGGGCGCTCGCGCAGCGCGCGCACGATCCCGTCGGCGACGGCGAGGTAGTAGCGGACGAGGTCGAGCTTCGTCTCGCCGCGCAGACGGAAGAAGACCTTGTCGGGGTTCGTCACCTTGACGGTGCGGCCCTCGACCTCCAGCTCGACGAACGGCGACTCCGCCACGAGCGGAGTATCGCTGCGCGTCGCCGGCGTGGAGAGCGAGCGGGAGACCGCCGGGTAATGTGGGCTCGTGCTCGAACGCGCACCGATCCGTCTCGACCTGGAGCCGCTCGACGACTACGTCGTCGTCGAGACCACCGACGAGGAGGCGGAGACCCGGGCGGGGCTGATCATCCCGGCGAGCGCGGAGGCGCAGTGCCGCAGCGGCATCGTCACCGCCGTCGGCGCGGAGGCGGACGGCGTCGCGCCGGGCGACAAGGTGCTCTTCCCGCGCAGCGCCGGCTACGACGTCCGGCTGGCGGGCACCGAGTCGAAGGTGCTGCGCCGGCGCGAGCTGATCGCCCGCGTCCACGACTGAACGGCGCGTGGCCCGGCTGAGCCGGGCCACGGGACGGAGAGGGCGGGATTTGAACCCGCGACGCACCTTTCGGCACGTACGCGATTTCCAGTCGCGCTCCTTAGACCGCTCGGACACCTCTCCGGGCCGACGCAGGGTATCGGCAGCGCCCGGACGCAGGACCGCGACCCGGCCGAGCCGGGTCGCGTGAAGCGGAGGGGGAGGGATTTGAACCCTCGATCCGCCTAACGACGGATAACGGTTTTCGAGACCGCCGCATTCGACCGCTCTGCCACCCCTCCGCGGCCGGTGCATGGTACCGGCCCGAAGGCGACCGGGACCGGCTGTCCGGCCGTGCCCGCTCGGGTCTGCCCCCGGACGGACGCGCCCGGTACCGGGTACGGGACATGGCCGGAAGAGCCGTGCCGCCCTACGCGCGCGACCCGGCGGAGCCGGGTCGCGGTCGCGACGGAGAAGGAGGGATTCGAACCCTCGAGGCAGGGATTTCCCCACCTAACGCCTTAGCAGGGCGCCGCCTTCAGCCACTCGGCCACTTCTCCGGGCGTCGCGACAGGTTAGCGAACCGCCTGGCGCGTCTAGTCGACGCCGAGCATCGCCTCCATCCCCGCCTGGCGGTGGCCGGGGACGGTGCAGTACGCGTCGTAGGAGCCCTTGGCGAGCGTCACGGTGAGCGTCGCGTCGTCGCCCGGCTGGATCAGCGGCGTCTTCGCGACCTGCGACGAGCCCTCGAGCTGGACGGCGAAGTCGTGCGCCAGCGAGCCCGCGTTGTGGACGTCGAACTCGTACGTCCCCGGCGCGAGCGATCCCCGCGCCTCGGCGGGCAGCGCGATCGTGAACTCCTTCTCCTCCACGGTGAAGGTGGCGCGCGGCGCCGCGGACTCGGTCGTCGTCGCGTGCGCCTCCCCCGCCTCGGCCTCGCTCTCCTTCCCGAACACCGCGACCGACGCGATCATCGCCGCGAAGAGGGCGACGCACGCGATCACGAACACGCTCAGCCCCTGCTTGCCGGGAAAGTCGGGCCGGTAGCGCGGCACGACGAACGACGCGCAGAGCGCGAACACGATGAAGACGGTCGCGACGACCGCCAGGGCGATCTCGTGCCCGGTGGAGAGACCCGCGAGCAGCACCGGGCCCCATTCCATCACATCAGGCGGAGAGGAGAGTCGCCTCCCCGCGCCGCCGCCGGCCGCGCCCGAGCCACCACGCCGCGAGCCCCAGCAGCGCCGGCGGCGCCGCCACGACGACGACGTAGAAGAGAACCGTCGCCTCGACGACGAGGAAGTCGAGCCCACGGCGGAAGCGGCCCGGCCCTGGAGCCGCCGCGCCCGACTCCGCGTTCGTCGTCAGCGTCAGCGAGACGTCCGCGGTCGCACCCGACGCCTTCGTCCCCTTGCGCCGGTTCGTCGCCTGGGCGAGCGCCCGCCGCGCCTCCTGCAGCTGGATCCGCAGCAGCACCTTCTGGCCCGCCGGCAGCGACGGGTCTGCGACCGCCTTCGCGAGCGCGGCGACCCGGCGGCGAAGCTGTGCGATCCGCGCGCCCTCGGCGGCGAGCTGCTGCTGGAGGTCATGCTGGTCGAGCTGCTGGGAGAGGAGCGTCCCGAGCGCGGCGAGGCGCGTCACCGCGCCGTCCACCTTCTCGACCGGCACCTTCAGGTCGAGCGTCGCGTCGCCGCCGCCGTCCTGCTGCGTCCCGTAGTCGACCGACTGCGCCCAGCCGCCGAGCGAGGTCGCGACGCGCGTCGCCTGCGCGGTCGCCCGCTGGAGGGCGTCCGCGTCGGCGACCTGTACCTGCAGCGTCGCCTCGACGTGCTGGAGCCGTGCGCGCGCCATGCTCGACATCGCGGGCGCAGGAGCCTTCGCGGCGGCGCCGCTGTCCGATGCCGCCGTCCCCGTCGTCGCGGTCTCGGCGAGCCCGAGTCGCTGCGCGCGAGTGCCGCCGGAGCCTCCGCCGCCGGAGAGCCCGTGCACCGCCGCGGCGGCGACCGCGACGAGCGCCGCCGCGGCGAGCACGAGCACGAGCCCGCGCGCACGCCGAGAACGCGGCGCCGGCCCGCCCGCCAGCACGCGCGCCCGCAGGCGCTCCGGCGCGGCGGGCGCGCTCGCGCGCAGTTGCGCCAGCACGGGCTCGAGCCGCTCGAGATCAGTCGCGGGCATCGCTCATCTCCTCCTCCAGTCGCTTGAGCGCGCGGCTCAGCCGCGTCGAGCAGGCGGTCGCGCTGATCCCGAGGACGCGCGCGGCCGCGGGCCCGTCCAGCTCGAGCAGGACACGCAGCGCCACCACTTCGCGTTCCGCCGGTGTCAGCCGGGAGAGCGCCCGCTCCAGCTCGGGCGAGAGACCGTCTCCGAACACCTCCTCGACCGCCTCGGGCCGGTCGCGCTCGTAGCTCTCCTCGCGCCGCCGGCGACGCGCCTCCGCCCGGAACCAGTCGACCGCCGCGGAGTGCGCGATCCGGCACAGCCACGCCCGCGGCGCGCCCCGGCGCGGGTCGAAGCGCCGCCAGCTCCGGAGCGCCTTCTCGAACGTCTCCGCCGCGAGATCCTCGGCCGCCGCGCGGTCGCCGGTGAGGTAGACGAGGTAGCGGTAGACGGCGTCGAGGTGCTCGGCGACGAGGTCGGCGAACGCCGGCCGTGCGAGGCGCGACGGCTCGAGCGAGGCGGGCAGCGCGTTCACGTCCCTGGATACGGCGCCGCGGCGCCCGATCGTCACGCGCGTAGTCTGGCGAAATGCGCCGCCTGCTCCTCCTCGTGTCCGCGCTCGTCTGGGTGGACACGATGCTCTTCTCGGCCCTCACGCCGCTGCTGCCCCACTTCACCCACGATCTCGGCCTCTCGAAGACGCAGGCCGGCGTGCTCGTCGCCGCCTACGCGGCCGGCGCGCTCGTCGGCGGCCTGCCGGGCGGCGCCGCCGCCGCCCGGATCGGCGCGCGGCGCGCCGTGCTCGTCGGCCTGACCCTGATGGGCCTGGCCAGCCTCGGCTTCGCGTTCGCCGGCGGCTTCTGGACGCTCTTCGCCGCCCGCTTCGTCCAGGGCTGCGCGAGCGCCTTCACGTGGGCCGGCTCGTTCGCCTGGCTGCTCGCGGCCGCGCCGCGCGGGCGCCGCGGCGAGCTGATCGGGACGGCGATGGGAGCGGCGGTCTTCGGCGCCCTGTTCGGGCCGGTCGTCGGCGGGGCGGCGGCGCTCGCCGGCCGCGCCGTCGTGTTCGCGGCGCTCGCCGCGCTCGCGCTCGTGTTCGCGGCGTGGACGCTGCGGCTCGAGCCGATCGCGCCGGAGCGGCCCTCGACCGCGGCGATCGTGCGGGCGCTCCGCAGCCGGCTCTTCCTCGGCGGCCTCGCGCTGATGGCGCTGCCCGCGTTCCTGTTCGGCGTCGTCTCGGTGCTCGGCCCGCTGCGGCTCGCGCACGCGGGCTGGGGCGCCGCGGCGATCGGAGCGGTGTGGCTCGTCGGCGCCGGCTTCGAGGCGTCGCTCGCGCCGTTCGTCGGCCGCGTCTCCGACCGGCGCGGCCGCCTGCTGCCGGTGCGCTACGCGCTCGCCCTCGGCGGCGCGCTCGCGCTCGCGCTCGCCGCGACGCCGCGCCCGCTCCTCTACGTCCCGCTGATCGTCGTCGGCGCCGCCGCCTACGGCGTCCTCTTCACGCCCGCGTTCGCGCTGATCGCCGACGGCGCCGAGCACTCCGGGCTGCCGCAGGGGATGGCGTTCGGGCTGATGAACGCGTCGTGGGCGCTCGGCGCGCTCGTCGGCCCGGCCGCCGCGGGCGCGCTCGCCTCGGCGACCGGCGACGTGGCGCCGTTCCTGCTCTCGGCCGGGCTGTGCTTCGCCGCGCTCGCGCCGCTGCTACGGCATCACCGCGCCGCCGTTCTGGTCGATCGTCTGCCCCGTGACCCCGCGTGAGTCGGCGGAGAGGAGCCAGGCGACCGTGCCGGCGACGTCCTCGGGCTGCGACATCCGCCGCAGCGGCACCTCCCGCATCGCCTCGGCGAACGCCTCGTCGCGCGTGACGCCGAGCGCGCCCGCGAGCAGGTCGATCCCCTCCCAGGCCATGTCGGTGTCGACCCAGCCGGGGCAGATCGCGTTCACCTGGACGTTCTCTGGCGCCAGCTCGGCGGCGAGCGAGCGGACGAGGCCGAGCAGGCCCGCCTTCGAGGCGCAGTAGCCGGTGTAGCCGGGCACGCCGATCCGGGCGAGGATCGAGGCGATCACGACGAGGTCGCGGCGCTCCGGCCCGGGCGCGAGCCGTCGCTGCGCGGCGCGCGCGCAGAGGTAGGTGCCGACGAGGTTCGTCGCGACGAGGTCGCCGAAGCGGTCGCCGTCCCCGGGCTCGTTCGGGCCGCCGATCCCGGAGTTCGCGACGAGCGCGTGGAGTGGGCCGTTCGCCTCCGCGGCGGCCGCGAAGCCCGCCTCGACCTGCGCCGCGTCGCGGATGTCGACCTGCGCGACGAACGCGCCGCCCGCCTCGGCCGCGGTCTCCGCGAGCGCGTCCGTCGAGCGCGCGAGCAGGCTGAGGCTCGCGCCCTCCGACGCGAGCCGCAGCGCGATCGCCCTGCCGATCCCCCGGCCGGCGCCGGTGACGACGACGTGGCGTCCCTCGAGCCTCCCCACCCTGGGGACGCTAGCGCCTACCCCTTCGGTACCTCCACCTCTAGCTCCGCGGCCAGCGCCCTGCGCGCCCGAAGAGGACGATCAGCCCGGGGACGAGCAGCGTCCGAACGATCATCGTGTCGAGCAGGATCCCGACCCCCATCGCGAACGCCATCACCGCGAACGGCTCGATCGGGACGATCGCGAGCAGCGCGAAGCTGAGCGCGAGCGCGACACCCGCGACCATCACCGCGCGGCCGGCGCGCGGCGCGGCGACCGCCACCGCCTCGCGCAGCGGCCGCCGCTCGGCCTCCTGCCAGATCCGGCCGACGACGAAGATGTTGTAGTCGGAGCCGAGCGAGAGCAGCAGCACCGAGAACGCGACCGGCACGTAGTAGGGCAGGCCCGCGTTCCCGAGCACGTGGGTGAAGAACCAGAGCGTCAGCCCGAAGGTCGCGGCGAGGGCGAGGATGCTCGCGGCAAGCAGGTAGAAGGGCGCGAGCAGCGAGCGCAGGAAGAGGAGCAGGAAGACGAGGTTGACCCCGAGCGCGCCGAGCAGCACGCGCCAGAGCGAGGTGTCGGTCGCGTGCACGGTCTCGACCGCGAGCGCCGTCTCGCCGCCGAAGCCGACGCTCGCGTCCGGGAGTCCCGCTTTCGCGGCGAGGCGCGGCCAGTCGTCCTGGATCCGCTCGAGATCCCGGATCGCCCGCGCCTCGGTCGGGTCGCTCGTGAAGACGAGCGCGTAGCGGGCGGCGTCGCCGCGCGGGGCGAGCGCGAGGCCGTAGCGGTTGCCGGTCGGCTGCTGCGCCGGCCCGATCACCCCTGCGACCCCCGGCTCCTGCGCGAGCTGCGACTGGAGGCGGGCGAGCGCGGCGCGCCGCCGCTCGATCCCGGGCGCCCGGACGAGCACCTCGGTCGGCGCGATCACGCCGGGCGCGAAGCCCTGCGACGCCTGCGCGGCCGCCTGCGCGACCGGGTTCCCGGACGGCAGCCCGCGCACGAGCGCGAAGCCGAGCGAGAACCCGCTCAGCCCGGTCGCGCAGAGGACGAGCCCGGCCGCGGCGGCGAGGACGAGCACGAGCGAGACGCTCCTGCGGGTCGCGAAGCGCGCGACCCGCCGCCGCCAGGCGCGGATCTCGACCGGCCCGGAGCGCAGGCCCGGCCAGAACGCGAGCGGCCCGAGCAGGCGCAGGGTCGCGGGCACGACCGTCATCGAGACGAGCAGCCCGCAGGCGACGGTGATCGCCATCCCGGGCCCGAAGCCGCGGAAGAAGCCGAGCGTCCCGAGCAGGAGCGAGGCGACGCCGACGGAGACGACGAGGCCGGCGGTGAACACGATCGGCGTGTTCACCGCGGTCGTCCGCTGCACGGCCTCGCGGCGGGAGTCGCCGAGCCGCAGCCGCTCGCGCGTGCCGGTGAAGTAGAAGACCGAGTAGTCGGTGACGATCCCGAGCATGAGCGCGACGGCGACCGCGGTCAGCTCGTTCGGCATCGAGATCGACGTCCTGCTCGCGATGTAGCCGAGGATGTGCTGCGAGATCACGAACGCGATCCCGGCGGTGAGCACGGTGAGGAGCGGCGCGGCGACGGCGCGGAAGGCGACCCCGACGATCAGCAGGATCAGCGCGATCGTGGCTCCCTCCGTCCAGTGGAGCCGGCTCTGGAGCACGTCGAACTGCGCGATGCGCGCCGGGATCGCACCGGTGCCGCCGACGACGTCGAGCCCGGGGCCGAGGTAGCGCGCGTACTCCTGGGTCAGCGTCCAGCCGGTGCCCGAGCTGACGTTGCCGCGGAAGAAGAGGTAGGTGATCGCGGTCGTCCCGTGCTCGCGCGAGCCGGGGACGACGCCGAGCGTGTTGAAGATCGGGACGGCGACCGTGTCGCGGAAGTCGACCGGCCCCTTGTGCTGGTCGACCTTCGCGGCCTTGCGCACGGTCTGCTCCTGGACGGCGCGCGAGAGCCCGTTCGGGTTGCGCTGGACGACCGCGTACGGGGTGAGGAGCGGCGCGCCGAAGAGCCTCGTCGACTCCCGCTCGACCTGGAGCGCCTTCGGGTTCGACGGCAGCAGGTTCTCGGTGGTCGCGGTCGGCGCCTCCGCGATCGACGGCAGGTAGCGGTAGGCGGCCGCCGCGCCGGCGAGCACCGCGAGGATGACGAGCGGGGCGAGCCAGACGATCAGCCAGGCGTAGAGGCGGGCGAGGCGGCTGGTCGGCTCGGGCTCGCTGCCGGCTCCTCCCCGCTCCGGCTCCTCGCCGGCCTGCGGCCCGGCCGGCGGCGCTTCGTCGGCCCTCACCGCCCGACCCGCTCGCGGCGCCGCCGCAGCCCGAGCAGCCGGCGCGGCTGGCGGTCGAGCCCGAGCCGGTGCAGCTCGGCGGCGGCGAGCCGGCCGCGCGCGTCGTCCTCGAAGGCGCGGCCGCCGTCGCGCGACAGCTCGCGCAGCTCGTGGTAGGGGAGGTGGGCGAGCGCGCGGCGGGCGAGGAACTCGTCGAGGCCGGGCTCGCCGTCCCACTGCGCGACGGCGCGCGCGACGGCGGCGCGGTCGCGCTTCCAGCTGCGGCGGAGCGGCAGGTAGAGCGCGAGCAGCGGCACGGTCGGGATCAGCCCGACGGCGATCCCGAGCAGCACGGCGAGCGCGTCGATCGTCGTCTTGGAGGAGGCGCCGCTCGTCTGGGCGCTCGCGCCGGCGGCTGCGATCTCGTCGGCGAGCGGGCGGAGCTGCGAGCCGACGAACGGGATGCCGCCGAGCGAGCCGAGCGCGTCGCCGGTGGTCTGGACGGCCCTGCCGGACTCGACGACGGTGTCGGAGAGCGTGCGGAGGGCGTTCACCTCGTAGCCGACGCCGGCCGCGACGGCGATCCAGAACGCCGCCCAGATCGCGGCGGCCACGTTGAGGATCCGCATCGCGCGCGCCGACAGGAATGCAGGAACCGTCGGCATGCGTCCCGTCTTGCCGCCGCCCCCGGTCGCCAATCCCGGGCGCGGCGGCGGCCCGGCTCAGGGGCCGTTCGCGCGGCAGCTCTGCTCGAGCAGCTCCGGGTCGCCGGCGGCGGCCTCGGCGTACATCCGCTGCTTGTACTGGTAGCCGCCGTCGTCTGCGAAGGCGAGCGTCGGCGTGTCGGCCGACTGCGGCGGCGTCCAGTCTTCGGGCGCTCCGTCCGGCGCGATCACGATGTGGTTCGTCATCAGGTCGTCGAGCGCGGCGTGCGCCCGCTGCTGGGCGGCGACGTCGCCGGAGCGGATCGCGTCGACCCAGTAGCACTCCCACGCGTCCTGGTCGAGCGAGACGGCGAATGCGCCGCCCGCGCCGCGGCTCGTGACCGAGTTGGGCGGCCAGTGGAGTACGGGCCACGTGTACCCCGGCGGCATCGTGAGCTGCTTCTGCGCGGCGGCGTACTCGGACTTGACGACCGGGCCGTCGATGATGTGGCCGATCCAGCTCGAGATCCCGTAGGCGGCGGAGGCGAGGAGCCCGCAGGCGAGGAGCGCCGCGCCGAGCACGAGGACGGGTCGCCGGTAGCGCTGCCGGGGCGCGCGGCCGAGCCGCGCGTCGGGCGGTGCGAGGACGATCCGGTCGAAGAGCGCCTCGGCGCCGTCGGGCGTCGCGGCGGCGGCCGGGTTGACGGCGCGCAGGCGGTCCAGGGTCTGGTCGGTCATGTTCCCTCCACGTCGATCCGGGCGAGCGGGGCGGGTCGGCGCTCCTCGTCGAGCGCGGCACGGAGCCGCCGGCGCGCCCGCAGCAGACGGACGCGGAACGCGGCCGCGCCGATCCCGAGCGTGCGGGCCGCCTGGGCGGGCGTCAGGTCATCCCAGGCGACGAGGAGGAGCGCCTCGCGGTCGGCGGGCCGCAGCGAGCGGAGCGCCCGGTCGAGCTGCGGGTCGAGCTCGCGCAGCTCGGGTGCGGGGATCGGCGGCGCGGGCGGCTCGGCGGCGGTGCGTCCGGCGGCGCGCCGCTCGGCGAGGAGCAGGTTGCGGGCGGTCGCGTAGAGCCACGGCAGCGGGTCGTTGCGGGGCACGTCGGCGAGCCGCCGCCAGGCGATGCTCATGGTCTCGGCGGCGAGCCCTTCGGCGTCCCGCGACCCGCGCCGCCGCGCGTAGGCGGCGACGGCGCCGAGGTGTGCGAAGACCTCGCGGAACCGCTCCTCGGCCGAACGGCGATCGGGTACGGATGTCATGACCCCTACTGTCGAAAGCGGCCGTGAGCGTTACACCGCCGCGGTCGCGCGCTGGCTACAGTAGACGCGTCCCGGGCGCGTAGCTCAGCGGGAGAGCACTCGCTTCACACGCGAGGGGTCGCTGGTTCGATCCCAGCCGCGCCCACTGAACTTGTCGTTGCGCAAACCTCGGGCGCGACGACACGGTAGGTCGGCAGGATCTCCGACCTGCCGTTGACGCGGAGCTCCTTAATCAGCAGCCGAAGCAGCGCTTTCGTCTGTTCGGGTTCGCCGGCTGCGAGCGTGTCGCGGAGGCGGTCGGCGACGCCAGCGAGCACCCGCGGATCGAAGCCCTCCGCGGGATCGGCGAGCCGGGCGGCGAGCGCTCGCTCCTGCTCGTGGAGCGTGTCGAGCTTCGCCTCGAGGTCGGCGAGCCGGGTCTTGAATCGGCCGGGTTCGAGGTCGCCGTTCTCGAAGGCCTGGTAGTAGCGGTCGAGGGCGCGCTCGCCGCGGCGGATCTCCTCGGCGACGGTCCGCTGCTGTTCCTCGATCGCGGGCCGGTCTGCGGTCTGCTCGCGGTAGGCCCGCTGGAGGGACTGCGCGATGAGGTCGCCGTTGCGGTAGAGGCCGGCGAGCTGGTTGAGGACGGCGTGCTCGAGCTTGTCGCGGCTGAGGCGTTCGCCGTCGCAGACCTTTGAGCCGAGCTTCTGCCGGCCTGAGCAGGCGTAGTAGTGGTAGAGGCCGCCGTTGCCCTTGGCACTCATGCCGACGTAGGCGCGGCCGCAGCGGCCACAACGGACGACCCCGGAGAGGAGGAACTCGGAGCGGTTGCCGCGCCGCCTGGTCAGATCCTCGCCCCGCTCCCTGAGCAGCGCCTGCGCGGCCTGGAAGGTGGTCTCCTCGATGAGCGGCTCGTGCAAGCCGGGGAAGCTCTGGCCGCGCCAGTTGACCCGGCCGAGATACGCCTCGTTCTGCAGCAGCCACTGCACCACCGCCGGCTGCCAGCCCCTGGCGGGCGCCGGGGCGTGCTCGTCGGTGAGCAGCCGCGCGATCGAAGTGGTCCCGAGCCGGTCCTCGGTATAGAGGCGGAAAATCCGCTTCACCACCGGTGCCTCCCGCTCGTCGGGGACGACGAGCTTGTCCGGGTTGCGGCGGTAGCCGAAGGCGACCCGCCCCGAGGCCCAGCGGCCCTCCTTCGCACGGCGCTCGATGCCGGCGGTGATCCGGTCGACGATCGTCGCGTGCTCGAACTCCGCGAACACCGCCAGCATCTGCAACATCATCCGCCCCGCCGCCGCGCTGGTGTCAAAGGGTTCGGTGGCGGAGCGGAGTGCGACGCCGGCCCGGTCGAGCTCCTCCGCCAGTTGCGCCAACTGCCTGACCTTCCGGCTGAGCCGGTCGACGCGGTAGACGAGCAGCAAATCTATCTTGCCCTGCCGGGCAAGCTCCAGCGCCGCGTATAAGCCGGGCCGGTCGAGCTTCGTCCCGGTCGCCCGGTCCTCCTCGTGGGCGACGACCCGCCACCCATCCTGCGACCGGACGAACGCCTCGAGCCGTTCCCGCTGGCTGTGCAGCGAGGTCGGCTGGTTCTCCTCGTCGGTCGAGATCCGCGTGTACAAACACACACGCACCAGCACACCCCTCCTCTCCTCGAAGAACACGTCATAGCAGCCCGGGCGGCCGCGGTCCACCCGACGCTGGCCGCGCCGCCCGGGCGAGACGAGCTGTCTGGAGGGTTATGGGGAAATTGCCATAACTTCCCAGACCAACGGACGCACACTGGCGCCGACCGGGCTGCGCGGCGCTGCGTTCTGCGGGTAGATGTAACGCAGTTCTTCTAGCTGACGCCTGCGATGCACCCGTGGCCGATGCCCGTATCGTTGGCGGTCACCGCGCCGCGGCGTTTGAGCGTTCGCTTGCTGGTCTGCACGAGCTTTGGGCCGCGCCAGAGATAGGTGACCTTCGTCTCGCGCCACCAGCCGTAGATGGTCGGGCCGATGAGCGCGAAGGTGCGTTGGATCAGTCGGGGCGGCTTCCCGGGGAGACAGTCGAATCCAGCCCTGGCCGCGGAGTCGCCGCCATAGCCGAGCGCGACCCCGGCGGAAACGAGCCGTCCCTTGTCGTAACCGTAAGCGGCTCCCGTTGCGCCGCTCGAGAGCCGCCCGACCTCGAGAAAGATCTCGCGACCGGGATCGTCGTTGACATGGGCGACGGCGTCGATTGCTGCTGCCCTCGCCCTGAGCCGCGCGGAGGTGCTCGTGCCGTTGGCGAAGACGACCTTCAGAAAAGCCGCCTCGGCCACAAAGTTCCGCCGCAGACTCGGAGGCGTGCCGCCCACGTAACCGGACGGATGCTGCCGGCTCAGGCGCGAATAGACGAGTATCAGGTCGGGTCGGCCGTCGCCGTTGACGTCGGCCCGCCTGACGGTGACGCACCCCGAGCGCGCGGGCAGGTAGCGGTTCGGCGGGGCGAGCGGACACGCGCCTGTCTCGACGCCGTAGCCGTTGGGTTGTGTGGACGGTGCCCCCGGGAACGCTCTGCTTGCGCCGGAGTGCCCCGGGCCGGCGCCGGAGCCAGAACCGGAGGGCTGACCATGCGCAGGTCGGCCCGTGCCGCCTCCACCGCCCGCCATGCCAGCGATCAGTGCCCCGGCGGCGACCGCGGCGGCCGCAAAGGCCCAGCCGATGCGGCGATGGCGTCGCTGGCGCGCGCGAGCATCCTCGATCACGCCATCCTCTATCGCAGGATCCGATGTGGACGGCGGCGCAGGAGGAGTCTGAACGGCCACGTAATGTGCTATTTTAGATGGCACATTGCTGGGCGTCAACATCGACCGAGACGATCCGGCACACCTCCACGAGCAGGTAGCGGCGGAGATCCGCCGCGCGATCGCTGAGGGCGAGGCGAACCCGGGAGACCGGCTCCCGCCCGCTCGCCATCTGGCAGCGGTGATGGGCGTCAACGCAAACACCGTGCTGCGGGCACTGCGGGCGCTGCGCGACGAGGGCCTCCTCGAGATGCGGCCCCGCCGAGGCATCCGCGTCGTCGGGACACCGGCCGAGAGCGAACTGCGCAGCAAAGTCGCCGAATTGGTGCAGCTCGCACGCCGACGCGGCTACACCCGCACCGACCTGCTCGAAATGATCGCCAACGCGTCATAGGCGGGCCAAAGGTCATACCGGCGAGCAAGCGAACCAACAGATCAGCTGGCACTACGACTCAGCTGCACCCAGCTGAACGTGGTCACCGCTCTCTTACGAGAGTCCGGACTTCGCCGCCGCCGTCCGACCGAAGCTCCCGCCCAGTCCGCTCAGATCCGCTCTCGCCTTATCCCCCGCACAGGATCGCCTGCCTCTTCGACTTGCGCTTCGGCCCTCTGTCTTTGGTTCGACTGCGTGCCCGCGCTCCCGCTCGCACCAGACCTTCTCGGCGTTCCCGTGGTTCCTGACCACCCGCACCATGCATCCGCTGCAAGCGGGGGGCGGGTGGTCAGGAATCCGCAGCCGCAGGCGAAGGAAACGGGAGCGCCCGCCGATTCGGCTTGGTTGAGCGGGAGCGCGGGCACGCGCCGGCTCAGACCTGTTGCCGTCGGGGTTGCCGGGCCGTGCCAGCATCGATGACAGCCGTACGGGCAACAGGCTCGGCAGCTGAACCGGGTCAAGTGTGCGGTGATGTGGGGAAATCGCCACACGGGTCCACACCCGTCGGCATCGGCCAGTCCTGGTCGCCTGCGGCGGGCGGCTCGAGTGCTGCGAGATCCGGTAGCTCGGGGAGCGTGACGCGGCGCGGTTCGCGCCGGTGGGCGAGGACGCTGGCGTGGCCGCCGAGCTCGTCGAACCATTCCCGCGTGGCCTGGCCGGCCTCGGGAAGGACGACCAGGAGGTGGTGGTACTTGCCGACGAGCGGCAGCAGCTTCCGCTCGAGCTGGCGGCGGGGAAGCCCGCGCGGCTTGGCGAGGATCGCGACCGAGCCGTGCTCGTTGGTGAGGAGCGCATCCGGAAGCGGCGAGGGCACCGGGTATGAGTGCGAGAGCACCCGACGCGAGAGCCAGCGCGCCTGCGGGTGCTGCTCCTGGGCGGCGAGCCGGAGCTCGACCAGGGTGGCGAGAACCGGGATGCTCGCGTAGCTGGGCCAGACGGTCTTCCAGTCGAGCCCGAGCGCGGCGAGGCCGGGCCGGGTCAGCCAGATCACGCTTGGTTCCTCGACCAGGAGCTTGGCGCCGTCGATCAGGCCGGCCCGCTGCCAGCGGGTGCGGAGCCAGCGGGCAGTGCGTGGGCAGCGATTGGCAAGCTGGGCGAGCTGCGGCAGCGTGACCAGGTACTGCTCGGCCACGAAGCGCAGCAACTCCCGGTCGCGTTCGGAGAGGACACGGACGCCGTGCTGCTTCATGACGCCCGCCTCGGTCGGGCGTTGGGGACCGCGCGCTGCAGCGTCCCTGCCGGACGGGAACGGCGGCGCTGCTCCTGCCGGCGGGCAGCGTCCAAGAGCAGGCGGGCGAGGAGCTCGACCGCCTCGGCCTGCTGACCCACGCTGAGGCGGGCAAGCCGAGGGCGGCCGAGCCGGAACTCGGGATCGCTCAGAACGAACCTCCTTCAACGACGAGGAAACGCCGGCCGCAGACCGCGGCGCGGTGCGAGAGGAGCGCCGGGCGCGAAAAGATCCCTTCATAAGAGACAGGGTCCAAAACGGCCCCTGACCGGACACAAACAGCAGCTTCCGCCAGGATCGCCGGCGCACGTCCCTCTCTATATGTAAGGACATTCCAGGGCCGCTTTCGGACATTTCCCTGCTCAGGAGAGGGTTCCCGGGGCAGCCCTTCGGCAGCTGCGCGGGCGAACGCGACCGCCGAGAGTGCTCGAACGATTGACCAGGGCGCGAAGAGGTCCCTCTCTATAGACAAGGTCCGAAACGACCCGAAATCGGACACGAACCAGAGCTGACGCGGAATCGACGCGACCCCAACCGAGCTGTCGCTCGCCGAGACGGCGGCGCCGCGGAGCGCCCTCTCTCTACGACTTTCTAAGAGATCGAATCACAATGAGTTCTGCAGCCTTCTGAAGCAGACGAGGCAACAGCCGATCGCGAGGAAGGCTTCGTGGATCTCGTGGCGGCGGTCGTAGCGGACAAGGAGTCGCTTGAGCTTGTGCAGCCAGGCGAAGGTGCGCTCGACGACCCAGCGGACACGGCCAAGACCGGAGCCGTGCTCGGTCTTGCGGCGGGCGATCTCGGCTCTGATCCCCCGCTTGCGGAGTTGGCGGCGGTGCGAGGGGTAGTCGTAGCCGCGATCGGCGGTCAGGCGTTCCGGCCGACGGCGCGGCCGGCCGACCTTGCCGCGGACGGGCGGCACCCGGTCGAGCAGCGGGATCAGCTGGGTGACGTCGTGGCGGTTGCCGCCCGTAACAGTCCAGGCGAGCGGGATCCCGGTCGCGTCGACCAAGAGGTGGTGCTTGGAGCCGCATCTGGCTCTATCAACCGGGCTCGGGCCCGTCGCGGAGCCCCTTTTTTCGCCTGCACGTGGCTGCCGTCGGCGACCGCGCGCGACCACTCGATCTCACCCGCCGCCTGCAGCTCGGCCAAAAGCAGCGCGTGCAGCCGCTCCCAGACGCCCGCCTGCTGCCACTCGACCATTCGCCGGTAGCAGGTCGAACCGGAGCCGAAGCCGAGCTCGAGCGGCAGATGCCGCCAGGCGATCCCGGTGTAGAGCACGAACAAGATCCCCTGCAACGCCGCCCGATCATCGAGCCGTTTCCGTCCCGGATAGCGAAAGCGGCGCTCGACCTTCGGCAGCTCGCGCGCGACGCGCAGCCAGAACTCGTCCGACACGATCCACGGCGCTGAAGCCATCGGCACCCTCCCAGCTTGACGACAGATGCCGACGGCGTTCGTCGTCAGGGAACGGGTCCCTTCATTTCGATTCGATCTCTAAAGACCCTTGATCCCTCGGTAGAAAACCTTAGAAAGCACGCTCGACGAAGCTCGCGAGGGTTGCCAAGCGAGCTGGCAACCGCCCTGGCTCCGCCCGGCAACCACGGTGGCAACCGGCACCGCCTCCGCCCGCCCGGCCCCCTGCAGGGGGAAGCGGCTGCTCTGCCCTCTTTCCCGGCTACGCCGAGAATCCCTGACCACTCTCTCTCATCGTCCAAGGTCGAGCGAGAGTGGTCAGCGACCGAGGACAGAGCAGCCGGGAAAGGGAAGGCCGGGCGGGTGGAGGCGGAGGTGGCTGGCAGGTCGAGAGCGAGAGGGACTCGAGACGCGGGGAGTCGGCCTCAGGTCAGGAACGCGGGTGGTCGATGACGTCGATCTGGATCCGTCGCGAGTTGGTGAACGCGCTGTGAGTCGGGTCAGGCCCGGGGCTAAACAAACTGGCACGTCTGGTGCATCGTTTTTCGTGATGGCAGCGAGCGGGTCACTCACCGGCGAGCTTGAAGTCCTCTACCGCGAGCGCTATCGGCACTTCCTGCGGGTGGCGACGGCGATCGTCGGAGATGAGCCGAGCGGCCATGACGCGGTCCAAGACGGTTTCGCGCAGGCGCTACGCCAGCAGCGCTCCTTCCGCGGCGATGGGCCGCTGGAGGCGTGGGTGTGGCGGATCGTCGTGAACGCCGCTCTGGCTAATCGACGAGGGGGCGGCCCGCGCGCAGAGGTCGCGGAGAGCGAGGAGCTTGCGAGCCAGAACGGCGGGGCGGCTGACGACGCCGGTGTCCGCGCCTGGGTGGGGGCGCTGCCGGAGCGGCAGCGGCTGGCTGTCTATCTGCGCTACTACGCCGATCTCGACTACCGCTCGATCGCGCACGCGCTCGGGGTCGAGGTGGGGACGGTGTCGGCGACGTTGAGCTCGGCGCATCAGGCGCTGCGGCGATCCCTGCAGGAGGTTGAGCGATGATCGACGTCGAGCCGCTGATCGTCTCCGAGCTTGAGCGGATGCTGCCCCTCCCGGACGGCCACCGCGCCGACTGGGCAGACGTCGTCGGTCGCGCGCGCGGGCTGCCCGGCGCGAGGAGGGACGGTCGCCTCGCTCGCATGTTCCCGGCGCGACGCTGGCAGCGGCGCCTGCTGGCGGGTGCGACGGCGGCGGCCGTCGCGCTCGTTTCGACTGCGTTCGCGTTCGGCTGGCCGCAGTCGCTGATCGACTTCCTCGGGGCCACTCCGGCGCCGAAGCCGATCAAGAACGACTTCGGGCGGTCGAACGTGATCGCTCCCCCAAAGATGAGTCCGCGGGTGATCCCGGGTCAGGCGCGCAGGATCATGAGCGCCACCTGGAACCGGCGGCGGCACGTGCTCTACGTCGCGCCGACGCGCAGCGGGGGCTTCTGTTACGTCTGGACGCAAGGAATGGGAAGCTGCTCGAAGCCGTCGCTGCTGCTCGGCGGCGCCTGGCTGGGCTCGAAGAGCGGCGGCGCATCAGTCGTGAGCGGCTACGTGCTCGCCGGGAAGGCGAAGACGCTCCAGGCACGCTTCCTCGATGGCTCCACCGCGCGCATTCGTGTGAGCTGGGTGTCCGCGCCGATCAAGGCGGGCTTCTTCCTCTACATCGTTCCCGGCAGCCATCAGACGCCGAAGAACGCAGTGACCTCGGTCGTCGCGCTCGACGCGCACGGACAAGTCGTGGCGCAGCAGTTCCTGCCGGTCGAGGCTCCCCTCGACCGGCAGGAGCCGAAAGTGCTCCCGGACGGCACGCGGGTGTCACTCTCGGCGAGGGCCGAAGCGGCCAAGGCGAAGAAGATCATCAGCTTCCGCGCCAGCAACGGCAGCCGCGTCTGGCTGTGGGCAATGCCGAGCCGGGGCGGCGGGCACTGCTATGTCTACAACCAGGGCTTCGGCTGCATCCCGGCCGAGCAGTCGAAGCAGACGCTCCCGGTCGCCGACGGGCTCTCTATCGGAACCGGCCGGGTCCTCTACTTCGCCCAGACGACTCCGAAGGTCGCCGTTGTCGAGCTGCACTACCAGGACGGCTCGGTCGAGCAGTTGAAGCCGCGCGAGGGCTTCATCCTCCACGAGATCGGGCCTGCCCACTACCCGCTCGGTCACCGACTGACGAAGGCGGTTGGGCTCGACTCGCAGGGGCATCTGCTCACGTCGCATCCGTTCACAGCGAGGACGCCCGGCATCTACCCGTGCAAGAAGCCGCTCGACCGCGGCTACGGTGTCAAAAGCTGTCCCTGAGCGGTCGGGTAGCACCGCGAGTGGCGCACGACCCCTACATCCGTGACGGTGCTTCGGCATGCCGAAGCATCTGAAGTCGAGACTCTTCCCCCGAGGCAGCCGCGCAGCGCCGAGCGGTTCTATCTACCCGCCGGGCGGGTAGCGCCTCGTCGTCCGAGGGAGCCCCCACTTCTCGGCCGCGCGACGATCAATGTCCTCCACTGAGTGATTGAGCGCGCCCTGCAGGGTGTCGACCGTCTTGAGGGCGAACGTCGTGCGGTCGCCGGGCGCGAGGTCGAAACCAGGCACCCGCTCAACGAATCGGCGGGTGACGATCCCGCGCGTGTGCGCGATCGCGTTTCGCGTCTCCACGGCGAAGACGACGAATGTGCTGTCGCCGTCGTCGGGGAATAGCTCGAAGCCGAGGCCCTTGAGGTACCTCGCGAGCGCGTCAACGCTCTCGTGCGAGAGGTTCCGGACCTTGCGCTCGACGACGGCGGCGAACAGGTCATCCATCGATTCGTACTTCAGGATCTCGTCGAGTGAGACAGAGTCACTCTCCTGGCCTTTCTCGGGGCGCCGCCGGAGCGTTTCGGGGCGCTCCTTGAAGATGAGTGCGAGAAGCTCGGCGAGGTAGTTCAGGTAGTTGTCGACCTGCCGCTCGACGATCATCTCGAACAGCAACTGCCGGTAGCTCAGGAACGCGTCGAGGGTCTTGTAGCGCTCGAGGTCGAGCTCGGCCGGGGGCTCGTAGACCTCCTCGATCGTGGACAGCTCCTCAACCCCATCAACTGTCGCGACCGTCGCGGCGAGCCAACCAATGAACATGAGGAGATCGAAGTGGGCGGCGGCGTGGCGGTGGCCAGGCTCGGTGCGCTCGATCTCTACGAAGCGCGGCGCCTCGGTCTCCTCAGATGTCCCGGACACGGAGCCAGGCTACTCGGTCGTTCCGACGTTCTCGCCAACGACGGATGGCCCTCTCCGCGGCCGCCGGCCTCTTTCACTCGCCTTTCTCGAGGTCAAGTGGCTCCGCAGCGACATGGTTTGTACAACGCCAAGTTGGGTCCACTGAACTTTGATCTAGACGACCCCGCTTGTTCGTCCGCTATCCTTACTTTATGATCCATGTAAGGAGGACGAAATGGATGTTACTGCACAGCTCTCGTCGAAAGGTCAGCTGACAGTGCCGAAGCCCGTGCGAGAGGCGCTCGGGCTCTCCGAGGGCGACACGGTTGTGTTCCGCGTCGAGGGCCGACGCGCGTTGCTCGCGCGCACTCCAAGCCTGCTCGATCTCGCGGGCAGCGTCTCCGTTCCGGCACAGAAGCGAGGGACACCGTGGGCTGATGTCAGGCGGCGCACGCGCCAATCCCGCGCCGCGCGTGCGTGACAGCCTTCCTCGACACGAACGTCCTGATCCGCCACCTGACCGGCGAGCCTCCGGCTCAGGCGCGCCGAGCAACGGCCTTTCTCAGACGGGCGGAGGAGTTGCTCCTGCCCGACCTGATCGTCGCCGAGGTCGTCTACGTCCTCGAATCCTTTTACGAGGTCGAACGTGCGCGTGTCGCGGAACTCGTCCGCGCCATCATCGGCTACCCGGCGATCCGCGTCGTCGACGAGCCGCTGCTTCTCCGGGCTCTCGAGGTCTACGAGCTCGGTCGTCTCGACTTCGCCGACGCCTATCTCGTCGCCTGCGCCGAGGCGAGTGGCGTCGGGGCGATCGCGTCATTTGATCGCGGCATCGATCGAGTCGCGGCCGTTCGACGCGTGGAACCGTCGTGATGCAGTCCGATCACGCGAGCCTCAACGGCGCGACCGTCAACAGCACCTGGTTTGCGCACCGCATAGTTCCGCCCACTTTTCTTGCTCGAAGCTGCGTGAACTTCTCGTGGCTTCGGGGTCAGTCAGCGGCCGGAGCGGGCGGGCTCGACGAGATTCCGCCGTGCTTCGGCATAGAGCGGTTCGGGCGCCATGTCGAGGCCGCCCGGCCAGCTGATGGTGCCCCCGTCGGCGTCCACTTGACTCGCGCGAACTCGGCCGGATCCGAGAGAGGCTCAAAGACCCCGCGCCACTCACGTTGGCTGAAGTCGACATCTCCGACGGTGCCGTCCGCGAAGCTCAGCCGGAGCCGGTAGTCCCCAACTACTGCGACGTCCGTGATGTCAACGAGCTGATCCATCGCGACCATGTTACGGCAGAGGATCGATCGGCTCGAGCTGCTCTTCGCGGCGTGCGCGCTCCCAGTTCGCGAGCAACTCCGCTTGATGCAGCGCGGCCCACTCAACGACCAGGGCGAGCGCGCGCCGAGGCAGCGAGCCCGCGATCAGCTCGCCGTCGACGCCGATCGACGCCGCCTGACCCGCGTAGCGGGCGTGAAAGTGCGGGCGAAGGCCAGCCGCAACCGTGGCGTGGTTTGTACAACGCCAGGTTGGCTCCATTTCTCCGCTGGCACGCTGTCAGCGTCCGCGGGAGCGCGAGCTCCGGGCGCGGGACGTCTTCGCGTTCAGCCGCGCCGTCTCAGGCTCGCGGGCGCGATAGAGCCGCGCCTCCTCGACGAGGCCCGCACGGAGGGCGCCGAGCGCGTCGACGAGCGTGTCGATCTTGTGCAGCGAGTTCTCGAGACGCGCGTCGGTCTCCACCTCCAGCTCGAGCTGGATCCGGTCCGAGCAGTCCGCGATCTCGAGGATCACGCGAGGGGTCGGATTGACGAAGCGGGCCGTCTCGTCGCCGAAGTCGTCGCGCTTCTCGATCCGGCGCTTCGAGGTGTCCTCGACGTAGACGACGACATGGGCTCCGCCGTGGAAGCCCGGGAGGTTCAGGAAGCGGCGCACGTCCACGCGCGCCGTGTAGGGAACGGGCATCGGCTCTCTCCTTCGCTAGCTGGCTAGGCGTCGGAAGAGCACGCGCCGCATCACCTCCTCGTTCCTCGGCTGCATCGGGCGGGATTCTCGTTCCTCGCGACCCGCGAAATCAACCTCAGGGCCGGTCCGCGTCACCGCGAAACGCCGGCGCGTCCGTGTACTGGCGGTAGCGGACGAGCCGCCCGCCGTGCCAGCGGTGGGCGACGGCCGCCTCCCGCGTGCTCGGGCGCCCCTCGAGGGCCCGGTGCATCGTGATCTCCGCCATCACGTCCTCTCCCGACTCGACCAGCCCGCGGACCTCGACCCGGCTGTCCGGGTAGGACGCCCAGTCGCGCTCGTAGCGGGCGATCACGTCGTCGGGAGCCCGCAGCGGCGGCTCGCCCGGCCGCCTGTAGTCGATGCCCTCGGCCAGGAGGGCGTGCATCGCGTCGCGGTCGCGGCGGTTGTAGGCGTCGACCAGGCGGAACGTCAGCTCGGCCGCGGTCGCCGTCATCGCCGGCGACGATATCCGCCGCCGGCGACGAACGAGCGGAAACGGTCACGGCGCCGTGTACGCCGTCGCGGCTCCCGGGACGATGTAGACGTTGTTGAAGAGGTGCGACTCGCCGGAGGCCATGCCCGCCCGCGAGAACTGGTAGTACGGCGCCATGAACGCCGCGCCCGCGGGCGCGATCAGGTTCTGGCGGTAGGTGTCCGTGACCGTGCTCGTGTTGTTCAGCGCGTTCACGCCCGCCGCGGCGGCGGTCGACGAGATGAACGTCCCCGAGCTGTTGAACCAGTTGCACCCGATCGCGACCGTCGCCGCGTGCGTCGCCGCGATCGTCTTCAGGCCGATCGTGTAGTGCGTGCCGGCGACGCACGCCGTGTACGGCGACAGCGTCTGGACGACGAAGTTCCCCGGATTCGACGTCGAGGTCGCGAGCGCCAGCACCGACGTCTCGAAGAGGATCCCCTGCGTCGCCTGCCACCAGTAGATGCCGACCACCGTGCAGTTGCTGAAGGCTGCCACCTGGAGCGTGCCGCCGATCCCCTCCGCGAGCTTCGGCGTGCAGATGTTCCCGACGAGCGCGCCGCTCCCGTCGCGCCAGACCGTGCCGTCCGAGAACGTCGGCTGGTTGCTCGTCGTGTCGTACCAGCTCGAGCCGCGGGCGAAGCGGGACGCGGGCCGCTCCGACGCCGGGCCCGCTCCCGCGGGCTGGAGCGCGAAGTGCGGGTTCGTCTGCTGATAGACGTCCGCCACGACCTGCACCGGCGAGCTGGCGATCGTCGTGCACGTGTTCGCGTCCTTCGCCGCGTTACCGGTCGTCGTGTCGTTCCACATGTAGCGCGCCACCGGCGTCGGCGCGACCGAGCCGTACTCGTAGTTCGTCCAGGCGTTCCGCGCCCCGCTCACGTGGATCGCCCCGTCGTACGCGTTGAAGTAGGTCGAGTTGTAGAGGCCGTACGAGCCCGCCATGAACGCGCAGCAGCCGACGAACTGGTTGTCGTTCGCCCCGTCGACGTACCAGCCGTGGCCGGCGTTCACGTCCGCGCGCGTCCCGATGAAGCGGTTGCCGTTGCAGCCCGTCCCGAGATAGATGCCGACGTCGCCGAACTCGCCGTTCAGGTCGTAGATCCAGCTCGTGCCGCAGTGCAGGTACGCGCCCGTCCGGTAGAAGCCCGTCGTGTACCGGACCTTCTGGTAGCCGAGCGTGCCCGAGGTGTCGGCCGGGCCGCCGTTGCACTGCACCGCCCGGATGTAGTGGTCGGTGCCGCCGAGGTCGAGCGAGCCGCAGACCGCGCTCAGGCTCCTCCCCGTCGAATCCGTCGAGAGCGCGCAGTCCTCGAGGAAGAGCGAGACCGACGAGCCCTGCACCTTGACGCAGGAGTCGGACACGTCGCTGATCCAGAGCATCTGCAGACGCGGGTTCTGCACCGTGTCGAGCAGGACGCCGCCGATCGAAGAGGAGAGCGCCGAGCCGGGGCCGCGGATGTTCAGGCCGCTGATCCCGACGCCGATCGCGTTGCTCGCCTCGATCATGAAGCCGGTCATCCCCGACGCGGCGAGGATCGTCGTGCCGGTCGCGCCGGTGAGCGGCCGGTGCAGGCGCGGGCCCACGAGCGTGACGCCGTCCTTCAGGGTCAGCGTCGAGCCGATCAGATACGTGCTCGCGGTGAACCACACCCAGCCGCCGCCGGCGGTGTTCATCGCGTCGATCGCGTCCTGGATCGCCGTGCTGTCGTCGGTGACGCCGTCGCCCGCGGCCCCGTACTGCTCCGGGGTCGCGATCGGCGCGACGCCGAGGTTGTCGCGCGCCGTCGGGTAGCTCGCGAGATTCGAGAGCGTGTCGTCCGCGTAGGTGACGAGCGACCGCGCACGCGCCGGGGCGGCCCCGAACACCATCGCGCCGCCCGCGGCGCCGAGCCCCGCCGCGGTCAGCCCCACCATCCGCCGCCGCGTCAGCGGCGACTCGGCCCGCCGCACCGCCTCGCCCGCGTCGAGGATCCCGTCGTACTCGCCGCCCGGCGTGCTGCCACCCATCGCGAAGCCCCCCTTCGTAGCGTTTCGCACCTAATATCCTATTTGAAATACCATGTCAAGGATCCGCTGCCAGGAGTGAGCACTGGCCAAAGCCGGACAACCTACTTTCCTAAATGAAGTGAAGGCACGTAGCCTCGGGGGGATGCCGCCCGAGGCCACCTGGGAGAACGTCTACGAGCGCAACTCGGTCGAGCGGATCAAGCGCGACCGGGCGCCGCTCGGGATCCGCGACGAGCTGCCCGCGCTGATCGCGGCCGGGTACGAGCGGATGGCCGAGGAGGACATCGTCCGTCTGCAGTGGTGGGGCCTCTACCACGACAAGCCGAAGATCGGGACGTTCATGCTCCGGGTGAAGATCCCGTCCGGAATCCTGACGCCGGCGCGGCTGCGCGCGATCGGCGAGGTCTCGAACCGCTACGGGCGCGGCGACGCCGAGCTGACGACGCGGCAGTGCATCCAGCTCCACTGGCTCGAGCTGGCCGCGCTCCCCCACGTCTTCGCCGACCTCGACGCGGCCGGGATCACGAGCGCCGGCGGCTGCGGCGACACCGTCCGCAACATCACCGGCTGCCCGCTCTGCGGCCTCGCCGCCGACGAGCTGTTCGACTCCACCCCGGTGCTCGAGGCGGCGCAGGCCGAGTTCTACGGCAACCCCGCCTGGGCGAACCTGCCGCGCAAGCACAAGTACTCGATCTCGAGCTGCCCCGACCGCTGCAACGCGCCCGAGCTGAACTGCGTCTCGCTCGTCGGCGCGATCCACGAGGGCCGCGAGGGCTACGGCGTGCTCGTCGGCGGCGGCCTCTCCTCCGTGCCGCGGCTCGCGCGCCCGCTCGGCGTCTTCGTGCCGAAGGAGGAGGCGATCGAGCTGCTCGGCGCCGTCACCTCGGTCTGGAGCGAGGACCTGCGCTACCGCATGTCGCGCGTCAAGGCGCGGCTCAAGTTCATGGTCGACGATCTCGGCCCCGAGGGAATCCTCGAACGGGTCGAAGCGAGGCTCGGGCGCTCCCTGGAGCGGTTCGAGCTGCCGCCGGTCGAGGCGCACCCCTCCGCGCATCTCGGCGTGCACGCCCAGCGGCAGGACGGGCTCTCCTCGATCGGGGTGCCCGTCCCGCTCGGGCTCTCCTCGGGCGACACGCTGATCGCCCTCGCCGACCTCGCCGAGAGCCGCGGCGGCGACATCCGCGTCACCCGCCAGCAGAACCTGGTCGTCACCGGCGTCCCCGACGCGCGGGTCGACGAGACGCTCGCCGCGCTCGCGGAGCTGGGCCTGCCGCTCGACGCGAACCCGGTCTGGGGGAACTCGATCGCGTGCACCGGCGAGCCGCACTGCAACTTCTCGGTCGGCGAGACGAAGGCGCGGCTGCGCAGCCTCGTCACGCATCTCGAGGGCGTCTTCGGGGACGAGATCGCCGGGCTGCGGCTCAACCTCGACGGCTGCCCGCACGCGTGCGCGCAGCACTGGGTCGGCGACCTCGGCTTCCAGGCGACCACGGGAAAGGACGAGGCCGGCGCGCGGATCTCGGCCTACGACATCTTCGTGCGCGGCGGCCTCGGCCCCGGCGCCGCGATCGGGCAGTCGCTCTTCCGCCGCGTCCCGAGCGCGCTGCTCGAGCCGGCCGTGGAGGGCCTCGTCGCAGGCTGGCTCCGCGAGCGGCAAGACGGCGAGAGCTTCGGCGCGTTCCAGCGGCGGCTCGGCGACGACGAGCTGGGCGCGCTCGCCGGGCTCGAGCCGGCGCGCAAGCGCGTCCGCGAGGAGGTCGCGGCGTGAGCACCTACGAGCTGCTCGACGAGCTGGAGGCCGGCGAGCTGTCGATCCGCTTCGAGGGCGAGGAGCCGCAGGCGCTGCTCGAGTGGGCGCTCGACGAGTTCGCGCCGCGAATCGCGATCTCGACCGCGTTCCAGGTCGACGGCACCGTCCTGCTCGACCTCGCCTACCGGCTCGACCCGGAGATCCGCGTCTTCTCGGTCGACACCGGGCGGCTGCCGGCCGAGACGCACGAGTTCGTCGCGACGCTCCGCGACCGCTACCCCGGGCTGCGGCTCGAACTGCTCGAGCCCGACGCCGCGCAGGTCGCGCGGATGGTGGAGCGCAAGGGCCTCGACCTCTTCCGCGAGTCGGTGCCGAACCGGCTCCTCTGCTGCAACGTGCGCAAGGTGCAGCCGCTGACCCGCCACCTGGCCGGGCTCGACGCCTGGATCACCGGGCTGCGCCGCGACCAGTGGGCGACGCGGACGAACATCCGCAAGGTCGAGATCGACCACGACCACGGCGCGATCGTCAAGCTCAACCCGCTCGCCGAGTGGACGGCGCGCGAGGTCTGGGACTACGTGCGCGAGCACGAGCTGCCCGTCCATCCGCTCTACGCGCGCGGCTTCCGCTCGATCGGCTGCGCCCCCTGCACCCGCGCCACCGAGGCGGGCGAGGACGAGCGCGACGGCCGCTGGTGGTGGGAGGAGAACGCGCCGAAGGAGTGCGGCATGCACTGCTCGATCGAGCACGGCGGCTTCGAGCACGAGCTGCACGCGATCCTCGGCGAACACGGAG
Organism: Gaiellaceae bacterium; assembly: GCA_035688315.1. Taxonomy (GTDB): domain Bacteria; phylum Actinomycetota; class Thermoleophilia; order Gaiellales; family Gaiellaceae; genus Palsa-739. The sequence goes on along the minus strand of DASSND010000049.1, from coordinate 55,375 downwards.
GCGAGGCGTGAGCGTGCGCGTGCGCGGCGAGGCGGCCGAGGTCGCGCTCGCCGAGACGCTCGCGCTGCTCGCCGCGGTCGCCGACGGGGAGCGCCGCGAGCGGCTCGGCTCGCTCGTCGCCGCGCTGCAGGAGGGCGAGGTCGACGGCGACGAGGAGCAGGCGCTGGAGGAGATCCTCGAGCTGGGCCTCGCGACCGGCCGCCTCCGCGCCCGCTACGGCCCCGAGGGCGAGCAGGCCGCGCTCAAGCTCCACCGCCGCCTCCCCGCCGGCCGCGCCCTCGCCGACGGGGCCGCCGAGGTGACCGCCTCGCTCGGCGAGCTGGAAGGGCGGCAGCTCGAGCAGGTCTCGATCCGGGCCGCAGGGCCCGGCGACTTCGTCCTCACCCTCGGCGTCGACGGGCTGGAGCTGTCGGTGCGGCTCGACCGCGCGGGCGTCCGGCTCCACTCGGTGGCGGTGTGAGCGCGCCGCACTACGTCGCCTGCCTCTCGCTCGAGGGGCGCCGCTGCCTCGTCGTCGGGGCCGGCCGCGTCGCGCTCGAGAAGACCGAGTCCCTCCTCGCCGCGGGTGCGAGCGTGACCGTCGTCGCGCCCGAGATCCTGCTGCCGTTCCGCGACCTGCCGCTCGAGCTGGTGCAGCGCCCGTTCGGCGAGGAGGACCTCGACGGCTGCTGGCTCGTCGTCGCCGCCACCTCCGACCGCGCCGTGAACGAGGCCGTCCACCGCGAGGCGGAGCGGCGCCGCGTCTTCTGCAACGTCGCCGACGTACCCGACCTCTGCTCGTTCATCCTCCCCGCGCTGCACCGCCGCGGCCCGATCGCGGTCGCCGTCTCCACCGGCGGCGCCTCCCCCGCGCTCGCGCAGGCGCTCCGCGACCGGTTCGCCGCCCAGGTCGACGAACGCCACGAGCGGCTCGCCGAGGAGCTGCTGGAGATGCGCCCCTGGGTGCGCGAGCGGTTCGGAACCTACGAGGAGCGCCGCGACTTCTTCCGGGCGCGCGTCGAGGAGGCGCTCGCATGACGGTGTCGCTCGTCGGCGCGGGCCCCGGCGACCCGGGGCTGATCACGGTGCGCGGGCTCGCCCGGGTGCGCGCGGCGGAGCTGCTCGTCTACGACCGGCTCGTCGCGCCCGAGCTGGTGGCCGAGGCGCGCTGCGAGCGGATCGCGCGCGACGACCTCACCCAGGATGAGGTGAACGCGATCCTCGTCGCGGCGGGCCGGGAGCGACACGTCGTGCGGCTGAAGGGCGGCGACCCGCTCCTCTTCGGCCGCGGCGGCGAGGAGGCGCTCGCGCTCGCGCGCGACGGCGTCCCGTTCGAGATCGTCCCCGGGGTCTCGGCGCTCACCGCGGCGCCCGCCGCCGCCTCGATCCCGATCACCCATCGAGGCGCCGCCTCCGCCGTCACCGCCTTCGCGGCGCACGACCCCGACGGCCTCGACGTGGACGCGCTCGCCGCGCTGCCGGGCACCCTCGTCGGCTTCATGGGGCTCGCCGGGCTGCCGCGGCTCGCCGAGCTGCTCGTGGAGGCCGGCAAGGACGCGGACACGCCCGCGGCGGTCGTCGCCTGCGCCGGGACGCCGCGCCAGCAGGTCGTCACCGCGCCGCTCGCCGAGCTGCCGCAGGCCGCCGCCGGGCTGCCCGCGCCCGCCCTCGTCGTGATCGGCGAGGTCGTCGCGGTCGGCGACCGGATCGCCGCCCGGGAGCCGCTCGCCGCGGCCGCCCGCATCTGAGACCGAGAGGAGCCCAGAGCAATGAGCACGCACGCCGGAACGCTGCACGCCACGATCGTCCCCCGGGCCGGAGCCGCCGCCGACGGCGCGCTCGTCCTCGCCGGCGCCGGCCTGATCGCCGCCGCCGCGCAGGTCTCGATCCCGCTCCCCTTCACGCCCGTGCCGATCACGGGCCAGACCTTCGCGGTGCTGCTCGTCGGCGCCTCGCTCGGGAGCCTCCGCGGCGGCGCGAGCAGCCTCCTCTACCTGCTCGCCGGGCTCGCCGGAGCGCCCATCTACTCGGACGGCGCGCACGGCCTCGCCCAGCTCACCGGCGCGACCGGCGGCTACCTCGTCGCCTTCCCGCTCGCCGCCGCGCTCGCCGGCCGGCTCGCCGAGCTGCGCTGGGACCGCCGCTTCTCGACCGCGATCGGCGCGATGCTCACCGGCAACGTGCTCGTCTACCTCGTCGGCGTGCCGTGGCTCGCCGTCAGCCTGCACACGAACCTCGAGAAGACGCTCGAGCTGGGCCTCTACCCGTTCGTGCCCGGCGACGTCGCGAAGACGTACCTCGCGGCCGCGCTCCTCCCCGCCGCGTGGCGGCTGACGCGGCGCTAGCGTCCGTCCCGTGCTGGAGCTGCGCCGGATCGACGGCCTGCCGCCGTACGCGTTCGCCGAGGTCGAGCGGCTGAAGCTCGAGCTGCGCCGCGCCGGCGAGGACGTCGTCGACTTCGGCTTCGGCAACCCCGACCTGGCGCCGCCCGAGGTCGCCGTGGAGAAGCTCCGCGAGGCTGCGCTGCAGCCGCGCAACCACCGCTACTCCTCGAGCCGCGGCCTGCCGAACCTCCGCGCCGCCGCCTGCGCGCTCTACCGCGAGCGCTACGGCGTCGAGCTGGATCCCGAGACCGAGGCGACGATGACGCTCGGCGCGAAGGAGGGACTCGTGCACCTGCTCTGGGTGCTGCTCGGCCCGGGCGACGCGGTTCTCGCCCCGAGCCCGAGCTACCCGATCCACCGCTTCGCGCCGCACTTCGCGGGCGCCGACGTCCACCCCGTGCCGATCGGCCCGGGCGTCGACTTCGCCGCCGCCGCCGAGGAGGCGTGGGAACGGGCGGCCGTGAAGCCGCGCGTGCTCCTCTGCTCGTTCCCGCACAACCCGACCACTGCGTGCGCCGACCTGCCGCTCCTGCAGCGGCTCGTCGACCTCTGCCGCGAGCGGGAGCTGCTGCTCGTCCACGACTTCGCCTACGCCGACCTCGGCTTCGACGGCTACCGGCCGCCCTCGATCTTCGAGGCGGAGGGCGCGCGGGAGGTCGCGGTCGAGCTGTACTCGCTCACGAAAGGCTTCTCGCTCGCGGGCTGGCGGATCGCGTTCCTGCTCGGCCGCGCCGACGTCGTGACGGGCCTCGCGCGGCTCAAGTCCTATCTCGACTACGGCAGCTTCCAGCCGCTCCAGATCGCCGCCACGGTCGCGCTCCAGCAGGCGCGCGAGCAGCCGGAGCGGGCGGCCGCCGCCTACGAGAGCCGCCGCAACGTGCTCTGCGACGGGCTGCGGCGGCTCGGCTGGGAGGTCGAGCGGCCGCGCGCGACGATGTTCGTCTGGGCGCCGATCGCGGCCGGGGAGCCGAGCGCCGACTACGCGCTGCGGCTGCTCCGCGAGGCGAAGGTCGCGGTCAGCCCGGGCAGCGGCTTCGGCGCCGACGGCGAGGGCCACGTCCGCTTCGCGCTCGTCGAGAACGAGCACCGGATCCGCCAGGCGATCCGGAATCTGGGGCAGGTTCAGCCGGTGTTGCGCAGGCCGGCGGCGATCCCGGCGATCGAGCGCAGGAGCGGCCGCAGCGCCGATTCGTCGCCCGAGCGGTAGCGGCGCAGCAGCTCCACCTGCACCGCGTTCATCGGGTCGACGTACGGATTGCGCAGCTGCACCGAGCGCTGCACCTGCTCGTGCCGGTCGAGCAGGCCGCGCGACTCGGTGATCGCGAGCACCGCCTCGACGGTGCGCGCGTGCTCGGCCTCGATCCGCTCGAAGAGCGCGGGCTCGGGCACCAGCTCGAGGTAGGCGCGCGCGATCCGCATGCTCGACTTCGCGAGCGTCATCTCGACGTTGTCGACGAGCGCGCGGAAGAACGGCCACTCGGCGTAGAGGCGCCGCAGGTCCGCGACGTCGGCGGAGGCGAGCGCGCTGCCGACGCCGTACCAGGCGGGCAGCAGGCACCGGTTCTGCGTCCACGCGAACACCCAGGGGATCGCCCGCAGCGCCTCGAGGTCGCCCGAGCCCGCGGCCTCGGGGCGGTTGACCGGCCGCGAGCCGATCTCGAGCTGCGCCAGCTCGTCCACGGGCGTGAAGCTGCGGAAGAAGCGCGGGAAGCCCGGCTCCTCCCAGACGAGCGACCGGTAGACCCGGTGCGACTCGGCGGCGAGCGCGTCCATCAGCGCGCGCGCCTCGGGCGGCGGCTCGGGCGCGAGCCGCGGGAACGCGGTCAGGAGCGTCGCCGCGACCGCGGCCTCGAGGTTGCGGTAGGCGAGCCCCGGCAGCGAGTACTTGAACGAGATCGTCTCGCCCTGCTCGGTCAGCTTCAGCCGGCCCGCGGTCGCGTGCGGCGGCTGCGCGAGGATCGCCGCCCAGGTCGGCCCGCCGCCGCGCCCGGTCGAGCCGCCGCGCCCGTGGAAGACCGTGAGTCGCACCCCGCGCCCGGCGGCGAGCGCCGCGAGCCGCTCCTGGGCGCGGTAGATCTCCCAGCTGGCGGCGAGGTAGCCGCCGTCCTTGCCCGAGTCGGAGTAGCCGACCATCGCCTCCAGCTCCTCGCGCGGGCTCGCGTCGAGGTGCGCGGCGACGATCGCGTCGGCGTTGCGGAGGTCGGCGATCGTCTCGAAGAGCGGCACCGCGTCGGCGTCGAGCCCCGCCTCGCCGGCGAGCGACTCGGCGGCGGCGAGATCCTCGGCGGAGGCGGTCATCGAGACGATCAGCCGGTCGAGCGCGCCGCGGCCGTGGCGGCGCTGGAGCCGCGCCGCGGCGGCGAGCGTCTCGAGCAGGCGCGGCTCCCGCTCGCGGACGGCGCGGGCGTGCGTGCGCAGGTCGAGCTTCGCGAGGTGGAGCCCGAACACCTCGACGCGGCGGCGCAGCAGCGCGAGGCCGCCGTCGGCGATCCGGTCGCCGCGGTGCGCGCGCAGGCTGCGCTCCAGCACGTCCAGCTCGGCGAGCAGGTCGTCCGCGGTCGGGAAGGCGTCGGCGGCGAGCCGCTGCCAGATCGAGGTGAGCCGGCGGCGGTACGGCTCGTCCGGATTCTGCTCCTCCGGCACGTCGGCGACCGCCCCGACCTCCGGCTCGACCGGGACGAGCTGCTCCGACATGCCCCACGCGCGCGCCAGCTCGCGCACGTCGCGGGCGAGCAGCGAGCGGGCGAGCTGCCGCGCGCGCTCGAGCGCCTCCTCGACGGTGGCGGCGCCGGTGTGCGGGTTGCCGTCGAGGTCGCCGCCGATCCAGGTGCCGAAGCGGAGCGGGCGCGCGCCGGGCACGCGTTCCTGCAGCTCGGCGTGCAGGCGCGGGCCGGCCTCCCAGAGGCTCTCCTCGAAGAACCAGAGCCCGTGCCGGATCTCGTCGGAGACGCGCGGCCGCTGCGAGCGCACCTCGTCGCTCTGCCAGAGGATCGTCACCTCTTCGGCGAGGTCGCGGCGCACGCGCGCCTCGGCGGCGCGCGGCAGCTCGGGGTCGTCCAGCTCGCGCAGGAGCCCGGCGACGCGGCGGTGGGCGCGCAGGACGCCGCGGCGCGTCGCCTCGGTCGGGTGCGCGGTCAGCACCAGCTCGACCGAGAGCGACCCGGCCGCCGCGCGCAGCTCCTCCCCGTCCACCCCCGCCTCCTCGAGCCGGGAGAACGCGTCGGCGAGCGACTCGCGCGGGACGCTGCCCTCGTGCTCGTACGCGCGGCGGCGGCGCAGCCGGTGGTGCTGCTCGGCGATGTTCGCGAGCTGGAAGTAGAGGCCGAACGCGCGCAGCACGAGCGCCTGGACCGGCAGCTCCAGCCCGGCGACGGTGCGGGCCAGCTCGGCGCCGGCCGCCGCGTCGCCCTGGCGGCCCGCCCGCGCGAGCGTGCGGATCCGCTCGACGAGCTCGAGCAGCGCCTCGCCCTCCTGCTCGACGAGCACGCCGCCGAGGATCTCGCCCAGCAGGCGGACGTTCGCCCGGAGCGGACCGGCCGGTCCTCCGCCTCCCGCAGCGGCCATCGCCCTACGCGGGGGCCGCGTCCTCCTCGGCGATCGTGCGGCGCGTCGCGGACGAGAACGCGACCAGGAGAACCGCCTCGGAGTCGCCCACGTTGCGCGCGTTGTGGAGGAGCCCCGCCGGGATCGAGATCGCGTCGCCGGCTTCGAGCGCGACGCGCTCGTCGCCGCAGGAGTGCTCGATCGAGCCCTCGAGGACGTGGATCACCTCGTCGCAGTCCGGGTGCAGGTGCCGCGGGTTCTCCCGCCCGGGATGGATGTGGCAGCGGCCGACCGTGAGCGTCTCGGAGTTGCCGAGCGCGCCCGAGACCATCCAGACGAGGCGGCCCCACTCGGTCTCGACGACGTCGTGCGCGGCGGCCGGTGCGAGCCCCGCCTCAGGCATCGGCCCCGACCGGCAGCGTCGCGACCGTGCCCGCGGGCACGAGCCGGTAGGCGTCGTAGAGGTGCATGATCGCCACGGCGCCTTCGAGCGTACCGCCGGCCGGCGGCCGGCCGGGGAGAACGGCCTCGCAAAAGTGGAGAACTCCGGCGCGTCGACGGGCGCGTCCCGGAGGGCAGGGCAGGCGTTCCGGTGGGAGTGCCCGCCGGCGCCGACGAGGGCGCAGCGGCTCCGCGCTCATGCCCGTTCGAGGATCAGCGGCCGCGCGACGCCGTCGACCTCGGTCGTCGGCCAGGCGGGGTCGACGGTCAGCACCTCGACCCCTCCCTCTCCCGTGACGACGGTGTCCTCGGTCTTGAAGCCGGGGGCGGACGGGTTCCACGCGAACGCCTGGCAGGCCACGACCGGCGAGTCGCTCGCGGCGTTCGCGAACTCGTCGCGGCCGAAGTAGCCGGTCGGGCCGCCCTGGTGGTGGCGCGTCCACTCGTCCGCGGCGAAACCGTGGTCCGCGTAGGCGGCGATTCCCTCCGCGAACACCTCGCCGAGCCGCCGGCCGGGACGCGTCCCCGCGAGGAAGGCGGACTCGACGCGGAGCAGCCGCGCGAACGCGTCGTCGTCGGCCGGGGTCAGGGGCTCGAACGCGACGAAACGCGTCAGCGAGACGATGAGGCCGTGCCGGCGCGCACCCGCGACGAGCATCGCGCGCGCGCCGAGCGGCTCCGCGGTCGGGAGCGGATGCCGGCGCAGCGGCAGCCGCTCCTGCCCGGCGACGAGCAGCACCATCGTCTCGATCTCGCGCTCGAGCAGCGCCGCGGTCAGCCGCGCGCCCGCCGCGAACTCGCTCGTCTCCGGCGCGAGCGCGACGATCGTCTCGGTGAACGCCTCCGCGGCGTCTCTTCCGAGCGCGCGGTAGCGCTCCAGCTCCGGCCCGGTCAGCTCCCGCCGCGCCTCGTCGAGGAGCGCGGCCGCGTCGGCGCAGCCGGGCAGGCCCTCGTCGGAGCCGAGCCGGTCGCCGCGCGGGAGCGCGTCGAGCCGCGGCGTCGCCCACGGCCGCACCCGGATCTCCGCGTCGAGCCCCGGGAACTCCTCCTCGGCGAGCCGCTCGGCCTCGATCGCGTCGGTGAAGAGGACGTCCCCCTCGGGCGCCACGAGCAGGTCCGCGACCCCGGACTCGCCGCCGAGCAGCACGTACGAGCGCCCGCCGCCGCCGTACCAGGCGAGGTTGCCCGGCAGGCCGAGCAGGACGCCGTCGAGCCCCTCCCGCTCCAGCAGGCCGAGCAGCCGCGCGCGCTTCTCCCGCCGCTCCGCGTCCATCAGCCGCCGGTGACGGATTCGAGATGGGTCGAGGTGCCGCGATCCTGGATGCGCACCCCCAGCTCGTGCGTCCCCACCGGGCCGGCGGTGCGCGGGTCGCCCGGCGTCAGCCAGAGCGGCTCGCGCGGCACGCCCGCCCGGTCCCGGAAGAGCGCGAGCAGCTCCTCGACCGCGTCGGCGGGGAACTCCGCGAGCGGCCGGTTCTCGCCGTAGCCGTTCGTCGTCACGACCGGCTTGCCGAAGTTCTCGACGGCGTAGCGGGTCGCGGGCAGGTTCGCGACCGGCCACCAGTTCACCGACCAGTGGACGTTGCGGAAGTTCGGGAAGATCCCGAACGGCCACGCCTCGGGGCTGCACGCGCTGTCCTGCCAGCAGCCGTCGGCGACGAGCGAATAGCCGACGGCGCCGCGGCCGGTGCCGTCGCAGTAGTGGCAGACGCCGACGTTGTCCGAGCCGAGGAAGGCGAGGTCGGCGCGATGCTCGTGCACGACCGCCGCGATCTCCCGCACGAGCGTCATGTGCTCGCGGTCGAGGTAGCCGGGGGCGGTCGCCGGGCCCAGCTCGCCCTGGCAGAAGTAGTGCGTCTCGTCCCAGTCGAAGCCGTCCACGTCGTCGCCGAAGGCGGCGGTCAGCGCGCGCGTGTAGTCGAGGAACCAGCGCCGCACCTCCGGGTGCGCCGGGTTGAGGAGCACCGAGTGCGACGTCCCCTCGTCCCAGCCCGTGCAGCGCAGGATCGCGTCGGCGGGGAAGGTCGCCTGCGCCCAGTCGGAGCCCGCCACGAGCCCGTCGCCGTAGTAGAGGAGCGTCCGGAAGCCGCGCTCGCGCGCGTAGCGGAGCATCTCGCGCAGCCCGTCGCGCGTCAGCTCGACGCCCGCCTGGCCGGAGATGTCGTGGCCGCGGACGAGCCGCCACGACTCCTCGATCTCGCGCCGCTCCTCGTCCATCGCGTAGCGGCCGAGCCGGTCGTACCAGCCGTGCAGGCAGAGGCAGACGCGGTGGCGCTCGCCCTCCGGCACCAGCTCGGCGAGCGTGTCGAGGTCGGCGAACCAGCCGCGGCCCGCCAGCGAGAAGTAGTCGTAGTGGAGCCAGCCGATCTCGTGCAGCCAGGCCGGGCCCGGCGGGACGTCGGCGAGCGCCGACTCGTAGAACGCCCGGATCGCGTCCTCCGCGTCGCCCTCGTGCACGCAGGCGTAGACGCGCCGCTGCTCCGGCTCGGTCATCGGCACCGTGCCGAGGTAGCTCCAGTTCAGCTCGCGCTCCGGGGGGTCCTGCAGCGAGCGCGGCGAGAGGAAGAACGCGGTCGTGAAGTACGGGTCGGTGCACCAGGTCAGCCGGCGCGCGCCGTCGTCGGAGACCTCGGAGACGAGCGGCAGCCCGAGCGGGACGGCGTAGCCGCCGAGGAAGCGGCGGTAGCGGCCGGCCAGCTCCCAGACGAAGCGCCCCGCGAGCGGGCCGCCGCGGCCGGTCCACGCGATGCCCGTCTTCTGCGGCGCGAACAGCTCCGGGCTCTCGCCGAGGCTGAGCGGCGCCGGCAGGCGCACGATCGCGTCGTGGACGACCGGCTCGGCCGGCGTGAGCGTCACCACCGTCTCGAGCGCGACCCCGCCCGAGGGCAGCGGCAGCAGCGCGTGCTCGAGCGCGAGCGAGAGGCCGGCGCCGGCCGGCTCGTACTCGATCCGGACCCGCTCGCCGTCGCCGCGCAGGGCGGCCGGCTCGTCGAGCAGGAACTGCGCCCCGCCGATCTCGAGGATCGGGTGCTGCGGGCCGCCCGGGACGAGCTCCTCCGCCCCGTTCGCGAAGCTGGCGAGCGCGCCGCTCGCGGCGAATCGGGCGCTCCAGCCGTCGCAGGTGAGAACCGTGTCCGTGGACGTCATCGCTCCCTCTCGTTCGCTCTCGCGGTCGGGACCGATAGTAAGGAATCGTTCCTAACCCGGCAAGCCGCGGCTCACCGGTCGCGCCAGGAATGCCGCGGCACGTAGCCGATCAGCCGCTCCGCGGCGATCGACGAGATGAGGCTGCCGAACTCCCCGCGCAGCTCCCGCAGCTCGGTCTCGGGGAAGTGCTCGGCCACCAGCTCCGCGCTCGGCCGGTCCATCAGCGTGTCGGGCGCCGCGACCGAGACGATCTCCGCGCCGTCGGTGTCGGCTTCGACGGCGAGCCGGACGCTGCGCGCGGTGTCGCGCGTGTCGACGTAGTTCCAGAGGTTGACGCGCCGGACGAGCGGGTCGGCCTGCACCTCGGGCAGCAGCCGCTCGTAGTCCTCGTCGTAGAGGATGTTCGAGAAGCGGATGCCGATCGAGGCGATCCCGGCCCGCCGCGCGAACTGCCTCGCCAGCTCCTCGGCGAGCACCTTCGAGAGCGCGTAGCTCGACTCGGGGCGCAGCTCGCTCTGCTCGTCGAACGGGACGTACGCGGGCGGGCGCTCGAACGGCATCCCGTAGACGGTCTCGCTCGAGGCCCAGACGACGCGGCCGATCCCGAGCAGGCGTGCCGCCTCGAACACGTTGTAGGTCGTCGTCATGTTCGTCGTGAACGTGATCCCCTCGGGCAGGAAGCCGGGCGCCGGGATCGCCGCGAGGTGCACGACCGCGTCGGCGTCGGCGAGGCACTGCAGCGTCTGGCCGAGGTCGAGCAAGTCGACGATCTGCGCCGGCCAGTTGCCCGGGCCGGGGGCGTTGCGGTCGACCGAGAGGACCTCGTGGCCGTGCTCGCGCAGCTCGGGGACGACGACCCGGCCCGCGCGGCCGCTGCCGCCGGTGACGACGATCCTCACGGCCGGCGCTCGCCGTGGAGGTAGGGCAGGACGTGGCGCTCGACGAGCCGCGCGGCGACCGCACCCTCCTCGGCGAGCACGTCGCGGCGCTCGTCGGGGTCGGCGCGCAGGTTCCAGAGCGCCTGCGGCTCGGCGGTCGCGGTCTCGACGACGAGCTTCCACTCCCGCGTCGCCGCCATCGTGAACGCACCGATCTCGCTGACGACGTCGTCGCGCCCGCCCGGCTCCAGCAGGCTCCGCCCGGCGAGCCCGTCGCGGTCGGCGCCTGCGACGTCGAGGATCGTCGCGACGACGTCGAGGCCCTGGGCCAGCTCGTCGGAGCGCGCCGCCGGCCCGCCGCCGGGCGGGACGACGAGGGCCGGCACGCGCACCGAGCCCTCGTAGAAGACGGCCTTGTTCATGAGCCCATGATCGCCGATCAGCTCGCCGTGGTCGGAGCTGAAGAGGATCCAGGTGCGGTCGGCGATCCCCGCCGCCTCGAGCGCGGCGACGACCCGGCCGGCCTGCGCGTCGACGAGCGCGAGGTTCGCGTAGTACTGGCGCGCGATCGTCCGCAGCTCCGGCTCGGTGCGGTCCTCGCAGCCGAGCAGGTCGTAGAGGTAGTCGAGGTACTCGCCCCAGAGGTTCGCCGGCCGCGGCTCGGAACCGAGCGCGGCGAGCGGGATCGCCTCCGGGTCGTGCAGGTCGGCGAGCGACTGCGGCCCGTCGAAGGGGACGTGCGGCCCGACGAAGGCGGCCTGGAGGAAGAAGGGCTCGTCCCGGCCGGCGAGCCGGCCGATCGCCTCGCAGACCCGCCCGCCGAGGTGCGCGTCGAGCGTGTGCTCGGGCGGCAGCGGGTCGGCGAAGGCGCCCCGACCCTCCGGGTCGTCGCCGAAGAGCAGCGCGAGGTGCTCGTGCTGCCGCCGCCGCCAGTCGTCGAGCAGGCCCAGCTCGTCGAGATGGCGCGTGTACGGCGTCTCGACGCCGTCGCGCATCAGCACCACCTTGTCGTACTCCTCCGCGACCTCGTCGAAGCCGTACTCCTCCGGGGCCACGTCCTCGCGGCCGGGCGAGCGGAAGTGGAGCTTCCCGACGACGCTCGTGCGGTAGCCGGCCGCCTGCAGCCGCTGCGCGTAGGTCGGCACCTCGGGCGCGGGAAAGGGCCGCCGCGGCATCAGCCGCTCCAGCCGCTCCGTCTCCGGCCCCGGCTCGGCGACCCAGCCGTTGTGGGTGACGCCGTGCTCGCGCGGGTAGCTGCACGTCAGGAGGGACGCGCGCGAGGGCTGGCAGACCGGGCTCTCGCAGTAGACCCGGGAGAAGACGGTCCCGCGCGCGGCGAGCGCGTCGAGGTGCGGCGTGCGCACCGCGCGGTTGCCCGCGTATCCGAGCGCGTCGTGGCGCCACTCGTCCGGGAAGATCCAGACGACGTTGGGACGCTCCGAATTAGGCATGTATCCTAACTATTACCGGTGCCGGCCTCTCCCGTCGACCGCGTGTGAGCGCTCCCACGATCCGGGCGGTCCGGGTCTACCTGCCGCCGGCGCCCGCGGCGGACGCCCCGCCCGCCCGCGGCTGGATCTTCGACTCGAGGGTCGCGAGCCCGCTCTCGGCCTGGCCCGAGTACCGCGCCGACCGGCGCTCCTGGGGCATCGGTGCCCTGCGCGGCGGCGCGGTCGAGGTCGAGATCTCGACCGGCACGACGGGCGTCGCGCCGCTCGCGGGCGGCGAGGCGGCGGCCTTCCTCGTCGAGCGGCACCTCGCCGGTCTCGTCGCCGGGCTGCCGCTCACGCGCGAGTCGATCGAGGACGTCTGGGAGCGGCTCTTCCGCGCGACGCTCCCCTACGGCCGCCGGGGGCTCGCGATCTTCGCCCTCTCGGCGATCGACCTCGCCCTCTGGGACGCGCTCGGCAAGGAGCAGGAGTCCCCGGTCTGGGCGCTGCTCGGCCGCAAGCGCCACGAGCGGCTGCCGGTCTACGCGACGACGCCCCGGCCCGACGCGGCCCGCGCGCTCGGCTTCCGCGGCGGCAAGCTTCCGCTCCCGGCCGCGCCCGCCGAGGGCGAGGAGGGGCTGGCCGAGAACCTCGCGCTCGCGGCGCGGATGCGCGAGGCGTGCGGCGACCCCGACGACTTCTTCCTCGCCGTCGACTGCTACATGAGCCTCGACGTGCCGTACGCGGCCAGGCTCGGCGCCGGGCTCGCCGACCTCGGCTTCCGCTGGCTCGAAGAGCCGCTGCCGCCCGACGACTACGCGGGGCACGCGGAGCTGCGGCGCCTGCTCGCCGGCCGGATCCCGCTCGCGGCAGGGGAGCACGAGGCGACCCGCTGGGGCTTCGGGCTCCTGCTCGAGCAGGGCTGCGCCGACCTGCTCCAGCCCGACGTCGGCTGGTGCGGCGGCCTCACCGAGCTGCTGCGGATCGCCGCGCTGGCGGACGCGCGCGGGATCGCCGTCGTGCCGCACGGCTCGAGCGTCTACAGCTACCACTTCTGCGCGGTGCGGGAGAGCGGGCTCGCCGAGTTCCTCCTCTTCGACCCGGACAGCGCCGAGCCGGTGCCGCAGCTCGCGCCCCTCTTCCTCGGGGAGCCGCTGCCGCGGGACGGCCGCGTGCGCGTGCCCGACGAGCCCGGGTTCGGCGTCTCGCTGGACCATCGCCGCGCGGAGCGGTACCGTTGATCGACAGCCGCCCCGTGCGGCGGCCCCGACCGGACGGAGGGCGATGGCCGAGAGCAGGACGAACAGGCGCCTCGGAGCGGATCACGCGGTCATGCGCGAGCTGAACCGCTCGCTCGTCCTCGACCTGCTCAAGCAGGAGAGCCCGATCTCGCGCGCGGCGATCGCGAAGCTGACCGCGCTCGCGAAGCCGACGGTGTCGACGATCGTCGACGAGCTGGTGAGCGAAGGGCTCGTCCGGGAGATCGGCACCGGCGAGTCGCGCTCGACAGGCGGCCGCCCGCCGGTGCTGCTCGAGTTCAACGCGCGCTCCCATTTCCTCGTCGGCGTCGAGATCGGGGTGCGCCACACGACGGTCGCGCTCGCCGACGCGCGCGGGGCCGAGCTGACGCGGAGCGAGCTGAGGATGTCGCCGACCAAGCCGGTCGACACGCTGCGCACGATCGCGAACGAGATCCGGCGGCTGCTGCGCGGCGCGGGCGCGCCGCTCGGGCGGCTCGGGGCGATCGGCATCGTCGTGCCCGGGCTCGTCGACGCGAGCACCGCCACCTGCCTGCTCGCGCCGAACATCGGCTGGCGCGACGTGCCGGTGCGCGACCTGCTGGCCCGGAGCTTCGCCCGCGTGCCGATCTTCGTCCACAACACCGTCGACCCCGCCAACGTCGCCGAGAGCCTCGAGGGCGCCGCCGCGGGCTACTCCGACGTCGTGATCCTCTGGGCCTCGACCGGCGTCGGCGCCGGGCTCCTCTTCAACGGCCGCGTGTTCGGCGGCCACGGCGGGATCTCCGGCGAGCTCGGGCACTGCTACGTCCCCGGCGCGACCGACCGCTGCGCCTGCGGCAAGATCGGCTGCCTCGAGACGATCGCGTCGGGGCCGTCGGTGGCGCGCGCGGCGAAGCGCGCGATCGACGCGGGCCGCAAGACCTCGCTGGCGGGCAAGCGCCAGCTCACCTCGATCGACGTCGCCGCCGCCGCCGCGGCCGGGGACGCCCTGGCGCTGGAGGTGCTCCGCGACGCCGGCCGCGCGCTCGGCATCGCCGCCTCCTGGCTCGTCAACATCGTCAACCCGGAGCTGGTGCTGATCGGCGGCGGACTCTCCGAGGCCGGAGCGCCGCTGCTCGGCCCGCTTCGCGAGGCGGTCGCCGAGCACGCGCTGCCGCAGGCGTACGAGCGGGTGGTCGACGTGCGCCCGACCGAGCTGGGCGGCGACGCGGCCGTCCGCGGCGCCGTCCTGCTCGCGCGCCAGCAGTCCGAGTCCTACTACCGCGTCGTCTTCCAGGCGTAGGCGTCAGGGCGCCGCTACGAGGCGGCGCCCTGGACGAGCACGGTGCACGTGTCGGCGAGCCAGCCCGGGTAGGGCGTGATCGTCAGCGTCGAGCCGGGCCACTCCCACACGTGGTCGTCGGTGTTCGTGGCGAGGTAGATCTGGCCGTCGTTCGTGATCGCGACCGAGCTCATCGTCGTCCAGACGCCGGTCACCTGCACGAACATCTGCCCCTTGTACGGCCCGGACAGCCAGATCTGCACGACCTGGCCGCCGCCGCACGTCACCCACGCGTTCGTCCCGGTCGGGGCGATCGCGATGTCCGCGAGCGAGCCGGACGGCTGCGGGAAGGTGTACGCGGTCGCGGCGCCGGTGGCGAGCGTGATCGCGATCGTCGAGGCGTGCGTCGAGGTGTTCGCGACCACCCAGGCGGTCGTCCCGTCCGGGGTCACCTTCGCCGCGAGCATCTGCGTCGACGACGAGATCGTGCCGCTGCCGCCCGAGAGGCCGGCGAGGTTCACCGTCCGGTCGACGCCGAGGTTGGACGTGTTCAGCACGACGACCTTGCCGAGCGAGGGCACGACGAGCTTCGAGCCGTCGGGGGTGAGGCCGACGCGGAACACGCCGGTCGCGGCGATCGTGGCCGAGGTCGCGACGACCGAGCCGCTCGAGAGCGTCACCTTGTAGACCTTCCCGCCCCAGTAGTCGGCGAGGTACGCGTAGGTGTTGTCGCAGGCGACGCTGTAGAAGCTCGAGGCGCCGCTCACCGTCCACGTGTGCGAGACGGTGTCGGCGTCGGCGTCGAGCACGTGGATCGTGTTGCTGCCGAAGCCGGCGACGACGGCCTGCGAGCCGTCGGGGGTGAAGGCGACCGCGAACGGGTTCGTGAGACTCGTCGAGGGGACGGCGTCCAGCCACGTGGAGCCGTACGGCTGGAAGGTGCCGGGGATCGCGGCGGCGGCGATGCCCGGACTGTTGTTCGACTGGCCGATGTTGCCGAGGCCGCGGCCGCCGAGCAGGAACGGGATCACCTGCGCGCCGCCGCTCGCGGCCGCGTAGCAGGCGACGTAGCCCTTGTCGACGTGGCCGCTCGCGCCGGTGCGCAGGGCGATCCCGGTCGGCTGGTTCGCGACCGGGTTGTTGTAGGACGCGCCGACGATCGCGCCCATCAGCTGCCAGCGGTAGGTCGCTCCCGCCGTCAGGCCGGTGAGGTGGACGTCGGTGTGCGTGATCCCTGTCGCGTCGTACCAGAGCATCCCCATCGCGTAGGCGGTGGAGCCGCCGGTCGTCTCGCCGAGGGCCGAATAGAGCGGCAGCGCCTGGTTCGCCGCGCCGACGAAGAGGATGATGTTCACGTGCGCGTTGCCGATGTTCGTGCCGCTGCACGTGGCGCTGAGCAGCGCCGTGCCGTCGGCCTTCGCGACGAACTCGCCCGAGAACGGCGTCCCGTCCTTGTTCGTGATCTCGAAGATCAGCTGGTCGCTCGAGGTGAAGACGTCAGGCTTCGTGTACCCGGCGAGGCTCCACTGCTTCGTGATCCCGGCGCTCGGCGGCGTGGCCCAGGAGGCCGCGGTCGCGCTCGTGGCCGTCAGGACCTGCCCCGCCGACGGGGCGGCGGCGGCGGAGACGTTGACGCTGCCGGTGGCGTCCTGGAGGTCGGTCGCGGTCAGCGACATCGCGCGGGCGTCGGCTCGGCCGGCGAAGACCCCGCCGCCGGTCACCGCCGCGCCGAGCCCGAGCCCCATCAGCGCGCGGCGTGAGAGCCGGTCGCGCCAGCGCTTCGGCAGCTGCTCCACATCCTCGACGAGCGTCCGTTCTTCGGCCACGGTTCCCCCCTGTCATCGAGATCGTTAGGATCGTTGCCTAACCTACTCGGCCCCCGCCGCACGTGTCAAGCGTCGCAAAGGGTGCGGGCAGCCGGTTTGTTACTATTCTGACCGAACCAGGGATGGAGGGTCATTGCGCGCAGTCCGCTGGCACGCGCGGAACGACATACGGGTCGAGGACGTGCCCGAGCCGGGCTCGCCCCCGCCTGGGTGGGTGCGCCTCTCCGTGCTCGCGTGCGGGATCTGCGGCACCGACCTCGAGGAGTACACGCAGGGGCCGGTGACGATCCCCGTCGACGCGCCCCATCCGCTCACGGGCGTCAGCGCGCCGCTCACCCTCGGGCACGAGACCGTCGGGGTCGTCGTCGAGGCGGCGCCCGACGTGCAGATCCCGGTGGGAGCGCGCGTCGCGGTGGAGACGAACGTCTTCTGCGGCGCCTGCCACTGGTGTGCGCGCGGCGACTACCAGCTCTGCGAGCAGCTCGCCTCGCTCGGGCTGATGGGCCACGGCGGGCTCGCCCAGGAGATGCTCGCGCCCGCGTACACCTGCTTCCCCTACGACGAGTCGCTCGAGCCCACGGTCGTCGCGCTCGCCGAGCCGCTCTCCGTCGCGGTGCGCGCGGTACGCCGCGGCGGCGTCGGTCCCGGCTCCCGCGTCGGCGTGATCGGAGCGGGCGCCGTCGGGCTCCTCTGTGCGCAGGCGGCCCGCGCGGCCGGCGCCGAGCGCGTGCTCGTCGTCGAGCAGCTCGAGCCGCGCCGCGCGCTCGCCCTCCGCCACGGCGCCGACGCCGCGGTCGCGCCCGCCGACGGCGCGACGGCCGCGTTCGAGCTGAGCGACGGGATCGGGCTCGACGTCGCGATCGAGGCCGCCGGCAACCCGGCCGCCGTCCTCGCCGCCCTCGGGCTGACGCGCCGGGGCGGCCGCACGGTGTTCCTCGGCGTCTCCAAGCAGGACGTCGCCGTGCCGATGCTGGAGCTGCTCCTCTCCGAGAAGGAGCTGGTCGCCTCGCTCTCCCACACCTACGACGTCGACTTCGCGCAGGCGGTCGCGCTGCTCAACCGCGGTGCGATCGACACGAGCGGGATCGTCTCACACGTCGTCCCGCTCGAGGACGCGGTCGGCGCGTTCGACCGCCTGGTCGCCTCGCCGGCCGACCACCTGAAGGTCGTCGTCGTCCCCGGCTGAGACCGCGTCAGGCGGCGAACGGGTCGGCGCCGTCGCGGACGAGGAGCGGCAGCCGGTCGAGCGGCACGCCCTCCTGCCGGACCCAGCGCGGCCCCTCGAAGCGCTCGCCCGTGAAGTGGTCTGTCCAGCCGCCCTCGGGCACGTACACGTCCACCCCGCCGCGCGGCTCGAGCACCGGCGCGACGAGCAGGTCGGGGCCGAGCAGGAACTCGGAGTCGACGTGGAAGGCGCCGCGGTCGTGCGGGTACTCCAGCGCGACCGGCCGCAGCAGCGGCACGCCGCTCTCCTCCGCCTCGGCGGCGCAGCGGAGCAGGTAGGGCAGGAGCGAGCGCCGCAGCTCGACGAACCGCTTCGTCACGGCGACCACCTCGTCGCCGTAGAGCCACGGCTCGCGCCCGAGCATCCCGTGGAAGCGGCAGTGGCTCATCAGCATCCCCGCCTGCATCCACCGCGTGAACAGCTCGGGGTCGGGCGGCAGCAGGGTCGAGTCGTCCTCGGGGATGCCGCTGCGCCATTCGTCGCGCCGGAAGAAGCCGCCGATGTCGGTCGACCAGTACTGGAAGCCGCTCCACGCGAGCGCGAGCCCGCCGCGGAGGTTGCCGGCGAAGCCGTTCCAGGTCGCCTGCGCGTCGCCCGGCCAGTGCACCGGGTAGCGCTGGCTGCCCGCGGTGCCGCTGCGCGTGTAGTGGAACGGGATGCCGGCGCGCGCGGCCGTCATCGAGGCGAGCAGCGCGTAGAGGTTGTGCGCCTCGCGGCCGGTGCGCCCGTCCGCGAAGACGCCCTCGGCGGGCAGCAGCTCGCCGTAGTCGAGCTTGAACGCGTCGACGCCCGCCGCGTGCAGGCGGCTCATCTCCTCGACCCACCAGTCGCCGCCGGGGCCGGTGAAGTCGACGAACGCGCGGATCGGGAAGCACGACTCGCGCACGCGCCCGCGGCTGACGAGCCGCTCCTCGACGAACGCGGGCGTCCCCTCGACGACGTTCGGGTTCACCCAGAGGCAGAGCCGGACGCCGCGCTCGTGCAGCATCGCCGTGAACTCCTCGAGCGGCCCGAAGTCGCGCTCGTTCCACTGGAAGTCGCAGAAGTCGTAGTCCTTGCCCGGCCGGTCGGCGAGCCACCACGGGTCGACCCCGATCACGTCGACCGGGATCCCCAGCTCGTCGGCGACGCGCAGGTTCTCCTCCACCTCGGCGCGGCTCTGGTACATGCACTTCGAGAGCCAGACGCCGAACGTCCACTCGGGCGGCACGGCGGCGCGCCCGGTCAGGTCGGTGTAGCGGCGGATCGCCTCCTTCGGCGTGCCGAGGATGACGAAGAGGTCGAGCGCGCCCGACTCGACGAGCACGCTCGCCGACTGGGTCGAGGTGCCGCCGAGGTCGAAGGTCGCCTCCTCGCCGTGGTGGAAGAAGAGCGCGTAGCCGCGGCTCGAGACGACGAAGGGGACACTCTTGTACGAGCGGTCGGTCGTGTTGGTGCCGCCCGGCTCGTCGATCCAGTGCGAGACGCGGCGGCCGCGCAGGCCCGGGCCGGTGAACCGCTCGCCGAGCCCCCAGAACTGCTCGCCGGGATGGATCGTGAAGGTGTCGTAGACGCTGACGCGGTGGTCGTTCGTGCCGTTCGTCGCCGCCCAGCCGCCGGGCTCGGCGACCGGCTCGATCAGCGAGCCGTCCGAGCGCTCGGTCGCGTAGGGGCCGAAGCGGAGGCGGTACGGCTCGCGCTCGATCTCGAGCGCGGTGCCGCCGGCGTCGACGAGCAGCCTCCCCTCCTCCTCGCGCACCGTCACCGGCAGCCGCTGCGGCGGGCCGACGAGCATCTCGGTGAGGTGGTCGTCCGGCTCGCCCGCGTGCGCCCACTGGATCCGGACGACCTCGGGGTCGGGGAAGGTGAAGCGGGCGCGGACGCGCTTGCCGCCGTACGTCTCGAGCACGAGCTGGAGCGCGTCGGGAAGCGCGGTCCACTCGAGGACGCGCTCGATCGGGTGGAAGCGGCGGCGGTGCCGGTCGAAGATCGGCTGCGCGCGCTCGTAGGTGCCGACGAACCAGTGCATCAGAAGGCGCCGTGGCGCTCGTACACCTCGCTCGGCCGCGCCCCGCCCTCCAGCTCGCGGTCGGTGGCGACCTCGCGGGCGACCCGTTCCTCGGCGAGCGCGAGCACCTCCTGCTCGCTCGCCGCCGGGACGACGACGACGCCGTTCGCGTCGGCGAAGACGAGGTCGCCCGGCGCGACGGGCACGCCGCCGAACACGACGGGCTCGCCGTAGGAGACGATCTCCGCGCGGCCGCGGATGTCGAGCGGCAGCCGGTAGCGAGCCCAGACCGGGAAGCCGGTCGGGAGGATCTGGTGCAGGTCGCGGATGCCCGCGTCGACGACCGCGCCGCGCGCGCCCCGCTTGCGCACCGCCGTCGTCATCAGGCCGCCCCAGAGCGCGACGTGCGGCTCCTCGTCCACGGCGACGACGACGACGGCGTCCGGCGGCGTCGCCTCCACCGCCTCGAGCAGCATGTCGATCTCGACGCGCTCGTCGGTGCGCCGCGCCTGGATCGTGTGGGCGCGCCCGACCGCGACGGCGAGCGGCTCCGTGTGGAACGGCTCCAGCCCCTCGCGCGCCGCGCGCGGCCCGAGCCCGGCCGTCTCGGCGCAGTCGGAGACGAGCGACGAGTAGAGCGGCGCGTATCTCTCGAGGATCGGATCTGCCATCTCTCGAGGCGGAGCCTACACGGAGCGCCAAACTAAGTAAAAGATCCTTCCTAATCCGGCGCGACGTTGTATCGTCTCGCCGTGGCCGGCTCGATCGACGTACAGGACGTCGCCGTACCGCTTCCCGACGGCACGCGGCTCGCGACCGATCTCTTCCTGCCGGCCGACGGCGAGCGCCACCCCGTGTTCCTCCTGCGCACGCCGTACTCGCGGGCCAGCCTGCGCGCCGTGCACGACCCTGTCGAGCTGGCGCGGGCGGGTTGGGCGGTGGTGGTGCAGGACGTGCGCGGCCGCGTCGCCTCCGAGGGCCGGTTCGACGCGCTCCGCCAGGAGGGCCCGGACGGCGCGGCGGTCGTCGAGTGGTGCGCGGCGCAGCCGTGGTCGACCGGGCGCGTGGCGATGGCCGGCGCCTCCTACAACGGCTGGGTGCAGTGGACGGCCGCGCGGCACCGGCCGAGAGGGCTCGCCGCGATCGCGCCGCTGGTCAGCTCCCCCTACGCGGGGCGCTCGTGGTTCCGCGAGGGCGGCGCCTTCAAGATCGGCGCCTGGGCGAACTGGGCGATGGCGATGGCGACCGCCGGCAACGGCGGCACGCGGGCGGCCGAACGGCGCGCGGTCAAGGACGTGCAGCGCCTGCTCGAGCTGGTCGCCCACCCGCCCGACGTGGAGCGGATCGCCTCGCACTTCCCGGCCTTCGCCGAGTGGTACGCCGCAGACGTCGCCGACTGGGCGGAGACGGAAGGGCCCGGCCCGCTGGCGTCGCGGGTGCAGGTGCCGGTCTACAACCTCACCGGCTGGTACGACATCTTCGTCGAGGGCGCGATCGACGCCTACGAGGAGCTGGCCCACCGCTCGCGCCGCGAGGCGGTGCGCCGCTCGCAGCGGCTCGTCGTCGGGCCGTGGTCGCACATGGCCGACCTGATCCAGGTCGTCGGGACCGTCGACTTCGGGGCGGAGGCGAACTGGCTCCAGCGCGGGATCCCCGCCGAGCAGCTCCGCTTCCTGCGCGACGCGGCGGAGGGCCGCGAGGTGCGCGGCGGCGTCGACGTCTTCGTGATGGGACGGAACCGCTGGCTCGAGCTGGACTCGTGGCCGCCGCCGGCCACCGAGACGGCGTTCCACCTGGAGAGCGGCTCGAGCGCGAACGGCTCGGGCGGCGACGGGCGGCTGCTCGACGCGCCGCCGGAGCGCGCCGGCTTCGACCGCTGGCGCCACGACCCCGCCGACCCGGTGCCGACGACCGGCGGCCGGCACCTGCTCTGGCAGCCGGCGCCGCCCGGGCCGGCCGACCAGCGCGAGGTCGAGCGCCGCCGCGACGTGCTCGTCTACACGAGCGAGCCGCTCGCGCGGGAGCTGACCGCGATCGGGCGCGTCCGCGCCGAGCTGCACGTCGCCTCGACCGCGCCGCGCGCCGACTTCGCGGTCAAGCTCGTCGACGTCCATCCCGACGGCCGCGCGATCAACGTCGTCGACTCGATCAGCCGCGCCGACCTCGTCCCGGGCCGCACGACGCGGGTGAGCGTGGACGTCGGCCGCACCGCGATGACCTTCCTGCGCGGCCACCGCCTGCGGATCGAGGTCGCCTCCTCGAACCACCCGCACCTCGACCTGCTGGAGGCGGCCGACCAGACGCTCCACTGGGGCGGTCGGACGCCGTCCCGCCTGCTCCTGCCCCTCCACGGCGGGTGAACGTCCTCCTCGTCTCGATCGACAGCCTCGGCCGGCACTGGCTGGAGCCGTACGGGCGCCGCGTCGAGATCCCGGTCGAGGTTCCGAGCATGCGCCGGCTGGCGGACGCGGGCGCCCAGTTCGAGCGGCACTGGGTCGGCAGCCTGCCGTGCATGCCGGCACGGCGCGAGTTCCTCGCCGGGGTGATCGAGTTCCCCTGGCGGCCGTGGGGGCCGCTGGAGCCGTTCGACGTCTCGCTCGCCGCCGCGGCGCGGGCCGGCGGAGTCCGCACCGCGCTCGTCACCGACCACTTCCACTACTGGCAGTACGGCGGGGGCGGCTACCACGAGGACTACGACACGTGGGAGTTCGTGCGCGGCCACGAGTACGACGCGTGGCGGCCGGGGCCGCTCGAGCCGGACGGGAGCCTGCTGCGGCAGATCCTCGCCCCCGCCGAGGAGCGGCGCGGCTACCCGAACCGCCGCCAGTACGCGCGCAACGTGCACGGGCTCGAGCGGGAGGAGGACTTCTTCGCGCCGCGCGTCTTCTCGCTCGCCGCCGACACCGTGCGCGCGCTCGACGGCGGGGAGCCGTGGTTCGTCTACGTCGACTCGTTCGACGTGCACGAGCCGTTCCACTGCCCGGAGCCGTACGCGTCGATGTTCACGGACGAGGATCCGCGCGACCCGGGTCTCGTGCTCTGGCCGGAGTACGGGCCCGCCTCCTCGCTCGACGAGCGGCAGCTCGCGTTCGTACGCGCGCAGTTCGCGGGCAAGCTCGCGATGGTCGACCGCTGGCTCGGCGTGCTGCTCGACACGCTGGACGAGCTGCGGCTCTGGGAGGAGACGACGGTGATCGTGACGAGCGACCACGGGCACTTCCTCGGCGAGCACGGCGCGCTCGGCAAGCCGTGGGTGCCGGTGTACGACGTGCTCGCGCGGACGCCGCTCTGGCTCGTGCAGCCGGACGGGCCGCGCGGCCGGCGCGTCGAGGCGCTGACGACCGCCGTCGACGTCTACGCGACGGTGCTCGACGCGCTCGGCGTCCCGAGCACGGGCGGCCCGCACAGCCGCTCGCTCCTGCCGCTCGCCCGCGGCGAGACCGACGCGCACCGCGACGCCGTCCTCTACGGCTGGTTCGGCGGCTCGGTCAACGTCACCGACGGGCGCCGCACCTACTTCCACCCCGGCCGCGCCGGCGAGCGGGTCTCGGCGCACTCGACGAGCTTCCTCGGCACGCACCCGCCGGATGCCTGGTTCCGCCGGCCGCCGCTGCCCGGCGCGGCGGAGAGCGGGGCGTTCCTGCCTTACACCGACGCGCCCGTGTGGCGCTACGACGGCGGCGCCTGGCCGCAGGCGGAGCGGCCCGAGCTGTACGACGTCGAGGCCGATCCGGATCAGCTCGACGACCTCGCCGGGCGCGGCTCGCCGGAGGAGGAGCGTCTGCGCGGGCTGCTCGCCCGTGAACTGGCGCTGCTCGACGTGCCGCATGCGCAGCTCGAACGGCTGGAGCTGGCGTGACGGTCGACTTCGCCGACGCGCCGCCGCTGACGTGGACGTGCATCTGCCGGCCCGACGACCCGCACAAGAGCCTCGTCGGGCAGGACGGCGCCCTCCTCTACGGCTTCCGGCTGCTGCACCGGACGGCGTGGTGGTTCGACCGCGTCGTCGAACCCTCGCTCCAGACCGGCGCCGCGCCGCTGCGGCGCACCCAGACGACCGAGGATGCCCGCACCCCGGTCGTGGTGACGACGCTCGAGTACCCGACCGCGACGCTCGAGCTGCGCACCTTCGCGCATCTCGCCGCGGGCGGCTGCCGCTGCGACGTGGTGCTCTGGACGGTCACGGCCTCCGACGCCGCCGAGGAGATCCTGACGGGCCTCCACCTCGACGTCTACGACCGCGACGCCGTCTTTCGCGGCGCCACCGGCGCGCCCTCGCGGCGGGTCTACGCCTACCCGCCCGCGGAGGCGCCCGAGGTGGCCGTCTGGTACGACGACCACGAGCCCGAGAATCCGGACGCCGAACCGCCGCCGCTCCCGCCCGCGCTCGTGTCGGCGCCCCAGCCGCTCGTGCTCGCGCACGCGACGGGCTTCCGGCCGGGAGCGACCGGTCTGCGGACGACGCCGGCGATCCTCGGTGCCGGCGAGCAGCTGCGCGGCGCGATCGTGC
Source organism: Gaiellaceae bacterium (assembly GCA_035688315.1). Lineage (GTDB taxonomy): Bacteria > Actinomycetota > Thermoleophilia > Gaiellales > Gaiellaceae > Palsa-739. The sequence goes on along the minus strand of DASSND010000049.1, from coordinate 31,523 downwards.
TCCCGCTCGACGGCGAGCTGCCCGCGGAGGTCGACCTCGCCTGGGCCGAGACCGCGCTCGCGGAGGAGCGGGCGTTCTGGGCGGGGCTCGCGCTGCAGCCGCTCGCGCTCGAGGTTCCCGACCCGGCGATCCAGGACCTTCTCACCTCCTGCGCACGCAACCTGCTCCAGGCGCGCGAGGTGCACGACGGGCTTCCCGTCTTCCAGGTCGGGCCGACGATCTTCCGCGGCTTCTGGGTCGTCGACGCGTACTTCATGCTCGAGGCGGCGCGCTACCTCGGGCTCGACGCGGACGCCGACGCCGGGTTCGAGGCGATGCTGCGCCGCGTCACGCCGAGCGGCGCGATCACCGAGATGGAGGACGTCCCGCACCTGAAGGAGACGCCGGTCGGGATCGCGACGATCGTGCGCCAGTGCGAGCTGACCGGGGACGACGAGCGGCTGCGCCTGCTCTGGCCCGCGATCGGGCGGGCGGTCGCCTACGTCGAGTCGCTGCCGGACGAGACCGGGCTCTTCCCGCCCGGGTTCGGCGACGGCGGCATCGGCGGCGCGCGCCGCGAGCTGACGACGCCGCTCTGGATGCTCGTCGGCCTCAAGGCGGCCCGCGAGGCCGCCGCGCGCGTCGCCCCGGACGAGCGCGACCGCGTCGACGCCTCCTTCCGCGACCTGCTCGCCCGCTTCCGCGAGCACGCCGCCGCCTGGACGCGGACGCTCCCGGACGGGACGCGCTACCTGCCGATGGTCCCGCCCGGCAGCGGCGAGCACAACCTGTTCCCCGACGCACCGGTCGTCCCGCGGATGCACGAGCTGCGGCCCGGCACCGGCACGTGGTCGCTCGCGCAGGCGATCTGGCCGGGCGAGGTCTTCGCGCCCGACGACCCGCTCGTCGTCGACTTCCTCCGGCTGCTCGAGACGCTCGACGACGACGAGGGCATCCCGGCGGAGACGGGCTGGACGGCCTACGCGGGCCTCTGGACGTACTACGCCTCGTTCGCCGCCCACGTCTGGCTCTACGCCGGCCGGCCCGACAAGGCGGCGGCCTACCTCTACGCCTTCGCGAACCACGCCGCGCCGACCCGCGTCTGGCGCGAGGAGCAGTCGCTGCGCTCGACCGGGAACGGCCTCTTCTCGGGCGACATGCCCCACAACTGGGCCTCCGCGGAGTTCGTCCGGCTCGTCCGCGACCTGCTCGTGTTCGAGCGAGGCGAGACGCTCGACCTGCTCGCCGGGCTGCCGCCCGCCTGGGCGGCGGGACCGGTGCGCGTCGAGCGCACCCCTACCCGCTTCGGCCGGGTCGGCGTCGCGCTCGCGGACGCCGAGATCGCCGTCGAACTGGACGGCTCGAGGCTTCCCGAGCGCTGCCGCGTCTTCTGCCCGCCGGGCCGCTGGACGGTGCGCGTCGCGGGCGCGGAGCCGCAGGAGGTCGACGGCCCGGCCGTCGTCGAGCTGGCCCGCTCTTCACTCGGGTAGCGCGCCGAGCAGCGGCAGCCGCGGCACCGGCGGCGGCTCGATCGGGCCGGCGAGGAGCGGGTCGCCGGTCTCGCGCTGCCAGCGCTCCAGCTCGGCGGCCAGCTCGGCGCGGGTCGCCTCGTGCTCCGGGTCGGCGGCGAGGTTGCGCTGCTCGAGCGGGTCGGCGTCGAGGTCGTACAGCTCCTCGGCGGGCCGGTGGCGCAGGTGGTCGCTGCCGAGCCCCCACGCGACCGCGGCGCCCGCGAAGTCCTGCGGCAGCACGAGCCGCGGCCGCTCCTCGGCGCTGCGGATGTACTTGAAGCGGCCGGTGCGCACCGCGCGCGTCGGGTCGTAGCGGTCGTGGAAGGTGTTCTCGGCGAACACGCGCTCCCGCGGCGGCGCCTCGCCGCCGCGCAGCCAGCCGGCGTGGCTCTGCCCCTGCACGTCGTCCGGCACGGCGGCGCCGACGGCCTCGAGCACCGTGGGGACGAGGTCGACGTGGCTCCAGAGGCGGTCGGTCGCCCCCCGCGGCGCGTCCCTCCACGCGGCCGGCGGACGCATCACGAGGGCGACGCCGACGCCCGGGTCGTAGAGCGTGCACTTCGCGCCCGGGAAGGCGATCCCGTGGTCGGTCGTGAAGATCACCCAGGTGTCGTCGCGCAGGCCCGCTCGGTCGAGCGCGGCGAGCACGCGGCCGAGCGCCGCGTCCGCGGTCGCGATCGAGCCCTGGAAGGCGGCGAGGTCGTCGCGCGTCCAGCGGTTGTCGGGCAGGTGCCCGGGGACCGCCACCGCGTCCGGGTCGGCGGGGTCGTAGCGGTCGGTCGGCCAGGGCCGGTGCGTCTCCCAGAAGCCGACGCTCGCGAAGAAGGGGCGGTCGCGCTCGGAGCCGGCGCGCTCGAGCCACGCCTCCGCCGCGTCCGCGACGCCGCCGCAGTAGCGGAAGTCCGAGACGATCGACTCGCCGAGCGCGTGCAGCTCCTCGTAGCCGAGCCCGGCCGCGTCCCAGCTCTCGTGCTGGAGCCCGATCAGCGCCGTCCGGTAGCCGGTCTCGCTCAGCAGCGCGGGCAGCGTGCGCGCGCCGGGCGCGTACTCCCAGCCGAGGTTCGAGAGGCCCATCAGCCCGTTCGCGTGCGGATAGCGGCCGGTGAAGAGCGACCCGCGCGACGGCGAACACACCGGCGCGGTCGCGAACGCGCGCTCGAAGCGGATCCCCTCGGCGGCGAGCAAGTCGACGTTCGGGCTCTCGACGCCGGCGACCCCATAGGCGCCGAGGTGGCGGCCGACGTCGTGCCAGTGCAGCAGCAGGATGTTCGGGCGCTCGGCGCTCACGCGACGATCTCGAACTCGTCGGTCGTGCGCCGCGGCAGCTCCGCGACGTGCACGCCGCGCCAGCGTCCGGCCTGCAGGCCGTCCAGCTCCAGCTCGATCCGCCACGGCCGCTCGAGGTCGCCGCTCGCGAGCAGCCGCTCGTGCAGGTCGAGGTAGTGGCCGAGCAGGTTGTTCTCGAGCCCGAGCCGCTCGGGGTCCTTGACGTCCTCCCGGGTGCCGACGTACGCCTGCGCCACCGGCACCTCCTCGCCGTCGACGCGGGCGCGCACCGTCACCGCCTGCGGGTCGAGCAGCTCGACGAAGAGCCGAAGGCGCCCCGGGTCCGACCACGGCTGCAGCAGCTCCTGGCCCTCGGGCGGGAAGGGCGGGGCGAGCGAGGCGAGGAGCGCGGGCAGCGCGGCGCCGGGCGACCACTCGGTCTCGACGCGCACGTCCCCGGCGAGCCGCATCGGGTCGACCTCGCCGCCGCCGGCGCGCCAGGGCCCGAGCGTCGGCGCGATCCCGTCGGAGGCGAAGCGGAGCCGCAGCGTGCGCCCGCCCGCGACGACGCGCGCCTCGCTGCCGGGGCGCCCGCGCGCGGCGAGCACCTCGCCGCCGGCGCCGCCGCTGCCACTCGCGCCGACGAGCGCGTCCTCGCGCAGCTCGGCGCGGGGCACGACCCGGAGCACGGCGATCTCGTGCGGCTCGACGACGACCTCGTCCGGGAGCCACAGCCGCCCCTCCTCGGGGTGCAGCTCGACGAGCGCGCTCCCGTCGGGCAGACGGGGCACCGCGACCGCGTGCGGCTCGAAGTCCGGGTTGGCGAGGAAGACGAGCCCGCGGCCGTCCTCGCCGAGCGCGACCGTGCCGTCCACCTGCCCGGCGCGCGGCTCCGCGAAGAGATCCTCCAGGCGCGCGAGCAGCTCCGCGTTCTCCCGCGCGAACTCGATCCAGCGCGCGAAGAAGGCGCCGTCGCGCTCGCGCATCGCCGCCCACTCGCGCTCGTCCCACACCGGCAGGAAGCAGAGCGAGAGCGTGCTCGGCGCCGAGGCGATCGCGGAGAGGAGGTTGTAGCGCGCGCCGGCCCAGTCCCAGCCGCGCTCGACCTCGGCGTAGCGGAGCCGGTTCGCCTGGTGGCTGACCTGGCCGGGGATCTTCGGCGTCGGCAGGAAGGCGAAGTTGCGGTACCACCAGCCGACGCGGCGCTGGTAGTTGCCGCAGGTGCGGTGCAGGGAGAGGTCGGGCCAGGCCGACAGCCACTGCGGCTGGTTGTCGCCCATCGACGGCGTCGGGTGCGTGACGCCGCGGCTCCCCCACGGCATCTGCTCCTGCGAGGCCATCAGCGCCTCGACCCACTCGACGCCCAGCTCCCGCAGCGCGGCCACGACCTGCCGGTAGCCGTCCCACTGCGCGTAGCGCGAGTCCTCGCCCGGCGCGTGCCCGTGCTCGGTCGAGTGACACGGCCGCCAGAAGACGAAGTCGAGCGCGACGCCCTCGACGCCGTAGGTCGTGACGAAGTCGCGCAGCCGGTCGACCAGGTACTCGCGGGCGGGGGCGTGCGCGAGGCAGCAGATCCTGTAGCCGGCGTCGAGCAGCTCGTCCTCGCGCTGGATCACCTGCCACTCGGGCTTGCGCAGCCAGAGGTAGACCGGGTTGACGTAGGCGGCGATCCGGAGGCCGCGCGAGCGGGCGGACGCGACGACGTCGCCGAGCCCCTCCGGCTCGTTGCCGGGCCGCCAGCGGCCGAGGCCGACGTCGATCCCCATCCCGAGCCACATCGCGTGCTGCCACGGGCCGGACTCGCCCGCCTCGACGAGGATGTCGGGCCAGTCGCGGTGGAGGTTGCCGGGGCAGAGCAGCAGCGTCTCGACGCCCAGCTCCGCGCAGAGCGCCGCGGCGCGGTCGTACATCGCGCGCGCCTCCGGCTCGGCCGGGTCCTGCCGGTAGAGGTTCTCGCCCCAGTCCCAGTGGGCGACCTGCATCCGCGCCGGCTCCCACGGCACACGCGCGGCGACGGCGTCGCGGACGGCGCGCGCCTCGCCCGCGTCGAGCGAGACCGGGGCGCCGCGGCCGAGCATGCGCACGTAGCTGCTCTCGCGCCCGCAGACCGTGTCGCGGCCGGGGAGCGCCTCGCGTCGCAGCTCGCGGCCCTCCGGCCGCACCGGGCCGACGACGAACGGGTCGGAGACGAAGGAGCCGTCGACCTCGAGGCCGGGCCGGTACCAGAGCCGGACGCGGCTGCCGTCGACGCGCGCCCGCCCGAACGGGTTCGCGACGCACGCGAAGAGACTCCGCGCGCCGGCGCGGACGAAGACGGCGGTGTTCTGCTGCAGCCCCCAGTCGTCGAACCAGGCGTAGTCGAGGATCTCGTCCGCGCCGGACTCGACCTCGTGGTCGAGCAGGCACACCTCCTCCACCCGGGTGACGCCGTCCGCTTCGAGCACGAGCGACCAGGAGCCGTCGGCCTCGCGACTCTCGCGGAGCCGGACGGAGACCTCGCCGGCGCGCCAGCCGTCTGCGGTGCGCTCCATCGTCGCGTCGGTGTGCTCGCGGCCGTCGGCGCGCAGGACGAAGGCGGGGCCGGCGAGCCCGAGGGCGGAACGCGCGTCGCTCATGCGGGCAGGAGCAGTCGCGGCCGTTCGAGCAGGCCGGTGATCCGCTGGTCCTCCGGCCCGAACGAGGTCGGGATGCCGCGGCCCGCGAGCGGCCCGAGCGTGCTCGCGACCTCCAGCTCGAGCACGTTCTCGCCGGCTCGCAGGCGCACGGGCAGCCGCCACGGCGCGCAGAAGACGACGCCCGCCGGCTCGCCGTTCACGCGCACCTCGACGCTGCCGCGCACCCGGCCCAGCTCCAGCAGCGCCTCGCAGTCCTCCTCGACCGAGACGGCCGTCCGGTGCAGGATCACTCCCGCGAAGGCGTCGAGCCCCTGCCGGTGCCAGGAGCGGCCGACCTCGATCCGGCCCTCGCCCAGCTTGAAGAGCGGATGCTCGCGGAAGCACGCAGCGCCCCGGAACCCCGGCGGCGCCTGCACGCGCAGCGCGACCCGCGCACCCTCCCGCAGCGGCAGCACCTCGTCCTCGACCGCGACCGGCTCGCCGTCGAGCCACGCCTCCACCTCGCCGACGACCGGCAGCGTCATCGACCGCGCGCCGGGCGGCGCCAGGAAGCAGAACCAGGCCGGCGGCGGCGCCTCCGGCGAGTCCGCCCACAGCTGCGGCACCTGACCCTGCATCCCCTCCTCGCCCTCGAGCCAGGCGACGTCGGTGAGGACGTGGCCGCGCCGCTTGCCGTCGTCGGGGTCGGGGTGTGCGCTGAAGGTCGAGCCGGTCGGGAAGGCGCCGACCCAGCCCTGCTCCGCGTCGGTCGCGGCCATCGGGTCGTCGGCGTCCGGCGACCAGCGGTCGGGGTAGACCTCGGCGCCCGCCGACTCGTAGACCTCCCAGCGGTCGTCGGTGACGATCGCCGTCGTCCCCGACTCGGACTCGAGCAGGAGCGTCCCCTTGAGGGTGTTGTGGAGGCCGCGGCCGACCTCGACCTCGATCGCGTGCTCTCCCGGCTCGAGCAGCTCCGGCGCGCTGACGGCGAACGGCGCAGACGCCTCCAGCTCGACGCGGAGCCGGGTCGGCTCGGAGACGCGCACGAGCCGCCGGAACCGCTTCGGGCCGGGGTCGCCCTTGTGGTCGGGATGGAGGAGCTGCCAGCTCCAGATCGTGCGGGCGACGCGCCGGTACGGCTCCGAGAGCGCCCAGCCGAGGCGCGTGCTCGGCGCGGGCCGGTAGATGACCGCGCTCGAGAGCTTCGGCGCGCGCGCCTCGGCCTCGACCCGCACCTCGTGCCAGCCGGCGGAGAGGCTGACGGGGATCGAGAGCACGCCGCCCTCGACGGGGCCGATCAGCCGCTCGCCGTCCAGGTGGACGGTGACGATCCCGCTGCCCTCGACGACGAGGTGCGTGTCGACGTCCTCGTCGACGCGGCACCAGGAGCGGACGGCGCCCGCGCCGCCGGGGCCGAGATCGATCTTGACGGGCTCGACCCAGCCCTTGAGCCCGAACGGCGTCGTCAGCATCAGGTCCTCGACCCCGAGGCGCTCCGAGTACTCCACGCTGCGCTCGCCGCCGCCGGGCAGCTCGAGCACGGCCTTCGGTCCGTACGTGGAGACGACCTCGTGCCAGCCGTCGGGGAGCGTGCGCTCGGCGGGCGGCACCCGCCCCTTGAGACCGCTCATCCGCTGCTCGAAGCCCAGCTCGAAGAGGGGCTGCTGCACGTCCTCGGGGACGACGGGGGCGGTGCGCCAGGCGGGGTCGTCGCCCTCGCGGAACGCGAACGTGCGCCGCTCGACCGGCGGCGTGCCCTCGCTCTCGGGGAGGCGCAGGTCGCCCCAGCGGTTCTCGCCCCACTCCGGGTAGGAGCACTCCCACACCTGCGGCAGCTCCAGCCCGCGCCGCGCGCGCTCTTCCGCCTGCACCGGCCGGCCGGGCGGCAGCGCGAGCAGCGTGTCGGGGCCTTCGCAGTCGACGAGCAGGTCGTCGCCCTCGACGCGCGCCGGGAACGGCTCGATCGCGCCGGTGCGCGGGTCCCAGCGCTCCGGCGCGCGGCCCGCCATGCCGCGCAGGCGCGCCGTGCCCGATCCGGTGAGGAAGACGAGGTCGAGGTCGCCGACGCGGCGCCACTGCGCCTTCAGGCCGTCGACACGGGGCTTCGGGAGCGCCGCGACCGCCTCCTCCGGCGACGAGACGACGACCGCCAGCTCGCAGAGCCGCTCCACGAGCGCGAGGAAGCCCTCGTCGTCGCGGCCGTTCTCGGCAGACCAGGCGGGCCGCGGCTCCACCACGACGACCAGCCGGCCCGCCTCGGCGTCCGCGACCAGCCGCTCCACGGTCGCGGTGCGCAGGCAGACGCAGGCGGGCAGCACGATCGGCACGTCGAAGAGCGAGACGTGCTCCTCGTCCACGGTGATCCGGTCGTAGAACGCCTCGGCGAGCAGGCTCGGCCGTTCGGCGCGCTCCAGCTCCGAGCCCGACGGAACCGAGTGCATCCCGAAGAGCGCCGTGTAGCAGCGGTCGGCCTCGAGCGCCGCGGCGCCCCAGCGACGGGTGCCCTCGGTGTCGGCCCAGACCGTCGTCTGCGGGTAGAGCACCGCGACCTCGGGCACGTGGCGACCGGCGGAGAGGGCGGCGACGAGCCGGCCGACGGTCTCCGCGAAGGCGGGATAGTGGCGCGCGTGCGGCTGCACCCAGCCGAGGTTCGGCGGCGCCCACTCCCACCAGAGCGCGCGGTCGGCGTAGTACATGCCGACGGGCAGGTGGAGCGTCGCCCCTTCGCGCGCCCACTCCCACATCAGCCGCATCTGGTCGTCGAGGCTGAAGCCCCAGCCGAGCGAGTGGAAGCCCTCGAACCAGACGCGCGGGGCGCCGTAGATGTCGGCGAGGGAGAGGTGGAAGCGCGCGTCGCCCATGTGGTCGGTGCCGGGCGCGTTCGCCCAGGCCATCGTCTTGAACTGGTCGAGGTGGTAGAGGCTCGTCAGGAGCGGCGTGCCGCGGCGCGAGCACTGGTCGTAGCCGCCGAGCAGGTTGTTGCCGTGGACGAAGTCCTCCTGGAAGGCCGAGTAGCCGCGCAGGACGCGCTCGGTCGCGACGTCGACGAGGTCGACGCGGTGCGCCGGCGTGCGCGGGCCGACGTCCTGGTCGAACGCCTCGAGCGGGAAGTCGTAGCCCTTCGCCGCGCGAAACTCCTCCGCGAAGCCCGGCGCCCAGCGGGGGAACGCGTTGAACTCGTCCTCGAAGAGCGCGACGATCGGGTCGCCGAGCAGGGGCCGGATCCGCTCGAGGTACTCGCCGGTCTTCGCGTCGGGGGTGAGGCGTGCCGCGATCGCGGCCGGGTTGCCGTAGTCGAACCCGAACGGGCGCACGTCGAGGCCGCCGCGGGTGACCACCTCCTCGCCGCGGAACTCGGGGTGCTCGGCGAGCAGGCGCGGCTCGTCGAGCGGGCCGCCGACCTGCAGCGGGCTCCACGTCGCGACGGCGAGCCCCAGCTCGCGCGCGCGCTCGCAGGCGGCGAGGAAGAGCCGGTACCACTCCTCGGTGAGGCTGCGCGGGTCGTCGGCGACGCTGTCGCCCGCCGGGCCGTGCATCGCGAACCCGGTGACGCAGAAGCCGCCGCAGCCGAGCTTCGCGATCTGCTCCACCTGCCACAGCACCTTCTCCTCGGTGGTGGGGGCGGCCGACCACCAGCAGAGGACGAGCGGCCGGTAGCGCCCGTCGGGGGAGCCGGCGAAGGCGCTCCGCAGCTCGTCCGGGTCGTGGTAGACGACTCTCCAGTCCAGGTCCGGTTTCATCCGCTCCCTTTCAGCTCGTCGCGACGGACGGGCCGCCGCTCGCGCGCCGAGGCGTACGTCAGCTCGACGAACTCGACGGCGGCGGCGCCCACCTCCGCCGGGGCGAGGTTCTCCTCGCCGCCGAGCGCGAGGTCGACGATCCCCGCCGAGGTCGCGCCGGCCGGGTAGCGCTCGTCGTCGCCGAGCGGGTCGAGCACCTCGTGCGTGCCGTCGTTGCGGACCAGCTCGAGCCGGCCCGCCCAGATCTCCTGCAGCAGGTAGCCCTCCGTGCCGTAGTAGCGCAGCTCCTGCTGCTGCGGCTGCCCGGGCCGGAGCCCGCCGGTGGAGGCCATCGTCCCGAGCGCGCCGCCGTCGAGCCGGTAGGAGACGGCGTCGACGAGGTCGACCGCGAGCTGGTGGTCGGCGGTGTAGGCGGAGACCTCCTCGGCGCGCGCGCCGGTCAGCCAGAGCACCATCCCGATCGCGTGCGTGATCTGCGTCGTCGCCTGCCCGCCGCCGGCGATCGCCGGGTCCGAATAGGTCTCGGGGGTCGGCAGCAGCAGCGGGTTGCCCATCACCTCGGCGTACTCGTCCGGCGCGCCGCGGTAGTACGACTCCGCCATCGAGGCGAAGAGGCCGGAGACGAGCTGCAGCTCGCCCAGCTCGCCGCGCTCGAAGATCTCCTTCGCCCGGCGGGCGTGGCGGGTGAAATGGTAGGTGTAGCCGAGCTGCAGGTGGACGCCGCGCTCGCGGGCGAGCCGGACGAGCGTCCACGCGTCGGCGGCGGCGATCGTCATCGGCTTCTCGAGCATCACGTGGACGCCCGCCTCGATCGCGTCGCGCGCGGGCTCGAAGTGGTAGGCGTGCGGGACGGCGATCACGACCGCGTCGACGCCCGCCTCGAGCAGCTCGCGGTGGCTCGCGAAGCCGCGGGTCTCGAAGGACGCGGTCGCGCGGGCGAGACGCTCCGGGTCCGGGTCGGCGATCCCGACCAGCTCGGCGCGCGGGTTCGCGGCGAGCGCCGGCAGGTGGCACATCGTCGACCACCAGCCGCCGCCGATCACGCCGATGCGCGCTGTACTGCTCATGCCTCCGCCACCGTCAGGCGCGGCCGCTCGAGCAGGCCGCCGAAGCGCTGGTCCTCGGGGCCGAACGGCGTCGGGATGCCGCGGCCGGCGAGCGAGCCGAGTGTGTTCGCGACCTCCAGCTCGAGGAGGTTCTCGCCGGCGCGGAGGCGCAGCGGCACCTGCCAAGGAGCGGAGAACGCGACGCCCGCCGGCTCGCCGTTCACGCGCACCTCGACGCTCCCGCGCACCCGCCCCAGCTCCAGCACCGCCTCGCAGTCCTCCTCGACCGAGACGGCCGCGCGATGCAGGATCACCCCGGCGAAGACGTCGAGCCCCTGCCGGTGCCAGGAGCGGCCGACCTCGATCCGGCCCTCGCCCAGCTCGAACACGGGATGCTCGCGGAAGCACGCAGCACCCCGGAACCCGGGCGGCGCCTGGACCCGCAACGCCACCCGCGCACCCTCGCGCAACGCCAGCACGCCGCCCTCGACCGCGACGGGCTCGCCGTCCAGCCACGCCTCCACCTCGCCCACGACCGGCACCGTCATCGACCGCGCCCCCGGCGGCGCGAGGAAGCAGAACCACGCCGGCGGCGGCGGCTCCGGCGAGTCCGCCCACAGCTGCGGCACCTGCCCCGCCATCGCCTCCTCGCCCTCCAGCCAGGCGACGTCGGTCAGGAGGTGGCGGCGCCCCTCGCCCTCGGGGTCGTTCGGAGCGCCCATCCAGGTGCCGCCGAGCCCGGCCTGGAAGACGCCGACCCACATGGACTCGCCCTCGCCGCCCGCGACGGGCTGCTCCTCGCCCGGGAGGACGCGGTCCGGGTAGACGGTGCGGTCGAGCTCCTCGACGACCTCCCAGCGGTCGTCGGTGACGATCTCGACGGAGCCGGACTCGGACTCGAGGAAGAGCGAGCCGACGAGGTGGTCGCGGAAGACCGCGCGGCCCACCGTCACCTCGATCGCGTGCTCGCCCGGCTCGAGCAGCTCGGGCGCGTCGATCTCGAGCGGCCCGGAGCCGCGCAGCTCGACGCGGAGGCGCGTCGGCTCCGAGACGCGCACGAGCCGGCGGAAGCGGTGCGGGCCGGGGGCGCCCTTGTAGTCGGGGTGGATCACCTGCCACGTCCAGACGGAGCTCGCCGCGCGGCGGTACGGCTCGGTGAGCCCCCAGCCGAGCTTCGTGCGAGGCGGCGGCCGGTAGATGACCGCGGGCGAGGGGACGGGCGCGCGCGGCTCCGCGTCGATCCGCAGCTCGTGCCGGCCGGCCGCGAGCGCGACGGGGATCGTGAGCACGCCGCCCTCGACCGGCCCGATCAGGCGCTCGCCGTCCAGGTGGACGGTCAGGACGCCGTGGCCCTCGATCACGAGGTGGGTCTCCACAGGCTCGTCGAGCAGGCACCAGGAGCGGACCGTGCCGGCGCCGTTCGGGCCGAGGTCGACCTTGTACGGCTCCACGCGGCCCTTGAGGCCGATCGGCGTGGAGAGCGTCAGGTCCTCGATCCCGAGCCGCTCCGAGTACTCGCCGGCCCGCTCCTCGCCGTCGGCGCCGGTCACGACCGACTTCGGCCCGTAGGTCGACACGACCTCGCGCCAGCCGTCGGCGATCCAGCGGTCCTGCGGGTGGACGCGCCCGTAGACGCCGCCCATCCGCTGCTCGAAGCCCAGCTCGAAGAGCGGCTGCTGCACGTCCTCGGGCACGACCGGCGCGGACTGCCAGGCCGGGTCGTCGCCCTCGCGGAACGCGAACGTGCGCCGCTCGGCCGGCGGCGTCCCGTCGTTCCCGGGCAGCCGGTAGTCGCCCCAGCGGTTCTCGCCCCACTCCGGATAGGAGCACTCCCAGACCGCGGGCAGCTCGAGCGTGCGCGCGGACCGCTCGGCGGGGGCGCGCGGCGTCCCCGGCGGCAGCGCGAGGAGGGCGTCGGGGCCAGGCAGGTCGAGCACGAGGTCGTCGCCGTCGACCGTCGCGGGGGCCGGCTCGACGGCGCCGCTCGCGGGGTCCCAGCGCTCGGGCGCGCGGCCGGCACAGCCGCGCAGCCGCACGCGACCGGCGCCGGTGAGGAAGACGAGGTCGAGGTCGCCGACGCGGCGCCACTGCGCCTTCAGCCCGTCCACCCGCGGCGGCGGCAGCGCCGCCACCGCCTCCTCCGGCGAGGAGACGACGACCGCCAGCTCGCACAACCGCTCCACGAGCGTGAGGAAGCCCTCGTCCTCGCGGCCGTTCTCGGCAGACCAGGCCGGCCGCGGCTCCACCACGAGGACCGGCCGCCCCGCCTCCGCGTCCGCGACCAGCCGCTCCACGGTCGCGGTGCGCAGGCAGACGCACGCGGGCAGCACGATCGGCACGTCGAAGAGCGAGACGTGCTCCTCGTCCACCGTGATCCGGTCGTAGAACGCCTCGGCGAGCAGGCTCGCCCTGTCCGCGCGCTCCAGCTCCCAGCTCGAGGGGACCGAGTGCATCCCCATCAGCGCGGTGTAGCAGCGGTCCGCCTCGAGCGCCGCCGGGCCCCAGCTTCGCGTCCCCTCGGTGTCGGCCCAGACCGTCGTCTGCGGGTAGAGCACCGCGATCTCCGGCACGTGGCGGCCCGCGGAAAGGCACATCATCAGGCGGCCGACGGTCTCGGCGAAGGCGGGATAGTGGCGCGCGTACGGCTGGTTCCAGCCGATCTCCGGCGGCGCCCACTCCCACCAGAGCGCTCGGTTCGCGTAGTAGCCGCCGTGCGGGAGGAAGAGGCTCGCACCCTCGCGGCCCCACTCGCGGAGCAGCCGCATCTGGTCGTCGAGGCTCATCCCGTGGCCGTGCGAGTGGAAGCCTTCGAGCCAGACGCGCGGCGAGCCGTGGATGTCGGCGAGCGAGAGGTGGAAGCGCGCGTCGCCCATCTGGTCGGTGCCGGGCGCGGTCGCCCACGCCATCGTCTTGAACTGGTCGAGGTGGTAGAGGCTCGTCAGGAGCGGCGTGCCGCGGCGCGAGCACTGGTCGTAGCCGCCGAGCAGGTTGTACTTCCCCACGAAGTCGGCCTGGCAGCGCGAGTAGCCGCGCAGCACGCGCTCGGTGGCGACGTCGAAGAGGTCGACCCGGTAGGCGGGCGTGCGCGGGCCGACGTCCTGGTCGACCGCCTCGAGCGGGAAGTCATAGCCCTTCGCGGCCCGGAACTCCTCGGCGAAGCCGGGCGCCCAGCGCGGGAAGGCCGGGAACTCGTCCTCGAAGACGGCGACGATCGGGTCGCCGAAGAGGTCGGAGAGCCGTTCGACGAACTCGTGCGTCGCGGTTCCCGGCGCGGTGTGGGCGGCGATCGCCTCCGGGTTGCCGTAGTCGAGGCCGAACGGGCGCACGTCGACCTCGCCGTCGCGGGTCACCAGCTCCTCGCCGCGCAGCTCCGGCCGCCGCTCGAGCAGCGGCGCGCAGTCGACCGGCGCGCCGATCTGGAGCGGGCTCCACGTGGCGACGCCGAGCCCCAGCTCGCGCGCCCGCTCGCACGCGAGCCGGTAGAGGCGGTACCACTCGTCGGAGAGGCCGGGCGGGTCGTCGGCGACCGAGCCGGCCGCGGGGCCGTGCATGGCGAGCCCGGTGATGTCGAAGCCGCCGCTGCCCATGCCCGCGATCCGGTCGAGCTGCCAGAGCAGGCGCTCCTCGGTCACCGGCTCCGCGGACCACCACCACGCGGTGATCGGCCTGTAGCGCGCGTCGGGATAGCCGGCGAAGGCGCGTCGCAGCTCGTCGGGGTCGGTGTAGACGACCGTCCAATCCATCCGGGCCGCGCAAGAATAGTTCAGATTCCTTCCTAAGTCGAATCGGAAGGTGCGCGGGCCCGCGGTTTTGGCAAGATTCATAACTATCCGCGTTCACCTCGTTCACAAGACCCACCTCGACCTCGGGTACACCGATTTCGCCGCGAACGTCGAGCGGCTCTATCTGGAGCGCTTCATCCCGGACGCGCTGCGCGTCGCCCGCAAGCTGCGCGAGACCGAGTCGCCGGGGAGGCTCTGCTGGACGGTTCCCACCTACATGCTCCACCGCTACCTCGAGCAGGCGTCGCCCGCCGAGACGGCCGCCGTGGAGGAGGCGGTCGCGGCAGGCGACCTCGCCTGGCTCGCGCTCCCCTTCACCCTCCACGTCGAGCTGGCGACGCCCGCGCTGCTGCGCGAGGCGCTCACCTACGCCGCCGAGCTGGACGCGCGCTTCGGCCGGCGGACGATCGCCGCGAAGGCGACCGACGTCCCCGGCCTCTCGATCGGGATCGTGCCGATCCTCGCCGAGGCCGGGGTCGAGCTGCTCTACGTCGGCGCGAACGGGATCGACCTCGCCCCGGAGGTGCCGCCCGCGTTCCGCTGGCGCGCCCCGGACGGCAGCGAGCTGGTCGTGCTCCACACGCAGGGCTACGGCGGCACCGTCGCGCTCGACGGCGTCGACGACGTGCTCGACATGCGCTTCACGCTCGACAACGTCGGCCCGCCGAGCGAGGTCGACGTGCTCGCCGCCTACCTCGACGCCCGCGAGCGCCGTCCCGGCGCCGAGGTGCGCGCCTCCACCCTCGACGCGTTCGCCGAGGCGCTGCGCCCCCACCGCGAGACGCTGCCCGTCGTCACCGCCGAGCTGGGCGACCCCTGGCTGCACGGCGTCGGCAGCGACCCGCTGCGGATCGCGCGCTACCGGGAGCTGGAGCGCGCGCTCTCCGAGCTGGACGCGCCCAAGGTCGCGCTGCGCGCGGCGCGCCGCGCGCTGCTGAAAGTGCCCGAGCACACGTGGGGCCTCGACACGATGGTGCAGCTCACCGACACGGTCACCTGGCGCAAGGACGAGCTGGCGGCCGCGCGGCCCTCGCCGCGCTGGCGGCGCTTCGACGAGTCGTGGGCCGAGCAGCGCGCCTACGTCGACGAGGCGCTCGCCGCGCTCCCGCCCGCGGCGCGGGCCCGCGCCGAGGAGCGGCTCGCCCGCGTCGAGCCCGGCCCGCCCCCGCCGGTGCCGCCCGGCGGCGCGCATTCCCTCGCGGCCGGGCGCTTCGAGATCGCGGTCGACGACCGCGGCGCGATCGTCTCGCTCCGCGACGCCGCCACGGGGGTCGACTGGGCCTCCGCCGAGGCGCCGCTCGCGCTCTTCGTCTACGAGGTCTTCGACCGCCGCGAGTACGAAGGCTTCTGGGAGCACGGCATGAACCCGGTCTGCCGCGACCTCTGGTGGCCGCACTACGCGTGCGGCAAGCGCGGGCTGGAGGGGCTGGGCCAGTTCGCGCGGGCGTGGACGCCGCAGCTCGCGGAGTCGGGCGTCGAGGGCAACCGGCTCGTGCTGCGGCTGCGGCTGCCGGCGGAGGCGACCGAGGACTTCGCGGGGCCTCGCCTCGTCACGACGACGATCGAGGCGGGCGAGGACGAGGTCGCGCTCGAGCTGTCGTGGCACGACAAGGACGCGATCCGGATCCCCGAGGCGGCCTGGCTCTCCTTCCTGCCGGCCTGCGACCGCGACTCGTGGCGGTACCGCACGCTCGGCCTCGAGCTCGACCCGCTCGACGTCGTCGCGAACGGCGGCCGCCAGCACGCGATCGACCGCGCCCGCTGCTCCCGGGACGGCGCCGCGCTCGAGCTCGAGACGCTCGACGCGCCGCTCGCCTCGCTCGACCGGAAGATCCTGCCGCCGGTCGACGCCGACGCGCGCGCCCTGCACGTCAATCTCCTGAACACTGTCTGGAGCACGAACTTCACCCAGTGGTACGACGACGACGGGCGCTTCCGCTTCCGGCTGCGCCCGTCCCAACGAGCAACGGAGGGCAATCGCACATGAAGATCACCGACGTCGAGATCCACGTCGCCAGCCCGCTCGGAGACGAGGTCAGCTTCAGCGGGCTCGTCTCGTGGGTGTTCCTGCAGGTGCACACCGACGAGGGCGTCACCGGCGTCGGCGAGTGCTCGAACTTCCCGCGCAAGGGCAACAGCCTCGTCGTCGCCGGGCTCGAGGCGGTGAAGGACGGCCTGATCGGGCGCGACCCGGCGCGGATCGAGGCGATCTGGCACGACCTCTTCCGCCAGTTCACCTTCCTCGGCAGCCGCGGCCTCGCCTCGACGATCGCGAGCGGCGTCGACATGGCGCTCTGGGACATCAAGGGCAAGGTGCTCGGGCGACCCGTGCACGACCTGCTCGGCGGCGCCGTCCGCGACTCGGTCGCGCTCTACACGCACCCGGGCGGCGCCTCGTGGCAGGAGACCGTGGAGCGCGCGGCTCGGCTCGCGAGCGAGGGCTGGCAGGGCTTCAAGTTCGACCCGTTCGCCGGCAGCGGCCCGCGCGTCACCTCCTACCTCGACGGCGAGCTGTCGAAGGCCGCGATCCACGACGCCGCCAGGCTGATCGAGGAGGTCCGGGAGGGCGTCGGGCCGGACGTCGAGATCCTGATCGACTTCCACGGCAACTACAACGTGACCACGGCGCTGCGCTGCATCCGCGCGCTCGAGCCGTACGACATCACCTGGTTCGAGGAGCCGCTCCAGCCGGAGCACACCGACGGCCTGCGGCAGCTGCGCGCGCAGACCGACGCGCCGCTCTGCGTCGGCGAGCGCCACTACACGCGCTGGGACTTCCTGCCCATCCTCCGCGACGGTCTCGCGAACTTCCTGATGCCGGACGTGTGCTGGACGGGTGGGATCAGCGAGCTGCGGAAGATCGCGACGATGGCGGAGACGTACGCCGTGCCGGTCGCGCCACACGGCGCGCTCGGGCCGCTGCAGGCGATCGCCGGCTCGCACGCGATGCTCGTGACGCCGAACTTCTTCCGGCTCGAGATCCTCGGCCCGGGGTGGCTCGAGCTGTACGCCGAGGCGACGAACGACGCGCTCGACATCCGCGAGGGGCAGCTCTACCTCTCCGACCGGCCCGGGCTCGGCGTCGAGCTGAACGAGGACTGGCTGCGCGCCCACCCGCGCCCCGCCTGGGTGTGAGCGTGGCCGCGACGCCGTCGCCCGGGATGCGCGTCGCGCGCGGCCCGCACGCGCTCGAGGTCGGCCACGCGCGCGGGCCGGTGCTCCGCTACGACGCGGACCCGCGCTACCGACCGCACGTCCATCCGCTCTACGCGCCCGGCACCGACAGCCCGCTGACGCGGCGCCTGCCGGCCGACCACCCCTGGCAGGTCGGCGCGTACGTCGGCCTGAACGACGTCAACGGCCAGGACTTCTGGTGCTGCGGGCACGCCTACTACCCGCCCGAGACGCGCGGCTCGGTTCGCAGCGCCTCGCTGTCGGCGGAGGAGCGCGGCGGCGGCGTCGAGCTGGCGGCCGAGCACGACTGGCTGGACGCGGCCGGGCGGCCGCTCGCACGCGAGCGGCAGGTGTGGCACGTGCACCCGCCGGCCGCCGACGGTCACGCGATCGACGTGCGGTTCGAGCTGCACGCGCTCGCCGAGCCGCTGCGGATCGGCCGCTACGACTACGGCGGCCTCGCGGTGCGGCTCGTCGGCGACCTCGCGACGCGACGGGTGCTCGACTCCGAGGGCCGCCGCGACGCGCCCGACGCGAACTGGGAGCGCGCCCGCTGGGTGGCGATGGCGCAGCCCGTGGACGGAGTCGGCGCCTACGTGCGCGGCGCGCCGGATCTCCTCGCCTACGCCTACGCGGGCGTCGCGATCCTCGACCACCCCGGCAACGGGCCGGCGCCGGCGCTCTGGCGCGTGGACGGCAGCCTCCTCAACCCCTCGCCGCAGCGCGACGGGCCGCTCGAGGCGGCCGCGGGCGAGAGCGTCGGCTTCGCGTACCGGCTCGTCGTCTTCCTCGGCGACTGCGACGGCGAGCGGATCGAGGAGGAGTACCGCCGGTGGGCGGGATGACGCGGCCGGCGGTGCTCGTCGTCGACGACGGCGAGCTGACGCGGACGTGGCCGTTCGTCCGGGTGCGGCTGGAGGAGCGGCTCGCCGGCCGGTGCGACGTGCGCTTCGCGAGCGGCCCCGATCCCGACGCGCTCGCCGACGCGCAGGCGCTCGCCTGGTTCGCGCTCGCCGAGCTGGGCCCGGAGACGGTGGCGGCCGCGCCGGCGCTGCGCGTCGCGGGCGGCGTCGTCGACGGCCTTCGCCCCGCCGCCTGGCCGGCGCTGCGCGAGCGCGGCATCCCGTTCGTGGACGCGACCCGCGCCTGGGCGCCCTCGGTCGCCGAGACGGGTCTCGCGCTCGCGATCTGCGCGCTCCGGCGCATCCCCCAGCTCCACCGCGCGATGGCCGACGGCGACGAGCCGTGGATCGGCAGGCAGTTCACCGACGACCCCGCGTTCGTCAACGGCGACCTCGGCACGAAACGGGTCGGCGTCCTCGGGCTCGGCCAGATCGGCTCGCGGCTCGCCCGCTGGTGCGCGGAGCTGGGCGCCGACGTGGCCGCGCACGACCCGTACGCGCCCGACGACCGGTTCGCCGCCGCCCGCGCGACCCGCGCCGCCTCGCTCGAGGAGCTGTGCGCGCGCGCCGAGGTGCTCTTCGTGGCCGTCCCACCCACGCCGTCGGCCGCCGGGATGCTCGACGCCGGCCTCGTCGACTCGCTGCGCCAGGGCGCGATCGTCGTCACGATCACACGGACGGCGCCGGTGGACACCGGGGCGCTGCGCCGGCGGGTCCTCGCCGGCGAGCTGGCCTGGGCGACCGACGTCTTCGAGGTGGAGCCGCTCCCGGCCGGCGACCCGATCCGCGGCCTGCCGAACGTCGTCCACATCCCCCACGTCGCCGGCCGCACGCGCGACTCCAACCTGCGGGTCGCCGACCTGCTCGCCGCCGACTTCCTCGCGGTGCTCGCCGGCGAGGAGCCGGCCGGCGCGCTCACCGACGCGGCGAGCGCGGTGCGGCAGAGCTAGATGGTCGCGGTCTCGAGGTCACCGGCCGCGTAGGGGCGCAGCCGCCGCTCGACCAGCTCGCGCACCGCGTCGGCGTAGGCCGGGTCGCCGGCGACGTCGCGCAGTTCGTCCGGGTCGGTACGCAGGTCGTAGAGCGCCTGCGGCTCGAGCGTCTCGGTCTCGACGACGAGCTTCAGCTCGGGGGTCGCGACCATCGAGAAGGCGCCGATCTCGCTGAAGACGACCGGGCGCGGCGCGGCGGTGAGGAGGCTGCGGCCGGCGAGGCCGCCGGTGTCGGCGCCCGCCAGCTCGAGGATCGTCGCGGCGGCGTCGATCCCCTGCACGAGCCGCCGCTCCTCGCGCGCCGCGTGCGCCTGTCCGCGCGGCGGCACGACGAGCAGCGGCACCCGCACCGAGGCCTCGTAGAACACCGCCTTCGTGACGAGTCCGTGGTCGCCGAGCAGCTCGCCGTGGTCGGAGCTGACGACGATCCACGTGTTCTCGGCGAGCCCGCAGCGCTCGAGCGTCACCGCGATCCGCCCGATCTGCTCGTCGATCAGCGCGAGCACGCCGTAGTAGTGCCTGCCCATCACGCGGTAGTCGTCCTCGCCGTAGCCGTCGAGGCCGAGGAAGGCGATGCACCAGCGGATGAAGTCGCCGTACGCGTTCGCGGGCGGCTCGGCGCGGGCGACCGGCCCGAGCGGGATCTCGGCGGGGTCGAAGCGCTCGGCCAGCTCGCGCGGCGCGTCGAAGGGCGGGTGCGGGCCGACGAAGCCGGCCCAGAGGAAGAACGGCTCGTCGCTCTCCGCGCAGCGCTCGATCCGCTCGCACGCCTGCCGGCCGACGAAGGCGTCGAGCGTGTCCTCGGGCGCCAGCTCCTCGGGGAACGCGGCGCGACCGGCCGGGTCGCGGCCGAACATGGCCTCGGTCTGCTCGCGCTCGTGCGCGCGCCACGCGTCGAGCAGGCCGCGCGAGCGCAGGTAGGCGACGTAGGGCGTCTCGATCTCCTCCTCCATCAGCACGTGCTTGTCGTACTCCTCGGCCGACTCGTGGAAGCCGTAGCGCTCGAGGGGAGGGCCGGGCCGGCGCCGCTCCGGGTCGTACGGGTCCCAGGAGAAGTGCGTCTTGCCGACCTGGAGCGTGCGGTAGCCGGCGGCGCGGAGCCGGTGCACGACGCTGTCCGCCTCCGGCGGCGGAAACTCGCCGTGCGCGTTCTGCCGCTTCCCGTGCTGCGAGGGGAAGCGGCAGGTCAGCAGCGAGGCGCGCGACGGCTGGCAGACCGGGCTCTCGCAGTACGCGTTGCGGTAGGCGGTGCCGCGCGCGGCGAGCGCGTCGAGCGCGGGCGTGCTGACGACCGCGTTCCCCGCGTAGCCGGCGGCGTCGTGCCGCCACTCGTCGGTGAGGATCCAGACGACGTTCGGCCGGCTCATCCGGGGCGGCCGGGCCCGACCGTGCGCTCGAGGAAGGCGACCGTCTCGGCGAAGGAGTCCTCCCAGCCGCCCGGGTAGAGGTCGAACTGGTGGTGCTTGCCCGGGTAGACGACGAGCCGGTTCTCGACGCCCGCGGCGGTGAGCCGGCGGTGGAACTCCTCGGCGGTCGAGACCGGGGTGAGGCCGTCCAGCTCGCCTGCGAGGGTGAGCACCGGCGGGCTGCCCGCGTGGACGAGCCGGGTCGGCGAGGCGGCGTCGAGCTGCTCGTCGCTCGGCGGGCCGCCGAACAGGTCGGCGAGCGCGGAACGCCCGATCTCGATCCCGACGAAGTGGCGCAGGTCGACCGCGGGGTACCAGAGGATCGCGCCCGCGAGGCCCAGCTCCGGCTCGAGCGCGGCGAGCGCGGCGAGGTGGCCGCCCGCCGAGCCGCCGGCGATCGCGAGCCGCTGCGGGTCGAGGCCGAGCCCGGCCGCGTTCGCGCGCAGCCAGCCGACGGCGGCGCGCACGTCCTCGAGCGCCGCCGGCCAGCGGTGCGCGGGGGCGAGCCGGTAGGTCGCGCTCGCGGCGACGTAGCCCCGCTCGGCGAGCGCGCACGCCTGGCGCAGGTGCCAGGTCGGGCAGCCGCCCGCCCAGCCGCCGCCGTGGACGAAGAGCACGCCGGGCCGGGCGGCCGCGGGCGCGACCGGCGCGTAGAGATGCAGCGTGCGCTCGCCGCCGTCGTAGACGACCGCCGGGTCGTAGCGGAAGCCCGCGGGCGGCTCGACGCGGTCGTGGAGGGCGAGCAGGTCGGCGACGGTGACCCCCGGCGCCGCCTCCCCGAGGTCGAAGGCGGGGTCGAGCCCGCGCAGCGCCTCGAGCCAGGTCGGGGCGGCTGCCATGCTCAGCCGCGCGCGCGGAGCTTCAGCGCCAGCCCGTTGCGGTAGCCGCCGAGCCGGTCGAAGAGCACGTACTGGTCGCCCTCGTGCAGATAGACGTGGAGCTTCGTCTCGGTCGGTCGCGGCTGCGGCAGCGCGCCGAACGCCAGCTCGACCGAGGCGGCCCGCATCACGCCGGAGACGGCGACGACCCGCTTGTCGTCGCGATCCGAGTAGGCGTCGAGCACGTCGCGGGGCAGATGCTTCGGCGAGGCGTCCGTCCGGGCGAGGGTGAACTGCCGCCGCTGGTCGGTGTTGTTCACGATCGTGATCACGACCTCGCCGCCCGCGTAGCGACCGCTCTCCGGCTTCACGAGCCGCATCGAGCCGTCGGTGACGTCCACCTTCAGCTGGACGGCCTCGAGCCGGACGCCGCAGCCCGACGCGGTCGCGGCGAGCGCCGCGAGCACCGCGGCGAGCAGGCCCAGCCTGAGCCTCATTCCGCCCCTCCCGAGCGCGCGATCGCCGTCTCGTCGGTGCCGAGGTAGGCGGCCACGACGGCCGGGTCGGCGAGGACGGCGTCCGGCTTGCCGTGCGCGATCACGCGCCCGACCTCCATCGCGTACAGCTCGTCCGAGAGCGAGCGGATCAGCGGGATGTCGTGCTCGATGATCAGGAAGGTGCAGTCGAGCATCGACTTGACCCGCCGGATCACCGCCTCGAGCGCCTCGACCTCGCGCTGCGCGACGCCCGCGGAGGGCTCGTCCAGCAGCAGCACCGAGGGCTCGTGGGCGAGGACGCAGGCGAGGTCGACGATCCGCCGCGTCCCGGTCGACAGCTCCGCGACGAAGCTGTCGGCGTAGTCCTCGAGCCCGAGCAGCTCGATCAGCTCGTCGACGCGCGCCGCGATCCGCGCCTCCGCCCGCCGGCGCACGCCGAGGACGCAGGAGATCGCGTTGGCGCGGCCGAGCGTGCGGTGCAGCGCGACCGCGAGCGTCTCCGACACGGTCATCGAGCCGAAGAGGACGGCGTTCTGGAAGCTGCGCCCGAGCCCGCGCCGCGCCCGCGCCTCCGGCGAGCGGCGCACCAGCTCGTGCTCGCCGTCGAGCACCACCGAGCCGCGCTGCGGCGCGACGAACCCGGAGACGACGTCGAAGAGCGTCGTCTTGCCGGCGCCGTTCGCGCCGACGATGCCGACGATCGCGCCGCGCGGCACGGTCAGCTCCTCGACGTCCACCGCCGTGAGCCCGCCGAAGCGGACGAGGACGTTCTCGATCCGGAGCGCCTCGCTCACGTCGCCGCCTGCCCCGCGGTCATGCCCTCGAAGAAGATCGAGCGCAGCAGGTCGGTGCGGCCGGCCAGCTCGCGCGTCGGGCCCTCGAACCGCACCTCGCCCTTCTCCATGAAGTACGCGCGGTCGGCGAGCGCCATCGCGACGTTCACCGACTGCTCGACGAGCAGGATCGGGACGCCGCGCGCGTTGATCTTCCGGATCGCCTCGAGCAGCTCGGCGACCATGCGCGGCGCGAGGCCGAGCGACAGCTCGTCGATCGCGAGCAGCGTCGGCTTGCTCATCAGCGCCTGCCCGAGCGCGAGCATCTGCTGCTCGCCGCCGGAGAGGAGGCCCGCCGGCTGCCTGAGCCGCTCGCCGAGCCGCGGGAACAGCTCGATCACGTCGCGGCGCGCCGCCTCGACGTACTCGCGGTCGTTCCAGTGCAGGAAGGCGCCGACGTCGAGGTTCCGCTGCACGGTCAGCCCGGGGAAGACACCGCGCCCGCCGGGCATCAGCACGAGCCCCTTCTGCGCGACCAGCTCCGCCTCGAGGCGCGTGACGTCGTCGCCGTCGAGCAGCACGATCCCGTCCGTCGGCGCGATCAGCCCGCTGATCGCGCGCAGCAGCGTCGACTTGCCCGCGCCGTTCGTCCCGAGCAGCGCCACGATCTCGCCGGGCCGCACCTCGAAGTCGACGTCGAAGAGCACCTGCACGTTCCCGTAGCCGGCGTCGATCCCCTTCGCCTCCAGCACCGGCGCCGCCTCGCCGGACGCGCGGCGGCGGCGCGACGCCTGGCGGACGACGGCCATCGCCTCGAGCCTGCGCACGTCGCGCTCGACCGCGTAGCTCGCCCACCAGACGAAGAGCGAGCCGAGGACGAACAGCGGGACGAAGGCGAGCATCGAGATCCGGAAGCCGTGGTCGTCGCCGATCGAGAGGCCGTACACCGCGGTCAGCGGCGTGAGCGCGAACTGGAAGACCGCGACGATTCCGAAGCCCTGGGTGCGGATGTGCGGCGGCACGAGCCGCGCCACGAGCAGCAGGAAGGGGACGACGCCGAGCGCCGAGATCGCCTGGAAGCAGACCGCCGAGGGCACCGCCACCCACAGCGACGGCGCGAGCGCCATCAGCACGAGGAAGCAGATCGCGAGCACGAAGATCCCGGCGGCGAACTGCGCCGCCGTGCGCGTCCGGTCCTCGGCCATCAGGCGCTGCGCGTAGATGCCGCCGACGAGCACTGCCGCGAGGCTGAACGGCACCGGCAGGAACTGGTAGACGCCGCGGATCGCCGGGTCGACGTTGAAGACCGCGCTGAAGTAGAACGAGGTCGAGACGCCGATCCCGGCGACGGCGCCGAAGATCAGCGCGATCGACCAGCAGAGCCGCTTGTAGCTCGGCGTCTTCAGCAGCAGCCGCGCCGCGCGGACCGGGCCGATCCTCGCGTACACCGGCGGCTCGCTCTCGCCCGCCTCGATCGCCTCGCGCAGGCCGCGCACCGGCTCGCGCACGCGCGCGAGCAGCACGATCGCGACGACGCCCGGGATCGCGAGCACCTCGAAGGTGGCCCGCCAGCCGAGCCAGGCGCCGAGGAAGCCCGCGGCGAGCAGCCCGATCCCGGAGCCGAGCAGCTGGCCGCCCTGGTACCAGCCGTAGGCGAAGCCGCGCGCCTTCGTCGGGAAGTAGTCGGCGAGGAGGCTCTGGTGGCTGACGTTCGGCCCGCGCGAGAAGCCGGCGATCGAGCGGATGACCGCGAGCAGGACGAGCGCCCCGGCGAGGCCGGTGAGCAGGCACGTCGCGATCCAGAGCACGGCGCCGAGCCGGGTCAGCCAGACGCGCGAGACCCGGTCGCCGAGGAAGCCGAAGACGAACGGGAGCAGGCCGGCGAGCACGAGCTGCGGCACCGCGATGTAGCCGAAGGTCGTCGCGTCGGTGTGGAAGGAGGCGACGATCTCCGGGCCGAGCAGGCTGAACGCGTTCGTGTCGAACTGGTCGATCCCGGCGAGCATCGCGAGGGCGACGAGCGGCAGCAGCGGCCCGCCCTCGAGCCGGCCGCGCAGCCCGTGCCCGCGCACGCGCTCGGCGAAGAGCGTCATGCTCACGAGCGCTCGGCCTCCAGCGTCGCCGCGGCGGCGACCTGCGGCGCCTCGTCGGCGTCCTTGCGGCGCAGCCCGACGATCCCGCCGACGCGGATCCCGCGCGCGAGCGCGTAGCGGCGCAGGAACGCGTCGCGGGCGCCGAAGAGGATGCTCGAGAGGCCGCCGGGCACGAAGAGCAGGATCAGCAGCAGCCCGAAGCTCGTCGAGAACAGCTGCGCCCACTGCGGCAGGAAGTACTGGACGCCCTTGAAGTAGATCGTCCCGATCACCGCCCCGACCTGCGAGCCGAGGCCGCCGATGATCACCGCCGAGAAGAGCAGCAGCGAGGTGAGCGGCTGGAAGGTCTGCGCGTTGGCGCTGCCGATGTTGAAGAGGTAGAGATAGCCGGCCAGCGAGGCGAGGAAGCCGGAGATCGCGAACGCCCAGAGCCGGACGCGCACGAGCCCGACGCCGTACGACGCGGCGGCGCGGTCGTTGTCGCGGACCGCGAGCAGCTCGCGCCCGAGCACGCTGCGCCGGATGTTCCGGACGCCGAGCATGCAGACGACGAGCACCGCGACGCAAAACCAGTAGTAGACGCGCTGGTTGCCGAGGTCGACGCCGAGCACGGTCGTCCGCTGGATGTAGGTGTTGCGGAAGAAGCCCCAGTTGAAGATGTAGGCGTTGGCGGCGATCGCGAACGCGAGCGTCGTGACGCCGAGGAAGATGCCGCGGATCCGCAGGGCCGGCAGGCCGACGACGACGGCGACGCCGGCGCCCGCGAGCGGCACGACGATCAGGCCGGCGAGAAAGGGCAGGTCGTAGCGGGTCACGAGCGCGCCGCCGAAGAGGGCGCCGAAGCCGACGAACGCCCACTGCCCGAACGAGACCTGGCCCCCGTAGCCGCTCAGCACCGTGAGCGAGATCGCGGCGAGCGCGTAGCAGACGACCGCGGTGGCGAGGCTCTGGTTGCCGAGGTCGAGGAAGAGCGGCAGCACGACCGCCCCGGTGAGACCGGCGAGCACGATCCCGAGCCCGCCGGCGCGCAGGCGCGCCTCCCGGAGGAGCCGCCGCGGCACCGGACGCACGACGCTCGAGAGCGCGAACGACCGCTCCTCCCCCTCGGTCGTCCGGCTCTGGCCGCGCCGGCGCAGCAGGAGCGCGGCGAGGATGACGAGGAAGAGCGTCAGGTCGACCGGGCCGGCGATGTTGACGCTGTAGCTGAGCGCCTCCTCGACGACGCCGAGCACGAGCGCGGCCGCGACCGCCAGCGGCATGCTGCGCAGGCCCACGATCATCGCCGGCGCGAGCGCCCGCAGGAGCAGGGTCGGCCCGAAGGCCGTGCTGCTCGCCGCGGTGCCGACGAGCGGCGTCTCGAGGATCGCCGCGATCCCGGAGAGCGCGCCGACGAGCGCCCACGTCACGGTGGAGAGCGAGCGGACGGAGACGCCGAGCAGGCGCGCGCGGTCGGCGTTCTCGGCGGCGGCCTGCGCGACCGAGCCGTAGCGCGAGCGGGTGAGGAAGAGCGCGAGCGCGCCGAGCGCGACCGGCGCGACGATGAAGACGAGTATCGCGGAGCTGTCGAAGAGGATCAGCCCGATCCGGAACGAGAGGTGGAAGGGCGGCTTCACGTCGGGCGCGAGGCCGACGGTGGACTTCAGCTTCCCGACGAGCAGCCCGACGGTGGCGGCGAACTGGGCGATCCCGATCGTCGCGACGGTGAGGATCAGGCGCGGCGTCGTGAACAGCCGCTGCACGAACAGGATCTCGGAGAGCACCGCGAGCGCGACCGAGGCGAGCAGGCCGACGAGGACGGCGAGGATCCACTTCCAGTGGTACCCCGTCGTCAGCTCGTAGGCGAGCGCCGCGCCGACGGCTCCGAACGACGCCTGGGCGAAGTTGACGTAGCCGCCGGCGCGGTAGACGAGGATCAGGGCGACCGCGCCGAGCGCGTTGAGCAGCCCGAAGGCGAGCCCGAGAACGACGACGCCGAGCGGCAGCCCGTGCGGGAGGGTCGCTCTCGCCACCGCGTAGGCCGCAACGAGTGCGACTGCAGCGGCGGCGAGAGCGACCGGCCGACGTTGGGTCAGCGGGACTCCCCTAGCACTTGGTGTTGACGGTGAAATTGCCCTTCTGCTTCACGAGCTTGTAGCCGCCGGCAGCGCCGGTGTCGTAGCGCGGGCTCTGGTGCATCGCCTTCATGCTGTTGAACAGCTGGAAGTTGTCGTACGACTCGAAGAGCCCCTTCGACCCGTAGAAGTTCGTCTTGTTCGGGTTGAAGTAGAGCGTGGTGAAGCCGGACTGCAGGAAGTAGCGAGGCGGCTTGTTGTACATGTTCTTCGGCGCCTGCGCGTACGGCTGCTTGCCGAAGAACTTCTGCTGCATGCAGGTCATCTTCGGCCCGTGCTGGAGGCCCCACTCGAAGGTGTGGGCGTTCAGGACGGGGCCCGCGTTCGCCGCGCCCATGACGAGCGTGGTGAGCGTCGGCCAGATGAACGTCCCCCAGCCCCACGAGCCGATCGAGGGATGGTTCCCGGCCGAGCCGCCGGCCTCCATGTACGCCTTCGTCGAGGCGACGTTGAAGTTGTTGTTCTGGCCGTAGCAGGCCGGGCAGCTCTTCGGCGTGATCGAGCCGGTGCTGTCGACCTCGACCCGCTCCTGCGTGATCGCAGGCGGCCCGGTGCCGTACAGCCGCTTGGTGAACTCGGCGCCGAAGTACGGGACGAAGACCGCGAGCTGCGGCAGCGTGCCGTACTGGCTGATGAAGAAGTCCGGGTGGTAGCCCGCGTTCGCGGCCGCCGTGTTGAACGTGATGTCCGGCGTGAGCGCGTCCGCGCCGTACACGAGCGAGTTGACGCCGTCGTGCTGCATCTGCAGGGCGATGCCGCTCGCCTGCTGCGACGCCGTCGCCACGTCGGACGAGATGTAGTACTGCTTCATCGGCAGCTTGCCCTGGGCCATGTACTTCTTCATCAGGTTCGAGAGCGTGTGGCCCTGCGGCGTGTCCGAGAAGAGCGCGCCCCAGACCCGCGCGTGCTTCGAGCCGTTGTCGGCCTTGTACGGCTTCTTCGCGAAGCGCCGGCGGATGAACCAGCTCAGCTCCTGGAAGCTCAGCTCGCCCGGCTCGTAGGTGCTCCAGACGTACGGGGCGTGCGACTTCAGGTCCTTGAACGTCTGGAAGCTGAAGCCGATGTAGATCGTCTTCTTCTTCGCCGCGATGTCGGCGGCGTTGACGGCCGGGTTGTAGATGTCGTTGAAGATGGCGAAGACGTGGTCCTGGTCGATCGCCTTCTGCAGCGCCGCCCGCAACACGTCCGCGCAGAGCGGGTCGGCGGCGCCGCTGTCGTAGTACTTGACGCGGAGCGTGCGCCCGCCCGGGAACTTGATGTTCTTGTTCATCCACTTGACGAGCGTGTTGTAGCGCTCCTTCGTGCCCGCGGCCGTGTCCGCGTTCACCTTCGAGTTGCCGCAGTCCTTGAGCTGCGTGAAGACGCCGAACGTGATCGTCTTCTTGCTCACGCCGGGGCCGTTCCCGAATTTCGCCCCGGGGACCGCGTGGCTCTTGTGTTTCGCAGTCGGGCTCAGCGCCTGAGCCCCCTTCGAGCCGGCGAAGCTCGTCCCGGTGTAGGCAGCGAGCGCAGCGAGCGCCGCCACGGCAGCCACCGTTCCGAGCCGCACGGCACTGGAACGTCTGGTCACGTCATTCCTCCTTCTCGACCGGTCCCCGCGGGATGCGGAAGCCGCCGGCGCGGCGGTGTCGTCGCGCGAGGCGCGAGCACGAACACGTCCTGACACCACACAGAAGGGGAATGTAAGAGTTTCTTCCCAAGTCCGCAAGTGTCTGACCGACATTCGCCATCTGCAGGTGTGGACGTCAGCGCACCCATTCGGTTAGGCGCCTCTAGGCAACGCCGGCGAAGTACGTTATGTTTTCTTACAAATTGCCCGAGGGAGGGGCCGAGTGCAGGCAGTGCGTTGGCACGGACGGCGCGACGTGCGCGTCGAGGAAGTCGAGGGGCCCGGCAGGCCGCCGGCAGGCTGGGTCAGGCTGCGCGTCGACGCCTGCGGCATCTGCGGCACCGACGTCGAGGAGTACCGCGACGGCCCGCTCGCGATCCCGCTCGAGCCGAACGCGCTCTCGGGCCGCTGCGCGCCGCTGACGCTCGGGCACGAGGCGGTCGGCGTCGTCGAGGAAGCGGGCGAGGGCGTCACGCTCGAGCCGGGCACCCGCGTCGCGATCGAGGGGAACATGAGCTGCGGCGAGTGCTTCTGGTGCCTCGGCGGCACCTACGCGCTCTGCCCGATGCTCTCGAGCCTCGGCCAGCAGGCCGACGGCGGGCTCGCCGAGCAGATGCTCGCGCCCGCCTATCTCTGCGTCCCCTATGCCCCCCACCTCCGCTCGGACGAGGCTGCGCTCGCCGAGCCGCTCGCCGTCGCCGTGCGCGCGGTGCAGCGCGCCGGGATCGGCCCCGGCTCGACGGTCGGCGTGATCGGGGCGGGCAGCATCGGCCTGCTCACGGTGCAGGCCGCGCGCATCGCGGGCGCCGAGACGGTCGTGGCGGTCGAGCGGCACGAGGTCCGGCGGCGGCTCGCGCTCCTGCTCGGCGCCGACGCGGCGATCGCCCCCGAGGACGCGGCGGAGGCGGCCGACGAGCTGACCGGCGGCATCCGCTTCGACGCGACGATCGAGGCCGCCGGCAACGCCCGCGCCGCGCGGACGTCGATCGACCTCGCCCGGCGCGGCGGCCGCGCCGTCCTGCTCGGCGTGTACGACGGGTCGATCGAGATCCCGATGCTGTCGTTCCTGCTCGCCGAGAAGGAGATCTTCGCCTCGCTCTCGCACACCCACGACGGGGACTTCCCCGAGGCGGTGCGGCTGCTCGGCGAGGGCGCGGTCACGGTCGCGCCGCTCGTCACCGACCGGATCCCGCTCGCGAACGTCGTCGCCGGCGGCTTCGACGCGCTCGTCGCGAACCCCGAGCACCACCTGAAGATCCTCGTCTTCCCGAACGGCGTCCCCGACGCCCGGCCTGCGCTCGAGCAGGTGGAGGCGCGCTGAGGATCGTCGCCGTCGAGACGGCCCGGCTCGACGAGCACCCGGAGCTGCTCTGGGTGCTGCTCGAGACGGACGAGGGCGTCGTCGGCACCGGCGAGACGATGCCGCGCGTCGGCCCGGTCGAGCGGATCGTCCACGAGATCCTCGCGCCGATCCTGCTCGGCGCCGACCCCGCGCCCGAGGCGCTCTGGGAGCGCGCCTTCCAGGCGCTCGCCTACCACGGCTACGCGGGCGCCGAGCTGCGGGCGCTCTCCGCGGTCGACGTAGCGCTCTGGGACCTGCTCGGCCAGGCGGCCGGCCTCCCCGTGCACCGGCTGCTCGGCGGCCCGTGCCGGACCGCGGTCCCCGTCTACAACACGTGCGTCAGCTACGGCCCGCTCCAGGACCGCGAGCGGTTCCTCGAGGACGCGGGCGGCCTCGCGCGCGAGCTGGCCGCCGAGGGGTACGCGGCGATGAAGATCTGGCCCTTCGACGGCGCCTCCGAGGCGACGCTCGGGCAGCGGATCTCCCGGCGCGACCTCGCCGCCTGCGCGGCGCCGTTCGCGGCGGTGCGGGAGGCGGTCGGCGACGCGCTGCCGACCGCGCTCGAGGGGCACAGCTGCTGGAACCTGCCGAGCGCGCTCGAGATCGCGCGCACGCTCGAGCCGTTCCGGCCGCTCTGGCTCGAGGACGTCCTCCCGGCCGGCGACCCGGGCGCGTGGGCGCGGCTGCGCGAGTCGACGAGCGTGCCGATCTGCGGCAGCGAGCGCCTCTTCACGCGCTACGGGCTCGCGCCCTTCCTCGCCGCCGGCGCGTTCGACGTGGTCAAGCAGGACCTCTGCTGGACGGGCGGCTTCACCGAGTTCGTGAAGATCGCCGCCGCGTGCGCGGCGCAGGAGCTGCCGGTCGCCCCGCACAACTGCCACGGCCCGGTCGGCGCGGCCGCGACCGTGCACGCGAGCGCGGCGATCCCGAACCTCTTCCTGATGGAGACCGTGCGCTCGTTCGAGCGCGGCTTCTTCGACGGGCTCGCGACCGGCGCGCCCGCCGCCGTCGACGGCGCGATCGCCGTCCCGGAGCGGCCGGGCCTCGGGGTCGCGCTGCGCCCCGAGGTGCTCGCCCGCGCGCGCCGCGTGCGCTCCGACTCCGCCGGCGTCGCCGCCGCCGGCTGGACGAGCGGCGACCCGTGGGCCGGCGGCGTCGGCGACCGCGTCTAGAGGCTCGATGGCACGCCTCGCCGCAGCGGTGATCGTCGAGGACGCGCGCGTGCCGATGCCCGACGGCGTCCGGCTCGCGACCGACGTCGTGCGCGTCGACGACGGCGTGCGGCGGCCGGTGCTGCTCGTCCGCAGCCCCTACACGCGGGCCGGCTCCCGCCTCGGCGTCGACGTCGTCTCGTACGCGCGCGCGGGCTGGGTCGTCGTCAGCCAGGACACGCGCGGCCGCGGCGACTCGGAGGGCGACGGCGCGCCGTTCGTCTTCGAGGCCGCCGACGGCGCCGCGACCGTGCAGTGGTGCGCGCGGCAGCCGTGGTCGGACGGCCGCGTCGCGATGTGGGGCGGCTCCTACCTCGGCTTGACGCAGTGGGCGGCGGCGAGCCGCGGGCCGAAGCCGCTGCGGGCGATCGCTCCGGCGGCCGCGCCGGCCGACCTCTTGCACGACTGGCACTACGAGGGCGGCGCCTTCTCGGCCGGGCTCGTGACCTCCTGGAACGCGACGATGGCGGCCGGCGACCCGGCGCTGCCGCGGCGCGACCGGGCGCTGATCGCGAAGCTCGCCGAGGACCCGGCCCCGCTTCTCTCCCACCCGCACGCCGAGCAGCCGCTCGCGCGGCTCTATCCCCCCTACCGCCGCCTGCTCGATCCGCGCGACCGGCGCTTCTGGAACGCGCTCGACTTCGCGAGCCGCGCGCGCCGCATGGACGTGGCGGCGA
>DASSND010000044.1:0-2856 GCA_035688315.1 Gaiellaceae bacterium | reverse complement strand
TGCAGCTCCGGCAGCGACATGAAGTCGACGGAGCCGTCGCGCGCGACGAGCGCGACGGTGCGCCCGTCGCCGAGCGCCGCGTAGTCGCCGATCGCGGCGTAGCCGTCCTTCCGTTTCACGCGGCTCTTATGCCCGCGCGGCCTCGGTCTCGCGCTCGCCGCCCTGGTCGCGCGTGAGGGCCGCGTCCGCATCGGCGCCGAGGTCGGCCTGGATCTGCTCGAGCGAGCGGTCCTTCGTCTCCGGGACGAGCGTCGCGAAGAAGACGAGCGCGCACACTCCGAAGAACGCGTAGAGCCAGAACGCGCCGCCCTTCGTGAGCACGTCGGTGAGCGTCAGGAACGTGTACGAGATCGCGAAGTTGAGGCCCCAGTTGAACATCGTGCAGACGGCCATCGCGGGGCCGCGCATCTGGATCGGGAAGATCTCGGAGATCATCAGCCAGAACACCGGCCCGAGCCCGACGGCGAAGCCCATGATGTAGGTGAGCAGGCAGGCGAGCGCGAGCCACGGCACCGCGCTCCGCACGGCGCCGAACTCGAAGAAGACGCCGAGACCGACGAGCGCCGCGGTGAGGATCGCCGTGCCGGCGAGCAGGAAGAAGCGGCGGCCGAGCTTGTCGAGCAGCAGGATCGCGACGACGGTGAAGACGACGTTCGTGAGGCCGATGTAGACGCTCTGGGTGAGCGCGCCGGTGTTCTGCTCGCCGGCGAACTTCAGGATCGTCGGCGCGTAGTAGATGACGGTGTTGATGCCGACGATCTGCTGGAAGACGGCCAGCCCGACCCCGACGAGGAGCATCGTCCGCACGCCCTTGCGCAGCAGGTCGCGCAGGCTCGCCTCGCTCTCGGAGACCTGCTTGATCTCCTCCAGCTCCTCGTCGACGCCGTCGCTGCGATAGCGCTCGAGCACGGCGCGCGCGTCGTCGTCGCGGCCCTGCTCGACGAGCCAGCGCGGCGAGAACGGCATGAAGAACATCCCGATCGCGAGCGCGGCGCCCGGCACGACCGCGACCCCGAACATCCAGCGCCAGTTCGACGCGAAACCGGCGAAGCCCCAGTCGACGACGTAGGCGACGAGGATCCCCAGCGTCACCATGAGCTGGTTGAAGGAGACGACACCGCCCCGGATCTGCGGCGGCACCAGCTCCGCGATGTACATCGGCGCGACGAACGAGGCGGTGCCCACGGCGAGGCCGAGCCAGAAGCGGCCGGCGAGGATCTGCCAGTAGGTCTGGGCGAACGCGCAGCCGAGCGCGCCGATCACGTAGATCGTCCCGGAGACGATCTTCGTGCGGCGGCGGCTGAACCGGTCGGCCGTCCAGCCGGAGATGAGGGCGCCGACCATCGCGCCGATCAGGAGGATCGCGACCGTGAGCTGCTGCTGGCCGTGCGTTCGGAGGCCGAGGTCCTGCTTCATGAAGAGCATCGCCCCGCCGATGACGCCGGTGTCGTAGCCGAAGAGGAAGCCGCCGATCGCCGCGATGGCGGCGACCCCGAGCAGGCGCCGGTTCGCGAACGCCTCGCGGAGGAAGCCGCGCCCGGTGTCGTCGCGCTCCGCCATCGTCAGTCCTGAGAACGGGAGCGAAGCCGCTCGGGATACGGGATCGCGGGACGCAGCGCCGAGCGGAGGCGCTCGCCGCGGCGGCGCCTGCGCTCCTCGCGCGGGTGCTCGTGCCGGCGGCGCGCCTCGATCGCGAGCGCGTCGACGGTGTGGGCGACGGCGTGCAGGCCGAGGCTGCCGCCGCCCGCGACGGCGGCGCGCGCCAGCCCGGAGGCGCCGCCGGCGCGCCGGCGCGAGGCGTCGGGGTCGTCCTCCCGCCAGGCGGCCGCGACCTCGCGGATCGCGTCGACGGCAGCGTCCGGCACGTCCTCCTCGTTCCGCAGGAGTCGCAGAGCGCCCGTGGCGAGGGTTCTGGCGTCGGCGGTCGCGACCGAGAGCTCGTGGGCGGCCGAGGCGTAGGCCTCGACGCGCCGCCGCGCCGGGCGCCGGCGCGGGGCGTTCCGCGCGACGTGGCGCGCGGTCGCGAGCGCGTCTGCGAGGGCGCGGTCGTCGAGCGCGTCGATCCGCGCGAGCGCGCGCTCGTCGGCCGCGGCGTCGCGGGCTGCGAGCGCGTCGGCGACGGCGTCGAGCGCGTCCGCCAGCTCCCGGCGGAGCGCGCGCTCCGTGCGGGACACGAGCTCGAGCGGCTCGACCGGGAAGAGGAACTGTGCGAGCAGGATCGCGAGCCCGCCGCCGATCAGCGCATCCACCTCCCGCTGCGCCGCGAGGCTCGAGCCTGGCCGGTGCAGCGCGACCATCAGGATGACGGAGGCGGCCGCCTGGTTGCGGATCATCGGCTGGGCGCCGACCGCGGTCGCGCCGAGGAAGGCGACGGCGACGCCGACGACCAGCTGCCAGCCGCCCGGCCCGGCGAGCTGGAGCAGCGCGTCGCCGAGCGCGATCCCGAGCGTGACCCCGACGATCATCTCGATCGCCTGCCTCCCGCGCCGCCCGGGCTGCCCGCCCAGCGCGATCATCGCCGCGATCGGCGCGAAGAACGGCTGCCCGTGGCCGGGGATGAGCGAGGCGAGCTCCCAGGCCGCTCCCGCCGCGACAGCCGTCTGCGCGGTCCGCCCGAGCACCGCCCGGTCGAGCCGCCGCCGAACGGTGCGAACCACGACGCGCGCGTCCATGCGGCGCTTCTCCCCGCCGCCGCGCTCGCCACGCCCCCGTCCTTTCGGACGAGGGTCAGCGGTGGCCGAAGTGGTGGGCGCGCGGGAGCGAGGCGTGCACGTCGGCGCCGTCGGTCAGCGTCCGGGCGAGCGGGGCGAGCGAGACCAGCTCGCGCACGAGGACGTTGCGGTTGCGGTCGGAGTG
>DASSND010000071.1:0-9656 GCA_035688315.1 Gaiellaceae bacterium | reverse complement strand
GGCAGCTTCGCCACCTCGACCGTCGAGCGGGCCGGCGGGCGCTCGCCGACGTGCTTCGCGTACACCGCGTTCATCCCCTGGAAGTCGCCGAGATCCTGCAGGAACACCGTCGTCTTGACGAGCCGGTCGAGGCTCGTGCCCGCCTCCTCGAGGATGGCGCGGAGATTCGCGAAGACCTGCTCGGTCTGCTCCTCGATCGTCCCGCCCGACAGCGCCGCGGCGCCCGGCTCGAGGGCGAGCTGCCCGGAGACGAACACGAACCCGCCGGCGGCGATCGCCTGGGAGTAGGGCGCGCCCTGGAACGGCGCGGGTGCGGCCTCGGTGCGGACGACGGTCTTCTCGCTCACGTGGTTCCTCCTTCGCGACAGGCCAGGGACAGGGCGGCGCCGAGCGCCTTGAAGATCGCCTCGAGGACGTGCTGGGCGTCGGTGCCGGTCAGCAGGCGGACGTGCAGGACGAGGCCCGCGCGGTCGGCGAGCCGCTCGAGGAAGCGGCGGACGACGTCGGTCTCGAGGCCGGCGATCCGCGCCTCGGTCAGGTCGACGTTGGAGACGAGGAGCGGCTCCTCGGAGCGCTCGAGCGCCACGTGTGCGAGCGACTCCGCGGAGGTGAGCGTCGCCGCGCCCCAGCCGGTCGCCCCCTCCGCGCGCACCGCGTCGCGCAGCGCGGCGCCGAGCGCGTCCGCCGCCGCGTCCACCTCGGCGGTCGCCTCGCCGGGCTCCAGCTCGAGCACGAGGTCGAAGCCCGCCACCTGCGCGAGCCGCGCGAGCAGCGAGTTCAGCACCGGCACCCCGGTCTCGACGCTCGCCTCGCCGCGCCCGCGCACGTCGAGCCGGACGCCGCTGCGGCCGCTCGTCCCCATAGCGGCGGAGCGTACCGCCGCGGCGCTCAGGAGTCGACGCGCTCGATCTGGGCGCCGACGCTGCGCAGCCGCTCGTCGATCCGCTCGTAGCCGCGGTCGATCTCGGCGACGTTCTGGATCACCGACTGGCCGCGCGCGCAGAGCGCGGCGATCAGCATCGCCATCCCGGCGCGGATGTCGGGGCTCGTCAGCTGCTGCCCGTACAGCCTGGTCGGCCCGGTCACGACGACGCGATGCGGGTCGCAGACGATGATCTTCGCCCCCATCGAGTTCAGCTTGTCGACGAAGAACAGGCGGTTCTCGAACATCTTCTCGAAGATCAGGAGCGTCCCCCACGCCTGCGTGGCGACGGCGACCGCGATCGAGGTGAGGTCGGCCGGGAAGGCGGGCCACGGCCCGTCCTCGATCTTCGGGATCTGGTCGCCGAGGTCGTTCTGGATCACCAGCTCCTGGTTCGGCGGCACGCGCAGCCAGTCGTCGCCCAGCTCCACCTCGATCCCGAGCCGCGCGAAGTTCATCAGGATCGAGACGAGGTCCTGCGGCACGACGCCCTCGATCGTCAGGTCGCTGTTCGTGACCGCCGCGAGGCCGATGAAGCTCCCCACCTCGATGTGCTCCGGCGCGACCTCCCACGTGCCGCCGCCGAGCCGCTCGACGCCGCGGATGCGGAGGACGTTCGACTCGATCCCGTCGATCTCCGCCCCGAGCGAGACGAGAAAGCGGCAGAGGTCCTGGACGTGAGGCTCGCAGGCGGCGTTGCCGAGCACCGTCTCCCCGGGCGCGAGCGCCGCCGCCATCACGGCGTTCTCGGTCGCCATCACGCTCGCCTCGTCGAGGAAGATCGGGTTGCCGCGCAGCCCGTCGGGCGCGCTCATCTCGTAGCGCTCGCCCACCTCGATCCGCGCGCCGAGCTGCTCGAGCGCGTGGATGTGCGGGTCGAGGCGACGGCGGCCGATCACGTCGCCGCCCGGCGGCGGCACGCTCGCCCGGCCGCGGCGCGCGAGCAGCGGGCCGGCGAGCAGGAACGAGGCGCGGATCCGCTCGGCGAGCGCGGCGTCCACGTCGTGCGACGAGAGCCCGGCCGGGTCGACGCGCACCTCGTTCGCAGCAGTCCACTCCGCCGCGGCGCCCAGCCCCTGCAGCAGCTCGATCATCGTCTCGACGTCGCGGATGCGCGGCATGTTCCGGAGCGTCACCGGCTCGTCCGCGAGCAGCGTCGCCGCGAGGATCGGCAGCGCGCCGTTCTTGTTGCCGGCCGTGCGGATGCGGCCGTCGAGCGGCCGGCCGCCCTCGATCACGAAGGCCTCGGGCACCGTGCGCAGCGCCATGCGCGGGCTAGGATAGCCACCTCGTGCAGCCCACTCGCGCACAGGCCTGGGAGACGCTGACGACGTACACGACGAGCGAGTCGCTGCTCCGGCACGCGCTCGCCGTCGAGGCGTCGACCGCCGCGTACGCGCGCACGCTCGGCGGCGACGAGGAGTTCTGGCGCGTCGCCGCCCTCCTGCACGACTTCGACTACGAGATGCACCCGACGCTCGACAAGCATCCGCAGGACGGCGCGCCGATCCTGCGCGAGGCGGGCTACCCCGAGGAGATCGTCGAGACCGTCCTCTCGCACGCGGAACACCTCGGGCTGCCGCGCGACACGCCGCTGAAGAAGGCGCTCTTCGCCTGCGACGAGCTGTCCGGCTTCGTGCACGCGTGCGCGCTCGTCCGTCCCACCGGGCTCGACGGCCTCGAGCCGAAGTCGGTGCGCAAGAAGCTGAAGCAGCCGTCGTTCGCCGCCGGCGTCAACCGCGAGGACGTCTACAAGGGCGCCGAGGAGCTGGGCGTCGAGCTGGACGACCACATCCGCACGGTCGTCGAGGCGCTGCGGCCCATCGCCGCGCAGCTCGGTCTTCCCGGCTAGCCGGCCGCGGCGGCGCCGTCGCGCAGCCGCTCGAGGTCGTCGTCGCTCGTCCACCAGCCGCAGGAGGCGCGGACGAGGTTGCGGCCCGGCAGCTCGCGGACGACCACGCCGCGCTCGTGCAGGGAGGCGACCAGCCCGGTCGCATCGCCCGCCGGCCGGAAGGAGACGAGCGTCGAGTGGCCGGGCGGGGTCACGACCTCGACGAGCGGGTCGAGCAGCTCGCGGCAGCGCGCCGCGGCGGCCGCGGCGCGCTCGTAGGCCCAGTCCGGCCGCGTGCCGAGCGCCGCGTCGAGACCGCGCAGGCTCGGCACCGGGATCCAGCCGGAGTCGAACCGCTTCGCCCCCTCGCGCGGCACGAACGCGCCCGAGGCCTCGTAGGAGTCCTGCGAGAGGTACGACGGCGCCTGCACGCGCAGCCGCTCCGGGTCGGCGACGTAGAGCGCGCCCGTCGACTCCGGCCCGCACAGCCACTTCTGCGCGGACACCGTGTAGAAGTCCAGCTCGCCGACGTCAACCGGGATCGCGCCGGCGGACTGCGCGCCGTCGACGAGCACCGGGACGCCGCTCTCGGCCCGGACGCGGTGCAGGTCGAGGCGGCGGCCGCTCGTCCAGAGCACCTGCGAGGTCGCGATCAGCCGCGTCCGCGGCGTCACCGCGTCGACGATCGCCTGCTCGTCGGCCGGGACGATCACGACGCGCGCGCCCGTCGCGTAGAGCGGACCGGTGAGGCCGAAATGCTCCTGGTCGGTCGTCACGACCTCGTCCTCGCCCGAGAGGCCGAGCCCGGCGAGGACGGACGCGCACCCGCGGGTCGTCGAGTCCGTGAGCGCGACCGAGACCGGGTCGACCCCGACGATCGCCGCGATCCCGTCCCGCACCCGCTCGCGCAGCGCGAGCATCTCCTCGAAGTAGGCGCCGCCGCTTCTCCCCTCCTCGAGGTCGCGCCGGTTCTGCTCGTTCATCGCCGCGACGGTCACGCGGGCGAGCGGCCCGTTCGTGCCGGCGTTCAGGTAGGCGACCCGCTCCAGCACCGGGAACTGCGCCCGCGCCTCCTCGAAGGTCACGCGAGCACCGCCTCGACCGGCGCGTGGTCGGAGAGGAGCCGCGAGCCGACGCGGCGGCGCTCCTGCGGCCACGCCTCGGGGCGCGCCGCGGCGCCGCGGACGAGCACCTGGTCGATCCCGGGCGCCGGCGCCGACCAGCCTGCGGCGGCGAGGTCGCGCAGCGTCGCCGAGCGCGCCGCGACGACGTTCGCGTCGCCGCAGAGGACGAGCCGCTCCCCGGGCCGGGCGAGCGCCTCGAGGAAGACGGCGGCGCGGCGCAGCTCCGCGTCCGGGACGCGCTCGTCGGCGGGGAAGCTCGTCGCGTGCAGGTTCGCGACGAGCACGGGCCCGTCGGCGGTCTCGAGCCGCGCGGCCTGGCAGACGCGCCGCTCCTTCGCCCACGCGAGCCGGGCGGCGAGGTCGAGCCCGAGCCGCCGCCCCTCGCGCCGCCGGAACGCGCGCGGGTTGAGCACGAGCGTCCGCTCCTCGACGACGCGGTGGCGCGGCGCGACGAGGATCGCGTTCCCCTGCCCGGTCGCGAAGGAGCGGAAGCGCCCGTGGTCCAGCTCGGTGAGCAGGCGCCCCGCCTCGGCCGGCCAGCGCAGCGGGCCGAGCCGCGGCGGCGCCGCGATCGCGGTCGCGGCCGCGTAGCCGCTCCACCCCGCCAGGCGAGGCAGCGCCCAGACGGGCACCTCCTGCAGGCAGACGACGTCGGGGTCGTCGGCGACCGCGAGCCGCACCGCCTCGGGGAGGAATCCGCCGCGCTCCGGCGGCGACGCGTTGCCGTGGAAGACGTTCCAGGTGCGGACCACGAGCGCCATCGGACGTAGCCTACGAGCTTGTGCGCGTCGTGCTCGCCGATCCGCCCGCGTTCACGCCAACCTACGACCACGAGCTGGCCGCGGCGCTCGCCCGCGCCGGCGCCGAGGTGGAGCTGGTCACCTCGCGCTTCCGCTTCGGCGGCGCGCCCGAGCCGGACGGCTACGCGCGCCGCGAGCCGTTCTACCCGCTCTCCTCGCGACTCTTCGGGCGCTCGCGGCTGCGGCTGCCGCTGAAGGCGGCGGAGCATCCGCTCGGCCTCGCGGCGCTGCGGCGCGCGCGCGGCGACGTCCTCCACCTGCAGTGGCTCGCGGCGCCGCAGCTCGACGAGCGCCTCTTCCGCCCGCACCTGCCCTCCGTCTTCACGGCGCACGACCTGCTGCCGCGCCGCACCGCGGGGAAGACGGAGCTGTGGCGTCGCCTGCTCGCCCGCTTCGACCGGGTCGTCGTCCACAGCGAGCACGGGCGCGACACGCTGGCGGAGGTCGGCGTGCCGGCGGAGCGGCTGCGCGTGATCCCTCACCCCGTCTTCCCGAGCGAGCCGGAGCGCCGCGACGACGGTCGCACCGTGCTCGCCTTCGGCGTGCTCCGGCCGTACAAGGGCCTCGGCGACGCGATCGAGGCAGTGCGCCGGGCGGGGGGCGCGCGGCTGCTCGTCGCGGGCGACCCGCTGGAGCCGCTCGAGCCCTACCGCGCCGCGGCGGCCGGGCTCGACGTGGAGTGGCGGCTCGGCTACCTGCCGCCGGCGGAGGTCGACCGCGCGTTCGGCGAGGCGACGCTCGCCGTGTTCCCCTACCGGCCGGAGCTTGACCAGAGCGGCGCGCTCCTGCGGGCGCTCGGCGCGGGCGTGCCCGCGGTCGCCTACGACGTCGGCGGCGTCGCCGAGCCGGTGCGCCGCTACGGGGCCGGGCGCGTCGTCGCCGCCGGCGACGTGGGCGCGCTCGCGGCGGCGATCCGCGAGCTGCTCTCGGACGCCGGCGCCCTCGAGGCGGCGCGGGCGGGCGCGCGCCGCGCGCGCGAGGAGCTGACCTGGGACGCGGCGGCGCGTGCGCACCTCGACCTCTACCGGGAGATCGCGTGAGGCTCCGCCGCTCGCGCTTCGGCGAGGTGGTGGCGCGCCAGCTCGACCTCTTCGCCGAGGACGAAGCCGCCCTCCTGGAGGCCGTCGCTGAGCGCAAGCGCGCGTACGACCGCGCGCCGCGCGAGGACGCCGAGGAGGCCTACGGCGACTACATGGACGAGGTCGAGGGCGCGACCGAGGCGCTCGCCGACATGCGCGACCGCTTCGCCTCGACGCTCGGCGAGGAGGCAGCCGAGGAGTACGAGCAGGCGTTCAACCGGGCCGTCCGCAGGCGCTGGCCGCCGTTCGGACTGGAGATCGAGAACCGGTGACGAGGACGAAGATCGAGGACTACGCCCTGCTCGGCGACCTGCAGACCGCGGCGCTCGTCGGGCCGGGCGGCTCGATCGACTGGCTCTGTTTCCCGCGCTTCGACTCGGGCGCGTGCTTCGCGGCGCTGCTCGGCTCGCCCGACAACGGCCGCTGGTTGCTCGCGCCGACCGGCACGGCCTCGGCGACGCG
This sequence comes from Gaiellaceae bacterium, assembly GCA_035688315.1. Taxonomy (GTDB): domain Bacteria; phylum Actinomycetota; class Thermoleophilia; order Gaiellales; family Gaiellaceae; genus Palsa-739. Next base: position 3,438 of record DASSND010000071.1, on the reverse strand, counting down.
CCGCTACCTCCACGACACGCTCGTGCTGGAGACGACGTGGCAGACCGAGACGGGACGCGCGCGCGTGCTCGACTTCATGCCGCCGCGCGGCAAGGAGCCCGACGTCGTCCGGATCGTCGAGGGGGTCGAGGGACGGGTGCGCTTCCGCTCCGAGCTGACGATCCGCTTCGACTACGGCCGGGTCGTCCCCTGGGTGCGGCGCCTCGACGGCTCGCGGGTGGCCGTCGCCGGCCCGGACGCGCTCTGCTTCCGCACCCCGGCCGCGACGCGCGGCGAGGACATGCACACCGTCTCCGACCTCGCGGTCGACGAGGGCGAGCGGATCCCGTTCGTGCTCACGTGGTACCCGTCGCACGAGGAGCCGCCGCCGGCGATCGACCCGGAGCAGGCGCTCGCCGAGACCGAGAGCTTCTGGCGCGAGTGGAACGACGGCGGCCTGGGCGACCTGCCGCCGGACTGGGCGGCGCTCGTCCGCCGCTCCCTGATCGTGCTGAAGGCGCTCACCTACGAGCCGACCGGCGGGATCGTCGCCGCCCCGACGACCTCCCTGCCGGAGTGGATCGGCTCCGTCCGCAACTGGGACTACCGCTACTGCTGGCTGCGCGACGCGACGCTGACGCTGCTCGCGCTGCTGCAGGGCGGCCACGCGGACGAGGCGGCGGCGTGGCGGAGCTGGCTGCTGCGCGCCGTCGCGGGCGACCCGGCCGACGTGCAGATCATGTACGGCGTCGGCGGCGAGCGGCGGCTCTCCGAGTTCGAGCTGCCCTGGCTCGACGGCTACGAGGGCTCGCGGCCGGTGCGGGTCGGGAACGCGGCCAGCGAGCAGCTCCAGCTCGACGTCTTCGGCGAGGTGATGGACGCGCTCTACCAGGCGCGCGTGAGCGGGCTGCCGCACGACGAGCAGGCCTGGCGGATCCAGCGCGCCCTGCTCGAGCACCTCGAGGGCGCGTGGCGCGAGCCGGACGAGGGGATCTGGGAGATCCGCGGCGAGCGGCGCCACTTCGTCCACTCGAAGGCGATGGCGTGGGTGGCGTTCGACCGCGCGGTGCGGAGCGTCGAGGAGCACGGCCTCGACGGGCCGGTCGACCGCTGGCGCGCGCTCCGCGACGAGATCTGCGCCGAGGTCTGCGAGCACGGGTTCGACGAGACGCTCGGCTCGTTCGTCCAGTCCTACGGCTCGCAGGAGCTGGACGCGAGCCTGCTCCTGCTGCCGCTCGTCGGCTTCCTCCCCGCCTCCGACCCGCGCATCCGGGGCACGATCGAGGCGGTCGAGCGGGAGCTGCTGCACGACGGCTTCCTGCTCCGCTACAAGACGCACGCCGAGGCTGGAAGCGCCGCCGGCGTGGACGGGCTGCCGCCGGGCGAGGGCGTCTTCCTGCCCTGCTCGTTCTGGCTCGTCGACTGCTACGAGCTGCTCGGCCGCCACGACGACGCGCACGCGCTCTTCGAGCGCCTCGTGGGGCTCGCGAACGACCTCGGCCTGCTCGCCGAGGAGTACGACCCGCGCGCGGGCCGCCAGCTCGGCAACTTCCCGCAGGCGTTCACGCACCTCGCGCTCGTCAACTCGGCGTTCAACCTCGCCCCGCACGCGCCGTCGCCGATGCACCGCCGGCACGCGGGCTGAGCCGGGGCTAGCGGGCCGCCTCCGCGTCCTCGATCGCGCCGGCCGCGTTGATCAGGGCCAGGTGGCTGAGCCCCTGCGGGAAGTTGCCGAGCAGCTCGCCGCTCTCCGGGTCGATCTGCTCCGACCAGAGGCCGAGGTCGTTCGCGCGCGGGAGCAGCTCCTCCATCAGGGCGCGCGCCTCGGCGACGCGGTCGAGCCGGGCGAGCGCCTCGACCGCCCAGAAGGAGCAGGCGACGAACGCACCCTCGCGGCCGACGTGCTCGCACGTGCGCCAGAGCAGCGGCCCGCCCGCCGAGAGCGACTCGCGGATCGCGTCGACGGTCCGCCCCAGCCGCTCCCGCTCCGGCCAGCCCATGCGGGCCGCGCGCAGGACGCCCGCGTCGAGCGCGTCGTCGCCGGCCCAGCCGCGGTACGCGCCGAGCCGCTCCGACCAGCAGTGCTCCTCGATCCAGTCGTGCAGTCGGTCGCGCTGCTCGCGCCAGGCCGCCGCGTGCTCGCCGGGGAGCTGGCCGGCCTCGACGAGCCGCAGCGCCCGGTCGAGCGCCATCCAGGCGCCGAGCTTCGAGGAGGCGTAGTGGCGGCGGGTGTCCAGCTCCCAGATCCCCGAGTCCTCGTCCGTCCAGATCACCGCGATCCGGTCGACGCAGCGCGCGAGCAGCTCCGCGGTCGCCCCGTCGAGCGCGTTGCCGCGCGAGACGTAGAGGTCGGCGGTCTCGAGCAGGTCGCCCCAGGAGCCGAGCTGGAGCTGCGCGGCCGCGGCGTTGCCGTAGCGCACGGGGCGCGAGTCGCGCCAGCCGCGCAGGTGGCCGAGCTCCTCGCAGCGCTCCGGGACGCCTCCCTCGATGTCGTAGAACGGGCGCAGGTCGGGCGCCGTCTCCCGCACCGCCCGCAGCAGCCAGGCGAACGACTCCTGCACCTGCTCGGGCAGGCCGCAGCGCATGAGCGCGTCGAGCGTGAAGGCGGAGTCGCGCACCCAGGCGTAGCGGTAGTCGTAGTTCTTGTCCCCGCCGACCGCCTCGGGGAGCGACGTCGTCGGCGCGGCCGTGATCGAGCCTGCGGGCGCGTAGATCAGGAGCTTGAGCGCGAGCGCGCTGCGGGCGACCTGTTCCGCCCACGGGCCGCGGTAGGCCCACATGCCGAGCCAGCGCTCCCAGACGCGGCAGGTCGCGTCGAGCCGCGCCTCGACGTGCTCGCGGAGCGGCTTCGGCAGCGGCTGGTCGTGCGCGCAGGTGAGCGCGAGGAGCGCCTGCTCGCCGGCGGCCAGCTCGAACTCGCCGCGGATCGCGCCGTCCTCCAGCTGCGGCTCGCCCGCGCCCCAGGAGCCGACGCCGAGCTGGAGCCCGTGCCCCTCGGCGACGACCAGCTCGCCGCGGCGGCGGATGCGCGGCGCGACGCGACCCCAGTCGAAGCGCGGCTCGACGAGCCAGCGCAGCCGCACCCTGCCCTCGACGCCCTCGACGCGGCGCGCCAGCTCGATCCACGGCAGCAGGCCGCCGTCCTGCAGGGTGAGCGCCTCGGTGACGCGCACGACCCCCTCGCCGGTGCGGAAGGTCGTCTCCAGGACGTTCGTGCGGCCGAGATAGCGGCGCGCCGCCTCGAAGTCCGCCTCGGGCGCGAGCACGAAGCGGCCGCCCTGCTCCGGGTCGAGGAGCGCGGCGAAGGCGGTCGGCGAGTGCAGCTCCGGCAGCGACATGAAGTCGACGGAGCCGTCGCGCGCGACGAGCGCGACGGTGCGCCCGTCGCCGAGCGCCGCGTAGTCGCCGATCGCGGCGTAGCCGTCCTTCCGTTTCACGCGGCTCTTATGCCCGCGCGGC
>DASSND010000023.1:0-49422 GCA_035688315.1 Gaiellaceae bacterium | reverse complement strand
CGACTTCATCAGGTAGGAGCTGGGCGCGGTGAGGGAGCCCGAGATGCCGTTGTTCAGCGCGAGCTTCGCGAGCCGGACGGCGTCGATCACGATCCCGGCCGAGTTCGGCGAGTCCCACACCTCGAGCTTCAGCTCGACGTTGAGCGGCACGTCGCCGAACGCGGAGCCCTCCATGCGGATGTAGGCCCACTTGCGGTCGGTGAGCCACGGCACGTAGTCGGACGGGCCGACGTGGACGTTCTTCGCGCCGAGGTCGTAGTCGAGCATCGACGTGACCGCATTCGTCTTCGAGATCTTCTTCGACTCGAGGCGCTCTCGCTCGAGCATGTTCAGGAAGTCCGAGTTGCCGCCGACGTTCAGCTGCATCGTCTTGTCGAGGTGCACGCCGCGCTCGCGGAAGAGCGAGGTGAGCACGCGGTGGGTGATCGTCGCGCCGACCTGCGACTTGATGTCGTCGCCGATGATCGGCACGCCCGCCTCCTCGAAGCGCTTGTTCCAGTAGTCCTCGCGGGCGATGAAGACCGGCATGCAGTTCACCATCGCGCAGCCCGCCTCGAGGATCTGCTCGGCGTACCACTTCGTCGCCGCCTCGGAGCCGACCGGCAGGTAGTTGACGACGACGTCGGTCTTCGTCTCCCGGAGGATCCCGACGATGTCGGCGGTCTCGCCCGGCGCCTTCTCGACCACCTCGGAGAGGTACTTGCCGAGGCCGTCGTGCGTCATCCCGCGCGAGACGGTGATCCCGGTCTTCGGGACGTCGGCGAACTTGATCGTGTCGTTCGGGTGCGCCCACATCGCGTCGGCGAGGTCCTCGCCGACCTTGCCCTTGACGACGTCGAACGCGGCGGTGAACTCGACGTCGCGGACGTGGTAGCCGCCGAGGTTCACGTGCATCAGGCCCGGGACGAACTGGTCGTCCGGCGCGTCCTTGTAGTACTGGACGCCCTGCAGCAGCGAGTTGGCGCAGTTGCCGACGCCGATGATCGCGACGCGGACCTTGCCGTCGTCGAGCCGGCCGCGGCCGTTCGACGAACCGTTGTTATCGGACATTCGTCCCTCCGTGAATCAGTTGCTTGCGGACGTGCAGGATGCGCTGGACGACGGTGAGCCACGCGGTCGCGGCGAGCACGCCGATCGCCCACGGCAGGCCGCCCCACGGCGCGAAGACGAGGCCGCCCGTGATCACGACGACGCGCTCGGCGCGAGAGCCGAGCCCGACGTCGCCGCGCAGACCGATCGACTCGGCCTTCGCGCGGGTGTAGCTGACGAGGAAGGACCCGACCGCCGCGGCGACGGCGAGCACGACGGCCGCGTCGTGGCCGTGCCGGGCGAAGACGAGCGCGACCGCGGCGAGCATCGCGCCTTCGCCGACGCGGTCGGTGGTCGAGTCGAGGAAGGCGCCGAACGGCGTCGACTTCCCGCCGGCCCGCGCGAGCGCGCCGTCGAGGATGTCGAGCACCGAGCCGACGACGAAGAGCCCGGCGCCGAGCCAGAAGAAGAGCAGTTCGCCGCGGTTCTCGAAGGCGACGACGACGGCCGCGACGAGGCAGAGCGAGACGCCCGAGACGGTGAGCGCGTTCGGCGTGACGCGGGTGCGGGCGAGCCCGCTGACGGAGCGGCTCGCGAGCGTGCGGGCCCCGGTGGTGTAGCTCTGCTGCACCCGGCGGAAGCGCGGCGGCATCTCTCTCGTCGTCAACATGCGGCGTCTGGGCGGCGGCAGGTCCAATCGCAATCCTGCTATGTCCGGACTATAGCAGGTTTGCGATGACGGGCGAACGCAGCCGCGAGACGCGCGGGACGGCCCAGAGCGCGAAGAGCGCGACCGCGATCCCGGCGAGCACGTCGAGCAGGAAGTGGTTCGCGCTCGCCATCACGCAGAACCAGACCCACACCGGCCAGAGCAGCCAGAGCGTCTTCGCCCAGCGGCTGCGGCAGGCGGCGGCGAGCATGACGCCGACGATCAGCGCGTCGGCCGCGTGCAGGCTCGGCATCGCCGCGTACGGGTTGGCGAGCGCGTGCAGCAGCCCGCTCGAGTGGTTGACGCCGTCGACGAACCCCTCGCGCGGGAACATCCACGGCGGCGCCGTCGGGACGAGCGCGTAGCCGACGAGCCCGAGCAGGTTCGTGGCGAGGATCGTGTTGCGGAAGCGCGCGAAGTGCTCGTGCCGGCGCAGGTAGACCCAGAGCAGCGCGAGCCCGATCGCCGTGAACTCCGAGTTCCAGTACGTGTAGGCGACCGCGGTGAGCAGCAGGTGCGACGAGTCGGCGACCCGCTGCGCGGTCTGCTCGACGAGGCCGTGCAGGAAGCGCTGCTCGAAGTCGATCACCCGGAAGCCGTTCATGAACGCCTCCGCGGGGTTGCGGTCGGCGAGGCTGCGGACGCCGAGGTACGAGAAGTAGAAGCCGAGCCAGATCCCGACCTGGAGGCCGAAGTCCGTCCAGCCGCGCGGAAGCACGCGGCGCCCCGCTGCCACGACGACGCTCACGCTCGCGATGTTACTGCGCGGCCCGGTCCGCGCGCAGCGCCCGGATCAGCCGCCGATGTACGACATCTCGACCTTCGGAAGCGTCGCGGTCGCGCTCGTGCGCAGCTCCGAATAGCGGTCGGTGCGGCGGCCCCAGACGTCGCGGAGCGCCTGCTCCAGCTCGGCGTCGGAGGCGCCGAGACGCAGCGGCGCGCGCAGGTCGTGGCCCTTCGCCGCGAAGAGGCACGTGTACAGGCGCCCCTCGGCCGAGAGGCGGGCGCGCGAGCAGCCGCCGCAGAAGGGCTGCGTGACCGAGGCGATCACGCCGATCTCGCCGGCGCCGTCGCGGTAGCGCCAGCGGCGCGCCGTGTCGTCGGGCCGCTCCGGCGCGACGGGCTCGAGCGGCCAGGCGGCGCCGATCCGGGCGACGATCTCCTCCGCGGAGACGACGTCGTCGAGCCGCCAGCCGTTCGTCGAGCCGACGTCCATGAACTCGATGAAGCGGAGCGTGTGGCCGCTGCCGCGGAAGCGCTCGGCGAGCGCGACGACGTCGCCGTCGTTGACGCCGCGCTTGACGACGGCGTTGACCTTCACCGGGAGGCCGGCCGCCGCGGCGGCGTCGATCCCGGCCAGCACCTTCTCGACCGGGAAGTCGACGTCGTTCAGCGCGCGGAAGGCTGCGTCGTCGAGCGAGTCGAGGCTGACGGTGACGCGGGAGAGGCCTGCGCCGGCGAGCGCGCGCGCCTTCTGGGCGAGCAGCGCCCCGTTCGTCGTCAGCGCGATCTCGGTGTCGGGGATCGCGGCGAGCAGCGCGACGAGGCGCTCGACGTCGCGGCGCACGAGCGGCTCGCCGCCGGTGATCCGGAGCTTGCGGACGCCGAGCGAGGCGAAGATCCGCGCCAGGCGCTCGATCTCCTCGAAGCTCAGCAGCTCCCTGCGCTCGAGGAAGACGTGGTCGCGGCCGAAGACCTCCTTCGGCATGCAGTAGACGCAGCGGAAGTTGCAGCGGTCGGTGACCGAGATCCGCAGCGTCTCGAGCGGCCGCCCGAGTCGGTCGCGCAGCGGCTCCATACGCTCAGCGTACCCGCGCCCGCCGGCGCCACGCCCGCGCTCGGCGGCGGGGCGCGGGCGCTACTCGGCCCAGATCCTCGCCAGCTCGACGATCGTCGCGGCGGCGAGGCCCATGTCCTCGACGCAGATCCACTCGCGCTCGCTGTGGCCGTCGTGGCCGCCGGTGAAGATGTTCGGGGTCGGCAGGCCCAGATCCGTCAGCGCGGAGCCGTCGGTGCCGCCGCGGATCGCGGTCTGCTTCGGCTCGAGCCCGACCCGGCGGATCGCCTCCTCGAGGTTCGCGACGATCTCGGGATGCTTCGCGACCGCGTCCCGCATGTTGCGGTACTGCATGCGGTACTCGACGTCGATCGTGCAGCGCGGGTCGGTCGCGGCGACCTCGGCCGCGATCCCGCGCAGCAGCTCGACGTGCTGCTCGAGCAGCGGCTCCTCGAAGTCGCGGACGATGAAGCGCAGCTCCACCTCGGACGAGTCGCCGTCGACGAGGGTGGGGTGGACGAAGCCCTCGCGGCCGTCGGTCGTCTCCGGCGAGAGCGTCTCGCGCGGCAGGCGGGCCACCACCTCCGCGGCGAGCTTGATCGCGTTCACCAGCTCGCCCTTCGCCCAGCCGGGATGGATCGCGCGGCCGCGGATCCGCATCCGCACCTGCGCGCCCGAGAACGTCTCCGACTGCAGCTCGCCGGCGGTCGAGCCGTCGACGGTGTACGCGGCGACGGCGCCGAACGAGTCGATCGGGAAGTGGACGACGCCGCGGCCGATCTCCTCGTCGGGATTGAACGCCACCTTGACCGTGCCGTGCGGCAGGTCCCGGTTCGCCGCGAGATAGGCGGCGGCGGCCATGATCTCCGCGACCCCGGCCTTGTCGTCGGCGCCGAGCAGCGTCGTGCCGTCGGTGACGACCAGCTCGTGCCCCTCGTGCTTCGCCAGCTCGGGCGACTCTGCCGGCCGGATCGTCTGCCCGGAGTCGCCGAGCGGGATCTCGCCGCCCTCGTAGACGAAGCGGCGCGGCCGGACGTTCGCGCCGCTCACCTCGCGCGCGGTGTCGACGTGCGCGAAGAATGCGATCGTCGGCGCCTCGTGCTCGACCGTCGCGGGGATCGTCGCGGTGACGTAGCCGTGCTCGTCGATCGACGCGTCGGCGAGGCCCAGCTCCTCCAGCTCGTCGCGGAGCAGGCGCAGGAGGTCGAGCTGCTTCGCCGTGCTCGGGTAGGTCTCGGAGTCCTCGTCGGACTGCGTGTCGATGCGGACGTAGCGGAGGAACCGCTCGGCGGCGTCCTCGGCGAGACGGGCGGCGAGCGCCGCGGCGGTGTCGGAGGCCATGCCGTCGAGTGTACGTTCGAGGCGTGCACGCCCGGTTGGCCCAACTGCTCCTCGGTCTCGTCCTCTACGGCACCAGCTCCTCGCTGCTCGTCCTCGCCGGGCTCGGGCTCGACCCGTGGGACGTCTTCCACCAGGGGCTCGCCCGCCACACGCCGTTCGCGATCGGCACCTGGGCGATCCTCGTCGGTGTCGCCGTGCTCCTGCTCTGGATCCCGCTGCGCCAGCGGCCCGGGATCGGAACCGTCCTCAACGTCGTCTTCGTCGGCGGGACGATGGACGTCGTGCTCGGGCTCGTGTCGCCGCCGCACGCGCTCGCGCCGCGCATCGCCCTGCTCCTCGCCGGCGTCGCCCTGAACGGGGTCGCGACCGGGGCGTACATCGGCGCCGGCCTCGGCCCGGGGCCGCGCGACGGGCTGATGACCGGACTCGCCGCGCGCGGGCACTCGATCCGGGTCGTGCGCACCGGGATCGAACTGACGGTGCTCGTCACCGGCTTCCTGCTCGGCGGCACCGTCGGCGTCGGCACCGTCCTCTACGCGCTCGCGATCGGGCCGCTCGCCCACGTCTTCATCCCGCTCTTCACGCGGACGCCCGCGCCCGCGGGCGAGCCGGCCCCCGAGCCCGTCTAGGACGTCAGGCGCGCGCCCACGCGGCGACGGCCGGCGGCGCGAGCCCCTTGCGTTCGAGCAGCTCGACCGCGTGGGCGCGCGCGCCCGCGTCCCCGGTGACGTCGGCGACCGCCGCCCACGCCTCCGCCCGCAGGAGCAGGAAGTCCGTCTCGTCGGCCCGCGCGGCGCCCTCGCGGCCGAGCGCCTCCGCGGCCGCCGCGTCGCCGGCGGCGGCGAGCGCGCGCGCCTCGGTCGTGCGCCACTCCACCTGCGAGACGACGTCGTCCGCGCTCGCGGCCTCGCGCGCCGCGGCTGCGACCGCACGCGCCTCGTCGAGCCGTCCCTGCGCCGCGATCGCCTCCGCGAGCAGGCCCGCGACCGTGGAGAAGTACGCCGTCTCGCCGACCGTCGCCAGCTCGTCGTAGCCCTCGCGCAGGAGCGCCTCCGCGGCGGCGTGCTCGCCGGCGAGCAGCTCGACGATGCCCGCGTCGATCGCGCTCCCGGCCGCGTTGACCCGCTGGCCCAGCTCCGCGCTCAGCCCGCGCGACTGCGCCACGAGCGCGCGCCCGCGCGCGAAGTCGCCGCTCATCGCGCACAGCACCCCGAGCGACTGGAGCGCCGCGGCCTGCAGGTTGAGGTTCGACTGCGCCGCCGCGAGCACGCCCTCGCAGCGGCGGATCCCGTCCTCCACCCGCATCGGGCCGTACCAGCAGACGGCGCACGAGAGGAAGAGCAGCCACGTGTGCGCGCGCGAGGCGGGCGCCGGCGGCAGGTCGGCGAGCGCGAGCGCGGTCGTGTCGCCCAGGTCGCCGGCGCTGCCGTGGAAGAGCGCGACGCTCGCCCGCAGCGTCCAGGCTTCCGCGAGACCGCGCTCGTCCCCGAGCGCCTTCAGCTCGGGAAGCACCGCCTCCGCCTGCGCGGCGGCCGCGTCGAAGTCGACCTTCGGGTCGGTGCGCACGAGCACGTCGAGCCGGCCGAGCCGCGCGCGCGGCGAGTCGGAGCGCGCGAACGCCGCGTCGGCCGCGGCGAAGTCGCCGAGGTCGAGGTGCGCGCGGCCGAGGTCGACCGGGACGAGCGGGTCGGAGTCGTCCAGCTCGAGCACGCGCGTGAGCAGGGCGACCGCCGAGCGGACGTCGCCGCCGGCCAGCGTCTCGCGGCCGAGCGCGGCCATGCGGCGCGCGAGCGGCGCGGGGTCGTCCGGCTCGCCGAACTGGGCGAGCGCGCGGTGCGCCTGGTCGAGGTGGTAGACGACGAGCGCCTCCCGCTCGCGCGGGCCGGAGATCGCCCGCTCCTCGAGCGAGCGTGCGTGCCGGCGGTGGAGGTCGGCGCGCGCCGCGAGCGGCAGCGCCGCGTAGGCGGCGTCGCGGAAGAGCAGGTGGCGGAACTCGAGGTCCTCGACCTCGACCCGCGCGGGCTGCAGCAGCTGGTCGGCCATGAGCGCGGCGAGCGGCTCGTCGAGGTCGTCGCCCGCGAGGTCGACCAGCTCGGCGAGGGTGAACGAGCCGCCGACGACGGACGCGCACCCGAGGACCTCCCGCTCGCGCTCGGGCAGGCGCTCGAGGCGTGCGGCGAGGAGGGACTCGATCGCGCTCGGCAGCGGGATCTCGCCGGCGGCGAGCTGCCAGCCGGCCTCGCTCTGCCGCAGGCGGCCGGCGGCGCGCAGGTCGGCGACCAGCTCCTCGAGGAAGAGCGGGTTGCCGCCGGACGCGTCGGCGAGCGCGGCGACGGTGTCCTCCTGCGCCTCGCCGCCGAGCACCGACGCGACGAGCGCCGCGCAGGCGTCGCGCCCGAGCGGGGCGAGGTCGATCGACGCGCCCGCGGGCGCGCCGTTGCGCGAGGTCGTGACGAGGAGCAGCGGCACCGGGGCCGGCTCGGCCAGCTGCTCGACGAGCCGGAGCACCGCCTGCGAGGCCCAGTGGACGTCGTCGACGTAGACGACCGTCGGCCCGGCGGCGGAGACCGACTCGAGCAGCCGCCGCACCGCCCAGGCGGCGACGTCCTCGTCCGGCGGCGCGTCGTCGGCGCCGAGCAGGCGCCGGAGCTGCTCGAGCACGTCCTCGGCGTCGAGCAGCGTCTCGAGCGGCTCCTCGCCGGCGATCGCGCGGACCAGCTCGACGAGCGGCAGGAAGCCGATACCGTCGCCGTAGGAGAGGCAGCGCGTCGCGAGCACGCGGGCCTCGCCGGCGACGCGGGCGAGCAGCTCGCCCGCGAGCCGAGACTTGCCGATGCCGGCCGGCCCCGCGATCGTGACGGCCGCGCTGGTGCGGTTCGCGGCGACGGCGGCGTAGGTCGAGGCGAGCCGCTCCCGCTCGGCGTCGCGGCCCGCGAGCGGCCGGTCGAGGCGGAGCGCCCGGGCGCGGGCGCGCGCGTGCGTCAGCGGGTCGGCGACGAACGCGCCGACCGCCGCCTCGCGCGCGAGCCGCAGCGCCGCGTCCACGGCGGGGCTCTCGCCCATGAACGCCTCGCCGCTCGCGACGCCGACGCCCGCCTCGCCGGCCGCCGCGACCGCGGCCCGGGCCGCCTCGAGCGCGCGGGCCGCGTCGTCCTCGCGGGGCACGGGAATCCCGTAGAGGCCGACGAGCCCGCTGCCGGCCCGCTGGACGAGGCCGCCGTGACGCTCCAGCTCGAGCCGGGCCAGCTCGCGCGCCCGCGACAGCTCGGCGACGTAGGCCTCGGTGTCCTCGTCGACCGTCGCCGGCACCACGGCGACCACGGTGATCGGCGTCCGCCGCGGCACGGGCGACTCGGGCGCGGCCGCGGGCGCGAGCGCGGGATCCTGCTCGAGGATCCGGCGCTGCAGCTCGCGGGCCGCCGGCCCGGGCTCGAGCCCGAGGTTCTCGCGGAGGTCTGCGCGCGTGCGCCGGAACGTCTCGAGCGCGTCCGCCTGGCGCCCGCTGCGGTAGAGGGCGAGCATCAGCAGCTCGAGCGCGCGCTCGCGGTAGGGCTCCGCGCGCAGGAAGGTCTCCAGCTCCGGGACCAGCTCGACGTGGCGCCCCTCCGCGAGGCCGCGCGCGAACAGCTCCTCCCGGGCGTGCAGGCGCAGCTCCTCGAGCCGGCGCGCCTCGTCGGCGAGCCGGGGCCCGAGCGGGACGTCGGCGAGCGCGGCGCCGCGCCACAGCTCGAGCGCCGCGTCGAGGTCGCCCGCCGCGAGCGCGGCCTCGAACGCGGCGGCATCCGTGTCGGCGTGGAGGACGTAGCCGGGCGGGCGCGTCTCGATCGCGTCGGCGCCGAGGATCCGGCGCAGGCGCGAGACGTGGCCTTGGAGCGCCGTCGCCGCGGTCGGGGGCGGATCCGCTCCCCACAGCTCCTCCACGAGCGCGTCGGCCGAGACGACGCGGCCGGGCTCGAGCGCGAGCAGGGCGAGCGCCGCGCGCTGCTTGCCGCCGCCGAGCGCAGCCCCGCCGCCCTCGCGGGGGGCTTCGAGCGGTCCGAGCAGGAGGATCCGGGGCGGCGGCATTAGCGGATCGTTAGCGCGGGTGTCGATCGTATTGTCCATGCGGCACTCCGGGAACAGAAGGTGCGACGTGCGGCGCCGCACGTTCTAGAGCCAGGACGACGTGGTGGTAGGGCGGCGCCAACCATGAGGAGGCGGCCGCCGCCCTACCGCGCGGGCTCCCGGAGCCGGCCCCGACTGCGGCGGTCGAGACCGGACGACGAGCCGCGTACCGCGAGTCTCGCAGACATCGCCACGGATTAGGGTCGTCCCGTGGGCGCGGTTGTCCTCTCTCTCGTCTCGGCGGCGATGTTCGGCGGGATGGCGGTCGCGCTGCGGGCCGCGCTCGCGCGCGAGCGGGACGTGATGACGGGCACGATCGCGACGGTCTCCGTCGCGCTCGCGGTGGCGCTCGCGTTCGCGGTCGCGGAGGCGCCCGCGCGCGGCGTCCACGCGGCCGCGGCGTGGCCGTTCGCGCTCGCGGGCCTGCTCCAGCCGGGCGTCGGCCAGACGTTCGCGACGCTCGCGATCCGCGAGACCGGGGCCTCGCGCGCGTCGATGGTCTTCGGGACGGCGCCGCTCGTGTCGGTCGCGATCGCGCTCGTCGCGCTCGGCGAGCCGGTGCAGGCGCCGCTGCTCGCCGGCGCCGTCCTGATCGTGCTCGGCAGCCTCGAGCTGGCCCGCGAGCGCGACCGCCCCGACCACCTGCGCCGCGTCGGCCTCGCCTACGCGGCGGTCACCGTCGTCCTCTTCGCCTCGCGGGACAACCTCGTGCGCTGGCTCGCCGAGAGCACGAGCGCCCCGCCGGCCGTCGGCGCCGCCGCGTCGCTGCTCGGCGGCGCGCTGCTGCTCGCCGCCGTGGCGCGCCGCGCGCCGAGCCGCCGCTGGCTGCCGTTCGTCCCCGCGGGAATGTGCTTCGGGCTCTCCTACGTCGCGCTCTTCGAGGCGTTCTTCCGCGGCCGGGTCACGGTCGTCTCGCCGCTCGTCGCGACCGAGTCGCTCTTCGGCGTCGCGCTCTCGCTGCTGCTGCTCCGCGACACCGAGCTGGTGGGGCGGCGGCTGCTCGTCGGCACGCTCGGGATCGTCGCCGGCGGCGCGCTGATCGGCGCCTACCGCTGAGATATCTGCTATAACAAGGCTCAGATTTTCTCACGAGGAGGAAGAAGCAGAAGATGGGAAAGACGATCGGCATCGACCTGGGCACGACCAACTCGTGCATGGCCGTGCTCGAGGGCGGCGAGCCCACCGTGATCCCGAACGCCGAAGGCGGGCGCACCACCCCGTCCGTCGTCGCGTTCACGAAGGACGGCCAGCGGCTCGTCGGCGCCCCGGCGCGCCGGCAGCAGGTGACGAACCCGACCAACACGATCTTCTCGATCAAGCGCTTCATGGGGCGCAAGTTCGACGAGGTGGACGAGGAGATGACGATCGTCCCGTACGAGGTCGACAAGGGCCCGAACGGCGACGTGCGCGTCACGGCGGAGGGCAGGCAGTACGCGCCGCCGGAGATCAGCGCGATGATCCTGCAGAAGTTGAAGGCCGACGCGGAGGCCTACCTCGGCGAGCCGGTCACCGACGCGGTCATCACCGTCCCCGCCTACTTCAACAACGCGCAGCGCGAGGCCACGAAGGACGCCGGCAAGATCGCCGGCCTCGAGGTGCTGCGCATCATCAACGAGCCGACCGCGGCCTCGCTCGCGTACGGGCTCGACAAGGAGTCCGACCAGACGATCCTCGTCTTCGACCTCGGCGGCGGCACCTTCGACGTGTCGGTGCTCGAGCTGGGCGACGGCGTCTTCGAGGTCAAGTCGACCGCCGGCGACAACCACCTCGGCGGCGACAACTTCGACAAGGCGGTCGTCGACTGGATGGTGGCCGAGTTCAAGCGCGACCAGGGGATCGACCTCGCCGCCGACCGGATGGCGCTCCAGCGCCTCTACGAGGCTGCGGAGAAGGCGAAGATCGAGCTGTCGTCGACGATGACGACCCAGATCAACCTGCCGTTCATCACGGCGACGCAGGAGGGCCCGAAGCACCTCGACCTGCAGCTCACGCGGGCGAAGCTCGAGGAGATCGCCGCCGACCTGCTCGAGCGCACCGTCGGCCCGACGAAGCAGGCGCTCGCCGACGCGGGCCTGGACGCCGCGAAGATCGACCACGTCGTCCTCGTCGGCGGCATGACCCGCATGCCCGCCGTGCAGGAGAAGGTCAAGCAGATCGTCGGCAAGGAGCCGCACAAGGGCGTCAACCCGGACGAGGTCGTCGCCGTCGGCGCGGCCCTCCAGGGCGGCGTGCTCAAGGGCGAGGTCAAGGACATCCTCCTGCTCGACGTCACCCCGCTCTCGCTCGGGATCGAGACGAAGGGGGGCGTGATGACGAAGCTGATCGAGCGCAACACGACGATCCCGACGAAGAAGTCGGAGGTCTTCACGACCGCCGAGGACAACCAGCCCTCCGTCGAGGTGCACGTCCTCCAGGGCGAGTCCGAGATGGCCGCCTACAACAAGACGCTCGGCAAGTTCCAGCTCGTCGGCATCCCGCCGGCGCCGCGGGGCATGCCCCAGATCGAGGTGTCGTTCGACATCGACGCGAACGGGATCATCAACGTGACCGCGCGCGACCAGGGCACCGGCAACCAGCAGCAGATCCAGATCCAGGGCGGCTCCGGCCTCTCCGAGTCGGAGGTGCAGGACATGATCCGGAACGCGGAGGCGCACGCCGACGAGGCGCGCCGGCTGCACGAGCTGGCGGACGCGCGGAACCAGGCCGAGACGCTCGCCTACCAGACCGAGCGCTCGCTCAAGGAGCACCGCGACAAGCTCGAGGAGTCCGAGGCCGCGACGATCGAGGGCCGGATCATGGAGCTGCGCCAGGCGCTCGAGGGCGAGGATCTCGGCGACATCCGCGCCAAGACCGAGGCGCTCACGAACGCGTCGCACAAGCTCGCGGAGGCCGTGTACGCCGAGGCGGCCGCGCAGGCGCAGGCCTCGACGCCCACCGGCGACGGCTCCGCCGCCGACGACGAGGTGGTCGAGGAGGGCGAGTACGAGGTCGTCGACGAGGAGGCGAAGTCCTCGTGACCGACGAGGAGCTCCAGGAGCAGGCGGAGCAGGTCGAGGAGAGCGGCGGCGAGGAGGATCCCGTCGCCGCTCTCGAGGACCGGCTGCTGCGGCTCGCGGCCGACTTCGAGAACTACAAGAAGCGCGCGGCGCGCGAGCGGGCGGAGTACGTCGCGCTCGCGAACGAGCGGCTGCTTGGCGAGCTGCTGCCGATCCTCGACGACCTCGAGCGCGCGCTCACGGCGGCGGAAGAGCACCAGGAGGCGCAGCTCGAGGAGGGCGTCGCGCTCGTCCACCGCTCGCTCGCCTCGCTGCTCGAGCGGCACGGGCTGACCCCGATCGAGACCGACGGCGCCTTCGACCCGCACGTCCACGAGGCGCTGCTCTCGCAGCCCTCCGAGGACGCGGAATCCGGCGCCGTCCTCGACGTGATCCAGAAGGGCTACCGGCTGGGCGACCGCGTCGTCCGGCCCGCGCGGGTGATCGTGGCCGAATGAGCTCGCTGTACGACACCCTCGGCGTGCAGAAGGGCGCCTCCCACGACGAGATCAAGAAGGCGTACCGGAAGCTCGCGCGTCGGTACCACCCGGACGCGAACCCGGGCGACGCCTCCGCCGAGGAGCGCTTCAAGCAGGTGCAGCACGCCTACGACGTCCTCTCCGACGAGGAGAAGCGGAAGGCGTACGACCGCTTCGGGACGACGAACGGCCGCGGCGCGCCCGGGCCGGGCGGCGTCGACTTCGGCGACTTCGAGTGGGCCGGGAACCTCGGCGACATCTTCGGCGGCCGCTTCGGCGACATCTTCGGCGGCGGCTCGCGCGGCCGCGCGCGGACGCAGGCCGTCCGCGGCGCCGACGTCGAGACCGAGGTGCGCCTCTCGTTCGAGGACTCGCTGCGCGGCGCCGAGGCGAAGGTGCCGGTCGAGCTGACCGTCGCCTGCTCGGAGTGCGGCGGCACCGGCGCGCAGCCGGGCACCGCGCCCGTGATCTGCCCCGAGTGCAACGGCCGCGGCGTCAAGGCGGAGAGCCAGGGCCTCTTCGCGCTCTCGCAGCCCTGCCCGCGCTGCCGCGGCAACGGCACCGTGATCGAGCGGCCGTGCTCGAAGTGCCACGGCTCCGGCCGCGAGCGTCGCCTGCGCACCTACACGGTGAAGGTCAAGCCGGGCGTCAAGGACGGCACGAAGATCCGCCTCAAGGGCAAGGGCGAGGCGGGGGCGCACGGCGGTCCGGCCGGCGACCTCGTCGTCGTCACGCGCGTCGCCGCCTCGCCGCTGTACGAGCGCCGCGGCGACGACCTCGTCGTCCAGGTTCCCGTCTCCTTCCCGACCGCCGCGCTCGGCGGCTCGGTCGAGGTGCCGACCCCGGAGGGCGCCGTCTCGCTGAAGATCCCCGCCGGCTCCGAGGACGGGAAGCTGCTGCGGATCAAGGGCCGCGGCGCGCCGCGCCTGAACGGCTCCGGCAAGGGCGACGTGCTCGCGCGCGTCCGCATCCAGGTGCCGAAGCGCGTGAACAAGCGCGAGCGCGAGCTGCTCGAGGAGCTGGGGAAGGCGATCGGATGAACGACGAGCTGCTGAGGCAGGGCCCGCGCGAGGCGCCCGAGCCGGAGACCGCGGAGGAGCGCTCATGAACGAGCGGCCGATCTACATGATCTCGGTCGCGGCCGAGCTGGTCGGGATGCACCCGCAGACGCTGCGCATGTACGAGACGAAGGGGCTCGTGCGGCCGCAGCGGACCCCGGGCGGTACCCGGCTCTACTCCGAGGCCGACGTCGAGCGGCTGCGGATCATCCAGCGGCTGACGGGCGAGCTGGGCCTCAACCTCGCCGGCGTCGAGCTGGTGCTCCGCCTCGAGGACGAGCTGCGCAAGGCGCACGCCCAGATCGAGCGCCTGCAGGCGCAGCTGAAGGCGGAGGTCCGGAAGGTGCACAAGGAGTACCGCCGCGACCTCGTGGTCTACCGCGAGGAACGGCTTCCCGACACGAGGTAACGCATGGATTTCAACAAGCTCACGATCAAGTCCCAGGAGGCCGTCGCGGCGGCGCAGGAGCTGGCGCGCCGAGGCGGCAACCCGGAGCTGTACCCCGAGCACCTGCTGCTCGCGCTGCTCGACCAGGAGCTGCCGCGCGAGCTGGTGCCGGACGCCGAAGCGCTGCGCGCGCAGGCGGAGGCGGCGCTCGGGCAGAAGCCGAAGATCCAGGGCGCCCAGCAGCAGCCCGGCGTCTCGGCCGCGTTCTCGAAGGCGCTCGACCGCGCCTTCGACGAGGCGAAGCGGCTCGAGGACGAGTACGTCTCCTCCGAGCACCTGCTGCTCGCGCTCGACGTCGTCCCGCGCGACGCGCTGCTCGAGAAGATCGCGCAGGTGCGGGGCGGCCGCCGCGTCACCTCCCAGGACCCGGAGGGCACCTACCAGGCGCTGCAGAAGTTCGGCCGCGACCTGACCGAGGCGGCGGAGAGCGGCAGGCTCGACCCGGTGATCGGCCGCGACGAGGAGATCCGGCGCGTGATCCAGGTGCTCTCGCGGCGGACGAAGAACAACCCCGTCCTGATCGGCGAGCCGGGCGTCGGCAAGACCGCGATCGTCGAGGGGCTCGCGCAGCGGATCGTCGCCGGCGACGTGCCCGAGTCGCTGAAGGGCAAGCGCGTCTGGGCGCTCGACATCGGCGGCCTGCTCGCCGGCTCGAAGTACCGCGGCGAGTTCGAGGAGCGGCTGAAGGCGGTGCTGGAGGAGATCCGCAACGCCGAGGGCGCGCTGGTCCTCTTCATCGACGAGCTGCACACGATCGTCGGCGCGGGCGCCGCCGAGGGCGCGGTCGACGCCGCCAACATGCTGAAGCCGATGCTCGCGCGCGGGGAGCTGCGCTGCGTCGGCGCGACCACCCTGGACGAGTACCGCAGCCACATCGAGAAGGACGCCGCGCTCGAGCGGCGCTTCCAGCCGGTGTTCGTCGGCGAGCCGTCGGTGGCCGACACGATCGCGATCCTGCGTGGGCTCAAGGAGCGCTACGAGGCGCACCACAAGGTGCGGATCCGCGACGCGGCGCTCGTCGCCGCCGCGGTGCTCTCCGACCGCTACATCGCCGACCGGCAGCTCCCCGACAAGGCGATCGACCTCGTCGACGAGGCGGCGTCGCGGCTGAAGATGGAGATCGAGTCGTCCCCGGTCGAGCTGGACGAGGCGAACCGCCGCGTCACGCAGCTCGAGATCGAGCTGGCCGCGATGGCCGGCGAGTCGGACGAGGTGCGGCAGCCGCTCGAGGCGGAGCTGGCCGAGGCGCGGGAGCGCCGCGACGGCCTCGCCGCGCGCTGGGCGCGCGAGAAGGAGGCGCTCGACCGGATCGGCGAGATCACGCAGCAGATCGACGCCCTGCGGATGGAGGCCGAGCGCGAGGAGCGCGCGGGGAACCTGCAGCGGGTCGCGGAGATCCGCTACGGCGAGCTGCCCGCGCTCGAGCGCGAGCTGGAGGAGCGCGACTCGCAGCAGGCCGAGTCGATGGTGAAGGAGGAGGTCGACGAGGACGACGTCGCCGCGGTCGTCGGCCGCTGGACGGGGATCCCGGTCGACCGGCTGCTCGAGGGCGAGACCGAGAAGCTCGTCCGGATGGAGGAGCGGCTGCACCGGCGCGTCGTCGGCCAGGACGAGGCGGTGGAGGCGGTCTCGAACGCGCTCCGGCGCTCGCGCACCGGCCTGCAGGACCCGAACCGGCCGATCGGCTCGTTCGTCTTCCTCGGCCCGACCGGCGTCGGCAAGACCGAGCTGGCGCGCGCGCTCGCCGAGTTCATGTTCGACGACGAGCGGGCGCTCGTGCGGCTCGACATGTCGGAGTACCAGGAGCGGCACACCGTCGCGCGCCTGATCGGGGCGCCGCCCGGTTACGTCGGCTACGACGAGGGCGGCCAGCTCACCGAGGCGGTGCGGCGGCGGCCCTACTCGGTGATCCTGCTCGACGAGATCGAGAAGGCGCACGCCGAGGTCTTCGACGTGCTCCTGCAGGTGCTCGACGACGGCCGCCTCACCGACGGCCACGGCCGCACCGTCGACTTCCGCAACACCGTCCTGATCATGACCTCGAACCTGCGCTCGCTCGACGCGATGCGCGACGTGTTCCGGCCCGAGTTCCTGAACCGGATCGACGAGATCGTCGAGTTCGCGCCGCTCTCGCGCGAGCAGCTCGGGGAGATCGTGGAGCTGCAGCTGGAGCGGCTGCGCGCGCGTCTCGCCGAGCGGCGGATCGAGCTGGAGCTGACCGACGCGGCGAAGGAGCGTCTCGCCGAGGCGGGCTGGGACCCGGCCTACGGCGCGCGGCCGCTCAAGCGCGCGATCCAGCGGCTCGTCGAGAACCCGCTGGCGCTGCGCCTGCTCGAGGGCGAGTTCGCCGACGGCGACGCGATCCGGGTCGACGCCCGTGACGGCGAGATCGTGTTCGAGCAGGTCGCGGCGGCGCCGGCGGCCGCGTGAGCGCGCTCGTCGTCGCCGCGACCGAGCTGGAGCTGGCCGGCCTCGACGGCGCCGAGACGTTCTGCTGCGGGGTCGGACCGGTGGAGGCGGCGCTGCGGACGGCGCGCCGGCTCGCGGAGCGGCCGCCCGAGGCGGTGCTCCACGTCGGCATCGCGGGCGCGCGGACGCTCGCGCCGCTCACCGTCGTGCTCGGCTCGAAGTCCGTCTACTGCGACGTCTCCGCCGCGATCCCGGTCGTCGACCGCGCCGACCCGGACGCGGCGCTGCTGGCCCGGCTGCGCGCGGCGCTCCCCGAGGCGGTCGTCGCGCCGATCGGCACCTCGGCCGCGGTCGGGGGCGGCAGCTGCGACGTCGAGGCGATGGAGGGCTTCGGCGTCCTGCGCGCCTGCGCGGTCGCGGGGATCCCGGCGGTCGAGCTGCGCATCGTCGCGAACTCGCCCGACGAGCCGGACCGCGCGAAGTGGCGCTTCGACGACGCCTTCGCGACGCTCGCGGCGACGCTACGCCGACTCGACGTCGTCTAGGAAGACGGCGTTGCCGCTGACGGGCGGCGCGCCGTAGGCGAGGAAGAGGATCTCCTCGTCGCTCTCGTTGCGCGCCTGCATGGGCGTCCCCTGGTGGACGGCGACGAGGTCGCCGGGCTCCAGGTCGACCCGCTGCGGCGGCTCGTCGAGCAGCATCGTCAGCGTGCCCCGGAGCGGCACGAACACCTCCTCCTGGTCCGGGTCGGCGTGCCGCCGGCCGCGCGTGTGCGCCGGGTAGCGCCAGAGGCGCGCCCTGGACGCGGTCAGCTTCGCGGCGTCGGTGACGGAGGTCTGGCGGCGCGGCGCCTGCCCGTGCAGCGGCTCGCGCTCCTCCCACTCCGCCTCGGCGCTGCGCACGACGTCGTAGCCCACGCTGCGATCCTACGCGCGTGCAAGTCTTCACCGTCGGCCACGGCGTGCGCAGCGGCGAGGAGCTGCTCGAGGTGCTGCGGGAGGCCGGCGTGCGGACGCTCGTCGACGTCCGCCGCTTCCCCGGCTCCCGCCGCCACCCGCAGTTCGACGGGGCCGCCGTCGCCGCCGCGGTCGAGGGCGTCGGGATCGGCTACCGGCACGCCGTCGAGCTGGGCGGGCGCCGCAGCGGCGAGCCCGGCGAGGAGCGGTTCGGCTGCATCCGGGTGCCCGCCTTCCGCAGCTACGCGGCGCGGATGGGGACGCGCGAGTGGCAGGACGCGCTCGCTCGCGCGCTCGCCGAGCCGGCCCCTGCGTTCATGTGCGCCGAGACGCTGTGGTGGCGCTGCCATCGCCGCCTGATCGCCGAGCTGCTGCACGCGCGCGGGCACGAGGTCGTCCACCTGCTCCGTCCCGGCCACAGCGAGCCGCACCGGATCTGGGAGCCGATCTCGGAGACGCGCGACGGCGTCCTCCACCTCTGCGGCGAGCCGGTCGCGTAGCCCGGATACCCTGGCGCGCGTGGCCGAGCCGCGTCCCGCAGCGCTGCCGCCCGCGGAGCGCACCGTCGGGCAGGTCGTCGCCGAGTCGATCCGCTTCTACGGCGACCGCTTCTGGGCGGTGCTGCCGCTCGGGCTCGTCTTCGCCGGCGTCGACCTCGCCGGCCTCCACCACGGCGTCGCCGTGCAGACGCTCGTGCTCTGGGCGTTCGCGCCCGTGTTCTCCGCCGCGTTCGTCCGCGCCTGCTCGCTCGTCACCGGCGGCCGGCCGAACTGGGCGGCGTTCTGGGTCGCCCTGCTCGTCTTCCTGCCCTTCCCGGTGCTCGTGCGCCTCTGGGTGCTGCCCGGGATCGCCTGGTTCGCGCTCGCCGGGCTCGCGGTGCCGGCCGCGGTCGCGGAAGGGCTCGGGGTGCGGGCGGCGTTCCGGCGCGGCGCCCGGCTCGCGCACGCCGACTGGGTGCACGCCGTCGGCGGGCTCGCCGCGCTCGCGCTCGTCTACGGCGTGACGAAGGTGATGCTGCTCGTCCTCCTGCACACCCAGGGCGGCCAGACGCAGACCGGCGCCGCCGTCCTCGCCGACCTCGTGCTCTCGCCGCTCGTGTTCGTCGGCGCCGCGCTCGTCTACCTGGATCAGGCGGCCAGGGTCGAGTAGGTTGCGGCCATGCCGATCTACATCCTGCTCTCGAAGCTCTCCCAGCAGGGAGTGCAGACGCTGCAGAGCAACCCGGCGCGGCTGCGCGAGGTGAACAGCGACGTCGAGGAGCTGGGCGCGAAGGTGCTGCACCAGTGGGCGACGCTCGGCGAGTTCGACTTCGTCAACGTCGTCGAGGCGCCCGACCTGGCGACGGTCGCGAAGGTGTCGGTGGCGCTCGGCGCGCGCGGCTCGACCCGGATCTCGACGCTGCCCGCGCTGACGATCGACGAGTTCGTCGACGCGCTCGACTAGCGCGCGTCGTCCGCGACGGCGATTCGCCGCACGGTGACGCCCCACGCCGCGCCCGAGGCGAACAGCTCGTCCGGGTCGACGTCGGCCGCCCAGCCGAGGAAGTGCGGCTCCGGCTCGTCCTCGGTGCAGCCGAACACGGCGGGATACAGCTCGGGCTCGCGTTCGCGGCGCCGGCCGCCGCGTGCGGCCTCCTCGGCGAGGCGTTCCGCCTCCTCGGCGGCGGGCCCTTCCATGTAGCCGCGCGGCATCGTCCGAGAGTACCCTCGGCGCGTGGCGAACGTGCTGGCGGTGTCGGGGCTGGAGAAGCGATACGGCTCCGTCCGGGCGTTGAAGGGGGTCGATCTCGAGGTCGGCGAGGGCGAGCTGGTCGGGCTGCTCGGCCCGAACGGTGCGGGCAAGTCCACGCTCGTCAAGATCGCGGTCGGGCTCGTCCGGCCGAGCGCAGGCCGCGCCGAGGTCGCGGGCGCACGCGCCGGCTCGCGCCGCGCCCGCGCGCAGCTCGGCTACCTCGCGGAGCTGTTCCGCTTCCCCGGCTGGTACAGCGCCGACGAGGTGCTCGCGCTGCACCAGCGGCTCGCGGGCTCGCACGGCGGCCGCGACGAGCGGCGGCGGCTGCTCGAGCTGGTCGCGCTCGCCGACGCCGCCGACCGGCGCGTCGACGGGATGTCGAAGGGGATGCAGCAGCGGCTCGGCGTCGCGCAGGCGCTCGTCGGCAGCCCGCGGCTCCTGCTCCTCGACGAGCCGACCTCGGCGCTCGACCCGGTCGGGCGGCGGACGGTGCGGCTCCTGCTCGAGCGGCTGCGCGAGCACGGCGTCTCCGTCCTCCTCAACTCGCACCTGCTCTCCGAGATCGAGCTGGTCTGCGACCGCGTCGCGATCCTGCTCGCCGGCGAGGTCGTCGCGGCCGGCTCGCCGTCGGAGCTGTCGCGGCCGCGCGGGGTCGAGCTGGAGACCGACGAGGGCGTGCGCACGATCGAGGGCGCGGGCCGCGACGACGCGCCGCGGCTCGTCGCCGACGCGGTCGCGGCGGGGCGGCGGGTGTTCGGCGTGCGCGTCCTCACCTCGACGCTCGAGGACACGTATCTCGAGGCGGTCGGCGGGGAGACGTCGTGATGCGCTCGGTCGCGGCGATCGCCGCCTACGGGTTCCGGGAGGCGCTGCGGCGCAAGGTGTTCGCGGTCGTGGTGCTGCTGACCGCGATCTTCCTCGTCCTCTTCTGGCTCGCGAACCACTACGTCTTCCGCGAGCTGTCGGGGATCCAGCCGCCGGCCGACGTGAACGTCGACACGCGCACGTTCGCCGGCGCGTTCCTGATCGGGCTGGCGATGTTCGCCACGCTCTTCCTCGGCGTCGTGCTCGCCGTCTTCCTCACGCTCGGGGTCGTCTCGGGTGACGCGGAGCGCGGGCTGCTGCAGCCGCTCGTGGTGCGCCCGGTCGGGCGCGGGACGCTCCTGCTCTCGCGCTTCCTCGGCGCGGCGGCGGTGGCGGTCGTCTACGTGCTCGCGGTGTACGGGGCCGCGCTCGCGATCACCGGCACGGCGGGCGACTGGACGCCGCCGTCGCGGGTCGCGCCCGGGCTGGAGCTGGCGGGAGGCGTCGTGATCGTGATCGCGCTCTCGCTGCTCGGCTCGGTGGCGCTCTCCTCGACCGCGAACGGGATCGCCGTCTTCATGCTCTTCGGCGCCGGGCTCGTCGCCGGCCTGCTCGGCACGATCGGGCACGCGCTCAACTCGCACACGATCAAGCACGCGTCGACGATCGCGGCGTGGGCGCTCCCGTTCGAGGCGCTCTACCAGGACGGGCTGCGGCTGATCTCGCGCGACCAGACCGGGATCACCGGCTTCCTGCTCCAGCTCGGGCCGTTCGGCGGCGCCTACGTCCACGGCTGGCAGATCCGGGTGTGGGCGGCGGCCTACCTCGTGCTCGCGCTCGTGCTCGCGCTGCTCGCGTTTCGGCGTCGCGATCTCTGAAAACCGAAGATCGTCCTGCGAGCGATCCTTGTATTCCTCGGGCGGTCTGTGATGCTCGTGGCCATGCCCGCCTGCGGCCAGAGGGGCTCCACCGGCGTGATGGCGCCCGCACACGGGGGAACCGGGTCGCGGCCCGGCCTGATGGCCGCGCCGGGCGCCGCTCCCTCCCGGCCGCTGCTCGCGGTCGCCCCCGACGCGTTCGACGACTTCGACCTCGCGGTCGAGCTTCGCCGCGTCCTCTGGTGCGCGGTCGTCGTGCTGGCGCTCGCCCTCTGCGGCGCCCAGGCGAACCTCTGACACCCGCCGCCGTTCCGGCCGCGTCCGGAGCCGCCACGTCCGGGGTCAGAGCCCGGACGTGGCCGAAAGAGACGATGCGGCGGCCGCGATCTCGCCCGCGAGGCGCGCGTTCTGCGCGACGAGCGCGCGGTTCGCCGCCTGCGTGCGGCCGCCGCTCTCGCGGTGGAGCCAGGAGAGCACGAACGGCGTCACCGCCTGCCCGGAGACGCCCTCGTCGTGCGCGGCGCGGAGCGCCTGCTCGATCAGCGGCTCGACGTCGTCGAGCGGCTCGTCCGGAGGCCTGCCCAGGAGCAGCCCGCCGCCGCCCAGCTCCCAGTGCGCCGCCGCCACCCGCGCCGCCTCCTCCGCCGACTCGACGCGCGCCGACACGGGCGGCCCGCCCGCCGCGGCGTAGAAGAGCGGCAGCGTGTCGACCCCGAACCCGAGCACCGGCACCCCGAGCGACTCGAGCAGCTCCGCCGTCGCGGGCACGTCGAGCAGCGACTTCACGCCGGCCGAGACGACGAGCGCCCGCGTCCGCGCGAGCTGCGCGAGATCGGCGGAGACGTCGGGCGGGGCCGGGAAGCCGCGGTGCACGCCGCCGAGCCCGCCCGTCGCCATGAACCGGATCCCCGCCGCGTGCGCCGCCGCGAGCGTGCCGCCCACGGTGGTCGCCCCGACCGTCCCCTGGACGACCGCCGGGCCGAGGTCGCGCGGCCCGACCTTGCGCGCGTCCGCCCCAAACCGCGCCAGCTCCTCCTCGCCGAGCCCGACCCGCACCTCGCCGTCGAGGACGCCGATCGTCGCCGGCACCGCGCCCGCAGCCCGCACCTGCCGCTCCGATTCGAGCCCGACCTCGACGCCCTCCCCGGGCGGGAAGCCGTGCGCGACGAGCGTCGTCTCGAGCGCCACCACCGCGCCGCCCGACGCGAGCGCCTCCCGCACCTCCGCCGCCACGCGCATCACGCCGGCCGCTCCATCTCGACGAAACGGCTCTGCTCGTCCCGCGGCGGCGCCTCGCGGAACCCGGCCCGCCGGTACGCGCGGAGCGCCCGCTCGTTCCAGCGCGCCACCCAGAGCCGGAACCGCTTCGGCCGCCACTCGGCGCGCGCGTAGTCGAGCCCCGCCTCGATGAACGGCTGCGCGAGCCCGCGCCCCGTCAGGTCGGGACGCATCCCGAGCCCGACCCGAACCTCGTCGCCCTCGCGGACGAAGTTGAAGAAGCCGACCAGCTCCTCGGTCTCGTCGTCGACGATCGCCCGCAACCCCTCGCGCCGCCGCTGGTCGGCGAGGAGCTGGATGCGCCGCGGGTCGGCGGAGGTGTCGTACCACTCGTACGGGAACTCGTAGCGCCAGGTCGCGATCTCGAGCGCGTGGCGGTCGGTGAGCGGGACGACCTTCACGGGAACGACCCTACTGCGGCGACACAGCGCGCGGCCGCCTCGAGGCCCCGCCGCGCCGCCTGCTCGAGCGAGCCGCCGAGCAGGAACCCCGCCGCGAGCGCGTCCCCCGCCCCGGTCGAGTCCACCACCTCGGCCTCGAGCGCGGCGAAGTCGAGCGTCGCGTCCGCGGTGAGCACCGTCATCCCGCGCGGCCCCCGCTTCAGCACCCCGGTCGGCGCGGTCAGGTATGCGCCGCCCAGCAGCTCCCACTCGGCCTCGGTCGCGAAGAGGACGTCGGGCGCCAGCTCGTCGAGCAGCTCGCGGAAGCGAACCGGCCCGTAGCGGCGGATCTCGGTCCACGCCGCCACGTCCACCGACACGCGCGCCCCCGCCTCGCGCGCGAGCCGCGCCGCGAGCAGCGCCGCCGCGTCGATCGGCTCGCGCAGGAGCGCGTAGCCGGAGAGGTGGAGGACGTCGCACTCGAACCAGGCGCGCTCCAGCTCCTCCGGCAGCAGCGAGGGCGCGACCCCGCGGTCGGACGCCATCGCCCGCTCGCCGTCCGCGACGACCGAGACGACGACTCCGGTCGCTCCCGCAGCGACCGGGCCGGTCAGCTCGACCCCGCGTCCCGCCAGCTCGCGCGCGACCAGCTCGCCGGCCGCGTCGTCGCCGCGCTTCGCGACGCAGCGCGCCTCCGCCCCCAACGACGCCGCCCACGCCGCGACGTTCGCCGCCTGGCCGCCGGCCCCGGCGCGCGTGGCCGCGCGCACGTCTGCGCCCGGGACGAGCGGCTCGTCCGGCCGGACGATCACGTCGAGCATCACGTCGCCGAGGGTCGTGATCCGCA
This sequence comes from Gaiellaceae bacterium, assembly GCA_035688315.1. GTDB lineage: Bacteria > Actinomycetota > Thermoleophilia > Gaiellales > Gaiellaceae > Palsa-739. Next base: position 26,159 of record DASSND010000023.1, on the reverse strand, counting down.
TAGGCAGAATCCAACTATGCAGGGCGACGACAAGCGGGGCCGGGCGCGCTCGTTCCTGCTCGGCGGGCTCGTCGGCGCGTCGGCCGCGGTCGCGACCGCCCGCCGCCGCCGGCAAGTGCATCGCCGCCGCCAGGAGCGGCTCGAGGCTCCCGCCGGTCTCGCCGCCTTCGAGGGCGCGCCCTGCTACGAGGAGATCGAGGTCGAGCGGAACGAGCGGGCCGGCGGCTAGCACCGCTGGTACCGTCCGAGGGCCGATGCCGATCTACGAGTACCGCTGCCCGCAGGGTCACGTCTTCGAGCGCTTCCAGTCGATGACCGCGCCCGCGCCCGAGACCTGCGACGTCTGCGACGCCGGGCCGGTCGAGCTGGTCCTCTACCCGGTCGCGATCCACTACAAGGGCTCGGGCTTCTACACGACCGACTACGGCAAGGGGAAGGGCGCGAAGAAGGACTCGGAGTCCGGCTCGTCCTCGAGCGAGTCGAAGGGCGAGTCGAAGAGCGACTCGAAGCCGGCCGAGAAGAAGGCCGCCGCCTCCGGGGACTAACGCTTCTGCCCCGCGCTGCCGACGGTGCAGCCGGGCGCGTAGAGGTTCCCGGCGACCGGCGGCTGCGGCGCCGAGTTGCCGAGCACCGTCTGGATCACCTGGAAGTTCTCCTGCGTCCCGACGATGTAGTCGCCGCCGCCGATCGAGGTCGGGCTGCCGCCGAGCCGGCAGTGGAGCGTGTTCGACCCGGACGCGCGGAACTTCACCCAGCCGAGCTGCGTGAACTGCCACGTCGAGAGGTCGGTGGCGATCGGCGCGAGCAGGTTCGCGCCCTCGAACGGGAGCCGGAAGAACGTCCCCGCGCTCGCGAGCCGGCTCATCGTCGCCTGCATCACCTGCTGCTGGTTCCGGCCGCGCTGGATGTCCGTCCACGACGGGTCGAGCCTGTTCTCGCGGATGCGCGAGTAGACGAGCGCCCGGTGCCCGCCCATGTGCTGGACGCCCTTCCGGAACCGCCAGCCCTGCCACGACGCGCACTTCGAGGTGCTGAACGGGCAGTCGAACTTGTTCGAGAGGATCGGCTCGGGGACGTTCACGTCGATCCCGCCGACGGCGTCGATCAGCTTCTCGAACGAGCCGAAGTCGACGACAACGACGTGGTTCACCTGCAGCGCGTCGCCGAAGAGCCGGTCGACGGCGCGGATCGCGAGCTTCGGGCCGCCGATCTGCATCGCGGCGTTGATCTTCTGGTCGCCGTAGCCCGGGATCGACGCGCGCAGGTCGCGCGGGATCGACAGGTAGATCAGGCGGTGGCGGCCCGGGTCGGTGCGCAGCAGCAGCATCGAGTCGGAGTGCTGGTCGGTGCCGCGGCCCGCGGCCGAGTTGTCGGAGTGGTCGGTGCCGAGCAGCAGGATGTTCGTCGGCGTGGAGAGGAGCAACCCGGAGTCCGGCTGGAGCGCGTCCGCCGTTCCCGCCGGCAGGCGCTCGTGCGCCGCGTTCACGCCGCTCGAGACGCGCAGGTAGCCGAGCGCCGCCCACACGAAGAGCAGCACGACGAGCACGGCGAGCGTCAGCGGCACGAGCCGCTTCCACCCCCAGCGGCGGCGTTTCGTGACGATCCGGCCCGGGCCGCCGCCGTCCCTGCGCGCGGAGCCGCGCTCCTCCCGCTCCCGCCGCGCGAGCGGCACCTGCCCCTTGCTGCGACCGCCGCGGTAGACCTTGTACGGCTTCTCTCCGGAGGCGGCCATCCGCCGGGTTACGGTACCCGTTGCGAGTGAAGGGCACGCACGCGATCGGCGTCGACCTCGGCGGGACGAAGATCCTCGCCGGCGTCGTCGACCGCGACGGCGCGATCCTGCGCCGCCACGAGCGCGCGACCCCGCAGGACTCGCAGGAACACCTCGTCGCCGAGGTGGAGGCCGCGATCGACGAGCTGTTCGACGACGAGGTCGCGGCGATCGGCTTCGGCGTCCCCTCCTCGACCGACCAGCGCACGGGCGAGGTCTTCGGGACGGTGAACACGCCGCTGCGCGGCATGCCGCTCCGCGAGCACATGCAGGGCCGCTACGACCGGCCGGTCGGCGTCGACAACGACGCGAACGCCGCCGCGATCGGCGAATGGCGGGCGGGGGCCGGACGGGGCGCCGACGACGTGCTGATGCTCACGCTCGGCACCGGGCTCGGCGGCGGCGTGATCTCCTGCGGCCGCCCGTTCCGCGGCGCGAACGGCATCGGCACCGAGCTGGGGCACGTGGTCGTCGTCCACGACGGCATCCCCTGCCAGGGCATCTGCACCGGCCGCGGCCACCTCGAGCCGTACGTGACCGGGATCGCCGCCGGCAAGCGGGCCGCCGAGGCGTTCGGGCCGTCCGCCGACGCGCACCGGCTCGTGCGGCTCGCGAACGAGGGCGACCCCACCGCGACGGAGATCCTCGTCGAGATCGCACGCGTGCTCGGCGCCGGGATGGGCTCGTTCGTGAACGTCTTCGGCCCGGAGATCCTCGTGCTCGGCGGCGGCTTCGGCGTCGCCGCCTACGAGCACCTCGTCGAGCCGGCGCGCGAGGTGATGCTGCGCGAGGCGCTGCCGCCGATGCGCGACCGGGTGCGCGTCGTCCGTGCGGAGCTGGGGACGGCGGCGGGCCTGATCGGCGCGGCCTTCGTCGGGCTCGAGGCGCTCGACGCCGCCTGACATGCCGCTCGCCGTCTGCGCGACGCCGATCGGGAACCTCGAGGACGTGACCCTGCGCGTGCTCGCCGAGCTGCGCGCGGCCGACACGATCCTCTGCGAGGACACCCGCCACACGCGCGGGCTGCTGCAGCGGCACGGGATCGAGGGCCGGCTCCTCTCCTACCACGAGCACAACGAGGCGCAGCGGACGGCCGAGCTGCTGCCGCGGCTCGAGGCCGGGGAGCGGGTCGCGCTCGTCTCGGACGCGGGGCTGCCGGGCGTCTCCGACCCGGGCGCGCGGCTCGTGCGGGCGGCGCTCGACGCCGGGCTCGAGGTGACGGTGCTGCCGGGGCCGTCCGCGGTCGAGACCGCGCTCGTCGCGTCGGGGCTCGTGTCGGAGCAGTACCGCTTCCTCGGCTTCCTGCCGCGCGGGGAGAAGGCGCTCGCGGCGCTCTGGGACGAGCTGCGCGGCTGGCCGTGGCCGGCGGTCGCGTTCGAGTCGCCGCAGCGGCTGCCCGCGACGCTGCGCTCGCTCGCGGCGGCCTCACCGGAGCGGCAGGTCGCGGTGTGCCGCGAGCTGACCAAGCGCTTCGAGGAGATCGCGCGCGGGACCGCGGCCGAGTTGGCGGAGCGGTTCGCCGAGCCGCCGAAAGGCGAGATCGCGCTCGTGCTCGGCCCGGGGGAGGGCGGCGCGGGCCCCGGCGAGGCGGAGGCGCTCGCGGCGGTCGCCGAGCTGGTCGAGGCCGGGCTGCCGCGCCGGCGCGCGGCGGAGCTCGTCTCGCGGCTCACCGGCGTGCCGCGGAACCGGCTCTACGCGGGCACGTTGTAGCCTGATTTGACAACAGCCGAGCGCCGCGCTACGCTTCGCGCTCGTTCTGTTGGCAAACAAGACAACAAGGTGGTGGTGCGCCGATGCGGCGGCTCGTTCCGCTCGTCCTCGTCTTCGTGCTCTGGGTGCCGGCTGCCCGTGCCTGGACCTGGCCCGTGCCCGGCCCCGTGCTCCAGGGCTTCTCCTTCGACGCCGACCACCCGTACGCGGGCGGCCAGCATCGAGGCGTCGACCTCGGCGGCGACGCCGGCGCGCCGGTGCTCGCTCCGGTCGGCGGGGAGGTGAGCTATGCCGGCACGCTGCCGACGAGCGGCAAGACGGTGTCGATCGAGACGGCCGACGGCCTGCTCGTGACGCTGACCCATCTCGGCGCGCTCGCCGTGGCGAAGGGGGCGACCGTCGCGGAGGGGGAGGTCGTCGGCGCGGTCGGCCCGAGCGGCACGCCCGAGGTGGACGGCCCCTACCTCCACCTCGGCATCCGGACGTCGTCCGAGCCGAACGGCTACCTCGATCCGCTCTCGTTCCTGCCGGTGCAGGCGCCCGCCGCCGACTCGACCGACGACGACGGCGCGGCGACGGCTCCGCCGGCCGACGACGCGCCGCCTGCGGACACGGCTCCGCCCGCCGACGACGCGTCGCCGCCCGCGGATCCCGCGCCGCCCGCGGACGCGGAGCCGCCGGCCGATCCCGCGCCGCCCGTCGACGCGCCTCCGCCGGCGCCCGAGCCGGTCGTTCAGGCGCCGCCCGTGCCGGCGCCGATCCCCGCCGCGCCCGCGGCCGCCCCGGTCGAGCCCGCGCCTGCGCCTGCGGTGCCGGCGTTCGCCGACGACGCCCTGCCTGTCCCCGACGCCGCCCCGGCGCCGTTCACGCCCCCTGCGACGGTCTGGCGCTCCGACGCGCGGCCCCTCCCGACCGCGTCGCCGGCGCCGAGCCAGCTCGTCCCGCTCGGCGCGGCCTCGCCTGCACCGGTGCGGGCCGCGCCTCACGCCGCGTCGCCGGTCGCGCCGCGCGCCGCCGCGCCGAGGACGGTGCGCCGGCCCGAGCCGGTCGAGCCGCGGCCGGCCACGGCGTCCGCGCGACGCGGCGCCGGGATCTCGGTGCCGCTCGTCGGCGGGCTCGCCGGCGCCGCCGCCGCGCTCGCCGCGGCCGGGATCGCGGCGCTGCGCCGCCTGCGGCGGCCGCGGCTCGTCCCGCCGTCCGGCGTCGTCGTCGAGCTGCGCCGTCCGCGGGTCGGAGAGGAGCGGCATGGCCGGCGCGCCGCCTGAGTGGCCGGGCGGCCCGCGCCTATCATGGCCGGGTGCGCTTCTACCTGACCACGCCGATCTACTACGTCAACTCGACGCCCCACATCGGGCACGCGTACACGACCGCGATCGGGGACATGATCGTGCGCCACCGCCGCCAGCGCGGCGACGAGACCTTCTTCCTGACGGGCGTCGACGAGCACGCCACGAAGGTCTGGCGCGTCGCGCAGGAGCAGCGCCTCGAGCCGCAGGAGTACGCGGACCGGATCGCGGTGCCGTGGCGCGCGCTGCCGGCGCGGCTGAACGCCTCCACCGACTTCTTCATCCGCACGAGCGACGACGGCCACAAGCGCTTCGTCCAGGACTTCCTGCAGCGGATGTACGACAACGGCGACGTCTACCAGGACGTCTACGCGGGGCTCTACTGCGTCGGCTGCGAGGCGTTCAAGAGCGAGGAGGAGCTGACCCCGGACGGGCTCTGCCCGGATCACCTCGTCGCGCCCGAGTGGATCGAGGAGACGAACTGGTTCTTCCGGCTCTCCGCCTACCAGGAGAGGCTGCTCGCCCTCTACGACGAGCGGCCCGACCTCGTGCGACCCGACTTCCGCTGCAACGAGGCGCGTTCGTTCATCGCCGGCGGCCTGCGCGACTTCTCGATCTCGCGCGCCGGGCAGCCGTGGGGCGTGCCGCTGCCGTGGGACGAGAGCCAGGTCGCCTACGTCTGGGCCGACGCGCTCATCAACTACCTGAGCGCGCTCACCTACGCGCGCGAGGGCGAGGACCTGCGGGCCGAGTTCTGGCCCGTCGTCCACCACCTGCTGGCGAAGGACATCCTGCGCTTCCACTGCGTCTTCTGGCCGGCGATGCTGCTCTCGGCCGGCTACGAGCCGCCGCGGCAGCTGTTCGTCCACGGCTACCTGCTGCTCGACGACAGGAAGATCTCGAAGTCGCTCGGCAACGTCGTCGAGCCGCTCGAGCTGATCGACGTCTTCGGCGCCGACGCGGTGCGCTTCTGGATGGCGCGCGCCGTCTCGTTCGGGCAGGACGGGAGCGCCTCGGTGGAGGGCGTGCGCGAGCGCTACGACTCGGAGCTGGCGAACGACCTCGGCAACCTGCTCTCGCGCACGACCGCGATGATCGCGCGCTACCGCGACGGCAGGCTCGTCCGCGGCGAGGCCGAGCCGCCGCTCGACCTGGCCGCGCTCGCGGCGGAGACCGCGGAGCGCTTCGACCGCTTCGACGTCACCGGCGCGCTCGAGACGGTGTGGGCGGGCGTGCGCCGCCTCAACCAGTACGTGGGCGCCGAGGCGCCGTGGCAGCTCGCGAAGGACGAGAGCAACGCGGCCCGCCTCGACGGCGTCCTCTACAACCTCGTCGACGGCCTGACCGGGCTCGCGGTCGCGCTCGCGCCGTTCCTGCCCGAGACGGCGCCGAAGATCCTCGCCGCGCTGCGGCAGGACGGCGACCTCGCCTGGGAGCGCATCCGCACCGGCGCCGCCGCCGAGACCGACGGGATCGCCGCCGCGGAGCCGCTCTTCCCGCGGATCGAGCTGCCCACCGCCGCTGCGTGATCGACACGCACGCGCATCTCGACGCGCTCGACGACCCGGACGGCGCGGTCGCGCGCGCGCGCGAGGCGGGCGTGGCGCGCATCCTCACGGTCGGCACCGACGTCGCGGGGTGCCGGCGCGCGCTCGGGCTGGCCGACCGGCACGAGGGCGTGTTCGCGATCCTCGGGATCCACCCGCACGAGGCGGGGCGCGTCGACGAGGGCGCCGTGCGCGATGTCTGCCGCCTCCAGAACCATCCGAGGGCGGTCGCGGTGGGGGAGATCGGGCTCGACTGGTTCCGCGACTACGCGCCGCGCGAGGCGCAGCTCCGCCTCTTCGAGGCGCAGCTCGCGATGGCGGCGGACATCGGCGCGCCTGTCGTGATCCACACGCGCGCCGCCGACGAGGACACGCTCGCCGCGCTCCGCGGCTTCGCCGGCACCGTCGTCCTGCACTGCTTCGGTTCGCCGGGCCTGCTGCCGGAGGCGCTCGAGCGCCGCTGGTACGTCTCCTTCGCCGGCAACGTCTCCTTCCCGAAGGCGACCGACCTTCGGCTCGCCGCGACCCAGGTGCCGGCCGACCGGCTCCTTGCCGAGACGGATTCGCCCTACCTCGCGCCGCAGCCCGTCCGCGGCAGGCGCAACGAGCCGGCCCACGTCGTGCACACGCTCGCCGCGCTCGCCGCCGCGCGCGGCGACGACCCCGACGAGCTGGAGGCGCAGATCGAGCGCAACGCCGCCGAGTGCTTCGGACTGCCCACATGACCGTCCGCGCGAAGAAGGAGCTGGGCCAGCACTTCCTCGTCGACGAGAACATCCTCGGCGTGATCGGCCGGCTCGCCGAGCTGGGCCCGGACGACGTCGTGCTCGAGATCGGGCCCGGCCTCGGCGTCCTCACCCGCTACCTCGCCGACCGGGTCGCGCGCGTCCACGCCGTCGAGATCGACCGCTCGCTCGAGCCGCGGCTCGCCGGCCTCCCCGCGAACGTCACCCTGCACTTCGGCGACGCGCTCCGGCTGGAGCTGCCCGGCGAGGCGACGAAGCTCGTCGCCAACCTCCCGTACAACGTCGCGACGCCGCTGCTCGTCGAGAGCCTCGACGGCCTCCCGAACCTCCGCCTCTGGTGCGTGATGGTGCAGCGCGAGGTGGCCGACCGGCTCTTCGCGGCGCCCGCGACGAAGGCGTACGGCGCCGTCTCGGTGCTCGTGCAGCTCGCCGGCGAGCGCACCGGCTTCCACCCCGTCGCCCGCACCGTCTTCCGGCCGCGTCCGAACGTCGACTCGGCGCTCGTCGCCTTCCGCCGCACCGCGCTCCCGGCCGGGTTCCCGCGGATCAAGGAGGTCGTCGCCGCCGCGTTCGCCCACCGGCGCAAGACGCTGCCGAACTCGCTCGCGCTCGCCGGCCTCGCCTCGCGCGATCGCGCCGCCGCGGCGCTCGCCGCGATCGGCCGTGACCCGGAGACCCGCGCCGAGGCGCTCGCCCCGCCCGAGTTCGCCGCCCTGACCGAGGCGCTCGCGTGACCCGCGCCCCGGCCGCCGCCAAGATCAACCTCGCGCTCGTCGTCGGCCCCCCGCGCGGCGACGGCAAGCACGAGCTGCTGACCGTCTTCCAGCGCGTCGGGCTCGTCGACCGGATCGAGCTGGACGCCGGCCCGGGCCTCGAGATCGAGGGCTTCGCCGACGACACGCTCGTCCGCGGCGCGCTCGAGGCGCTCGCCCGCGCCGCCGACGTCGAGCCCCGCTGGCGCGTCCGCATCGAGAAGGCGATCCCGGTCGCCGCCGGCCTCGGCGGCGGCAGCAGCGACGCCGCCACCGCGCTCCGGCTCGCGAACGAGACGCTTCCCGAGCCGCTCGCGCAGGACGCCCTCCGCGCCCTCGCCGCCGCGCTCGGCTCCGACGTGCCGTTCTTCCTCACGGACGGGCCGCAGCTCGGCTCCGGCGACGGGACCGAGCTGGAGCCGCTCGACCTGCCGCAGGACTTCTGGGTCGTGCTCCTGCTCCCCGACGGCGCGACGAAGCCGTCCACCGGCGCCGTCTACGCCGCGTTCGACGAGCGCGACGGCGCGGCCGGCTTCGACGAACGCCGCCGCGTCCTGCGCGAGGCGCTCGCGGCGGTGCGCCGCCCGCGCGACCTCGCCGCGCTGCCGCCGAACGACCTCGCCGCCTCGCCGCTCGCCGCCGAGCTGCTCGCCGCCGGCGCCTTCCGCGCGGACGTCAGCGGTGCCGGTCCGACCCTCTACGGGCTCTTCGAGGAACGCGACCACGCGCGCGCCGCCGAGCGCTCGCTGCGCCGGCTCGGCCGCACCTGGCTCACGCCGCCGGCGTGGTACGGTTGACGCGTGTTGGGCGGCTCCTCGTCGCACGCGCTCGAGCCCGGCCCGGGCCGCTGGCTGCGGGGCCGCCGCACGCACCTCGCGCTCTGGATCGCGGCCGCCGAAGGCATCGTCGTCGCCGTCTCGCACGACGTCACGAAGTGGACGGTGATCGTGCTCGCCGTCGTCGCGACGCTCGCCTGGCTCGGAGGCCGCAACAGCGGCTCGTCGCTCGTCCGCCAGGTGCTCTGGATCTTCGCCGCGTCGCAGCTCCTCGCCGTCGTCCTCGTGCTCCTGGCGTGGATCGTGAAGTGGGCGGTGATCCTCGGCCTCGTCGCCTTCGCGGTCGTCGGGCTCGCCTACCTCTTCTTCGACCGCCGGTAGACTTGCGTCGCCCTGGGGCGTGGCCAAGTGGTAAGGCAACGGGTTTTGGTCCCGTGATCCCAGGTTCGAATCCTGGCGCCCCAGCCATCTTCTGACCCCACATGGCGGACCAGCTCGCAGCAGTCGTGATGGCCGGCGGCCTCGGCACGCGCATGAAGAGCGCGACGCCGAAGCACCTGCACCCGCTGCTCGGCCGGCGGATGGTCGACTGGGTGATCGCGGCGGCGCGGGAAGCCGGCGTCGAGCGCGTCGTCGTCGTCGCCTCGCCCGACACCGCCGACCGCTACGACGGGCTCGAGGTCGCCGTGCAGGAGCGCCCGCTCGGCACCGGCGACGCCGTCCGCGCCGCGCGCGAGGCGCTCGCCGGGCTCGCCGGCGACGTGCTCGTCCTGAACGGCGACGTGCCGGCGCTCCGCCCCGAGACGCTGCACGCGCTCGTCGAGACGCACCGCGCCGCCGCGGCGGCCGCCACGGTCCTCTCGTTCGAGCCCGACGACGTGCGCGCCTACGGCCGCATCGTCCGCGACGGCTCCGGCACGCTCGCGCGGATCGTCGAGGCGCGCGACGCCTCGCCCGACGAGCTGGCGCTCCGCGAGGTGAACTCCGGCATCTACGTCTTCCGCGCCGAGCGCCTCTGGCCGACTCTCGACCGGCTCGAGCCGCACAACGCGCAGGGCGAGCTGTACCTCACCGACACGCTCGGCCTGCTCGTCGGGGACGGGGAGCCGTGCGCCGTCCACCTCGCCGCCGACCCGTGGGAGGTCGAGGGGATCAACACCCGCGTCGAGCTGGCCGCCGCCGCGGCCGCGCTCCGCGACCGGATCAACGAGGCGCACATGCTCGCCGGCGTCACGATCGTCGACCCGTCGTCGACCTGGATCGAGGCGGGCGTCGAGATCGAGGCGGACGCGACCATCCACCCGTTCACGGTGATCCGCGGCGACGTCCGCGTCGCCGCCGGCGCCGAGATCGGCCCGTTCGCGTACGTGCGCCCGGGCACCTCGCTCGGCGAGGGCGCGAAGGTCGGCAGCTTCGTCGAGGTGAAGAAGGCGACGATCGGGGCCGGCACGAAGGTGCCCCACCTCTCCTACATCGGCGACGCGGAGATCGGGACGGAGACGAACATCGCCGCGGGCAACATCACCGCGAACTTCCCGCACGAGCCCGGCAAGCCGAAGGGCACGACGCGGATCGGCAGCAACGTCAGGACCGGGGTCGACAATACGTTCGTGGCTCCGGTCGAGATCGGCGACGACTCCTGGATTGCGTCGGGTGCGGTCATCACGGATGATGTCCCTCCCGGGTCGCTCGCCGGGTTCGCGCCTCGCCAGGTCACGAAGGAAGGGTGGGTCCACGAGAAGCATGGAAAGCCTGACGGCGACTGAACTGGCGCTGCCCGGCCTGGAGAGGGGGATCGTGACCGAGCCGTCGCAGGGACACTGGATCGAGCGCGGCCCCCAGAAGCGGCTGATGGTCTTCTCCGGCCGCTCGCATCCCGACCTCGCGAACCAGATCGCCGAGAAGCTCGGCGTCGAGCTGGGCGACGTCGAGCTGGAGACGTTCGCGAACGGCGAGACCTACTGCCGCTACCTGGAGTCGATCCGCGGCGCCGACGTCTTCCTCGTCCAGACGGGGATCCAGGACGTCGACCGCAACCTCTGGGAGCTGCTGTTCATGATCCAGGCGGCGAAGCTCGCCTCGGCGAAGCGGATCACCGCCGTGATGCCGCTCTTCCCGTACGCCCGCCAGGACCGGAAGGCGAAGCCGCGCGAGCCGATCTCGGCCCGTCTCGTCGCCGACATGATCCAGCTCGCCGGCGCCGACCGGGTGCTGACGATGGACCTGCACGCCGGCCAGATCCAGGGGTTCTTCACGATCCCGGTCGACCACATGACCGCGCTGCCGCTCTTCGCGCGCCACTTCCGCGACCTCGGCCTGACCGGGGAGGGGATCGTCTCGGTCGCGCCGGACGAGGGCCGCGCCAAGGTCGCCGTCCGCTTCGCGAACATGATCGAGGCGGACTTCGCGATCATGCACAAGACCCGCCCCGCGCGCGACCAGGTGGAGATCACCGAGGTGACCGGCCGCGTGCGCGACAAGGTCGCGATCGTCGGCGACGACGTGATCATGACCGGCGGCACCCTGATCGCGAACGTGAACGCGCTGCGCGAGGCCGGCGTCAAGGCCGTCTGGGTGTACGCGACCCACGGCGTCTTCTGCGGCAACGCGCTCGAGAAGTTCCACGACGCGCCGATCGACGGGATCGTCGTCACCGACACCGTCCCCATCGACCAGCTCGCCGCCCCCGCGAACCTGACCGTGCTCCCGGTCGCCCAGCTGCTCGCCGAGACGATCATGAACGTCTTCGCCGACGACTCCGTCTCCGCGATCTTCGGCGGCGAGAACCAGCTGTTCTAGAGGGACGCCAGCCGCTCGGCTAGATCGGCAGGTACGGCGTAGGTATGCCGCCGGCCAACTCGGCGGCGAACGAGCAGTTCGTGTTGCCAGAGCTGTGTCAGATCGGTTCGCGCCGTTTCGTGCGTGACGCGGTGTATCCGTGCATGCGTGGCGTAGGTGTAGTGATGATCGGGGTTCCGGGCTGCATCCGAGAGCAGGGTCAGCTGGCGGCGGTTGAAGCTTTCGGCGCCGCGCAGAGCTCGTTCGACCTTGCGGATTTCGGCGACCTTCCGTCGAAAGTAGGTGTCGAGCTCCTCGACCGCACGCTTGACGACTTCCAACTGGAAAAGGAGGAAATAGGTCGCATCCCGTTCGTCCGTCTCGGTCAGCAAGAACGAGCGCATGTACTTGGCGGGGCCTTGTCGCAGGATCCTCGAGATGCTGAGGTACTCGGTGAGCCAGTAGCCGTGCCTTCGCATCGACCAGTAGAAGAGGAGACGAGCAGTCCTTCCGTTTCCGTCTTCGAACGGGTGGTCGTACGCGAGCCAGAAGTGCAGCAGGACGGATCTGACCACCGGATGCAAGAAGTACGGAGACGCGTCGCGCTCGTTCGCGAATGCGCAGAGTTGCTCGAGTCGTTCGGGGAGCTGTTCGGCAGGAGGCGGCCTGTGGACCAGCTCGCCATCGACTCGGTCGAACACCGCAACTCGATCGTCCGATGCGCCCTGCAGCCGGCCGGCAGCATCGGGATTTTCCAGCGTGCCTTCTGTGAGGATTCGCTGCATCTCCAGCACGTGTGCGGGCGTCAGCTCGGTTCCGAGTGAGTCGCGCATGAACTGCAGCGCTCTGTAGTTGTTGAGGATCATCCGTTCGCCGCGGCTCACCGGCTCGCGTCCCGACTGGAGGAGCTCTTTCGCGACCCGCCTCGACGTGGCGGCCCCTTCGAGCTGGCTCGATCGGATCGCTTCCTCCATGAGCGAGTTGACCAGATAGTGCTGCCGCGCTTGATCGTCTGCCGTGACGACCTCCGGCATCGCGATCTCCCCGCTGCAGCGCTGGTCGACGAAGTGGAGGAGCTGGAGGAGCGTATCCGGCATCCCGAACACGAACGGCATTCCCTCCGCGTCGCGGAGTGGAAGCGGCCGCAGAAGCGGCGCGCGGGCAAGCTTCAGAGTCAGCCACCACTCCTCGTGCGTGAGGTCCGCAGGCGGTTCCAGATGGCGGAGCTTGTCCCAGTGCAGGTATTCGCTCAGCGAGGAACTGCGCCCGCGAGAGAGCACGTCGCCCAAACGGGCGGACTCCAGTTTCGGCAGCAGTTCCTCGACTCGCGGAGCCGGAGCTACGTACACGCGGTCTCCTAACCATCTCCAAGTAAATCCAAGTCCTTGGAGTTTTAGCACACAATTCCAAGTCCTTGGAGAGATTTGGACTTCGATTGGAGTCGATCCTTGGCACACTGGGCGACCTGATGCGCCGGGTCGTGCCCATCCTCGTGCTCCTGCTCGCGCTCGCCGCGCCCGCGGCGGCGTCGGCGCGGCCGATCCAGCTCGGGCTCCTCGGCAACGTCGGCCACTTCAAGGCGCTGACCGGGCAGCACTCGCAGGTGCGCCACGTGATCGTCGGCTGGGGGCAGGGGCAGGTCTGGGGCTCCCGCTTCCCGTCGCTCCTCCGCGGCATGGGAGGCGTCCCGATGCTCGGGCTCGGCACCGGGAACGGGCGCGGCGGCGAGGCGATCACGCCGCAGCAGATCGCGAGCGGCAAGGGCGACGCGTACCTCGTGGCGCTCAACCGCGGGATCGCCGAGTTCGGGCAGCCGGTCTACATCCGGCCGTTCGGCGAGATGAACGGCCACTGGAACTTCTACTGCGCGTACACGAAGACCGGCCGGATCAAGCCCGGCCACCAGACGGCGTGGTTCCGGAAGGCGTTCGCGCGCGTCTACCTGATCGTCCACGGCGCCCCGAACGTCGACGCGAAGCTCCGCAAGCTCCGGCTGCCGCCGGTCGCGGGCGGCGCCGGCGCGACGCTCGCCCGCAACGGCAGGGACACGACGCAGGTCGTGTGGAACCCGCAGGGCTACGGCGCCCCGAACCTGCCCGGCAATCGCGCGCAGGCGTACTACCCCGGCAACGCGTACGTGGACGTCGTCGGCGACGACCTCTACGACATGCACGGCAAGGCCGAGTGGGCGGCCGCCGACGCGCTCTACCGCGCGCATCCCGGCAAGCCGTTCGCGTTCCCCGAGTGGGGGCTCTGGGGGATCGACGACCCCGGGTTCGTGAAGGACATGGCGCGCTTCGTGAAGACGCACCGCCGCACGACGATGATCGCCTACTTCTCCGGCGCGCGCGGCTCGACCTGGGACCTCGCCTCGAAGCCGAAGAGCCGAGCCGCCTACCGGCGCTACATCACGCCGCTGGGCGTCCGCTAGCGGCGAGCCGCCGCTCGACGAGGCGCTCCGCGGCCGTCTCGGGCGTGACGCCGTCGCGCTCCGACTCGCGGTACAGCTCGCGCAGCGTGTCGCCGACCCCGGCGAGCGCCTGCTCGAGGCGCGCCTCGTCCCAGCCCTCGTCCTCGAGGCCGACGAGCTGGATCACGCCGCCCGCGTTGATCACGAAGTCCGGCGCGTAGAGGATCCCGCGCTCGTGCAGGCGCACCGCGTCCTCCGGCTCGGCGAGCTGGTTGTTCGCGCAGCCCGCGACGGCGCGGCAGCGCAGGCGCGGGATCGTCTCCGCGTTCAGCGTCCCGCCGACCGCCCACGGCGCGTGGACGTCGCACTCGACGTCGAACACGTCCCCCGGCGCCACCACCTCGAGCCCGGTCGCGCGGGCGCGCCCCTCGTCCACGTCGGAGACGAGCACGTCGGCGCCCTCCTCGGCGAGCGCGCGCGCGAGCCCGGCGCCGACGGCGCCGCAGCCCTGGACGAGGACGCGCCGGCCGGCCAGCTCGGGCGAGCCGAACGCGTGCTCCACGGTCGCCCGGATCCCGTGCAGGACGCCGCGCGCGGTGCCGCGGCCGCTGTTGCCGGCGCCGCCCGTCGTCCCGTACACCCAGGGGCAGCGCTCGGCGACGACGTCGAGGTCGGCGGGGGAGATGTTCATGTCGCCCGCGGTGCGGTACGAGCCCCCGAGCGAGGCGACCAGCTCCCCGTAGCGGAGCAGCAGCTCGCGCCGAGCCGCCCCCTGCGGCAGCGCGGGCACCGCGAGAACCGCCTTGCCGCCGCCGCGCGGCAGCCCGGCCGCGGCCATCTTCTGCGTCATCGCGCGCGAGAGCCGCAGCCCGTCGGCGAGCCCGTCCGCCGGCGCGTCGTAGACCCGGAGCCGCGTCCCGCCGCCCGCCGGGCCGAGCGTCGTCGAGTGGACGCAGACGAACATCCAGGCGCCGCTCGCCTCGTCGAAGCGGACGACGGCGTGCTCGCCGTCCCAGGCCGCCAGCAGGCGCTCGAACTCCACGCCGAAACAGTACGCGCCGAACCCCGGCGCCGCCCCGGTTCGTTGGACGAGGGAGAGATGCGCGAACGGAGACGCCGCCGGGGGAACGACGAGGAGCTGCTGCCGCTGCTGCTGGCGCTGTCGCGGCAGCGCGAGCGCGCCTCGGGGGAGGGGCGCCGCATCGTCGCGGTGCTCGTCCTCGCGGTCGCGCTCTGCGTCGCCGCCGTCGCGGCCGGGTTCGCGGTCGCCGGGGCGACCGTCGTCCACACCGCGCTCACCGACTGCTCGCTCGCCGGCAGAACGGCGCGTCCGCTGCCGCAGACGTCGTTCGTCTTCGCCGCGAACGGCACCTACCTCGGCGCGATCCACGCCGAGAGCTACCGGGAGCCGATCCCGCTCGCGCGCTCGTCGAAGTGGGTGCACGCGGCCACGGTCGCCGCCGAGGACCGCAGCTTCTGGAAGAACGACGGGCTCGACTACTCGAGCATCGCCCGGGCCGCGCTCGCCGACGCGCAGGCCGGCGGCGAGGCGGTGCAGGGGGCCTCGACGATCACGCAGCAGCTCGTCCGCAACCTCTACCTCTCGAACAACAAGACGCTCGCACGCAAGGTCGCCGAGGCGTGCCTGTCGCTGAAGCTGACGCAGCAGTGGTCGAAGCGGCGGATCCTGGAGGCGTACCTGAACCGGATCCCGTACGGGCACCGGGCGCTCGGGATCGAGGCCGCCGCCCGCACCTACTTCGGCGTGCACGCCGACACGCTCGGCCCCGCGCGGGCCGCCCTGCTCGCCGGCCTGCCGCAGGCGCCGAGCCGCTACGACCCGTTCGTCCACCCGGACGCCGCCCTGAAGCGGCGGAAGGCGGTGCTGCGCGGGATGCGGGAGACCGGCGCGCTCACCCCGGCGCAGTTCCGCGACGCCGTCGCGCGCCCGCTCGGCCTGCACCCCGGCTACGTCTACTCGATCCGCCGCGACCCGCAGTTCTTCTCCTACGTCGAGCGCCGGCTCGTCGCCGCCTACGGCGCCGAGCGGGTGAAGGAGGGCGGCCTGCGCGTGACGACCACCCTCGACCGGAAGGCGCAGGCGGCGGCCGCGCGCGCGATCTCCTCGACCCTGAACCGCAAGGGCGACCCCGCCTCGGCGGTGGTGTCGATCAACCCGTGGAACGGCGCGATCGTCGCGCTCCAGTCGATCGTCCACGGGCGCCAGCTCCAGTTCAACCTCGCCGCGCAGGGAGCCCGCCAGACGGGCTCCGCGTTCAAGCCGTTCGTGCTGCTCGACGCGATCTGGAAGAAGCACGCCGACCCCGACCGGACGGTGTACGTCTCCGGCCCGTTCACCTACCAGCCGAGCCCGCAGGCGAAGCCGTGGACGGTGCACACCTACGAGGACGAGTACTTCGGCGCGGAGACGCTGACGAAGGCGACCGTGCTCTCCGACAACATCGTCTTCGCGAAGCTGACACTCGACGTCGGCCCGCGCGCGGTGCGTCACACGGCGCGCGTGCTCGGGATCCGGGCGCCGCTGAAGGCGGTGCCGTCGATCGGGCTCGGCTCGAACTCGGTGCCGCCGCTGCAGATGGCGACCGCCTACGCGACGCTCGCGTCCGGCGGCGTCTACCGCCGTCCGTACGCGATCGCGAAGGTCGTGCTCCCGAACGGGAAGGTCGACCCGCGCTGGGGCCCCGCGAAGGGCAAGCGCGTGATCCCGCCCGGGGTCGCGTGGGCGGTGACGCGGGTGCTGCGGGAGAACGTCCTGCACGGCACCGGGATCGCGACGCAGATCCCGGGCCGCGAGGTGGTCGGCAAGACCGGGACGACGACCGACTGGACCGACGCCTGGTTCTGCGGCTACACGCCGCGCCGTGCCACCGTCGTCTGGGTCGGCTACCCGCACAAGGCGCTGCCGATGCGGAGCGTGCACGGGATCCACGTGCAGGGCGCGAGCTTCCCGGCCGAGATCTGGCGCAAGTTCATGACGGCCGCGCTGCACGGCAAGAAGCCGATCGGCTTCGACTTCGAGGGAGCGGGCTGGCGGATGGCTCCGTGGCACGGCCCGCGAAGCGCAGGCGGTTCGAGCCGCTAGGCAGTTCGGCTACACTCCGCCGCCGGAATGGCCGGAGAACGGACAAAGCTCGTCGTCACGCAGCGGGAGAAGCTCGGCTCGGCGGAGTCGCGGCGCCTGCGCAAGCAGGGGCTCGTCCCCGGCGTGCTGTACGGCAGCGGCGAGCCGGTCTCGATCTGCGTCGCCGAGCGCGAGCTGCGGCGCGCGCTGACCGGCGCGGGCGGCCTCCACTCGATTCTCGACGTCGAGATCGACGGCAAGGGCAAGAGCCACGCCTCGATCCTCAAGGAGTACCAGGTGGATCCGCTCCGCGGCGGCGTCACCCACGTCGACCTGCAGGAGGTGCGGCTCGACCGGCCGATCACCGCGTCGGTGGCCGTGCAGCTCGTGGGCGGCGACGACGCGCCGGGCGTCCGCGAGGGCGGCGTCCTCTCGCAGCCGCTCCGCGAGATCTCGGTCGAGGCGCTGCCGCTCGAGGTGCCCGAGCACCTGGAGCTGGACGTCTCGGGGATGGCGACCGGCGACACGCTTCGCGTCGGCGACATCGCCGCGCCGGACGGCGTGACGCTCCTCGACGATCCCGAGACCGTGATCGCGACGGTGACCGCGCCGACGCGGGTCGTCGAGCCCGAGGAGACGCTCGAGGGCGCGGAGGGCGAAGAGGTCGAGGGCGAGGCGCCCGCCGAGGGCGAGGCGCCCGAGGGCGGCTCCGAGGCGCCGGCCGAGCCGGAGGCGGACGCCGCCGGCGACCAGGGCACCGTCGAGGGCTAGGACTCCCCGTTGCGGTTGTGGCCGCGTCGGCAGGGGTCGTCGCTCGACCTGCTCGTCGTGGGCCTCGGCAACCCGGGCCGCGAGTACGCGCGCAACCGCCACAACGTCGGCTGGCTCGTCGTGGACGAGCTGGCGCGCCGGCACGGCGGCTCCTGGCGGTCGAAGTTCTCCGGGCAGCTCGCCGAGATCCGGCTCGACGGCCACAAGCTCGCGCTGCTGAAGCCGGAGACGTACATGAACGAGTCGGGCCGCTCGGTCGGCGCCGCCGCCGGCTTCTTCAAGGTGGCGCCGGAGGCGGTGCTCGTCGTCCACGACGAGTCCGACCTCGACGCGGGCCGGCTGCAGCTGCGCCTCGGCGGCGGCCTCGCCGGCCACAACGGCCTCCGCTCGATCGCGCAGCACCTGAGGACGCAGGACTTCCTGCGCCTGCGCGTCGGCGTGGGGAGGCCGGAGCGCGGCGACCCGCGCCCGCTCGCCGACTGGGTGCTCTCCGACTTCGAGCCGCACGAGGACGCCGAGTCGCTCGTCACCCGCGCCGCGGACGCCGTGGAGACGCTGGACGCCGACGGCGTCGAGCGCGCCCAGGCGCAGGTCAACCGCCGCTAGAGGCTTGATGTGCAATGGCCGGGTCGCCCGGATGCCGCCCCAGGCGCGGTGCGAGGCCGTCTCGTCGTCCTTACGCAGGCGTACGGGCCTGCCCTCGTCCGCCGAGCCGCCCTCGCTTGGCCTGGGACGGCCCCGAACGGGCGTCCATTCCACATCAAGCCTCTAGCGGCCACGGCCGGAAGAGCGAATTGTCGATCGCGCCGGCGCGCGGGACGATGAGGCCGTGGACGAGGCGGAATTGCGCGAGTGGATCAGGGTTATGATTCTCGCGCTCATGCGGATCGAAGAGAAGATCGACGCATGGTCGGAGGAGGACGAGGATGGCGAAGAGGCTGACGCCTGAGGAGCGCGAGCGGCTCCGCGAGATCCGCGACGAGCTTCGCGCCGTCCGCGAGTCGCTCCAGGCGATACTCGACCGGCTCGACCGCCGCGCCTCGCAGGGCTGACATTCGTCCGCGGTAGACTCGCCGCGTGGCTGTGGCGCCGTCGGGCAAGCTCGAGCTGACCTGGACGAACAAGCACCTGCGCCTCCTCGCCGACGAGAACGGCGGCTACACGTGGGTGCAGCCCTCCGACTACCGCGTGGCCGAGGTGCGGCTGCTGCACGACGTCGAGGAGGTCGGCGAGACGCACGCGCAGCGGTCGCGGGCGAAGGACAACCTGCTGATCCGCGGCGACGCGCTGAACGCGCTCACGAGCCTGATCGAGCTGCCCGAGTTCGCGCGCGAGGTCGTCGGCAAGGTCAAGCTCGCCTACCTCGACCCGCCGTTCAACACGCAGCAGGCGTTCGCGCACTACGACGACGCGCTCGAGCACTCCGTTTGGCTGACGATGATGCGCGACCGGCTGCTCCAGATCCGGACGCTGCTCTCGCCCGACGGCTCGGTCTGGGTGCACTGCGACGACTCGGAGCAGGCGTACCTCAAGGTGATGTTGGACGAGGTCTTCGGGCGCGAGAACTTCGTCGCGACGGTGGTCTGGCAGAAGCGACGGTCAAGGGAAAACCGTGCAGCGATTGGCTCCTCGCACGACTACCTCCTGGTGTATGCGCGAGTCACACCCGATCAGTGGCGAAATGTTCGGAATCGCCTCGTGCGTGGCGACGCCGAGTGGTCGAATCCCGACAACGACCCACGAGGCCCCTGGGACTCGGTTCCCTTTACAGCGCAGGGCTACCGACCAAATCAGATGTACGAGATCGTGACTCCGACCGGGAAGGTGGTGCTCCCGCCGAAAGGTCGATGCTGGGGCGCAACAGAAAGCGTCTATCGCGCATGGCTCGCCGACGGTCGGATTCATTTCCCACGGGGTGGCGACGGCCGACCGCGCGTGAAGCAGTTTGCGACCGAAAAGGAAGGGCTTGCGCCGAGCAGTTGGTGGCCCGCTGGTGAGTGTGGCGATACCGAGCAAGCAAAGAAAGAGGTTCTCGCGCGGTTCCCGGAGGTTCCACCGTTCGACACTCCCAAGCCGGAACGGCTCATGGAACGCATCATCCACATCGCCTCCAACCCCGGCGACGTCGTGCTCGACTGCTTCGCAGGCTCCGGCACGACGGCGGCGGTCGCGCACAAGATGGGCCGCCGCTGGGTGACCGTCGAGGCGAGCGCGGCCACCGTCGAGACCTTCACGCGGCCGCGGCTGGAGAAGGTCGTCGCGGGCGCCGATCCCGGCGGCGTCACGGGGGCGGAAAATGGCAGGGGGGGTTCAGGGTGCTCGAGGTCGCGCCGTCGATGTTCGCCGAGGCGGGCGGCCGCGTCTGGCTCGCCGAGTGGGCGGTCGACCGCGAGCTGGCCGAGGCGACCGCGGCCCAGCTCGGCTTCGACTACGAGCCCGAACCGCCGTTCGCCGGCCGCAAGGGCCGCACCAGGCTCGCCGTCGTCGACGGGCTCGTCTCGCCCGACGTCGTCGAGCTGCTCTGCGGCGCGCTCGGCCCCGACGAGAAGCTCGTCCTCTGCGGCACCGCCGTCGACCCGGCCGCCACCGAGCTGCTGCGCACGCTCTCGAAGGGCTCGCGCACCCGTAAGATCCCCGCCTCGATCCTCGCCGAGTACCGCCTCGGCCGCGACTGGCGGGAGGCCGTCCGCGAGGCCGAGCCCGTCGCGTGACCGCCGTCGGGCCGAAGACCCTCGACGTCGACGACGACCTGATCGCCGCCGTCGCCGCCCGGCTCGACCTGCGCGAGCCGAACGCCGAGGCGCTCCGCGCGATCGTCTACACCGCCTCGCAGCACTACGACGTCGAGCGGCGCGCCCCGCCGTACGAGTGCGTCGTCGACGTCGCCACCGGCGTCGGCAAGACCTACGTCCTCGCCGCCGCGGTCGAGTACTGGGCCGCGCGCGGCGTCCGCGACTTCGCCGTCGTCACGCCCGGGCGCACGATCCTCGACAAGACGATCGCCAACTTCACGCCCGGCCACCCCAGGAGCCTCGTCGGCGCGATGGACGCGAAGCCGGTCGTCGTCACCGCCGAGAACTTCGCCGGCGTCGACCACCTCCTGCCCGACGACGTCAAGCTCTACGTCTTCAGCGTCCAGTCGCTGATCAAGCCGACCGCGAAGCAGGGCCGCCGCGTCCACACCTTCCAGGAGACCCTCGGCGACCAGTTCTACGGCTACCTGCAGGCGCTCCCGAACCTCGTCCTCTTCGCCGACGAGCACCACGTCTACTACGGGAAGGCGTTCTCGGCGGCGATCCGCGACCTCGGGCCGCGCGTGCTCGTCGGGCTCACGGCGACGCCCCACAAGGACACCCCGCGCGAGCAGATCGTCTACGCCTATCCGCTCGCGCACGCGATCGCCGACCGGCTCGTGAAGACACCGGTGATCGTTGGCCGCCATGACGAGCGCCACGACCCGCGCACCAAGCTCGCCGACGGCCTCCGCCTGCTCGAGGCGAAGCGCGCCCTCGTCGAGCGGTATTGCGGGGTCACCGGCGCCGAGCCGGTCAACCCGGTGATGCTCGTGATCGCGACCAAGATCGACGAGGCCGAGGAGGTCGAGGCGATCCTGCGCGCGCCCGACTTCCTCGACGGCCGCTACGCCGACGCCGTCCTCACCGTCCACTCGAACAAGCCCGACGACGCGCTCGCCGAACTGGACACCGTCGAGGCCCCCGACTCGCGCGTCCGGGTGATCGTCTCGGTCGGGATGCTCAAGGAGGGCTGGGACGTCAAGAACGTCTACGCGATCTGCTCGCTGCGGCCGATGCTCTCCGAGCTGCTCCAGGAGCAGACGCTCGGACGCGGGCTCCGGCTTCCCTTCGGCGCGTACACCGACGTGCGCCTGCTCGACACGCTCGAGGTGCTCGCGCACGAGAAGTACGACCAGCTCCTGAAGAAGAAGGGCGTCCTCGACCAGGAGTTCGTCGACTGGCGCACGCGGCTCGTCGTCCACACCGACCCGCTCGGCGACCAGAGCGTTACCGTCGAGACGAGCGAAGTCCCCGGCGACCTCGCCGTCGGCGGCGGCGAGGCGGGAAGGCCCTCGATCGAGGAACTCGGCGCGCGCGAGACCGCGGCCGCCCGGGAGACGGAGAGTCTCGCCGCGACGCTCCGGGCGCGCGACGTCTTCCCGGCGATCGAGCTGCCGCGGCTGACGATGAGCGAGGTCAAGCACTCCTTCTCGCTCAACGACGTCACCGACCTGGACGCGTTCGCGAAGCTCGGCCGGCAGTTCGCGCTCGAGCCCGACGACCACCTGCGGCGGGAGGAGATCGTCGCGATCGTCGAGCGCGGCGCGGACGGGCTCGTGCGCACCCAGCTCGGCACCCGCCGCGGCGAGGCGGTCGCGTCGCAGGTCGAGCAGATCCCGCTCGGCGAGGCCCGCGAACGACTCGTCGACGCCGTCCTGCACGCCGACGTCGTCACCCTGCGCGTCGGCGAGGACGTCGGCGCCGCGCGCATCGTCGACGCGTTCCTCGGCGGCCTCGGCGACGAGGCGGAACGCGTCCTCAGCGGCTTCCTCGCGACCGCCGCCGCCCGGCTCGTCCGCGCGGTCACGGCCGAGCACAAGCGGTTCCTCGCGAACCCCGAGTACACGAAGGTCGTCACCGTCGAGCCGTTCGCCCCCGAGCGCCTCGGCCGTGTCGAGACGAGCGACGACCGCACCGGGCCGTGGAAGCGCGGCGTCGGCTACACCGGCTGGGCGAAGTCCCTCTACGACCAGGACTGGTTCGACTCCGGCCTCGAGAAGCAGCTCGCGGTCGTCCTCGACGACGCCGCCGAGATCGAGGTGTGGGCGCGCCTCCAGCGCGGCGACCTGCGCATCGTCTGGGAGAGCGACGGCCGCGTCTACGAGCCCGACTTCGTCGCGGTCGAGCAGGACGGGACGCACTGGGTCGTCGAGGCGAAGGCGGATCGCGACCTCCCGAGCCGGGAGGTGGCGGGCAAGGAGCTGGCCGCGAAGCGCTGGGCGCAGCATGTGGGTGCGCAGACGGGAGTCGAGTGGCGCTACCTGCTCGCGGGCGAGACGGACGTCGCCGAGGCCCGCGGCTCCTGGGCGTCGCTCAAGCAGCTCGGGCGCTCGTGACTATCGGCTCTGCCGCCAGCGGTGGAGCGTCTTCGACTTCGAGGCGCGCTTCGGGCGCGGCGGCTCCGGCGTCGGGTCGTGCTCTGCGAGCCAGCGGGCCGCCTCGTCGTCCGGGTCGAGGCCGGTCTCGCGCTCCCGCTTCGCCATCTTCTCCGCGCGCCGTCTCGAGACGTCCACGCGGGCACGGTAGCGTCAGCCGCCCGCGCAGACCCAGCGGCCGGCGGCCTGGTCGACCTGCGCGCGGTCGCACGGCGCGGCGAGCGGCGCCGGCCGCGCGACCGGGAGGTCGTACACGTCGACCGTCCAGCCGTCGCAGCGCCACAGCCCGCTCGCGGCGTCGCGCGTCCTCGTCGTGCACAGCAGGCGCGTGTCGCCGTACGAGCGCGAGACCGCGTAGATCGTCCCGCGCGGGAACTCGAGCGGCCGCGCGTGCCGAGGCTGCGCCCGCGTCAACAGGAAGCCGAGCGACGCCGTCGCCACGAGGACGACGACGAGAATCTGCCCAGCGTTCCGACGCACGACCAGGTCGGGACCCACGCTCTTCACGTCGTCCGCGCCCGCCGGGAGCTAGACCCTCGAACGAGGGCCGCCGAGTACCATGTCACCCCCGCGGAACCGCCGGTTCCGCCGATCGTCATGGACCGCCCGGTACTCCACGCCTTCCTCCGCGAGCTCGTCGAGCACGAGCGGCTCGTCGCGCTCGCCGACTCGCTGCCGACGCGCGCCCGCGTCTCGGAGGCCGCGCTGCCGCCGGTGCTCGCGGCCCTGCACGCGCGGCTCGAGCGCGGCGTCGTGTGCCTGCTCGCGGAGGACGCGGACGCGCGCGACGCCGCCGAGGCGGCCTCCTGGTTCCTCGGCGAGGAGGAGGTCGGCTTCCTGCCGAGCCGCGGCGTCTCCTGGGAGTCCGGGCTCGAGCCGCCGCCGCACCTCGTCGGCGAGCGCGCCCGCGCGCTCCACGTCCTCGCTCGCGGCGGGCTCGTCTGCGCGTCCGCGCGCGCGCTCGCGGAGGGGCTGCCGCCGGCCGCCGCGCGCCCCGAGCCGATCGGGCTGCGCGCCGGGCTCGAACCCGGGGTGGAGGGGCTTTCCGAGGCGCTCGCCTTCGCCGGCTACGAGCGCGTCGAGCGGGTCGACGACCGCGGCCAGTTCGCGGTGCGCGGGGGCATCGTCGATGTCTTCCCGACCACCGGCCGCGAGCCGCTCCGCGTCGAGTTCTTCGGCGACGAGATCGAGTCGGTGCGCGCGTTCTCGCCGTTCACGCAGCGTGCGCTCCATCCCGTCGCGGCCGCGACGCTCTACCCGGCCGTCGAGCGCCGCCTCGACCACGAAAGTTGCAAATTGCAACTAGCTCCCGAGGGCGACGACGAAGGGCCGCGCCCCGTCGAGGTGCCCCACGACCTCGTGCCGCCGCTCGACGGCCCGCCGGACCTCGTGTTCCGTCCCGACGACGTGCGCAGCGTCTGGGAGGAGGACGGCCTCTGGCAGCCTCCGTCGCTCGCCGGCGCGACCGAGCTGGACCCGTTCCCGCAGGGGCAGCCGCTCGCCTTCGAGGCGCAGCGGCCCGCGATCGCCGCGCGCGGGCTCTCCGAGGCCGAGAACGAGCTGGCCGCGCTCGTCCGCTCCGGCCAGCGCGTCGTCGTCGCCTTCCCGCACCGCGGCGAGGCGCTCCGCACCCGGAACCTGCTCCGCCGCGTCGCCGCCCGGGTGCTCGAGCCGGGGGAGGAGCTGCCGGCCGAGCCGGAGCTGCTCTTCGCGGTCGCGCCCGCCCGGCGCGGCTTCGTCTGGCGCGAGCTGGGCCTCGTGCTCCTGCCCGACCACCAGGTCTTCCGCCGCCGCGCCCCGCGCGAGCGCCGGCTCGGCGGCCGCGCGCTCCAGTCCTTCGCCGACCTGCGCACCGGCGACTACGTCGTCCACGAGGACCACGGCGTCGGCAAGCTGCTCGGCTTCGAGACGAAAACCGTCGCGAGCGTCACCCGCGACTACCTGTTGCTCGCGTTCCGCGGCGAGGACCGGCTGTACGTCCCGCACGAGCAGCTCGGCAAGGTCAGCCGCTACGTCGGCGCCGACGCGAAGGCGCCCGCCCTCTCGAAGCTCGGCGGCAAGGCCTGGCAGCTGCTCAAGTCGCGCGCCCGCGAGTCGGTGCAGGAGCTGGCGACCGAGCTGATCCAGCTCTACGCGCAGCGCCAGACCCGCGAAGGCGTCGCCTTCGACCTCTCGCACGAGTGGCTGCCGCAGCTCGAGCAGTCGTTCCCCTACCGCGAGACGCCCGACCAGGAGGCGGCGATCGAAGCGGTCAAGGAGGACCTCGAGACGCCCCGGCCGATGGACCGGCTCGTGTGCGGCGACGTCGGCTTCGGCAAGACCGAGGTCGCCGTGCGCGCCGCGTTCGCGGTCGCCGTCAACGGCAGGCAGGTGCTGATGCTCGCGCCGACGACGATCCTCGCCGAGCAGCACTGGAACACGTTCAGGGAGCGCTTCCGCGACTTCCCGCTCCGGGTCGAGATGGTGTCGCGCTTCCGGCCGCCGCGCGAGGTCAAGCAGGTGCTCGCCGACTTCGGCGCCGGCAAGGTCGACGTCCTGATCGGCACGCACCGCGTCCTCTCCCGCGACGTGATCCCGAAGGATCTCGGACTCGTCGTCCTCGACGAGGAGCAGCGCTTCGGCGTCGCCCAGAAGGAGCTGCTGAAGTCGCTGCGGCTCGAGGTCGACGTGCTCACGCTCTCGGCGACGCCGATTCCGCGCACGCTCCACCTCTCGCTCGCCGGCATGCGCGACATCTCGATCATCGAGACGCCGCCGGAGGGCCGCCGCCCGATCCGCACCACCGTCGGCGAGTACGACGAGGAGCTGGTCAAGCTCGCCCTCGAGCGCGAGCAGGAGCGCGACGGCCAGGCGTTCTTTCTCCACAACCGGGTCGAGACGATCGAGGAGCGTGCCGCCCAGCTGCAGCAGCTCTGTCCGAGCCTGCGCTTCCTCGTCGCGCACGGCCAGATGCGCGAGAAGGAGCTGGAGGAGAAGATGCACGCCTTCCTGCGCGGCGACGCGGACGTGCTCGTCTCGACGACGATCATCGAGTCGGGGATCGACATCCCGCAGGCGAACACGCTGATCGTCGAGCGCGCCGACATGCTCGGGCTCAGCCAGCTCTACCAGATCCGCGGCCGGGTCGGCCGCTCCGACGCCACCGCCTACGCCTACCTCTTCTATCCCGACGCGCACGAGCTGACCCCGGAGGCGCGGGCGCGGCTCGCGACGCTCGCCGACCACACCGAGCTCGGCGCGGGGTTCCAGATCGCGATGCGCGACCTCGAGATCCGCGGTGCCGGCGACCTGCTCGGCGCCGAGCAGTCCGGCCACGTCGCGGCGCTCGGCTTCGAGCTCTACGTCGAGATGCTCAACGAG
>DASSND010000047.1:0-5198 GCA_035688315.1 Gaiellaceae bacterium | reverse complement strand
TCTCGTGGACGCCCAGCGCTCGGGCCGTGTCGCGGACGTTGAGCAGTTCTGCGGTCGCCATGTCCCTCCCAACTCTA
Organism: Gaiellaceae bacterium; assembly: GCA_035688315.1. Classification (GTDB taxonomy): domain Bacteria; phylum Actinomycetota; class Thermoleophilia; order Gaiellales; family Gaiellaceae; genus Palsa-739. The sequence continues at coordinate 5,121 of DASSND010000047.1, read as the reverse complement.
GCTCGGGTTGGATGCTTTGTCGAGTATGTGGGCTTTGTACCCCGGGTCGGACGCCCAAACCCTTCGCCGCGCCCGACCCGTGCGGGCGCGGCTCGACCAGGCCGGCCGTCAGCAGGGCGCGCGCCGGCGCGGCCGGCTCGCTGCCGAGCGAGCGGAAAGCGAGAGCGCAGGCCACCGCGCGCGGCGAAGCGCGCGATGGACAAGCGAAGCGGGCGAAGCGGGAGAATGGAGGCGGCGGGAATCGAACCCGCGTCCGTAGCCGCACCGGCTGAGCGTCTACAAGCTTAGGCGGCACTTGGATCTCGCTCGCCGGCCGGAGTGCCGCCGCCCTACCGTCGAGCCAGCCATCCTTTTGTGTCGCGCCTCCGACGATTGGCTCTTCGTCGACGCCGAGCCCGTTGGTTAGCGGCCGGCCGGGTCACGGGCGCCCCCGGCGGGCCGTCGCTGGAGCTAAGTCGCCTTAGGCAGCGAGTGCGAGATCGTTCTGATTCGCATTTGTGTTTTGCCGGTGGATTTACGAGGCCAACCGGCGACCTCGGCTTGCAGCTCATCCGGATGGATCGACCACGTCGAAACCAGGTCGCCCCCGTATGTTCGTGACCACAGTGTAGCCGCGGCCGGGCCGATGCAGGATTTCGCGCCCCGGCCGGTCTCAGCGTCCGAACACGCATCGGCGGGACGCGGGCACGCCAGTTCCGCCCGACGAAAGGACGCACATGAGACCTCGTCTACTCCTCGTCGCCGCGCTCGCCGGAGCGCTCGCGCTCGCCGCGGCGACCGTGCGGCCGGCGGCGGCGGCGACGGGGCTGCCGGACCCGATCGGCACCGTCACCTCCACGATCTCCGGGCTCGCCGGCGCGGCGGCGGACGCGACTGCGGCCGCGCCCGCGCTGCCCATGCCGGCGACCACGACGAGCGGCGGCTGGCGCACCACCGCGACGCAGGCGCTGAGGCTGAACGGGACGAAGCTCGGGCCGCTCGCCGGCGCCACCCGCCTCCGCGTCTCGGTCGCGCTCCGGATGCGGAACGCGGACGCGCTCCGGAACTCGATCGCCTCCGGCGCGCGGATCACGCCCGCCGAGTTCGCGTCCACCTACGGCGCGAGCGCCGCCGACGCGAAGGCGGTCGCGACCTACCTGACCGGCCGCGGCTTCACGAACGTCGCGATCGAGCCGAACCGGCTCTTCGTCACCGGCACCGCCACCGCGGCGCAGGCCGAGTCCGCCTTCGACACGACGCTCACCACCTGGAGCGTCCGCGGCGAGACGCTCTACGCGAACTCGACCCCCGCGCGCGTCCCGGCGACGCTCGCCGCCCCGATCGCCGTGCTCGGGCTGAACGACGCCGCGAAGATGACCATCCCGCAGCGCACCGCCGACGACGGCGGCGTCCCGAACTACCTGACGAGCTACACGCCGCAGGGGTTCTGGAAGGCGTACGACGCGACCGACGCGCCCACCGGCGCGGGCACCGCGATCGCGATCTTCGCCGAGGGAGACATGAGCGGCGTCATCACCGACCTCCGCGCCGAGGAGGCCGCGAACGGGCTGCCGCGGGTGCCCGTGCAGGTCGTCCAGGTCGGCGCCCCCAGCTCCGACACCGCGGGCGCGGACGAGTGGGACATGGACACGCAGTTCTCGACCGGGATGGCCGGCACCGTGAAGACGCTCTACCTCTACGCGACCACCTCGCTCACCGACGCGGACGTCACGCTCGAGTTCAGCCGCTTCGCGACCGACAACCTCGCCGTCGCGGGCAGCGCCTCGTTCGGAGAGTGCGAGTACCAGGCATACCTCGACGGCTCGATGGTCGCGATGGACCAGGTGTTCAACGAGGCGGCCGCGCAGGGCCAGACCGTGTTCGCCTCCTCCGGCGACACGGGCGGCTTCTGCCCGGTCGTGCCGGACAACGGCGTCCCCGCCGGCGCCCCCGACGTCAACTACCCGGCCTCCTCGCCGTACGTCGTCTCGGTCGGCGGCACGACGCTGCTGACCAACGCGGACGGCAGCTACGACCAGGAGGCGGCCTGGGTCGCCGGCGGCGGCGGGCCGAGCCTCTTCGAATACCAGCCGTCGTGGCAGGCCGGCGTCGCGCCGCCGACCGGCTCCACGTGCGTCGAGTACGTCGCCTGCGTCGGCAAGACCGTGCCGGACGTCGCGATGGACGCCGACCCGGAGAGCGGCGCCGCCGTCTACGTCGGCGGCTCGCCGGAGGGCGTCGGCGGGACGAGCCTCTCCTCCCCGCTCGCGCTCGGCGTCTGGGCGCGGCTCCAGTCGGCGCACGGCAACACGCTCGGCTTCGCCGCGCCGAAGCTCTACGCCGCCTACGGCTCGGCCGGCTACCACGACGTCACGCTCGGCGACACCGGCCCCTACCCGGCGACGCCCGGCTACGACCTCGCCACCGGCGTCGGCACCTTCGACGTCGCCCGGATGGTCGGCGCGATCGTGCCGCCGGTCGTCCCGCCCGCCGCGCTGCCGGCGCCCGCGTGCACGCTGGTGACCGACGCGGCCGGCGACGCGAGCCCGATCGGCTCGACCGGCAACGTCGACTCGCTCGACATCCGCGCCGCCGGCTTCGTCCCCGACGCGACGAACGTCACGGCGCAGCTGCTCGTCCAGAGCCTCTCGGACGGGCCCGGCGGGACGACCGCGGTCGCGGGGGCCGGCGACGTCTGGTACGTCGTCTGGACGTCCGGCGGCACGCAGTGGTTCCTCGAGGCGGAATACCCGGGCAGCACCGTCGACCCGGACAGCCCGGGCGTGCCCGTCGACTACAGCTACGGCGAGATCGACACGAGCCCGACCGGCGGCGGCCAGTACACGACGCTCGGCGCCGCCACCGGCAGCCTCGACGCGGCGGCCGGCACGATCACGATCAGCGCGCCCGCGTCGGCGTTCGGGCTCGGCGCCGGAGCGGTGCTCGCCAACCCGAGCGGGCAGACCTTCGAGTCGGTCGGCACGCCCGCGACCGGCGGCCTGCTCGAGGCCGCCGACACCGCCGGGCCGGGCAGCGCGTACACGCTCGGCGGCGGCTGCGGCACGCCCGTCTCGACCGCGGCCGGTCACGGCTCCGGCGGCGGCTCGCACGGCAAGCCGAACCCGGGCTCCGGCGGCTCGCACGGCCGGCCCGGAGGCGGCACGAGCACCAGCCCGAGCGGAACGAGCGGCGTCGCCGCCGCGCACGCGTCGAAGCACCGCACCGCCCGCGCGCACGGCACCGTCCGCGTCCGCGGCAGCCGCAGGACGGCGACCTTCTCGCTCGACTTCCGGCGCGGTCACGGCCACAAGGTCGTCTACCGCGACCGGACGCACCGGCTCCGCTTCCGCTCGCTGCGGATCCTCCAGACCCGCTACGGCACGCATTTCGTGCTCGTCAAGGGCCTCGGGATCCTGAACGGCCGCAGGGTGCGCTTCACCGCCCGCGCGATCGACCGCGGCGCCCACGGCGACGTCTTCCGGATCGCCTGGACGCACGGCCACGCCCGCGGCGGCACGCTCCTGCACGGCTCCGTGATCGTCAGCTGAGGGGGAAGACGCGCGGCCGCCTCGCGGGGACCCGCGGGGCGGCCGCGCCGTCTACGAGCGGGCCGCCTTCAGCTCGCGCTCGATCTGGCGGCGCGCGTCGCGCTCGGCGATGTCCCGCCGCTTGTCGCGCAGCTCCTTGCCGCGCGCGAGCGCCAGCTCGACCTTGACGCGGCCGTCCTTGAAGTAGAGCCGCGTCGGCACGAGCGTGAAGCCCTTCTCGGCGACCGCGGCGGCGAGCCGCGCGATCTCGCCGCGGTGCAGGAGCAGCTTGCGCGGCCGGTCCGGGTCGTGGTTGGCGCGGTTCCCCTCGCTGTACTCGGGCACGTGCAGGCCGACGAGCCACGCCTCGCCGTTCCGCACCTCCGCGTACGCCTGCTGCAGCGTCGCCTTGCCGGTGCGCAGCGACTTCACCTCCGTGCCGGTCAGCACGAGGCCCGCCTCGTAGCGGTCGCCGAGGTGGTACTCGTGCCGCGCGCGCCGGTTGTCGACGACGAGCTTCTCGCCGGATGCCTTCGCCATCCGCGGAAGTGTAGGGACGCGCCGGAGCCGCGCTACCTGCGCGCCCGGTAGCCGCGCGCCATGAAGCAGCGGTCGCAGAGGCTCGCCCAGGGCGCGGTGCGGGAGCCGCAGGCACGGCAGCGGCCGATCGTCGGGTCGTCGATCTCCGCGCGCAGCTCGCGGACGACCCGCCGCGCCGCGGCCTCCTCGAGCGCCGCCGCCCTCTCGATCGTCACACCCGCGACCCCCGGATACTGGAGCGCGAACCAGCGCAGGATCGACGCCTCCCGCGCCGCCTGCTCGGCCTCCTCGAGGCCGGCCGCGTCGAGGCGGCGCGGGTCGAGGATCCAGCCGATCACGGTGCGCTGCGGCCTGTCGCCCGCGAGCGCCGCCGCGAGCGTGCCGAGCAGCGCGTGCCCGTCCTCGTCGATCGGCGCCTGCAGCAGCCGCCAGACGTCGGCCAGCTCGAGCCGCCGCCGCGCGTGCCGGAGCGCGTCGCGCACCGCGTCGAGGCGCGCGAGCAGCGGCTGGATCGACTCCACCGTCAGCCAGCCCTCGTCCGTCCAGTAGGCGAGCGCCGCCTGCCGCCACGCGTGCAGCGCCGGCTCCAGCTCGTCGACCGAGGAGACGTTCAGGTCGGAGAGCTGCGGGCGCAGGCGGCCGCTGTCGACGACGCGGTAGCCGAGGTGGCCGCCGGGCAGCTCGACGTGCGGCGTCAGCGCGGCGCGAACCAGCTCCGGGTCGGGGCTCGCCCACGGCACGCCCGTGAGGACCCCCACGTGGCCGCGCTCGTGGAAGCCGAAGCGGCCGGCGCGGCCCGCGATCTGGGCGATCTCCCACGGCAGCAGGTCGCGCCGCTCGCGCCCGTCGAACTTCGTCGTCTCCGCGAAGAGCAGCGTCTCGCACGGCAGGTTGACGCCGTGCCCGAGCACGTCGGTCGCCGCGCAGACCTCGGCGGCCCCGGAGAGGAAGCGGTCGATCTCCTCGCGGCGCGACGCGAGCGGCATCGCCCCGTACAGCACCGCCACCTTGCCCGGATGGAGCACGTTCAGCTCGCCCGCGAGCCCGATCACGGCCCGGCGCGAGAACGCGACGA
>DASSND010000034.1:0-51604 GCA_035688315.1 Gaiellaceae bacterium | reverse complement strand
GCTGGGCGGCTGCGGAGATCGTCTCGCGCTTCTGCGGGTCGAAGAGCACGAGGTCGGCGTCGGAGCCGACCGCGATCGTCCCCTTGCGCGGGTAGAGGCCGAAGAGCTTCGCCGGCTGGGTCGCGAGCAGGTCGACCATCCGCGTGAGCGAGATCCGCCCCTCGTTGACGCCGAAGTGGTGGATCATCTTCAGCCGGTCCTCGAGCCCCGGCCCGCCGTTCGGGATCTTCGTGAAGTCCTCGGCGCCGAGCGTCTTCTGCCCGTCCCAGAGGAACGAGCAGTGGTCGGTCGAGATCGCCGAGAGCGCGTCGGTGCGCACCGCGTCCCAGAGGACGGCGTGGTTGGCAGCGTCGCGCGCGGGCGGCGAGTAGACGACCTTCGCGCCCTCGAAGTCCGGCGCGGCGAGGTCGTCGACCGTCTTGAAGAAGTACTGCGTGCACGTCTCGCCCCACACGCGCCAGCCGCGCCGGCGGGCGCGCGCGATCGGGTCGACGGCCTCCTTGCAGGTGACGTGGACGACGTAGAGCGGGCAGCCGGCGACGTGGGCGAGCTGGATCGCGCGGTTCGTCGCCTCGCCCTCCAGCTCCGGCGGCCGCGTCAGCGCGTGGTAGACGGGCGCCGTGTTCCCGGCGGCGAGCGCCTCCCGGACGAGCACGTCGATCGCGTCGCCGTTCTCCGCGTGCACCATCACGAGCGCGCCGCTCGCCGCCGCCGTCTCCATCGCCCGGAAGAGCGTCTCGTCCGAGACCATCAGCGCGCCCTTGTAGGCCATGAACAGCTTGTAGGAGGTGATCCCCTGCTCGGGCAGCGTCGCCAGCTCCTCGAGCGTGCCGCCCTCGTCGAGGTCGGTGACGGCGATGTGGAAGCCGTAGTCGATCAGCGTCTTGCCGTCCGCCTTCGCGTGCCACGTCTCGAGCGCCTCGGCGAAGGTCTGGCCGCGCGCCTGGATGCAGAAGTCGACGTGCGTGGTGGTGCCGCCGAACGCGGCCGAGATCTGGCCCGACTCGAAGTCGTCGATCGTGACGGTGCCGCCGAACGGCATGTCGAGATGCGTGTGCGGGTCGACGCAGCCCGGCAGCACGTACTTGCCGGTCGCGTCGATCGTCCGCTCCGCGGCGACGTCGAGGCCGGCGCCGATCAGCGCGATCCGCTCGCCCTCGACGAGCACGTCCGCCGGCGTCGCGTCCGCCGCGGTGACGACGAGCCCGTTCTTGATCAGGACGGCCATCGCCGCGATCGTAACGCGCTTTAGGATCGGATCCATGCCGCTCGATCCCGCCCGCACCGTCGCCGAGCTGAAGGAGCTGCGCGAGCTGACCGGCGACGAGGACGGCGCGCAGCGGGTCGCCTGGACGGAGACGTGGGCGCGCGCGCGCGAGTGGCTGCGCGGGAAGGTCGCGCCGACGGGCGCCGAGCTGGAGGTCGACGCGGCGGGCAACCAGTGGTTCACGCTGCGCGGCGAGTCGGAGCGGGAGCTGCTGATCGGCGGCCACATGGACTCGGTGCCGAACGGCGGCTGGCTCGACGGCTGCCTGAACGTGCTGGCCGGCGTCGAGGTGCTGCGCCGCGTCGCCGAGGAGGGGACGCCGCCGCTCACCGTGCGGCTCGTCGACTGGGCCGACGAGGAGGGCGCACGCTTCGGCCGCTCCCTGTTCGGCTCGTCCGCCGCGGCCGGCTCGATGGACGACCAGGCCGAGCTGCGCGGCCGGCAGGACGCAAACGGCGTCGCGCTCCCTGAGGCGCTCGCCGAGCACGGCGTCGACCTCGACCGCGCGCTCGACGCGCGCGCCCAGCTCGCGAACGCGGCCGCCTACCTCGAGCTGCACATCGAGCAGGGGCCCGTGCTCGAGGCGCTCGACCTGCCGCTCGGCGTCGTCCTCGGCACCTTCGGCGTCGAGCGGCACCGGATCGCGTGGCGCGGCCAGGCGGCGCACGCGGGCTCGACCCCGATGGACAGGCGCCGCGACGCGCTCGCCGGCGCGGCGAAGCTCGCGCTCGAGATCCGCGCGATCGCCGCCGAGGTGGGGGAGGACGCGGTCTGCACCTCCGGCGGCGTCGTCTGCAAGCCGGGGATCGTCACCTCGGTGGTCGAGACCGCCGAGCAGCTGCTCGACCAGCGCCACCTCGACGCGGCGAAGCTCGCGCGGCTGCTCGCGCTCGCCCGGGAGGCGAGCGAGCGCTTCGCGGCCGAGGAGGACGTCGAGGTCGAGTGGGAGCGGATCTGGCGGATCGAGCCGATCCTCTTCGACGAGCGGCTGGTCGAGCTGGCCGACGCGGCGATCCGCGAGGTCTGCGGCAGCTCGCACCGGCTCCCGTCCGGGCCGCTCCACGACGCCGCCGAGGTCGCGCGGGCGGGAATCCCGACGGTGATGCTCTTCGTTCAGTCCTTGCGAGGGCTCTCGCACACGACGCTCGAGGACACGAAGGAAGAGCACCTCGAGCTGTCGGTGCGGGCGCTCGACAGGCTGACCGCGAAGACGATGGAGGCGTTCGCATGACGGTGCTGTTCGGCGAGGAGCACGTCCGCCGCTACCGGGAGACCGACGGCGAGGAGGGATTCCACTGGCGGGAGGGGTCGCAGATCCTGATCCTGACCACGACCGGCCGGAAGAGCGGCCGCGCGATCGACTCGCCGCTCATCTTCGGCGAGGACGGCGACGCCTACGTGGTCGTCGCCTCGAAGGGCGGCGCGCCGCAGCACCCGTCCTGGTTCCTCAACCTGCGGGCGAACCCCGAGGTCGAGGTGCAGGTGAAGGCCGACCGCTTCCCCGCCCGCGCGCGCGTCGCCGAGGGCGAGGAGCGCGAACGGCTCTGGCAGATGATGCTCGGCCACTGGCCGCACTACGCCGAGTACCAGGAGAAGACCGACCGGCAGATCCCGGTCGTCGTGCTCGAGCGCCGCTAGCGTGGCTCGCCGCGTGGGCGGGCGCGCGGCGGTCGGGGGCATCGCGGTCGGCGTCGCCGTCGGCTGGAACATCGCCGCGCTCGGCGCGATCGCGACGCGGCTCGCCGACGCGTACGGGGTCGGGCTCGCGACGGTCGGGCTCTTCACGACCGTCCAGTTCGTCATGCACATGCTGATGCAGGTGCCGGGCGGGCGCGCGGCCGACCGCTTCGGCGCCCGGACGAGTGCGTTCGCCGGGCTCGTCCTGATCGCCGCCGGGAACGCGCTCGCGCTGCCCGCCCCGCACGCGGCGCTCGCGTTCGCGGGCCGCGCCGTCGTCGGGCTCGGCACCGGCTTCGCGTTCGTCGGTGGCAGCGACTACGTCCGCGCGAGCGGCGGCACGCCCTTCCTGCAGGGGATCTACGGCGGCGCCTCCGTGCTCGCGCCCGGCGTCGCGCTCGCGCTCGTCCCCGGCCTCGCCGTCTGGACGGGCTTCCGCGCGCCCTACCTGAGCGCGCTCGCCGTCGTCGCCCTGTGCGCGCTCGCGCTCGCGGCGGCGCCCGCGGCGGCGCGCACGGCCCGCCACGCGGGCGAGAAGCTCGACCTCGGCTTCGCCCGCGACCGGCTCCTCTACCGGCTCGCCGCGATCCACTCGCTCTCGTTCGGCTTCAGCGTGATCGTCGGGAACTGGGTCGTCACCCTGCTCGAGCACCACGGCCGCTCGAAGGGAGCCGCGGCAGCCGCGGGCTCGCTCACGCTCCTGCTCGGCTTCTTCACACGGGCCGCGGGCGGGGCGATGCTGCGCCGCGCCGACGCGCACCGCTGGGTCGCGGCGAGCCTCGTCCTCGGCGGCGGCGCCTGCGCGGCGCTCGCCCTGCCGCTGCCGCTCGCCGCCCTGATCGCCGCCGCGGCGCTCCTGGGGCTCGCCGCCGGCGTGCCGTTCGCGATGGCGTTCACGGGCGCCGCCGCCGCCCGGCCCGACGCCCCCGGCGCGGCCGTCGGCTTCGTCAACGCCTGGGCGTCGCTCGCGATCGTCGCCGGCACGCCGCTCGTCGGGCTCACCTTCTCGCTGCCCGGCGACGGCGAGATCGGCTTCTACGCGCTCGCCGCCCTCGCCGCCCTCGCCGCGCTGGCCACGCCCCGCCCGCACCGTTAGGCTCGCCCCGATGCTCACCTTCGGCGTCACGATCCTCCCCGACCCGCCCTACCAGCGCCTGCTCGACCTGATCAGGCTCGCGGAGGGGCACGGCTTCGAGTACGGCTGGACGTACGACTCGCACGTGCTCTGGCAGGAGACGACCTCGCTGCTCGCGCTCGCGGTCCGCGAGACGTCGCGGATCAAGCTCGGCCACTTCGTCACGAACCCGGCGACGCGCGAGCCGACCGTGCTCGCGAGCGCCTACGCGACCCTGCAGGACGTCTCGGACGGGCGGATCGTGATGGGCGTCGGCCGCGGCGACTCCGCCGTCCGCTACATCGGCTCGAAGCCGATGAAGGTCGCCGAGTTCGAGCGCGCCTGCGCGATGGTCAAGGCGTTCATGAACGGCCGCGAGGTCGAGTGGAACGGGCGCGAGCTGCAGCTCAAGTGGGTGCGCGAGGAGCTGCCGGAGATCCCGCTCTGGGTCGCCGGCTACGGGCCGAAGGCGCTCGGCGTGGCCGGGCGCGTCGCCGACGGCGTGATCGTCCAGCTCGCCGACCCGGAGATCATCCAGTGGACGATGGCGACCGCGCGCCGCGCCGCCGAGGAGGCGGGCCGCGACCCGGCGCAGCTGAAGTGCATCGTCGGCGCGCCGAGCCACATCTCCGCCGACCTCGCCGACGCGCGCGAGCAGGTGCGCTGGTTCCCGGCGATGGTCTCGAACCACGTCATGGACCTGATCGAGCGCTACGGCGCCGACGGCAGCGTCGTCCCGAAGGCGCTCACCGACTACGTGCAGGCGCGCCGCTTCTACGACTACGACGAGCACTCGCGCGTCGGCGCGAGCCACGGCGAGTTCGTCTCCGACGAGATCTGCGACCGCTTCTGCGTGCTCGGCGACGCCGACCAGGCGACGGCGAAGCTGAAGGAGCTGGAGGCGATCGGCGTCGACCAGTTCAACGTCTACCTCATGACCCACGGCCAGGAGGAGACGCTGCGCGCCTACGGCGAGGAGATCATCCCGCGCTTCGCCGGCGCTGCCGCGTAGTCTCCGAGGCGTGGGGGACCTGCGGGCGCTGCTGGAGCTGCGGCAGGCGTGGCCGGTCGCGTTCTCGCGCGACGGCTCGTGGCTGCTCGTCGCGTCCGACGTGCCGGGAACGCGCCAGCTCTTCCGGCTGCCCGCCGTCGGCGGAGCCCTGGAGCAGCTGACGGATCTCGCGGAGCCGGTCGACGGGCTGCTGCTCCCCGACGACCGTGTCCTGCTCGCGGTGGACGAGGGCGGCAACGAGCGCACCCAGCTCCACGTCCTCGGCGAAGGCCCGCTCGTGGCGGATCCGCGCTTCATCCACCGCTCGCCCCACGTCTCGCGCGACGGCTCGCTGCTCGCGTACGCGACGAACCGCCGCAACGGCGTCGACTTCGACGTCGTCGCGCGCCGTCTCGACACCGGCGCCGAGCGCGCGTGGGAGCTGGACGGCCTCTGGACCGTCTCCTCGATCTCCCCGGACGGCCGCTGGGTGAGCGCCGAGCGCACCGGCGACCAGGCGAGCGACGCCGATCTCTTCCTCTTCGACGCGGTCGGCGGCGACGTCCTCCACGTGACGCCGCACGAGGGGCGGGCCGAGTACGGGCCGCCGGTCTGGGTGTCGCCGGACGCGTTCCTCGCGGCGACGAACGAGGGTCGCGATCTGCTCGCGATCTCGCGCTACTCGCTCGCCGAGCGCGGGTGGGAGGTGGTGCTCGAGTCGGACCACGACCTCGCCTGCGCCGGCGACGAGGAGGGCAGGCACCTGCTCGTGGAGGCGAACGAGGACGGCTACTCGCGGCTCGAGCTGCGCGATCCGGCGACGCTCGAGCTGCGGGAGGAGATCCCGCTGCCGGGTCGCGGCGTCGTCGAGCACGTTGCGTTCTCGCCGGACGGGACGCGGCTGGCGTTCGCCTTCTCCAGCACGACCGAGCCGCACCAGGTCCACCTCTACGAGCCGGGCTCGGGGACGCCGCCGCGGAAGCTGACCGCCACCGGCGCGGTCGCGGACGGTGTCGAGCCCGAGCTGCACCGGTTCGCGAGCTTCGACGGCGAGCGGATCCCGGTCTTCCTCTTCCTGCCGGCCGGGGACGGCCCGTTCCCCGTGGTCGTGACGGTGCACGGCGGCCCGGAGGCGCAGTGGCGGCCCTGGTACTCGTCCGGCTTCGGCGCGTTCACGCAGTTCCTCGTCTCGCGCGGCTACGCGGTCGCGGCCCCGAACGTGCGCGGCTCCGCCGGCTACGGGAAACGCTTCCTGCACCTGGACGACCTGGAGCGGCGCCTCGACTCGGTCGCCGACCTGGCGGCGCTGCACGCCTGGCTCGCGGCGCGGCCGGAGATCGACGCCTCGCGGGCTGTCGTCTACGGGCGCTCCTACGGCGGCTACATGACGCTCGCCGCACTCGCGTTCCAGCCGGAGCTGTGGGCGGCCGGGATCGACTTCGTCGGGATCTCCAACCTGCGCACCTTCCTCGAGAACACCTCGGAGTGGCGCCGCGCCGCCCGCGAGCGCGAGTACGGGCCGCTCTCCGACCCCGAGCTGCTCGAGCGCCTCTCGCCGTGGAGCCGGATCGAGGCGATCCGGGCGCCGCTCTTCGTCGAGCACGGCCGCAACGATCCGCGCGTGCCGGTGAGCGAGTCGGAGGCGATCCACCGCGTCCTGACCGAGCAGGGCGTCCGCTGCGAGCTGGTGGTCTACGAGGACGAGGGCCACACCGTCGAGAAGCGCGCCAACCGCGTCGACGCCTTCGAGCGCGCGGTCGCCTTCCTCGACGAGGTGCTCGCCGAGCCGACGGTACGATGACCGCCGCGCGGCGCCTTGGCCGAGTGGTTAGGCACAGGTCTGCAAAACCTGGTACACCGGTTCGACTCCGGTAGGCGCCTCTTTCCGCTCGACCATCCGGGCTCCCCGGAGGGGCTTCCGGAGTCAGTCGCGGCAGGCGACGCGGACCCAGCCGTTCCGGCCGGTCGCGACCGTGATCGTGGCGCCGCCGCGAGTGGTCGCGTCGACGTGCTGTCGTGCCGTCTCGCCCGGCGGCGGGACGCGCGCCGCGACGCGCAGGCCCGAGTTCGTGCACGAGAAGACGTCGCCCTGCTTCAGCCGCCCGGGCGCGAACACGGCGTGCTGGCCGCCCTCGAAGCCGCGCACCGCGACCTCGCTCAGCGAGCCCGGCACCGGCCCCGGCGAGTCGCCGGCGAGCACAACCCACGCGTCGAAGAGCAGGATCGCGGCCACGAGCGCGGCGACGGCCAGCCACGTGGTTCCCCCCTCGGTCGCCACGCCGAAGGAATAGCAGCCGCCCGCTACAGGTTGCGGCGCCAGAGCAGGAAGGCGAGCGGGAGGGCGCCGGCGAGCACGAACCACGGCGCGAGCGGGATGCGCGCGTACTGCCGCACCGTCGTGCGGGCGGTCGCGTCGCCGGCTGCGGCGCGGATCGTCGCGGCCAGCGCGCCGGTCTCGCCCTCCGCGAAGACGCGGCCGCGCGTCGACGCCGCGAACCGCTCCAGCGTGTCGCGGCTCGTCGGGTCGGCGACGTACCGCCGGTCGAGGACGCCCCTGCGGTAGACGTGCTCGCCGCTCTGCCACACGTGGACGAACAGCGGCGGCACGAGCAGCGGCTGGTCGCCGGGGCGCGGACGCAGCGGGCCGGCGGACTCGCCGTCGGTGAAGACGACGAGGATCCGGTGCGTCACGCCCGTCGAGTAGAAGCGCGCCGTCCCCATCGGCACGAGCGCGCGCAGCGTGGTCGCGCGATCCGGGTAGCGGAGCGACGGCGGCGGCCGGTCGATTCCGACCGACTGCCGGATCGTGCGGTCGACCAGGCCGAGGTCGGTCGTGGGGAGGAGGTTCGGCAGCGTCCGGTCGGTCATCGCCGCGATCCCGACGGGGATGTCGCCGAGCGAGGCGACGAGCCGGAGCGCCTCCCGCTTCGCGCGCGTCAGCCGCGACGGCGCGTGCGGCCCGTGCCGCGCCGCCATCGAGAGGCTCGTGTCGAAGACGATGTACGCCTGCGCGTCCGCGCGCTGGCTCACCTGGCGCTGGCGGACGACGACCGGTTGGGCCGCCGCGACGCCGAGCAGGGCGGGGAGGAGTGCGACCGCGAGCGCCGCCGGCGCGACCGCGCGCGCCCGCGGCACCGAGAGCCGGAAGGCGCGGCGCACCTCCAGCTCGCGCCGCCGCGCCAGCGCGAGCGCGCCGAGCGGGACGACCGCGGCGAGCGCGAAGAGCGCGTCGAGCGGCGTCAGGAAGTCGACGCCCACCCTCAGAACCCGCCGCCGACGACAGAGCTGCCGCGGCCTTTGCCGAAGCCGAAGCCGCCGCGCGCGTCGCGCCCGAGCTTCCCCTTGCCGGGCCGCTTCAGCCGCAGCACCAGCTCGAGGTTCTCCTTCGCGCTCGCGTTCGCCGGGTCGAGGTCGACGGCGAGCTGGAAGTAGCCGGCCGCCCGCTGGATCGTCTGCACCTGCGTCTCGGTGTCGATCGCCGGGGTCGTGATCGTGAGCACGCCGAGGAGGTTCGCGGCGGTCGAGCGCTCCGCCGGCGAGCGGCCCGCGCTCGAGAGCCGCTCGAGCGCCGACGCGGCTTCGACGCGGATCGTCGGCAGGTCGGAGCGCGTCTCCGGGTCGGCGCCGACCCGGCTGAACCAGAAGAGCTGCAGCGCGTGCCGGTAGTCGAGCGGCTCCGCGAGACCGAGCAGCGTGTGCGCCGGGTCGCCCGGGAGGACGGCGGGCGAGCGCCAGAGCCCGGTGTGGCCGTGGAGCGCGCGGAAGCGGAGGTCGTCGCGCGTGAGCCGGCTCGACCAGGCCCGCGCGTCGAGGGCGAGCAGGACGAGGACGGCGGCGACCGCGAAGCAGGCGAGCGCGACGAGCGGCAGCCGCAGGACGCGCGGGACGCTCATGCCGCCGCTCCTCCGCCTGCGGCCGCGACCTCCGGCTCGAGGCGCGCCTGCAGGCGCTCGTTCGCGGCGAGCAGGAGCACGATCACGGCGCCGAGCGCGAGCAGCGTCCACGCCGTCGTCGCCGCGACGGTCTGCACCGCGTGCCCGGCGCGGTGCCGGAACACCGAGGGGTCGACGAAGGCGTCGCGGCCGAAGAGCGCCGCGAAGAGCGCCTTGTTGTCCGCCTCCGCGAAGAGCGGGACGATCCGCACCGGGATGTGCGCGCGCCGCAGCGCCACGGTCTCCGCGTAGAGCGGCTCCCGGTCGGCGTTCGAGTCGTCGAGGTCGCTGACGAGCAGGAGCGAGCCGTGGCGGACGTGTGCGCGCGCGAGCGCCGCCCGGCCCGCGCGGAGGCCCGCCGCGATCCGCGTGCCGCCGCTGAACTGGTCCCACGGCGACGCGCCGAAGATCGCAGCGCCGTGGACGACGCGGTCGGGCGCGAAGAAGCGGAGGAACTGCAGGAGCGCCCCGGGCGGCGAGCCCGGCGGCAGCAGCTCGTAGGCGACGTCGGAGAACATCACGAGCCCGATCGACTGGTTCGCCACCGCGATCCCCTGCAGCGTCGTCGCGACGCGGCGGTAGACCGGCCCGGCGATGCTCGCCGAGAGGTCGACGACGACGACGCCGGTGCTCGCGCCCTGCGGCAGCACGGCGGCGCGTCCGCTTCCCGCCGTCCGCGCCGAGAGCGCCGCGAGCGCGAGCGCGCCCGCGAGGGCGAGCGCGATCCCGACCCGCAGGAGCGTCGTGCGGCGGGCGGGCAGCGCGAGCCGCCGCAGCTCGCCGAGCGGCGTCGCGCCCGTGCGGTGGATCGTCCGCGACCTCACGCGTCCTCCCCGGCCGGCGGCGTCCCGACGATCGCCTGCACGTCCTCGTCCTCCGGCGCCTCCGGCGCCCACGCGATCGCGCGCGCCGCCTGGGAGCGGTCGTGGCCGCCCGGCTCCAGCTCGCCGGCGATCCGCTCGAGCGCCTTGCGCTGCAACGTGTCGTCGCCGCGCTCGTGCGCCCAGAGGAAGAGCGCGAGCGCACGCTCGAGCGCAGGCCGCTGCCCCGCGAGCGCGGTCTTCGGGCTGCGGAAGCCGAGCGCCCAGCGGCCGAGCGCGGCCAGGCCGCCCAGCGCGAAGAGGCCGGCAAGGCCGAGCGCGACGGCGAAGAGCGTGCGCGGCGCGAGCCGGTACGACGGCCGGGGCACCGGCGAGAACGCGAGCTGCCAGTTGAGCTGGTTCGTCTTCAGGAGGGTGTACGCGAGCCCCGGGCTCACCTGCGAGAGCACCTCGACGGGCGGGAAGCGCGCGTCGATCCCGTAGGCGCGCGCCCCGTCGGGGCGCAGGTAGTCGATGTGCGCCGAGTGGAACGTGAAGACGTGGAACTTGTCGCTCGGCGGCACGATCGGCACGCAGCGCGCGGTCAGGCAGTGCAGCGTCCACGTCCAGGTGATCTGCTGGAAGCGCCCGCTGCGCAGGCGGCGCACCCGCGGCGGCCGAGCCTCCGTGTACGGGCTGAAGTCGGTGCGGACGCGCACCCGCAGCGGGTCGACCCACTTCGTGTCGGCGACGATCGCGACCCGCGCGGTCACGAGGTCGCCGAAGAGGTGGACGGTCGGCGTGACCGACGCGTACGCCTTCAGCGGCACTCCCTCGCCGACCGCCGAGCCGGACGGGATCTGGGGGAGCAGCGCCGCGGCCGGGCCGGCGGCGGCGAGCGCGGCGAGCGCCGCGGCGAGGAGGGCGAGGCGCCTCACGCCACCGCTCCGCGCGCCATCATCCGCAGGTCGGCCCAGCGCAGGAACGAGGCGAGCACGTCGGCCGGCAGGTGCGAGTGGACCGTCACCGGCTCGCAGCCGAGGGTGCGGAAGAGTCGCGTCCGCTCGGCGGCGCGAGCCTCGTTCTCGTCGCGCAGCCGCCGCGCCTCGCGCCGCGTGAGGTGCAGCGGCACGACGGCCCCGTCGGTGTGGGCGAACGGCACCGTGATCCCGCCGACGTCGGGGAACGAGGCCTCCCAGAGCGGGTCCTCGACGACCACCGGCACCAGCTCCCATCCGTGCTCGAGCGCGCGCACCCAGACGCGCTCGTCGACGGGCGCAGGGAAGTCGGAGAGGACGAAGACGAAGGTCTGCGTCGGCAGCTCGCGCAGATGCCGGCCGAGGTGCTCGAGTCCGAGCGTCACGGTCTCCTCCGGCGCGCGGAACGGACGCTCGAACGCGCCGGGCTCCGCGTGGCGCTCGCTGCGCGGCGGGCGCCAGTACGCCTCGCCGTGCGCGTGGTCGAGGTAGCCGGTGAGGCTCCGCGCCGAGCGGGCGCTCGCGCCGATCAGGTCGATGGCCGCGAGGATCGCCGCAGGCTTGTCGAGCGGCCGCAGCGCGCCCGCGCCGATCCCCATCGACGGGCGCCGGTCGGCGAGGACGACCACGCGCGGCGCCTCGTCGGCGAACAGCTCCCGCACGACGAACTCGTCGGCCGCGCGCGCGGCCGAGAGCCGCGCCGAGGCTGCCCAGTCGATCCAGGCGACGTCGTCGCCGGGCCGGTACTCCCGCGAGCCCGCCACGTCGGAGCCGGTGCCGCGGCGCGCGCTGCGCACGCCGCCGAACGCGAGCCCGATCACGCGGCGGCGCGGGACGAGCGGGAACGTGCCCGCGGCCACGCTCAGCCTCCGGCCGCCGCGGGAACGTCGAGGTCGATGTCGAAGCCGGGCTTCGGCGCGAGCGCCAGGCAGCGCGCCCGCACGTCGGCCGCCGCCGCGTCCCAGCCGTGGTCGCGGATCTCCGCGAGGAAGCTCGGCCGGAAGAGCAGGCGGTGCATCAGCACCGGCACGAACAGCCGCTCCACGTCCTCCGGGGTCACGAACCTGCGCCCGTGCAGCACCGCCCAGGCGCGCGCCGCCCGGTTGAGCGCCAGCGTGCCGCGCACCGACGCGCCGATCGCGACCACGTCGAGCCGCCGCGTCGCGCGCACCAGGTCGACGATCCAGGCCGCCACCGCCTCGTGCACGAACGCCTGCGGCACCGCCGCGCGCAGCGCGGCGATCTCGTCCACGCCGACCGCCGGCTCGAGCCGCGTCAGCGGGTGGGAGAGGAGCTGCTCCTCGACGATCCGCGCCTCGTCGGCCGCGTCGGGATAGCCGAGCGTCGTGCGCACGAAGAAGCGGTCGAGCTGCGCCTCCGGCAGCGGGAAGGTGCCCTCGTACTCGATCGGGTTCTGCGTCGCGAGCACGAGGAACGGCTCGGCGAGGGCGCGCGTGGCGCCGTCCACGGTCACCTGCTGCTCGGCCATCGCCTCCAGCAGCGCCGACTGCGTCTTCGGCATCGCGCGGTTGATCTCGTCCACGAGCACGACGTTCGCGAACACCGGCCCGGGCCGGAACTCGAAGTCGCGCTGCTTCTGGTTGAAGATCGAGAGCCCGGTCACGTCGGTGGGCTGCAGGTCGGGGGTGCATTGGATCCGCGACGCGACCGCGCCCCGGATCGACTGCGCGATCGCCCGCGCCAGCACCGTCTTCGCCGTCCCCGGGACGTCCTCGAGCAGCACGTGGCCGCCGCACATGAGTGCGGAGACGACGAGCATGATCTGCTCCCGCTTCCCGTGGACGACCGTCTCGACGTTGTCGAGGAACCGCTGCGCCGTGTCGTGGGCGGCGTCCAGCTCGTGCATACCCAAGCGAACCTCCGGGTGGAAGGAAGGGGGCCTGCTCCAGCGTGCGTCGTCGTCGCATTAGACGACGGAAGCGGCGTTCTGTTGTCGGATCAGTCGATCTTGATCGCGACGTGCTTGAGCTGGGTGTACTCCTCCATCGAGTAGATCGACATGTCCTTGCCGTAGCCGGACTGCTTGTAGCCGCCGTGCGGCAGCTCCGAGGAGATCGGGAGCAGGTGGTCGTTCACCCACACCGTCCCGAACCGGAGCCTGCGGGCGGCGTTCATCGCGCGGCCGACGTCGCGCGTCCAGACCGAGGCGGCGAGCCCGTAGCGGACGTCGTTCGCCCAGCGGATCGCCTCGTCGTCGTCGGCGAAGCGCTGCACCGTGACGACCGGGCCGAACACCTCGCGCTGGACGATCTCGTCGGTCTGGGCGACGTCGGTGACGACCGTCGGCTGGACGAAGAAGCCGCCGCCGCTGCCGCCGCCCGTGCCGCCCCCGGTGAGGATCGTCGCGCCCGTCGCGCGCTCGAGGAAGCCGAGGATCCGCTCCTGCTGCGCCTTCGAGATCACCGAGCCCATCTCGATCTCGTCGCTCGCCATCGGGTCGCCGACCTCGAGCGACTCCACCTGCGGCACCAGCTCCTCGAGCAGGGCGTCGTAGATGCGCGGGCCCGCGATCACGCGCGAGCCGGCGGTGCAGTCCTGGCCGGAGTTCCAGTAGCCGGCGAGCCGGATCCCCTCGGCGACCGCCTTCGGGTCGGCGTCGTCGAAGACGACCATCGGCGCCTTGCCGCCCAGCTCGAGGTGGACGCGCTTCACCGTGTCGGCCGCCGTGCGCGCGATCGTCTTGCCGGTCTCGACGTCGCCCGTGATCGACACCATCCCGATCTCCGGGTGCTCGACGAGCGCCTGGCCGGCCGGGACGCCGTCGCCGGTGACGACCTGGAGCACGCCCGGCGGGATCGCCTCCTGGGCGAGCTGGACGAAGCGGAGCAGCGAGAGCGGGGTCTGCTCGGACGGCTTCAGGATCTGGACGTTGCCGGCGGCGAGCGCCGGCCCCATCTTCCAGACCGCCATCATCAGCGGGTAGTTCCAGGGGCAGATCCCGGCGACGATCCCGATCGGCTCGCGCCGGATCATCGACGTGTAGCCCTCGATGTACTCGCCCGCCGACTTCCCCTCGAGGTTGCGCGCGGCGCCCGCGAAGAAGCGGAGGTTGTCGGCCGAGAACGGGATCTCGTCGCGGGAGGCAATGAGCGGCTTGCCGACGTTCAGCGACTCGAGCTGCGCCAGCTCCTCCGCGTGCTCCTCCATGACGTCCGCGAGCGCGTGCAGCAGCGCGCCGCGGTCCTTCGGCGTCTTGTCGAGCCAGGCGGGGAGGGCGGCGGAGGCGGCCTCGACGGCGCGGGCGACGTCGTCGGCGCCGC
This sequence comes from Gaiellaceae bacterium, assembly GCA_035688315.1. Taxonomy (GTDB): domain Bacteria; phylum Actinomycetota; class Thermoleophilia; order Gaiellales; family Gaiellaceae; genus Palsa-739. Next base: position 37,565 of record DASSND010000034.1, on the reverse strand, counting down.
AGCGGGGCACCTCGGCGATCGTCTCCCCGGTCGCGGGCGCGATCACCTCCATCGTCTCGCCGGAGGCGGCGTCCTTCCACTCGCCGCCGATGAAGGCCTGGTAGCTGGTGGTGGCGGTGCTCATCGCTTCCTCCTTGGGTTCTTCAGACGCCGGGGACGTTGGCCGCGCCGCGGCGCAGCACGCCCGTGTCGCGCATCAGCCGCTGCGCGAGCAGCACGGGGACGACGGTGAGGACGATCATGGCGAACGCGATCACGTTCACGACGGGAAGCTGCTGGCCGAGGCGGATGTAGCCGAGGATCAGCAGCGGCAGCGTGTTCTGCGCGCCCGCGGTGAACGTCGTCACGATCACCTCGTCGAACGAGAGCGCGAAGGCGAGCAGCCCGCCCGCGACGAGAGCCGTCGAGAGCACGGGCCAGACGACGAAGCGGAACGTCTGCCAGCCGTCCGCGCCGAGATCCTGCGACGCCTCGAGCAGCGACGGCGACGAGCGCCGCAGCCGCGCGAGCACGTTGTTGTAGACGATCACGACGCAGAAGGTCGCGTGACCGACGACGATCGTCCACTGCGACAGCTCGACGTTCCCGGTGACGAACGCCGAGTTGAGCGCGATCCCGGTGACGATCCCGGGCAGCGCGATCGGGAGCACGAGCAGGAACGAGATCGCCTCGCGGCCGAAGAAACGGAAGCGGGCGACCCCGAACGCCGCCGCCGAGCCGAGCACGAGCGCGATCCCGGTCGCGATCAGCCCGACGCGCACCGAGAGCCAGAGCGACGCCCGCACCTCCTCCGTCCACGCGGCATGGAACCAGCGCGTCGAGAAGGACGCGATCGGCCAGCTCTGCACGTTCGAGGCGTTGAACGCGTAGAGGGCGATCAGCACGAGCGGGATCCAGAGGAAGGCGACGACGAGCGCCGACCACGTGCCGAGAGCGATACGGCTTGCGCGCGACTCCGTCACGACTTCCTCGCGATGCGACGGTGTACACCGCCGCCGGTGGCTGTGTACACCGTCGTCACAGGGCCTCGAACGCGCCGAGCCGGCGGGCGAGCAGGAGGTAGACGCCCATGACGGCGAGCGGGACGGTCGCGAACGCGGCAGCGAACGGCGTCTGCTGCGTCGTGATGTTGTCGTAGACGACGTTGCCGATGAACTGGGAGGAGGCGCCGCCCGCGAGCAGCGGCGTCACGTAGTCGCCGAGCGTGAGCGAGAACGTGAAGATCGAGCCGGCGACGACCCCCGGCAGGGCGAGCGGCAGGACGACGCGGCGGAAGGTCGTCCAGGCGCCCGCGCCGAGGTCGCGCGACGCCTCGAGGAACGACTCGGGGATCCGTTCGAGCGCCCCGTAGACGGGCAGGATCATGAACGGCAGCCACACGTACGTGAAGATCAGCCAGACCGCCCAGTTCGAGTAGCCGATGTGCGCGGCGGGGAGCCCGACCTTGCGCAGCGTCCAGTTGAGGACGCCGTCGTCGGCGAGGATCAGCCGCCAGATGTAGACGCGGACGAGATAGCTCGACCAGAGCGGCAGCAGGACGGCGACGAAGACGAAGGCGCGCGAGCGGCGGCCCGCGACCCGGGCCATGAAGTAGCCGAGCGGGAACGCGAGCGCCGCGTCCGCGAGCGTGACGGCGGCGGCGATCCCGATCGTCCGGAGCGCGACCGAGTGGTAGGCGCCCGCCTCCCAGAGCGTCCGGTAGTTGTCGAGGTTCCAGACGTGGCGCAGCTCCGAGGTGAACGGGTCGATCGTCCAGAACGACGAGACGAAGAGCGCGGCGAGCGAGGCGACGTAGACGAGCAGGAACGCGAGCAGCGGCGGCGCGAGCAGCAGCAGCGCCTTCGCCCAGGGATGGCGCCAGAAGAGCCCGGAGAGACGGAGCCGGGCCGCCCGCGTCGGGCGGCCCGGCGGTCTGCGACTCAGCCCTTGAGCTGCGTCCAGGCTTGCTGCCACTTCGTGTAGTCCATGCAGGTGTTCTTGCCGTTGCCGCAGTCGGCCACCGGCGTCTTCCAGAAGCGGATCGAGTCGAAGTACTTCTTCGACGCGCCGCAGTGGTACTGCGCGGCCGAGCCCTTCGCGAGCTTGTCCATCACCGCGCACGCCTTCGTGTTCGCGGGCGTCTCGCCGAAGTAGATCGCCTGCTGCGCCTGCACCTTCGGCGTCGAGACCCACGCCATCCAGCGGTACATGCAGTTGGGGTGCTTCGCGTGCGCCGACATCATCCACGTGTCCGCCCAGCCGGTCGCGCCCTCGCGCGGGATCAGGTCGCGCACCGGCGCCTTGGCCGCGATCAGCGTGTTCGTCTGGTACGGCCACGACGCGCCGACGACCGCGCCGCCGTTCTTGAACAGGTCGATCTCGTCGGACGCGAGCGCCCAGTACTTCTTGATCAGCGGCTTCTGCCGCTCGAGCAGGTCGATCGCCGCGTCGAACTGCTTCTGGTTCAGCTCGTACGGGTCGACGATCCCGAGCGACGGCTTCGTCTTCGCGAGGTAGAGCGCGGCGTCCGCGATCTGGATCGGGTTGTCCGGCACCGTGACCTTGCCCCGGTACTTGGCGCTGTAGAGCACCGACCAGCTCTTCGGCGCCGGCTTCACCTTCGTCGTGTTGTAGAGGAGCGTGTTCGGGCCCCACTGGAGCGAGATCCCGTAGTGGACGCCCTTCACCGTGTTGTGCGGCGGCGACTTCAGCGCCGGGATGAAGTTCTTGAAGTCCGGAATCAGCTTCGGGTTGACCGGCTGGACGTCGTGGCCGTAGATGAGGCGGAGGCTCGCGTCGCCGGAGGCGGAGACGCCGTCGTACTGGGTGCCGCCGCCCTGCCGCATCAGCGTCACCATCTCGTCCGAGGAGCCCGCGTACTTCGCGGTCACCTTGCAGCCGGTCGCCTTCTCGAACGGCTTCACCCACTGCGGCTGCGTGTAGCCCTCCCAGGCGATGAGGTTGAGCGCCCCTTCGCCCTTGCCGATCGTCGTCGGCAGCCCGCTCCCGGCGGCGACGCCGGAGGCGGGGACGCACAGGGCCGCCGCGAGCGCGGCCACGAGCACGTGCGACCTGCGGATACGACTCATGTGCCCTCCTTGGAGATCTCGAACGTGTGCTCCGGTCGCCACCGGAGCCGGACCCGCCTGCCCTGCTCTTCGAGCGCCTGCTGCGAGGACGTCTCGAGGTTCTGGCGCACGACCACCAGCTCGCCGCCCGCGTCCAGGTCGACGACGTAGCGCGTGACCATGCCGACGTAGACGACCTCGCGGACGACCCCGGTCTCGCCGTCGCCGCCGCCGTCGGGATCGCCCATCACGATCTTCTCGGGGCGGATCGTGAAACGCCTGCCCGCGCGCTCGAGCACGTTCGAGACGCCGACGAAGCCGGCGACGAACTCGCTGCGCGGGCGCTCGTACACCTCGGCCGGGGTGCCGACCTGCTCGAGGCGCCCTTCGGCGAAGACGGCGAGGCGGTCGCTCATCGTGAGCGCCTCCTCCTGGTCGTGCGTCACGTAGACGAAGGTGATGCCCAGCTCGCGCTGCAGCTCCTTGAGGAAGAGCTGCATCTCCTGGCGCAGCTTCAGGTCGAGGGCGCCGAGCGGCTCGTCCAGCAGGAGCACGGGCGGCCGGTTGACGAGGGCGCGCGCGAGCGCGACGCGCTGGCGCTGGCCGCCGGAGAGCTGGACGGGGCGGCGCGAGCCGAGCCCGGGCAGGCGGACGCGCTCCAGCACCTCCGCGGCGCGGGCGCGGCGCTCGCGCCGCGGCACGCCGCGCACGCGCAGGCCGTACTCGACGTTCTCGGCCACCGTCATGTGCGGGAAGAGCGCGTAGTCCTGGAAGACCGTGTTGACGGCGCGCTCCGAGGGGGCGGTGCGGGTGACGTCGACACCCTGCAGCTCGACGCTGCCCGCGTCGGGGCGCTCGAAGCCGGCGATCACGCGCAGCGTCGTCGTCTTGCCGGAGCCGGAGGGGCCGAGCAGCGTGAAGAACTCGCCCGCGGCGATGTCGAGGTCGAGGCGCTCGATCGCGACGACGTCGCCGTAGACGCGCCGGAGCCCGCGCAGCCGGACGGCGGGGCCGCCGGCGGGCGCCTCGACGTCAGCCCGCTCCGGCGCCTGCGCGGTCAAGCGCGTCCTCCAGGAGGTCGAGCCCTCGCTCCAGCTCCTCGTCGCTCGCCGAGAGCGGCGGCAGCAGCCGGAGCACGTTCCCGTGCAGACCGCACGCAAGCAGCACGAGCCCCGCCTCGAGCGCCGCGGCGGTGACCGCCTTCGCCGCGTCGGGGCTCTCGTCGCGCAGCTCGAGCGCGAGCATCGCGCCGAGCCCGCGCACCTCGCCGACGAGCGGCCGGCGGGCCGCGATCTCGTCGAGGCGCCGCCGCAGCAGTCCGGCGACCTCCTCCGCGCGCTCCCGGAAGCCGGGCGAGGCCAGCTCGTCGAGCACCGCGACCGCCGCCGCGCAGGCGAGCGGGTTGCCGCCGAAGGTGCCGCCGAGCCCGCCCGGGTGGACGGCGTCCAGCAGCTCCGCGCGGCCGCTGACCGCGGCGAGCGGCAGGCCGCCGCCGAGCGTCTTGCCGGACACGAGCAGGTCGGGCTCGACGCCGAGCCGCTCGATCGCCCACACCGACCCGGTGCGCCCGCACCCGGCCTGGACCTCGTCGTCGACGTAGAGGATCCCGTGCTCGTCGCAGAGGCGGCGCAGCGCCTGCACGAACTCCGGCGGCATCGGGATGAAGCCGCCCTCGCCCTGCACCGGCTCCAGCACCATGCACGCGAGGCTCCGCGGGTCGACGTCCTGCTCGAGGAGGAGCGCGAGCCCGCGCAGGGCGTCCTCGACCGAGACGCCGCGGTAGGGGTAGGGCGCCGGCGCGCGGTGCACCTCCGGGGCGAGCGGCCCGAAGCCCCGCTTGTAGACGAGCTTCGCGGTCATCGCCATCGTCAGGTTCGTGCGCCCGTGGAAGGCGCGGTCGAACACGAGCACGCCGCTGCGGCCGGTGGCGGCGCGCGCGATCTTGACCGCGTTCTCGACCGCCTCCGCGCCCGAGTTGACGAGGAGCGACTTGACGTCGCCGGCCCGCCCCGGCCACAGCTCGGCGAGGCGGCGGCAGACCTCGACGTACGGCTCGTACGTGCCGACCATGAAGCACTGGTGCAGGAAGCGGTCGGCCTGCTCGTGGATCGCCCCGACCACCGCCGCGGGGCCGTGGCCGAGGTTCTGGCAGGCGATGCCGCCGGCGAAGTCGAGGTACTCGCGCCCGTCGACGTCCCAGACGCGTGCGCCTTCGGCGCGGTCGACGACGAGGCTCGGCGTCGAGACGCCGGCGGAGACGTAGCGCGTGCGCGCCGCCAGCACCCGCTCGCTCGCGCTCAGACGGTCCTCGACGGCCATGGGAGCGAGGATTATCGCTGCGCGATCCGCCCGGATCAACCGCCGAGGACGACGGATTGCGAGGCGATCGACGCGCTCGATTGTCGAAATGCGCAGCCGGGCTAGACGAAGCCGGCGCGCGCCGCCTGCGCCGCCGCGCCGGCCCGCGTCGACTGGCCGAGCTTGCGGAGGATGTTCGCGACGTGGCGGTGCACGGTGTGCTCGCTGAGGACGAGCGAGCCGGCGATCTCGCGGTTCGAGAGCCCTTCCGCGACGAGCCGCAGCACCTCGGTCTCGCGGCTGCTGAGCGGCGAGCCGCTCGCCGCCTCCGGGTGCGGCTCGCCGAGGAAGCCGGCGAGCGCGCGCCGAAGCTCGCGCGGGTCGTCGAGCCACGGGATGTGCGCGTCGCCGCCGAGCGCGACGAAGCGGGCGTTCGGGAGCAGCGCGGCCAGCTCGCGGCCGCGCGCGATCGGCACCGTCCGGTCGCCGCGGCGGTGCAGGGCGAGCGCCGGCGGCGTCACCTGCGGCAGCAGCGGGCGCAGGTCGGTGAAGAGGTCCAGCTCGAGCCAGGCCGCCCCGATCTCGCCGCGCGCGGTCCGCTTCAGGTAGCGGCCGAGCGCGTCGACCTCCTCGCGGCTCGCCTTCGGGTCGTGCAGCCCGGCGAACATCTGGGTGGCGAGCTGCCAGTTGACGCGCGCGAACTCGACGAGCGAGCGGCGGGTCGCCTCGGGGATGTCGTCGCGGGACGGGTAGCCGCCGAAGAAGACGATCCGCTCGACCAGCTCGGGCCGCCGCGCGGCGAGGCTGGCGGTGGCGTGCACCGCGCAGGAGGTGGCGAACACGGTGACGGGCCCGCCGACCTCGGCGACGACCCGTTCGAGCGTGCGGCCGTCGAGGTCGAGCGAGGGCCGCGCGGACGGCTCCGGCTCGGAGAGCCCGACGCCGAGCCGGTCGTAGCGGACGACGGTGTGGCTGCGGGCGAGCTGCTCGTAGAAGCCGCGCGCCCGCGGCAGCTCCCATTCCGCTTCGAGGTGCGAGACGAACGGGGCGGGGAAGACGAGCGGCGGGCCGGAGCCGGCGGCGGCGTAGGCGACGCGGTCGCCGTCGAGCGTGACGAAGCGGATCTCCTGCTCCACGGGGCGCATTCTCGCCGGATCGCCCGGTCCTGCGCATGGCCCGTTCGGGCCATGGCCCGAAGATGGCCTGCCGGGGCGAGGCGCAGCCCGCCGGCGCGAGGCGACGATGCGGGCATGCAGACGCGCTGGGTCGACGGGATCACGATTCGCCCGCTCCGGAGCGGCGACACGGGCACGCTCGCGGCGCTCTTCGCGCGGCTCGGCGAGGAGTCGCGGCGGCGCCGCTTCGGCGGGCCGAAGCCGCGGCTCGCCGCCGCCGAGCTGGCGCAGCTCGCCCGGGTCGACGCGACCCGCCACGTGCTCGTCGCCTGGGTTGACGGCGACCCGCGCCCGGCCGGGGTCGCCCGGCTCGTCCGCGACGGCGCGAGCGCGGAGGTCGCCTTCGCGGTGGCGGACGAGCTGCAGGGACGCGGCGTCGGGCGGGCCCTTCGCGACGAGCTGGAGGCGCTCGCGCGCGCCGCCGGCATTCGCGAGCTGCGCGCCGTCGTGGCCGGCCCGAACCCCCCGGCGGTGGCGCTCATGCACGGCGCGGAGCCGCGCTGGGACCGCGGCGAGCTGGAGCTGGTCGTCGGTCTCTAGGGAGGCCCGGCCCAGACGTTCTCGAACGTCCCGAAGCGCAGCTCCGAGTCGTAGTGGTAGCGCGTGTCGTCGACGCGCCGCATGTACTCGTCCCGGTGCTCGGCGACGAACGTGTTGTAGGCGTCGGCCGACTCCCAGCGGTCGACGACGAGGTAGCGCCCCGGCTGCTCGACGTCGCGGAGCAGCTCGGTGCCGACGTAGCCGCGCCCGCCGCGGAAGAACTGCGCCCAGTCTCCCTCCGGGCCGTAGACGCGCTCGAACTCGGCGGGGTCGCGGACCTCGTAGCTGAAGACGAGCGCGATCACGCGCTGAGGATAAGGTCCCCGGCGAGATGAGCGCCGACGAGATGCAGCTCGCGGAGGGGCGCGAGGCGTACGCGGGCGTGCTCCGCTTCTACCACCTCGCCAAGCACCAGGAGTGGCAGGTGGACGACGTCGCGTGGGGCGAGATCCCGTTCGTCCCGGAGGGCAAGGGCTCCGCGGAGCGGCAGGCGCGCCGCCGCGACATCTGGCGCTCGGTGATCATGCAGCAGCTGCAGGCGGACGTCTTCGCCTGCGAGATGGCGTCGCAGCTGCTCTCGGCGGCGCCCGACCCGGAGGCGCGCCTCTACTACGCGACGATGGTGCAGGACGAGTCGCGCCACACCGAGGCGTGGCTGCGGCTGATCGGCCAGGTCGGCGGCGAGGGCGAGCGCGACCCGTACCTCGACCAGCTCGCGCACATGTTCCTCGAGGCGGATCTGCTCGAGGAGAAGGTGTTCCTGATGCAGGTGTTCTTCGAGCGGCTGATCATCCCGCGCTTCCGGCTGATCGCCCGCTCGTCGCGCGGGACGATCCTCGAGGAGCTGTGCAACCGGCTCGCGATCGACGACGGCATCCACCACGGCGCCGGGCTGGCGTACGAGCGCGTGCTGCTCGAGTCCGCGACGCCGAAGGTGCGCGCCCGCCTCGTCGAGGCGGCGAACACGATGCTGCCGATCTTCGCGAAGCACGTGCTCTGGCGGCCGAAGGCGCGCGAGATGATCGGCCACCTGATGGAGACGCGCGACCGGGAGCGCCTGCGCGCCGAGCTGAACCACGGCGTCCGCCTCGCGAACTCGCTCGGCCTCGACGTCTCGGACGTCCGCCTGCCGGCGGGATGATCCGCCCCTACCGGGAGGCGGACGGCCCGGCGGTCGACGCGCTGCTCGCCGCGGCGTGGCCGGACGACCCGGTCATGGCCGAGATCTCGAGCCAGCACCGCGTCGACGGCGAGGACGGCGAGGGGCGCTCGTGGCGGACGCTCGTCGCCGACGAGGCCGGGACGGTCGCGGGCGTCGGGTCGCTCGTCGCGAGCGCGCGGCATCCGTCGCGGTACTTCTGCGTCGTGGCGGTCGCGCCCGAGCGGCGGCGCCGGGGCCTCGGGTGGGCGCTCCTCGCCGGGCTCCGCTCGGGCGGGGACGGCCGCCCGCTGCAGGCGCGCGTTCGCGCGAGCGACGAGGCCGGGCTCGCCTTCCTGCGCGCGCACGGGTTCGGTTCGCTGATGCGGAGCCGCACCGGCGTGGTCGATCCGGGCGAGGCGACCGAGTGGATCGAGCGGAACGCGGGCGGGCCGCTGCGGCGCCCCTCACGGGAGGAGGCGGCGCGCCTGCACGAGGCCGCCTACGCGTTCGAGCACGCGTCGTGGTCGCCGGTGGCGGAGCGGCCGCTCGAGGAGTCGCTGCGACTCTTCTGCGGCGAGTCCTGGCTGCCCGAGAGCGCGGGCGCGGCGGCGACGGGGATCGCGAGCCTGCACGGCCCGCCGCTCGCGCCGTCGACGGACGAGCTGTTCCTGATCGCGGGCACGTGGCTGCCCGGCGAGCCGGCCCTGCGCGCGCTCGTCGCGGCCGCGTTCGCCCATGCGCGGGAGCGCGGCGCGACGGTGTCGATCGAGGCGGACGAGGCGAACCGGGCGCTGTGGCGGATCCTCGGGGAGCTGCCGGCCCGCCTCGATCCGGACGTCTGCCTCCTCGCCACCGACGCCGCCTGAGCGCGGCGGACATGTCCGCCGCGGCCACGTCCCGGGGTCAGACCCCGGGCCATGGCCGGAACGGCCATGGCCGGACGAAGTTCCTGCACCGGAGGGCTTTCCGCGAACCGCTCGGGCTACGGGACCGTCACGGCTTCGTGACGCCTCAGCGCATGCCGCCGCGCTCGAAGTGGGCGCGGAAGAAGTTCTCGCTGCCGGCCGTCGCCATCGCGGCGGAGGCGGAGATCTCGAGCGCGAGCGCGGTCGCCGCGACGAGCTGGGCGAGCCGGTAGACCTTCCCCGGCCCGGCGCAGCCCATCAGCTCGAGCCACTCGCGCGCGTGGGGGAGGGTGGTGCCGCCGCCGACGGTGCCCACCTCGATCCCCGGGAAGCGGATCGAGACGTGCAGGCCGCCGCCGTCGACGCGCTGCTCGACCCCGTGCGCCATCGACGAGGTGCCGACCATGCCGAGGTCCTGGCCGGTCGCCGCGAACACCGCCGCGATCGCCGAGGCGGGCGTGAACGCGACCGACTGCATCCCCGAGGCGACCGCACCGTGCGTGCCCGCCCAGGCCAGCTCCTCGAGGTCGTGGACGCTCGTCCGCAGCACGCGCTCGATCGCCGCCTCCGTCAGCAGCGTCTCCGCGATCACCGTCTTGCCGTGGCCGGACTGGAAGAACTCGAACGACGGCTTCTTGTCGCCGCCCATGTTCGCCTCCAAGAGCGCCCGCTCGATCGCGACCGGCGCCTGCGGCAGCACGTAGGCCATGTTCAGCGCGTACGCGTTCCGGGTCATCATGTTCGCCCCGACCGCGTCGCCCGTCGTGAACCGCCAGAGGACGTGGCACATCGGCCCGACGACGTGCGTCTTCGCCTCGCGCAGGACGGCGAACCGCGACAGCTCGGGGCTCTCGGCCGCGCGCAGGAACTCGCGCATCGCCGGCACCTGCTCCTCGACCCAGCCGGCGAGCGCCAGCGCGTCGCCGCTCGACTTGCAGACAAAGCAAGATGCTCGGGTGATCCGGTCGGCGATCACGTACGTTCGGCAGCCGCCGGAGGTGGCGATCGCCTTGGCGCCGCGCTGCACCGACGCGGTCAGGCCGCCCTCGGTGTGCGCGAGCGGCACCGTCACCTCCTCGGCCGCGCGCCCCGTCTCGACGAGCGCGCCCTCCTCGGACAGCTCGTACTCGCCGAGCGAGACCTCGAGCTGCGCCACCGAGACCGGGATCTGGACGACCCCGGCGAGCGACTCCGCCGCCCGCGCGTACGGCGCGAGGTCGACCGCGCCGACGACGCCGTCGAGCCCGAGCGCCTCCTGGCGCGCCCGGATCGAGTCCGGGTCGTTCCTGCGCGTGAGCCTCGCCACGCCGTCATTGTCGCCCACTACGCTGGCCGACGTGGCCGCCACCCTCATCGACGGCAAGGCGCTCGCCGCGACGGTGCGCGAGGAGGTCGCCGCGCAGGTCGCGCACATCGGCCGCGTCGGCATCGCGACCGTGCTCGTCGGCGACGACCCGGCCTCGCACATCTACATCGGCCTCAAGCAGAAGGCGGCCGAGGCCGCGGGGATGGAGGCGCGCGACCTGAAGCTCCCCGCGGACACGAGCGAGGACGAGCTGCTCGCGACGATCGCCGGGCTGAACGCCGACGACTCGGTCGACGGCATCCTCGTCCAGCTGCCGCTCCCGGGCCACCTCGACGAGAACCGTGCGATCGAGGCGATCGCGCCGGAGAAGGACATCGACGGCATCCACCCGGTCAACGCGGGGCGGCTCTACCTCGGCCGGCCGACGCTCGTTCCCGGGACGCCGCTCGGGATCATGCGGATGCTCGACGAGTACGAGATCCCGCTCGAGGGCGCCCGCGCCGTCGTCGTCGGCCGCTCCGCGATCGTCGGCAAGCCGATGGCGCACCTGCTGCTCCAGCGCAACGCGACGGTGACGATCTGCCACTCGCGCACGCAGGACCTGCAGCGGCACACCCTCGACGCCGACGTGCTCGTCGCCGCCGTCGGACGCACCCACCTGATCGCAGCCGACATGGTCAAGGCGGGCGCGACGGTGATCGACGTCGGCATGAACCGGGGCGAGGGAAAGCGGGTTCTCGGCGACGTCGACCCCGGCGCGAGCGAGCGCGCCGCCTACCTCACGCCGGTCCCGGGCGGGGTCGGCCCGATGACGATCGCGATGGTGATGCAGAACACGGTGACCGCCGCGAGAGCCCGTCGGGGCTTGAATCCCGCCTGAACTGAGCTAGACTCCGGCCTGCTCTATCATCGGTCGGCGGCTCGGTGCCCGGGCCGTCGTTGTTTTGTTCTAGGAGGAAAGTTGGCTGAGGGCACCGTTAAGTGGTTCTCCAACGAGAAGGGCTACGGCTTCATCGAGCGCGAGGGCGGCGACGACGTCTTCGTCCACTTCTCGGCAATCACCATGGACGGCTACAAGTCGCTGACCGAGGGTCAGCGCGTCTCGTTCGAGGTTGTGCAGGGCCCGAAGGGCGCGCAGGCCGCGAACGTCCAGGCGATCTAGAGAACCTGTCGGACCAAGGTGTGAAGAGGCCCCGGCAGGGGCCTCTTCCGTTTTGCGAGGATCGAGGCGATGGCGATCGACAGAGACCAGCTCCTCCACGTCGCGCACCTGGCGCGGCTCGAGCTGCGCGACGAGGAGGTCGCGCGGCTCGAGGCGCAGCTCAACGACATCCTCGAGGCCGTCTCGAAGGTCTCGCAGCTCGACCTCGCGGACGTGCCGCCGACGAAGCACCCGCACGACGTCGCGAACGTCTGGGCCGAGGACGAGCCGCGCGCGTCGCTCCCGGTCGAGGAGGCGCTCGCGAACGCGCCCGAACGCGACGACTCGATGTTCCGCGTCCCGCCCGCCGGCTCGTGATCGACACGCTCAGGCTCACCGCCGAGGAGGCGAGCCGGCTGCTCGCCGGCGGGGAGGTGTCGAGCGACGAGCTGTACGCCGCCTACCTCGCGGCGATCGGCGAGCGCGACCCGGAGCTGCACTGCTACCTCCACGTCTGCGAGGACGACCCCGGCACCGGGATCCCGATCGCGGTCAAGGACGTGATCGGCACAAAAGGGATCCCGACCACCGCCGGCTCGAAGATCCTCGAGGGCTACGTGCCGGTCTACGACGCGACCGTCGTCGAGCGCCTGCGCGCCCGCGGCCTCCGCATCCTCGGCAAGACGAACACGGACGAGTTCGCGATGGGCTCCTCGACCGAGAACTCCGCCTACGGCCCCTCGCACAACCCGTGGGACCCCGCCCGCGTCCCCGGCGGCTCCGGCGGCGGCTCGGCGGCCGCGGTCAGCGCCGGGCTCGCGCCCTGGGCGCTCGGCTCCGACACGGGCGGCTCGATCAAGCAGCCCTCCGCGCTCTGCGGCAACGTCGGCCTGCGTCCGACCTACGGCACCGTCTCCCGCTACGGCGTCGTCGCCTTCGCGTCGAGCCTCGACCAGGTCGGCCCGGTCGCGCGCACCGTCCGCGACTGCGCCTTCCTCTACTCGGTGCTCGCCGGCCGCGACCCGTGCGACTCGACGACCGTGGAGGTGCCGCCGGTCGAGCTGCCGGAGGCCGACGACCTGCGCGGCCTGCGCGTCGGCGTCCCGACCGAGCTGAACGAGGCGGAGGGGATCGAGCCGGGCGTCGCCGCGGCCGTCCGCCGCGCGATCGACCTCTGCACGGAGCTGGGCGCCGAGGTGGAGGAGTGCTCGCTGCCGCTCTCGGTCGAGTACGGGCTCGCCTGCTACTACCTGATCGCGCCGGCGGAGGCGTCCTCGAACCTCGCCCGCTACGACGGCGTCCGCTACGGCTTCCGCGTCGCCGACCCGGCCGACCGGCTCGACATGTACAAGCGCACCCGCGACGAGGGGTTCGGGGACGAGCCGAAGCGCCGCATCCTCGTCGGCACCTACGCGCTCTCGGCCGGCTACTACGACGCGTACTACGGGCAGGCGCAGAAGGTGCGGACGGTGATCAAGCGCGAGCAGGAGGCGGCGTTCGAGCGCTTCGACGTGCTCGTCTCGCCGACCTCGCCGACCGTGGCGTTCCCGCTCGGCGCGCGCGCGCACGACCCGCTGGCGATGTACCTGAGCGACCTGCTGACGATCCCGTCGTGCGTGGCCGGGCTGCCGGGTCTCAGCATCCCGTGCGGCCTCGCCGACGGCCTCCCGGTCGGTCTGCAGCTGATCGGGCCGCAGTTCGGCGAGAACACGCTCTTCCGCGCCGGGCACGCGCTCGAGCGTGCGCTCGCCTTCGACACCGTTCCGGAGCGTCTGCGGTGACGATGCGCTTCGAGGACCCGGCGGCGGAGTTCGTTCCCGCGGTGCGGCGCGTCTTCGGCGGGGAGCCGCGCGTCCTCGACGGCTCCCGCGCCGTCCAGGTCGGCGAGCTGAAGCTCCAGCTCGAGGCGGGGGAGAAGGAGCTGTGGGTGATCGAGACCCACGGCGCGCTCGAGCACCGGCTCGCGATGGTCGAGGTGAGCGACGACATCGAGGACGCGCTGCGCGAGGCGAAGGAGAGGCTCGATGAGCGCGCCGCCTGAGTGGGAGCTGGTCGTCGGCCTCGAGGTGCACGCGCACCTGAAGACGCGGACGAAGATGTTCTGCCGCTGCGAGCTGGAGTACGGCGCGGCGGAGAACACGCGCACGTGCCCGGTCTGCCTCGCGCACCCGGGCGCGCTGCCGGTGGCGAACGGGAAGGCGATCGAGCACACGCTCCGGCTCGGGCTCGCGCTCGACTGCGAGCTGGCGGCGCACGCCGAGTTCGCGCGCAAGAACTACTTCTACCCCGACCTGCCGAAGGGCTACCAGATCAGCCAGTTCGAGGCGCCCCTCTGCGGCCGCGGCCGCTTCCTGCTCCCGACCGCCGGCGGCGACCGCGAGATCCGCATCGTGCGCGCGCACCTCGAGGAGGACGCCGCCAAGACCGTGCACGCGGGCGGTGCGACCGGGCGCTCGGTCGGCGCGCACTCCTCGCTCGTCGACTTCAACCGCGGCGGCACGCCGCTGCTCGAGATCGTCACCGAGCCCGACCTGCGCTCGGCCGAGGAGGCGATGTGGTTCCTGCGGCTGCTGCGCCAGACGATCGTCGAGCTCGGGATCTCGGACGCGGAGATGGAGAAGGGCACGCTGCGCGCCGACGTGAACGTCTCGGTGCGACGGGCCGGCGAGGAGGGCTACCGCCCGCGCTGGGAGATCAAGAACATGAACTCCTTCACCTTCGTCGGCCGCGCGATCGAGGCGGCGTTCCGCCAGCAGGTCGCCGCGCACGAGGCGGGCGAGCGGCTCGAGCAGTCCACCTACGACTACGACCCCGACACCGACCGGCTGACCGTGCACCGCTCGAAGGAGGAGGCGGACGACTACCGCTACTTCCCGGAGCCCGACCTCGTCCCCGTCGAGCCGCCGGCCGAGCTGGTGGAGCGGCTGCGCGGCGAGCGGCGCGAGCGGCCCGCCGACCGGATCCGCCGGCTCGCCGGCGAGCTGGGCTTCGACGCGGCCGCGGAGCTGGTGACGACCGGGAACGAGTGGAAGGCGGAGGCGCTCGCGGCCGAGGGGGTCGAGTGGCGCGCGGCGCATGCCGTCGCGATGAACCGGGGCGACTTCCTGCCCGAGAACGCGGGCGCGCTCGCCCGGATCGTGCGGGCGAACGTGACGCGCGAGGCGCTCGACGAGGCGTTCGTCGCGGCGGCGGAGCGCGCGATCGACGCGGACGACTACCTCGCCCGCACCGCCGTCTCGGACGAGTCGGCGCTCGAGCCCGTGATCGACGCGGTGCTCGCCGCGAACCCGGGCCAGGTGGAGACCTATCTGCGCGGCAAGGAGGGCGTGCTCGGCTTCTTCGTCGGCCAGGTGATGCGCGAGACGCAGGGCAAGGCCGACCCGAAGGTCGTCAACCGGCTTCTGCGGGAGAAGCTCCGAGCGTAGGCAGGTCGCGGATGGCCGCGCTCAGCGTCCCGAGCACCGCGGCAGCGACGACCGGGGCGGCGAGGACGGCGATCGCCGTCCGCGGCGAGGCGTGCGCCAGCAGGAGCCCGGCGACGAGCGGGCCGAGCGGCGCGCTCGCCGCCCGCAGCGTGTTCGAGGCCGCCATCGTCCGCCCGAGGAGCCGGTCGGGGATCAGCGTGTACGAGTACGCCGTCATCGCGGAGTCGGTGTTCGGGAACCAGAACGCGTGCAGCGACACGGCGACCGCGAGCACGTAGACGTTCGGATAGGCGAGGAACGCCGCGTAGACGAGCGCCATCCAGAACTCCGAGAGCAGGATCGCGCGCATCGGGAAGAGCCGGCGCAGCACCGGCGAGAGGAGCGAGCCGGCGAGCAGGGTGGCGCCCTGGAGCGCGACGAAGCCGCCGATCGCCGCGCCCGAGAGGCCCTGCCGGTGGGCGAGCACGATCACCGCGACCGGCGCGCCCGCGGCGACGAGGTTGCTCGCGGCGATCATCCCGATCGTCGTGCGCAGGAACGGGATCCGCCAGAAGTAGACGAGGCCCTCCCGGAAGCGCGGCCGCGCGCCGGGCTCCCGCGCCTCCTGGAACGGCGTCCGCATCAGCAGGAGCGAGAGCGTCGAGAACGTGTACGAGATCGCGTCGGCGACGAACGGCAGGCCGCGCCCGATCCCGAAGAGCGCGCCGCCCGCGGGCGGGCCGAGCAGCCGCACGGTCGACATCCGCGCCATCGAGACGCTGGCCGCGTCGGCGAGCTGCGAGGGCGGGACGACCGCCTTGAAGGCGCCGCTGTTGCCCGCCTGGAAGACGACGCCGCCGCTCGTGTCGAGGAACGCGACGACGAGGATCAGCCAGAACGTCGCGTGGTGGCTCAACGTGGCGGCGGCGAGGACGCCGACGGCCGCCGCCCGGACGACGTCGGAGCCGATCATCAGACGGCGGCGGTCGAAGCGGTCGGCGGCGACGCCGGCGGCCGCGCTGAGCAGCACGAGCGGCGCGAACTCGACGGCGCCGACGTAGCCGGTCTTCGCCGCCGACCCCGTGAGCGCGAGCGTGAGCAGCGGGTAGGCGATCGCCGACATGCTCGACCCCGAGGTCGAGAGGAGGTGCCCTGCCTGGAGCAGGAGGAAGTCGCGGTTCCGCCGCAGCGGGGTCGGCCCGGTCACCGCTCCATCCTCGCAGCGGCCGCGGATCGTCGGTTTGCGAGTCGCGGGCGCGGAGACGCGCCGGACATGCGGGCCGCCGCCGTCGCCGTCGCCTCCCTCGCCCTCGCCGCGTGCGCGGGCGGGGGCGCGCGGACCGCGGGAGTCGCGGGGTCGGCGCACACCGCGGCCGGCCCCGGCGACCTCCGGATCGCCGCGCGTCCGGGCGCCGGCCGCGGCCGCGACTGCGCGCCGGGCACGCACACGCTGAGGCTCGGCGGCGGCTACACGGCGCTCATGCGGGTCACGGCCGGCGGCTCGGGGCCGCGGACGCTGCTGCTCGCGCTCCACGGCTCGGGCGACACCGCCGGCGGCGGGCTCTGGATCTTCCGCGCCGCCTGGGACGAACCCGGGCTCGTCCTGCTCGCACCGAACTCCGCCGGCGGCAGCTGGAGCCTCGCCAACGGCGACCTCGCCGCGATCGACCGCTCGCTGAGGCGGGCGTTCGCGCGCTGCCGGATCGCGCCCGCCCGGGTGGCGGTCGGCGGGTTCTCGGCGGGCGCGGCCCTCGCCGTCCTGCTCGGCCTCGCGAACGGGAGACTGTTCCACGCCGTGGTCGCGCTCTCTCCCGGCGACTCCCTGCCGCCGCACCGCACGGGGAAGCCGCGGGTCTTCGTCGCGCACGGCCGCCACGACCGCTCGATCCCGATCGCCCAGGGCGGCGACGCGCTCGTCCCGCGCCTCCGCCGCCTCGGCTACCGCGTCGTCTACGACCGCTTCCGCGACGGCCACGCGGTGCCGCGCGAGGTCTCCGAAGCGGCCGTTCGCTGGCTCCTGCGCGGCTTCCGAGGCGGTTGAGCGTCAGCTTCCCGCTGCGACCGCCGAGTCGGGCGCGGCGATCTCCTCCGGGGGCGGCGCGTTCCGCACGTCGCGGGACGCCGAGGCGGCGAGCGCGATCGCGAGCAGGATCCCGGCCAGGACGAGCAGCATCGGCTTCGCGCCCCACGCGGCGGTCCCGTAGCCGGCGAAGAGCGCGCCGAGCGGGATCGAGCCCCACGAGAAGAGGAGGCTCGCGCTCGCGACGCGACCGTACAGCCGCTCCGGCACGAGCGCGTACCGATATGCGCCGGTGACCACGTTGAAGATCGGCCCGGTGACGAACCCCGCCGCCGTGAGGACGCCAAGCTCGATCGGGCTCGGGATCAGGAAGAGCGCAGCCGTCTGCACCGGCCAGACCCAGAGCGACGCGAGCACGACGACCGGCGCCGGCACGCGCCGCTGCACGCGGGGCGCGACGAGCGCGCCGACGATCGAGCCCGCGCCGAGGATCGAGAAGACGGCGCCGATCAGCGCGGCCGAGGCGCCGAGGTCGCGCATGCGCACGATCAGGACGAGGCCGAGCGCCTCGTGGACGAAGTTCGTCCCGGCGACGAGCCCCGTCACCGTGCGCAGGAACCGCTGCCGCCAGAGCCAGACGAGCCCTTCGGAGACCTCGGCGCGCAGGTTCCGCTCGCCGCGCGCGCGCTCGCCCTGGAACGCGGGCCGCACGAAGAGCAGCGAGACGAACGAAACGGCGTAGGAGACGGCGTCGACCGCGAACGGCAGCAGGCGCGAGAGCCCGTAGAGCGCGCCGCCGAGCGGGCTGCCGACGAGCCCGGCGCCCTGCATCCGCGCCTGGTTCTGGGCGATCGCCTGCGGCAGCTGCTCCTTCGGCACCACCGCCGGCAGCGCCGCCGACTCGGAGAGCTGGAAGAAGACGAAGAGGCAGCCCTCGATCGCCGAGGCGACCGCGAGCCATGCGAGCGGCGGCCGGCCGAGCGCGAGCCAGACGGCGACGCTGCCGAGCGCGAGCGCGCGCCCCGCGTCCGCGGCGAGCATCACGTGCTTGCGGTTCCAGCGGTCGACGTAGACGCCGGCCGGCAGGTAGACGAGGAGGAAGGGCAGGCTCCGCGCGAAGCCGACGATGCCCGCGTCCCGCGCCGAGCCGGTCAGCCCGAGCACGAGCAGCGGGAACGCGAGCGCGCTCATCTCCGAGCCGACGGTGGAGACGACCTGGCCGCTCCAGAGCAGCGCGAAGTCGCGGTTCCTGCGGAGCGGGACGGGGCTCGCGCCCGTCGCGGCCCGCGTCACGCGGCCGCGCGCTCGAGGACGGGCGCCGGGTCGCGGTGCCGCGTGAGCAGGAAGCTCGCGCTCGCGAACACGACTGCGGCCATCACCACGAAGAGGAGCCGGTAGTCGACGACCGCCGAGAGCGCCGCGCCGAGCGCGATCGAGGTCGTCTGCGTGACCGAGAACGCGAGGTTCGCGGCTGCGGCGACCCGTCCCTGGATCTGGAGCGGCGTGTTCGTCTGCAGCGCGGTGCCGAATGCGACGACGGCCCAGGCGATACCGACGCCCGCGATCGGCGCCGCGACGATCACGGCCGGAAGCGAGGGCAGGACGAGGCAGAGATCCGCGACGGCGAACGCCGCGAGGCCGAGGCCGAGCCCGCGCGCCTCCCCGACGCGGCGGATCACCCGGGCCGCGGTCAGCCCGCCCGCGATCGAGCCGACGCCCTGGATCGTGGAGAACACGCCGAAGAACGAGGCGGGCTTCCCGATCGCGTGCATGACGTAGAAGAGCAGCGTCTCGGAGAAGCCGATCACGAGCATGGCGAGCGAGAGGCCGAGCACGATGTCCCGCAGCGGCGCCGTCCGTGCGACGTGGCGGAAGCCCGCCGTCACCTCGCGCAGGAAGTGGTGTTCGGGCGGCGCAGGCTTCACCTCGACGACGCGCATCCGCCAGAGAAAGAAGACCGACGCGGCGAAGGTGGCCGAGTCGAGGATCGCGACCACGCCGCCGCCGAACGCGGCGTAGAGGCCCGCGCCCGCGAGCGGCGCGACGATCCGCAGCCCTTCCTGCGTCGTCGCGAGCGCGCCGTTCGCGTCGGCGAGCAGCTCGTCCGGAAGCATCACCCGCAGCAGGGCCGAGCGGGCGGGGGAGAAGATC
The DNA here is from genome assembly GCA_035688315.1 of Gaiellaceae bacterium. Taxonomy (GTDB): domain Bacteria; phylum Actinomycetota; class Thermoleophilia; order Gaiellales; family Gaiellaceae; genus Palsa-739. The sequence continues at coordinate 18,437 of DASSND010000034.1, read as the reverse complement.
GTCCCGCCGAGGCCGTACACGAGCGCCACCGCGTAGATCAGCCAGGCGTCGCCGCTGTCGTGGACGAAGAGCAGGGCCAGCACCGAGAGCCCGAGCACGGCGTCGGTGGCGATCATCAGCCGCCGCCTGCGCACCCGGTCGGCCAGCAGGCCGCCGAGCGGCCCGACGAGCGAGCCCGCGCCGAAGACGAAGAAGGTGAGCCCGGCGTGCGCGTTCGAGCCGGTCAGGTCCTTCATCCAGACCGCGAGCACGATCATCAGCGCCCAGTCGCCGAACGCGGAGAGCGTCTGGCCGGCCAGCAGCAGGCGCGTGTCCCGGTGGGAGAGGATCCGCCGCATCAGCTCGCCGCGCGGAAGACCTTCACGTCGCCGCTCACCGTCTTGCCGCGCAGCACGATCGTCGGGCCGTCGCCGCCGGCGTTGCCGGGATCGCTGCCGAGCGGCACCTCGGAGCTGAGGTCGCCCGAGACCGAGCCCGCGTCGACGTCGAGGAACGAGCCGGGCGCGATCCCGAACTCGACGTCCCCGGAGACGCTCGTGAAGCTCGCGGTGCCGGTGCGGATCGAGTCGACCCGCAGGTCGCCGGAGACGGTCTTCGCCTCGACGGAGCCGCCCGCGGAGCCGATCGTCGCGTCGCCGGAGATCGTCTCCAGCCGCAGGTCGGAGCCGACCCGGTCGATGTGGGCGTCGCCGCTGACGGTCTTGACGACCGCGTTCTCCTCGACCTCGCCGCGGAGGCGCACGTCGCCCGACGCCGTCTTCACCTCGAGCCGGCGCACGCGGCCGCGGAGGTCGAGGTCGGCCGACGCGGTCGTGAGGTTCGCGGCCGCTCCGTGCGGGACGCGGGCGCGCACCTTGATCCCCTCGTTGCCGATCGTGAAGGAGCCGATCGCGATCACGAGCCCGAACGGCTTCTTGCCGCGGAACGAGACGGAGAGCCGGTCGCCGTCCTGCTCGACGGTCACGTGCTCGAGCAGGCGCTCGTCGCCGTCGACGACGACGGTCGACTCCTCGCCGTCCACGGTCTCGACGTCGACGTCCCCGGCGGGGATGTTCACGTCGAGCGTGAGCGGGAGCGGGGTGTGGAAGCGGCGCTCCATCAGATCGCCCTCAGGAACTGGCGGCGGCCGACGCGGACGCGCACGTCGTGGGCGGCGCGGACCGGCTTCGCGTCGATCCGGGAGCCCGACTCGGCGACGCCGCTCGGATCGTCGTAGCGCCAGTGGACCCGGCGGGCGGACAGCTCGTGCAGCAGCAGGTCGTTCATCTCGACTCCTTTCAGCTCCGGCCGTAGCCGGTCAGTCGGTTCCGGCTCCCGCCGGAGGGACGGCGCGGCTCCGAGGCGCGCTGGAGCGCCTGGACGAGCCACGTGTTCACGGACGACCCCTCGCGCGCGGCGGCCGCCTCGACCCGGAGCTTGAGGCTCTCCGGGAGCCGGAGCGTGATGCGGGCCGTGTACGCCTCGTCGGCGGCTTCGAGACCGCCGGACTCCTCGTGCACGAGCACCAGCTCCGGGTCGCCGCCGGCGATGCGAACCTCGATCCGTCCGCTCTCGAGCTGGGCGCTCAGCTCGAGCGCCGCCTCCGCGACCGCCTCCTGCATCCGGCGGGCGAAGGAGGACTCGAGCGCGAGCGCGAGCAGCTCCGCGGCGCGGCTCGTCGACTCGTCGCCGACGGCGGCCACGCGGGCGAGGTCTTCGCGCAGTGCCTGGACGTGTCCTTCGATCTGCATGGCTGCACTATGACATCACTGTGATGTCATTATCAAGTCGAATTGACGTCAGAACGACGGCGGCCCGCTGTCGGCGGGCCGCGAGCCGTCTTTCCGGGCGGGGTCGCGCGTCAGAGGAGGCCGCAGTAGCGCGCCGTGTTCGGCCACGGGTACCAGCCCCGCGTCCGCAGCGCGCGCTCCGCCGTCCAGATCTGCTCGAGCGGCGTCCAGTGGTCGGCGGTGCCCTTCGTCCGGTAGAGCCACCAGCCGTAGCGAGCCTGGAAGCTCGCGCTCATCTGCAGCCCGCCCCAGTAGGGGGCGCCGCCGTCGCGCCAGCTCCCCTCGTAGCGGTGAATGCAGAGCAGCTGCCGGTGGTGCGGCGGATGCTGGGCGCGGTGGAAGGCGCGCTTCTCGCGCCGGCGCCAGACGGCCGCGACGTGCCGCAGCCGCGGGATCGAGGACGCGGCGAGGGCGCGGGAGAAGCCGCGCGTGCGCGGAACGCCCATCACGCGCTGCCAGTACCAGGTCTCCGTCCGCAGCTTCCGGATCGAGTGCGTGTAGAAGTGGACGGCCCGCTCCCGGGCCGACGCGTGCGACACGCTGCGCGTCGCCGCCACGGCGGACGCGGTACAGAGCCCGAGGATCGCCGAGGCGAGGCCGCAGGCCGCGATTGAACGCCGCAAAGAACACCCCCCAGTGTTGGTTGCAAGTCGGAGGCCGAACGGGCGGGAAAGACCTGGGCAGGCACCGCTCGGCGCGGCTTTGTGCGTTACAAGCGCGGCAGGATAGACACGACTCGCACGTGTTCGTCGGGAGAACCGTCGCCGGCGGCGCGTAAAGCCCGGCGCAGCGGGCATCCCGGGCGTCGAGGACGAGCCGACGAAAGGGGATGCGATGACCGAGCTACGGGACCAGCTGACGAAGTACCTGACCGACGCGCACTCGATCGAGGTGCAGGCGCTCAGCCAGCTCAGGCCCGCGGTGAAGGTCGCGGGCGACGAGCGGCTCGCCGCGGCGCTCCGCGAGCACGTCACCGAGACCGAGGGGCACGAGCGCACCGTGCGGGAGCTGCTCGAGGCGCGGGACGCGGCGCCGTCGCGGCTCGAGGACGTGGTGATGGCGGCGGGCGGCGCGGGCTTCCTGCTCTTCGCGCGTCTCCAGCCGGACACGCCGGGGAAGCTCCTCGCGCACTCGCGCTCCTACGAGGCGCTCGAGAGCGCGTCGTACGAGCTGCTCGCGCTCACGGCGGAGCGGGCGGGGGAGGACGACGTCGCCGGAGCGGCGCGGCGGATCCGCGACGAGGAGCGGCGGATGGGCGAGCGGCTCGAGGAGCTGACGCCCCGGTCGGTCGAGGCGTCGCTGCGCGAGCTGGGCGAGCCGGACCTCCACGTGCAGCTGCGCAGGTATCTCGCCGACGCGCACGCGATCGAGCAGCAGGCGATCGCGCTGCTCGAGCGGGCGCCGCAGCTCGTCGAGGACGAGTCGCTCGCGGCGGTGTTCTCCGACCATCTCGCGGAGACGCGCGACCACGCCGAGCTGGTCGAGGAGCGCCTGGACGCGCTCGGCGGCGACCCGTCGTCGCTGAAGGACGCGGCGATGCGGCTCGGCGCGCTCCAGTGGGGCGCCTTCTTCCAGGGCCACCCGGACACGCCCGGCAAGCTCGCCGCGTTCGCCTACGCGTTCGAGCATCTCGAGATCGGCGGCTACGCCCAGCTGCGGCTCGTCGCCGAGAAGGCAGGCGACGAGGAGACGGCCCAGCTCGTCTCGCGCCTCCTCGAGCAGGAGCGGACGGCCGCCGGCCGGATCGAGGGACGCTTCGAGGACGCGGTCAGCGCGTCGCTGCGCGCGGTCGGAGCCGCCTGAGTTCGGCGCGGGAGAGCCGGGGCGGCGCCACGAAGCCGGCGTAGAGGAGCGCCGCCCCGACCGCGATCCCGACGGAGCTGCCGGCGGCGCCGAGCCCGGCGAGCCCGCTCCCGGCCGCCGCCGCGGCGATCCCGAGCAGGATCAGCGCGTTCCCGAGCGGTCGCCGCCGCAGGGACCGCAGCGCCACCGCCGCGGCGGCGAGCGTGCCGAGCGCGTTCGCGACGACGGCGAGCAGCCGGCCGGGCAGGAGGGCGAGGTGGTCCTGCGCGGGCGGGAGGCCGTGCGCGGCGAACGCGCCGTGCACCGGGAGCGCGAGCGCGACCCCGGCGGCGAGCCCCGCGTAGACGAGCGCGACGGGCGCGGCGCGGCGCACGCCGGCGAGCAGAAGCGAGCCCGCGCCGAGCAGCGGCGCGGTCAGGAGCGCTCCGGCCGCGTAGTAGACGCGGAAGGCACGACCGTCCCAGCCGGCCGCCTCGCCCCAGGCGATCGCGGCGGCGGCGACCGCGTACGCGCCGAGCGAGCAGGCCCACGCGAGCAGCTCCGGCCGCCGCGTCGCGCGGTGCCGCGCGGCCAGCAGCCCGGCGAGCCGGAAGGCGAGCAGCGCGGCCGCAAAAGCGATCAACGCGTCCACCGGACCAGCCTACTGAGGCAGTACATTGGGTGGCGATGCCGGCGAAGCAGTACCTGTTCACGCCCGGGCCGACGCCCGTGCCGCCGCAGGTGCTGGCGGCGCTCGCCGAGCCGATCGTCCACCACCGCAGCCCCGACTTCCGGCCGATCTTCGAGAGCGCGCTCTCGCGTCTGAAGGCGGTCTGCCGGACGGAGAGCGAGGTGCTGCTCTTCGCCGCCTCCGGCACGGGCGCGTTCGAGTCGGCGGTCCAGAACCTCGTCTCGCCCGGCGAGCCCCACCTCGTCGTCTCCGCCGGGAACTTCGGCGAGCGCTGGGTGCAGATGACCACCGCCTACGGCGCCGAGGTCGACCACCTCCGCTACGAGTGGGGCGAGATCCCGGACGCCGACGACGTCGCCGCGCGGCTGCGCGAGCGGGAGGCGAAGGCGGTCTGGCTCGTCCAGTCCGAGACCTCCACCGGCGTCGTCGCGGACGTGCGCTCGCTCGCGGCCGCCGCGAAGGAGGCGGGCGCGCTCGTCGTCGTCGACGCCGTCTCGAGCCTCGGCGCGGTGCCGTGCGAGACGGACGAATGGGGGCTCGACGTCGTGGTCTCCGGCTCGCAGAAGGCGCTGATGACGCCGCCGGGCCTCGGTCTCGCCGCCGTCTCGGACGCCGCGCTCGCGGCGACCGGCTCGACGCCGCGCTTCTACTTCGACTGGCAGCGGACACGCAAGGCGCAGCTGAAGCTCGACGCCGCGTTCACGCCCCCGGTGTCGCTCGTCGCCGGCCTCGACGTCGCGCTCGGCCTGCTGCTCGAGGAGGGCCTCGACGCCGTCTTCGAGCGCCACGTGCGTCTCGGCCGCGCCTGCCGGGCCGGCGCGAAGGCGCTCGGGCTCGAGCTGTTCTCGCCCGACGACGACACGAGCGCGGTCGTCACCGCGATCCGAGCCCCGGCCGGGGTGGACGCGGGCGACGTCGTCAAGGGGCTCCGCGACCGCTTCGGGATCACGATCGCCGCCGGCCAGGGCGACCTGAAGGGGAAGCTCTTCCGGATCGGCCACATCGGCTGGTTCGACCAGTTCGACGTCGCCACCGCCCTCGCCGCGCTCGAGCTGGTGCTCGCCGACCTCGGCGCAGACGTCGAGCGGGGCGTCGCGACGACCGCGGCCCTCGAGGCGTACGAGCGCGCCGCCGTCGCCTGACGTGGCGGCGAAGGTCCTCGTCCGGGAGACGATCGCCGACGCCGGCGTCGACCTCCTGCGCGAGCGCTTCGACGTCGACGTCGACCTCGAGTCGCCGCTCGAGGAGATCGTCGGCCGCTACGACGCGCTCGTCGTCCGCTCCGCGACGAAGGTCACCGCCGACCTGATCGAGCTGGCCGCGCGGCTGAAGGTGATCGGCCGCGCCGGGGTCGGGGTCGACAACGTCGACGTCGAGGCGGCGACCCGGCGCGGGATCATCGTCGCGAACGCGCCCGAGTCGACGGTCGTCTCCGCCGCCGAGCACACGGTCGGCCTGCTCGTCGCGCTCGCCCGCAACATCCCGCAGGCGCACGCCGCGCTCAAGCAGGGCCGCTGGGAGCGCAAGGCGTGGGGCGGGGTCGAGCTGGCCGGCAAGACGCTCGGCGTGCTCGGCTTCGGCCGGATCGGCCAGCAGGTCGCGCGCCGCGCGCTCGGCCTCGGCATGGTCGTCGTCGCCTACGACCCCTTCGTCGCCCCGGAGCGCTTCCGCGAGCTGGGCGCCGAGCGGGTCGAGACCCCCGAGGAGGTCTACGCGGCCGCCGACTTCCTGACGCTGCACCTGCCGCTGAGCGCCGAGACGCGCGGCTCGCTCGACGCCGCGGCGTTCGCGCAGATGCGCGACGGGGTGCGGCTCGTGAACGCCGCCCGCGGCGCGCTCGTCGACGAGGAGGCGCTGCTCGCCGCGCTCGCGTCCGGCAAGGTCGCCGGCGCCGCGCTCGACGTCTTCTCCGCGGAGCCCTACTCCGGGCCGCTGCTCGAGCTGGACCAGGTCGTCGCGACGCCGCACCTCGCCGCCTCGACCGACGAGGCGCAGGACCGGGCGGGCGTGATCGTCGCCGAGCAGGTCGCGGCCGCGCTCGACGGCGGCCTCGTCTCGAACGCCGTCAACATCCCCTCGATCGGCGCGGAGGCGCTCGAGGCGCTCGGCCCGTACGTGCCGCTCGCCGCGAAGCTCGGGCGGATCGCGATGGAGCTGGCGGACGGGCGCGCCGACGAGATCGTCGTCACCGCGTTCGGCGGCCTCGCCGACTACGACCCGCGCCTGCTCAGCGTCGCCGCGCTGAACGGCGCCTTCCAGGGCCGCGCCGACCGCCCGGTCAACTACGTGAACGCGCCGCTGATCGCCGCCGAGCGCGGGATCGAGGTGCGGGAGGAGCGCTCCCGCTCGGCGCGCGACTACACGAGCCTCGTCCGCGTCGAGATCCGCTCGGGCGGCGAGCAGTTCCGCGTCGCCGGCACGACGATCGGCCGCGAGCACCGGCCGTGGCTCGTCTCGATGCTCGGCTTCGACATCGAGCTGGAGCTGGCGCCGCTCTTCGTCCTCTTCCGCTACGACGACGTGCCGGGCGTGATCGGCCGGGTCGGCTCCGTCTTCGGCGAGGCGGACGTGAACATCGCCTCGATGACCGTGTCGCGGAGCCGGCGCGGCGGGACGGCGCTGATGGCGCTGACGATCGACTCGCCGCCGCCGCCGGGCCTGCTGGAGCGGGTCCGCGCCGAGGGCTTCGACGACGCGCGCCTCGTCGAGCTGGGCCCCGTCGCCGCGTAGCTACGTCGTCGCGGGCCGGCGCGGGTCGAGCCGCTTGACCGTGCTGCGGACGCGCCGGTGGATCTTCTCGACGACCCGGAAGCGGCCGCCGTCGGCGACGACGCGCTCGATGTCCGAGTGCTCGTGGCCGGGAGCGAGCAGGAAGCGCGCGCCGTCGGCGCGGATCCGCTCGTAGTCCTCGAGGGTCGCCTCGACCCGCTCGGTGCAGTTCGGGTCGGCGCACTCGCACACGAAGGCGGTGCGGTCGGCGTTGAACCGCTCGGCGCTCTCCGCTATTCGCTCGTTGACGTCGCGGAAGAGCGCCTCGGTGGTCGCTCGTCTCTCGTGGTCGTCCACGGGTTCGTCTCCCTTCGCAGCTCTCGTCTCCCGGAGTGCAAACGGGCGAGCGCGTCCCGGGGATTCGCCGGGTAGATTCGAGCCGTGGAACGGTGGCCGGAACCGGTGGAGCGCGTCGCGGCGGTGCTGCGCGCCGCCGGAGTGGAGGCGCGGCTCGAGGAGTTCCCGCAGGGGACGCCGACCGCGGCCGCGGCCGCCGAGGCGGTCGGGTGCGCGCAGCAGCAGATCGTCAAGTCGCTCCTCTTCGTGTGCGACGGGCGTCCGACGCTCGCCCTCGTCCCGGGCGACCGCCGCGCCGACCTCGCCAGGGTCGCCGCCGCTGCCGGCGCGAAGAAGGCGCGCGTCGGGTCGCGCGACGAGGTGAAGGCGGCGACCGGCTTCGAGGCGGGCGGCGTCGCGCCGTTCCCCGCGCCGGGCGTCTCGCAGGTGCTGCTCGCCCGCGAGCTGCTCCTGCACGAGGAGGTCTGGATCGGCGCCGGCACCGAGCGCCACATGGCGGGGATCGCGCCGCGCGACCTCGTGCGAGTGGCCCGCGCGCGGCCGGCGGACCTCTGCGAAGGCGTCTAGCGGCGTCGCCCGCCGGGTACGATCCCGGTGCCGAGCCGCCGACCGAGGAGCCCCGAGACATGCGCGAGACGAACAAGATCTGGATGAACGGAGAGCTGGTCGACTGGGCGGATGCAACCGTCCACGTCGGCACGCACGGCCTCCACTACGGCTCGGGGGTCTTCGAGGGCATCCGCGCCTACGAGACCGAGCGCGGCACGGCGATCTTCCGCCTCGAGGAGCACCTGCGCCGGCTCGCCCACTCGGCGCAGCTGCTCGCGATGGAGCTGCCGTACTCGCTCGACGAGCTGCGCGCCGCGTGCTGGGAGCTGATCGCCGCGAACGAGCTGCCGTCGTGCTACCTGCGCCCGATCGCGTATTACGGCTACGGCGAGCTGGGCGTCTCCGCGCAGGGCAACCCGGTCGACGTCGCGGTCCTGACCTGGCCGTGGGGCTCCTACCTCGGCGAGGAGGCGCTCCGCCGCGGCATCCGCGCCAAGATCTCCAGCTGGCAGCGGATCGGCCCGAACGTGATCCCGCACACCGCGAAGGCGACCGGGATCTACCTCAACTCGATGCTCGCGACGATGGAGGTGCGGCGCGCCGGCTACGAGGAGGCGATCCTGCTCACGAGCGACGGCTACGTCGCCGACGGCCCCGGCGAGAACATCTTCGTCGTCCGCGACGGCGTCCTCTACACGCCCGACCTCAGCACCTCGATCCTGCCGGGGATCACGCGCGACACGGTCGTCCAGATCGCGCAGGATCTCGGCCACCACGTCGTCGAGAAGCAGCTGATCCGCGCCGACCTCTACCTCGCCGACGAGATCTTCATGTGCGGCACCGCCGCCGAGGTGACCCCGGTGCGCGAGGTCGACGACCAGACCGTGGGCGGCGGCGAGCCCGGCCCGGTGACGCTCGAGATCCAGCAGTCGTACCTCGACACCGTGCACGGCCGCAGCGAGCGCTGGGCGCACTGGCTCGAGTACGCGCCGAGCGCCGCCGCAGGCGGCGCGGTCGTACGGCGGGGCGTCGGCGGCTCTGCCGACGACGCTTCCAGCCGAGCGAAGCAGGCGTGAAGCAGGAGGCCCGTCCGGTCCCGCTCTCGGGGCCGTACCTCGGCGAGCGCGAGGAGGAGCTGGTGCTCGAGGTGCTGCGCTCGCCGCGGCTCTCGCTCGGGCCGACGATCGACCGCTTCGAGGAGCTGCTCGCCGAGCGCGTCGGCGCTCCGTACGCCGCCGCCGTCTCCTCCGGCACGGCCGGCCTGCACCTGCTCGCGATCGCCGCCGGGATCCGGCCGGGCGACGAGGTGATCACGTCGCCGTACTCGTTCGCGGCGAGCGCGAACTGCTTCGTCTACGAGGGCGGCGTGCCCGTCTTCGCCGACATCTCGCCGCGCACGCTCAACCTCGACCCGGCAGCGGTCGAGGCGGCGATCACCGAGCGGACGAGGGCGATCGTCGCGGTCGACATCTACGGCTACCCGTGCGAGCTGGACGAGCTGCGCGCGCTCGCCGACCGGCACGGGCTCGCGCTGATCCAGGACTCCTGCGAGGCGCTCGGCGCCGAGTACCGGGGCGCGCCGATCGGCTCGCACGGCCTCCCGTGCGTCTTCGCCTTCTACCCGAACAAGCAGATCACGACCGGCGAGGGCGGCATCGTCACGACGCACTCCGAGCAGGAGTGGCGGCTGCTGCGCTCGCTGCGCAACCAGGGCCGCGGCGACGCGGGCGGCTGGCTCGAGCACGTGCGGCTCGGCTTCAACTACCGGATGAGCGACGTCACCGCGGCGCTCGGCGTCGGCCAGACCGAGCGGCTGGACGAGATCCTCGCGCTCCGCTCGCAGGTCGCCGCGCGTTACGGCGAGCTGCTCACGGACGTCGAGGGCGTCGAGCTGCCGTGCCCCGACGACGCCGACCACCGCCGCTCCTGGTTCGTCTACGTCGTCCTGCTCCCCGACAACGCGGCCCGCGAGCGTGCGATCGCCGCGTTCGAGCGGGAGGGGATCGGCTACAACCGCTACCTGCCCTCGATCCACCTGCAGCCGTACATGCGCGAGCGCTACGGCTTCCGCGAGGGGCTCTGCCCGGTCTCCGAGGACGTCAGCGCGCGCAGCCTGGCGCTGCCGTTCTTCACCGGCCTCGAGCGCGGCGCGCAGGAGCGCGTGGCCGAGGTGCTCGCGGACGCGCTGTGAACGTCGCCTCGATCGGTCGCGTCGAGCCGTTCGTGACGAAGGACGGCTCGACGATCCGCGAGCTGCACCACAGCGCGGTGCAGAGCCTCGCCGAGGCGACGCTCGAGCCGGGCCAGGCGACCGAGCGCCACTACCACCGCGCGAGCGAGGAGATCTACGTCGTCACGAAGGGCTCCGGGGAGCTGGAGGTGGACGGCCAGACGCGCCGCGTGCGTCCCGGCGACGCGATCCTGATCCCGCCCGGCGCGTGGCACTCGCTCGAGAACGACGGCACGAGCGAGCTGACGATCCTCTGCTGCTGCTCGCCGCCGTACTCGCACGACGACACCTTCATGGAATAGCGTCTGCCCATGGCGGAGCGGATGGTCTTCCTCGGCTTCGGCAAGTGGGCGCGCGCCGACCGGATCTACGCGCTCGAGCCGCTCGGCGAAGGCGAGCGCGGGCACGGGCGGCGCACGCGCGTGTGGGTGGAGGGGATCCCGGAGGCGATCGTCGCCTCGCGCACCGAGCGGACGATCCTCGCCGACATGGGGCAGGACTCCACCGGGACGAGCGCCGTGCTCGACGAGGCGCTCGACCTCGCGGAGCGGCTCGCGAGCGCCGTCGAGCAGGGCCGGGTCGATCTCGGCGACCTCGGCCGCCGCGCGCGACGCGTGCTCGACAAGACCTCACGGCCGCCCGAGCCCGAGCAGCTCTTCTAGGTGGAACCGCGTCCCACGGAGGAGCGCCCCTCGTGGCGCGACCTCGCGACGCGGCTCGCGGTCGACGTCTCGCCGCTGCGCGACTTCCCCGCCTACCGGCGGCTCTGGATCGGCCAGGCGATCACCTTCGTCGGCAGCGAGGTGGCGCTCGTGGCGCTGCCGTACCAGGTCTACGCGCTCACGCACTCGACGCTCGCGCTCGGGCTCTTCTCGCTGACGGCGCTCGTGCCGCTGCTGACGCTGACGCTGCTCGGCGGCGCGGTCGCGGACGCGCTCGACCGGCGGCGGCTGCTGCTCGCGACCGAGACGCTGCAGGCGCTCGGCGTCGCCGGCCTCGTCGTGAACGCGCTCCTGCCGCACCCGAGCACCGTCGCGCTCTTCGTGCTCGCGACCGCGGTCGAGGCGTGCTTCAGCGTCGGGGTGGGCGGGATGCGCTCGCTGCCGCAGCGGCTGCTGCCCGCGGAGGCGTTCGTGAAGGCGTCGGCGCTCGACTCGCTCTACTACGGCGTCGGCGGCATCGCCGGCCCGGCGCTCGCCGGAATCCTGATCGGCGTCGCCGGGCTGCCGGTCGTCTACGCGGTCGGCGCCCTGTCCTTCGTCGGGTCGGTCGCGGCGCTCTGGGGCCTGCCGCCGATCCCGCCGCATCCCGACGCCGACCGGCCGAGCCTGCGCTCGATCGCCGAGGGGTTCCGCTTCGTCCTGCGCGAGAAGGTGATCCTCGGCTTCTTCCTCGTCGACACGAACGCGATGATCTTCGGGATGCCGCTCGCGCTCTTCCCGGCGATCGCCGACCGCCGCTTCGGCGACGCGTCGCTCGTCGGCTACCTCTACTCGGCGCCGGCGGCGGGTGCGCTCCTCGCGGGGCTCGCGTCCGGCTGGGTGGCGCAGGTGCGCAGGCAGGGGGTCGTCGTCGTGGTCGCCGCGAGCCTCTGGGGCGTCGCGATCGCCGCGTTCGCGTTCGCCGACCGCTTCTGGCTCGCGCTCGTGCTCGTCGCGCTCGCCGGCCTCTTCGACCAGGTGAGCGCGATCTTCCGCAGCGCGATGCTGCTCGCGCTCACGCCCGACCGGCTGCAGGCGCGCATCCGCGGGATCGAGTTCATGCAGGTCGCGAGCGCGCCCTCGCTCGGCAACCTCGAGGCGGGCACCGTCGCCTCGCTGACGAGCCTCCGCTTCTCGGTCGCCTCCGGCGGCGTCCTCTGCGTCGCCGGCACGCTCCTCAGCGCGCTCGCCGTCCCGGCGCTCGTCCGCTACGACGCGAAGGCCCGTGCCGCTCGGGCGTGACTTCTTCGCCCGCTCGGTGCACGAGGTGGCGCCCGACCTGATCGGCGCGACCCTGCTCGTCGAGGGCGTCGGCGGCCGGATCGTCGAGGTCGAGGCCTACGACGGGGAGGATCCGGCGAGCCACGGCTTCGCGGGGCCGACCGCCCGCAACGCCGCGATGTTCGGACCGCCGGGACACGCCTACGTCTACCGCTCCTACGGGATCCACTGGTGCCTGAACCTCGTCTGCGACCGCGAGGGCGTTGCCGAGGCGGTGCTCGTCCGCGCCCTCGAGCCGGTGCGCGGGCTCGACACGATGCGCCTCCGGCGCGGGGTGGAGGCCGAGCGCGCGCTCTGCTCCGGCCCCGGGAAGCTCTGCCAGGCGCTCGCGGTGACGCGCGAGCACGACCGGCTGCCGCTGGACGCGCCGCCGTTCGAGCTGCACGCGCGCGAGCAGACGCCGCCGATCGTCACCGGGCCGCGGATCGGGATCACGAAGGCGGCCGAGCTGACGTGGCGCTACGGCCTCGCCGGCTCGCCGTACCTCAGCCGCCGCTTCCCGCGCTGACGCGGCGCGCGACCACCAGCCGGACCCGCCCGAACGACGAGAGCGTCCCGCTGCGCGGGAACTGGCGCACGACCGAGCCGATCTTCTGCCCGGCCTTGGCCGGCTCCCAGATCAGCTCGGGGGTCAGCGGCTGCGCCTGGAGCCGAGCCCGCGCGGCGTCCAGGCGCAGGCCGACGACGTCCGGGACGTCGACCTCGTTCTCCTTGCAGTCCGCGGTGCGCTGCGGGGCGCGCCCGGAGAAGTAGACGAGGACGCTCGTGTCGCGGCAGAGCCCGTTGTCCAGCTCGATCCGGCCGTCGCGGTAGGTGACGCGGCGCAGCTCGCCGCTGAGGTAGGGCGCGGGCGGGAACGACTCCGCCGCGACGTCCTCCGCGTCGAGCGCCGACTCGGTGAACGTCTTCCAGATCTCGGCCGGGAAGGAGCCGCCCACGACCGGGCCGCCGTGGAACTCGTGCAGCATCGGCTTCAGCCGGTCCGGGTAGCCGACCCAGACGGCGGTGACGAGGTTCGGCGTGTAGCCGACGAACCACGCGTCGCCGTAGTTCTCCGTCGTGCCGGTCTTGCCGGCGACGGCACGGCCGGGGATCGCCGCGGCGGTGCCGGTCCCGGCCGAGACGACGCCGGCGAGCAGGTGGGTCAGCTCGGCCGCCTCGGCGGAGGAGAGCACCCGGCGGCGCACCGGCGCGTTCGCGTAGACGGTGCGGCCCGAGACGTCCTCGATCCGGGTCACGGTGCGCGGCTCGTTCCCGAGCAGGGAGCCGTCGATCCGCTCGCCGCCGTCGGCGAACGACGCGTACGCCCGCGCCATGTCGAGCGGGCTGACCGGCTGGGTGCCGAGCCCGATCGAGAAGACGCCCTGCAGCGGCCGGCCGATGCCGAGCTGCCGGGCGGTCGCCGCGACGTTCTTCGGGCCGACGTCGCGCGTCAGCTGCGCGAAGACGGAGTTGTCGGAGACGGCGATCGCCTTCGCGAGGTCGATCGTCCCGAGGTACTCGCCCTCGAAGTTGTGCACCGGCCAGAACTTGTTGCCGATGAAGATCGACACCGGCCCGGAGCGGAACGTGCTCGCCGGCGAGATCCCCTCCTTGAGCGCGGTCGCGAGCACGAACGGCTTGAACGCCGAGCCGGCCTGGCGGATCCCCTGCACCGCGAGGTTGAACTGGCTGTGGTGGAAGCTGCGCCCGCCGACCATCGCGAGCACCGCGCCCGTGTTCGGGTCGATCGCGACGAGCGCCGCCTGCGGCCCGTCCGGCGAGGGCAGCCACGTCTGCACGGCCGCCGTCGCGAGCCGCTGCAGGCGCATGTCGATCGTCGTGTAGACGCGCAGCCCGCCACCGTAGAGCTTGCGCGCGCCGATGCGGCGGTTCGCGAGCAGCTGCGACTTGACGTACTCGCCGAAGTAGGGCGCGGCGCCGCGCACGCCCGAGAGGTGCACGTCCTCGGGCTTCGGCAGCGGCTGCCGGTCGGCCTGGCGGAACTGCGCCCGGCGGATCAGCCCCTGCGCGAGCATCAGCCGCAGCACCGTCCGGCGCCGCGCCCGCGCGGCCGCCGGGTGCAGCACCGGGTCGTAGAGGCTCGGGTCCTCCGGGATCCCGGCGAGGAGCGCCGCCTCGGGCAGCGTCAGCTTCGCGGCCGGGTGCCCGAAGTACGTGCGGGCGGCCCGCTCGGCGCCGTACGCGCCGTTGCCGAAGTAGATCGTGTTCAGGTACGCGGTGAGGATCCGGTCCTTCGGCCAGCGCTGCTCGAGCTGCCAGGCGAGCGCCGCCTCCTTCAGCTTCCGCGTCAGCGTCTTCTCGCTGCCGACGAGCGCGGTCTTGACGAACTGCTGCGTGATCGTCGAGCCGCCCTGCAGCGTCGCCTGGTGGCGGACGTCGGCCCAGAGGGCGCGCGCCATCCCGCGCACGTCGATGCCGCGGTGCTCCCAGAAGCGCTTGTCCTCGACGGCGACGATCGCCTGCTTCAGCCACGGCGAGATCTGGTCGCTCGTCACGAGCACCCTGCTCTGCGACCCGCGCAGCACGGCGAGGACGGTGTGGCCGTCGTTCGCGTACACGTAGCCGTCGACCTGCAGCGGATGCTGGCGGGACGGGTCGAGGCCGCTCAGCTGCTGGCCGACCGCGACGACGAGCCCGAAGCCGAACGCGGTGGCCGCGAGCACCGCGAGCAGCGCGCCGAGCGCGAGCAGGCGGAGCTTGCGGACCCGGCGCCGTCGTCGGCTGCGAGCCGGCCCTGGACGTGAGCGACGCAGGAACACGAAGGCCCGCGGAGTCTACTTCGCTTCTGAGAGGATCGGCCTGTGAGCGTCCGTCCCTACGGCACCTGGCCGTCGCCGCTCGGGTTCGACGCGGTCGCCCAGGAGCCCGCGTCCCGCTTCGCGCTCCTCGACGTCGGCGACGGCCGCGTCCGCTGGACGGAGTCGCGGGCAGCCGAGGGCGGCCGCGCCGTCGTCGCCGCCTGGCAGGACGGCCGCCTCGTCGACGTGACGCCCGCCGGCACGAACGCGCGCACGCGCGTCCACGAGTACGGCGGCGGAGCAGTCTGGGCGCACGGCGACACCGTCTTCTTCTCCGAGTTCGCCGACGGCCGCGTCTACCGGCTCGATCCGGGCGGCGAGCCGCGGCCGGTGACCCCGGAGCCGTCTCGCCCGCACGCGCTCCGCTACGCCGACGGCGCGGTCGCTCCGGACGGGCGCACCGTCGTCTGCGTCCGCGAGCGGCACGAGGGCGGCGAGGTGGTGAACGACCTGGTCGCGTTCCCGGCCGACGGCTCCGCCGAGCCGCGCGTCGTCGCGTCGGGCCACGACTTCTTCGCCGCGCCGCGCATCTCGCCCGACGGCCGCTCGCTCGCCTGGCTCGCCTGGGACCACCCGCGCATGCCCTGGGACGGGACGGAGCTGCGCCTCGCGGCGCTCGCGGCGGACGGCACACCGAGCGGCGAGCGTGTCGTCGCCGGCGGGCCTGGGGAGTCGATCCTGCAGCCGCGCTGGTCGCCGGACGGGATGCTTCACCTCGTCAGCGACCGCAACGGCTGGTGGAACCTCCACCGGCTGGAGCCGGACGGCTCGCTGCGCGCGCTGACGGCGCTCGAGGACGGCGAGATCGGCTATCCGGCCTGGGTCTTCGGCATGCAGGGCTACGCCTTCCTCGACGACGGCCGCATCGCGTGCGTCGTCACCCGCGACGCGCGCGACTCGCTCGAGCTGCTCGACCCGGGATCCGGGCGCCTCGAGAACCTGGGCCTCGAGTGGACGTTCTTCACGCCGACCTGTCTCGGCGCCGGCGACGGGCGCGTCGTCTTCGCCGCGGCCTCGCCGACCCGGCCGACGGCGCTCGTCTCGCACGACCTCGCGAGCGGCGAGCAGACGACGATCCGGCGCTCGCTGGAGCTGCAGCTCGACCCGGCCGGGATCTCCGTCCCGCGCGCGATCGAGTTCCCCACCCTCGACGGCGAGGGCGTCGCCCACGCGTTCTTCTATCCGCCCGCGAGCGCCGAGTTCGCGGGGCCGCCGGGCGAGCGCCCGCCGCTGCGCGTCGTCTGTCACGGCGGCCCGACCGGGCACTCGGCGCCGGGATTCGAGCCCGAGTACCAGTTCTTCACGTCGCGAGGGATCGGCGTCGTCGACGTGAACTACCGCGGCAGCTCCGGCTTCGGGCGCGCGTACCGGCGGCTGCTCGACGGCCGCTGGGGCGAGATCGACTGGCAGGACTGCGTCGCGGCCGCGCGCCATCTCGCGGCGACGGGCGAGGCCGACCCCGACCGCACCTGGGTGGAGGGCGGCAGCGCCGGCGGGTACGTCGTCCTGTGCGCGCTCACCTTCGACCCGCACGCGTTCGCGGCGGGGGTCAGCCTCTTCGGCGTCGCGGACGCGGAGGCGCTCGCGCGCGACACGCACAAGTTCGAGTCGCGCTACCTCGACACGATGATCGGCCCGTATCCCGAGTGCGCCGACCTCTACCGGGAGCGCTCGCCCGTCCACTTCGCCGAGCGGCTCGCGCGGCCGCTGCTCCTGCTGCAGGGGCTCGACGACGAGGTCGTCCCGCCGAGCCAGGCCGAGATGATGGCCGACGTGCTCGACCGGAAGGGGATCCCGCACGCCTACATCGCCTTCGAGGGCGAGGGCCACGGCTTCCGCAAGGAGGAGAACATCCGGCGCACGCTCGAGGCGACGCTCGGCTTCGTCGGCCGCGTGTTCGGCTTCGAGCCGGCGGACGAGTTCGAGCCGCTCGAGATCGCGCACCTCTAGACTCGCCCCGTGGGACTCGCGGAGCTGACCCGGAACGCGGTCGACGTCCTGCCCGAGGGCGGCCTCGAGCGCAAGCTCGCGCAGGGCCGGCCGCTGCGCGTGAAGTTCGGCATCGACGTCACCTCGCCCGACATCCACGTCGGCCGCGGCATCCCGCTGCAGCGGCTGCGCGCCTTCCAGGACGAGGGCCACCGCGCCGTGCTGATCATCGGCGACTACACGACGCGCATCGGCGACCCGTCCGGCCGCTCCAGCGAGCGCCCGATCCTCTCCGACGAGGAGATCGACGCGAACGCGCGCCGCTACCTCGAGCAGGCGACGACGATCCTCCGCGACGAGCCCGAGCTGCTCGAGGTGCGCCACAACGGCGAGTGGCTCTCGACGCTCACGTTCGCCGACGTCGTCCGCCTGACCCGCACGCTCACCGTCGCGCGGCTGCTCGAGCGGGACGACTTCGCCAAGCGCTTCGGCGCGAAGCAGCCGATCTCGGTGTCCGAGCTGCTCTACCCGCTCATGCAGGCCTACGACTCGGTCGCGGTCGAGGCCGACGTCGAGCTGGGAGGGACCGACCAGCTCTACAACCTGCTCGCCGGACGCGAGGTGATGGAGGCGTACGGCCTCGAGCCGCAGGTCGTGCTGACGACGCCGCTGCTCCTTTCCTGGGACGGCGAGAAGATGAGCTCGTCGGTCGGCAACAACGTGCCGCTCACGGCCGCTCCCGAGGAGATGTTCGGCCGGACGATGCGGATCCCCGACTCGCAGCTCGAGGAGTGGTACCGCCTCGTCGCCGAGCGCCCCGTCCCGGCGGGAGAGCCGATGGAGGCGAAGCTCGCGCTCGCACGCTGGATCGTCGCGCGCTCGCACGGCGAGGAGGCGGCGCGCGCCGCGGAGGAGCACTTCACCCGCGTCGTCCGCCGCGGCGAGGCGCCCGAGGAGCTGCCGGACGTGGCGCTCCCCGACGGCGACCCCGTCCACCTGCCGGCGCTGCTCGCCGGCGCGTTCGGCCTCTCCACGAGCGAGGCGCGGCGGCTGCTCGCCCAGGGCGGCGTCCGCCTCGACGGGGAGGCCGTGAGCGAGCTGGACGTGGCGCGCGAGCGGCTCGACGGCGCCGTGCTGCAGGCCGGCAAGCGGCGCTTCGCGCGCCTCGCCGCTTCTGCTTGACAGCCCTCGGGCCGCTGCTACACTTCCCCGGCTTGCCCGAGAGGGCGGCGTGGAAAGTGCCTGCAAGCGACGACAACTGGAGCGCCTGAGGAGGATTCCCACAGAGGAAGTCCGAAGTTCCTGAGGCCTCTGGCGCGAGTCGGGGCCTTTTTTACGCCGTCCGCGACGGCCCGGTCTTTGAAAACTCAACAGCGTGCGTTTACGTCGAGACCTCGGCCCGGCTTGCCGGATCGAGGAATCAACCCTGTCTCGTCTCCTTCGGGAGGCGGACTTTGAGCACCAAGCTCAAAGTGAAAAGACTGGTCGGGCTTGCCCGGCCAACCTTTCTTCACGGAGAGTTTGATCCTGGCTCAGGACGAACGCTGGCGGCGCGCTTAACACATGCAAGTCGAGCGAGAACCAGGGCTTCGGCCCTGGGGACAGCGGCGAACGGGTGAGTAACACGTGGGTAATCAA
>DASSND010000052.1:0-16389 GCA_035688315.1 Gaiellaceae bacterium | reverse complement strand
CGAACGTCGCGCTCTTCACGATCGCGGCGCCGTTCGTCGAGGAGCTGACCTTCCGCGGCCTCGGCCAGTCGCTTCTGCGCTTCCTCGGACGCTGGCCCGCGATCGTGCTCGTCGGCATCACGTTCGGTGCGACGCACGGACTCGTCGAGGCGCTGCTCGTTCTCGTTCCGTTCGGGATCGCGCTCGCCGTCGTTCGCGAGCGAACTGACAGCGTCTACCCGGGCATGGTCGTGCACGCGCTCTTCAACGGCACGGCGCTCGCCCTATCCGTGGTGTAGGTCGGTCTCCGAGGAATCACTCCTCTTCGCCGTTCTCGACCGCGAAGTCCTCGGGCGTGACGTCCTCGAGGAAGCTCTTGAAGCGCTGCACCTCGGCCTCGAGCTGCTCCTCGTCGACGTCCTCGCCCTCGAACTCGATCGCCGACTCCTCGATCACGCGGTCGGCGGCGAAGATCGGCGCCTCCGCGCGGATCGCGAGCGCGATCGCGTCGGACGGCCTCGAGTCGACCTCGATCTCGCGTCCGTCCTGCTGCACCGTGATCTGCGCGTAGAACGTGTTCTCCCGAAGCTCGGTCACGGTGATGCGCACGACCTGCGCCTCGAGCTGCTCGAGCATGTCGCTCAGAAGGTCGTGCGTCATCGGCCGCGGCGGCGCCTGGCTCTGCAACTTCATGAGGATCGCCGCGGCCTCCGGATGACCGATCCAGATCGGCAGGAACTTGTTGCCGTCCGCCGTCTTCAGAAGGACGATCGGCTGCTTGCCGACCAGGTCGAAGCTGACTCCGTAGATGAGCATCTCCTGCATGGGCTCCTCCGGACCTCGCTTCCGAATATAGCTCAGGCCCTGCCGCCGAAAACCCGCGCGGGTCGGGCGTAACTCCCGCCGGATCGGGCACGTTGCATCCCTGTCATGCTCGCCCTCTGGCTGGAGGACATGGAGTCGCTCGAGGCGATCTCCCAGAACGCCGACGCGCGCCGGATCTTCCTGCGGATGGCCGCGATGTCGCAGTCCGGCCGCACCCCGTCGTTCCTCGAGCAGATCGCCGAGGACGGCGAGCTGGACGACGCGACGAAGCTCCGGCTCGCCGAGCTGGCGCAGGACCACAGCTTCCTGCTCGCGGTCGAGGAGTACCTCGTCCGCACCCATCGCGTGCACTGAGATTCCCGGCCCGCCCGCGCGGCGGCGCACCGATGCGCGACCGCGCGGGCGATTAGCTCAGCTGACCGGTCGGGCGCTACAATGCGCGACCGCGCGGGCGATTAGCTCAGCTGGTTAGAGCGCCGCCGAGTCGCTTGCTGCGTCGCCCGCTTCGCTTTCCGCTCGCAGAACGGTCGCCGGCTGCGCCGAGACGACCGGAGCGCGACGACCAGGCGATTGCAAGCCGCGCCCGCACGTGTCGGGCGCGGCGGCGGACGGCTACAATGCGCGACCGCGCGGGCGATTAGCTCAGCTGGTTAGAGCGCCGCTCTGATAAGGCGGAGGTCCCTGGTTCGAATCCAGGATCGCCCATGACCCGCCGCGCGGCCGGACGGCCCGCTGGCATCCTCGACGTATGCGGTTCGTCGTGCACGGAGCGGGGGCGAGCGGCGGGGTCGTCGGGGCCCGCCTCCACGAAGCCGGGCACGACGTCGTGACGAGGCGCGGCGCGCGGGCAAGCTGACCCTCGGCCCGTTCGCCGGCGGCAACCGTCCCGGCTCCTCGACGGTGCAGGGCCTCCTGCGCGGAGCCGGCGCGATCGAGGTGGACTACCTGAACGGCGAGATCGTCCTGCTCGGCCGGCTGCACGGCGTGCCGGCGCCGGCGAACGCGCTCCTGCAGCGGCTCGCGCACGAGCTGGCGCGCGGCGAGCGCCGGCTCGGCGCGGCCTCGGAGGACGAGCTGCTCGCGCTGCTCAGCTGAGCAGGAGCCCGGCCATGCGGCCGCGGGCGATCCGGATCCCGATCAGCCCGAGCACGACGAGGTAGCCCGCGTTCAGGAGCTGGCCGGGCCCGACGCCGCCGAGCGTGAACGCGCGGATCAGCGAGATGCCGTTGTAGAGCGGCGAGAAGCGCACCACCCACTGCAGCGCCGCCGGGTAGACCGAGAGCGGGAAGAAGGTCGCGCTGAACAGGAACATCGGCAGCAGCACGATCTGCACCATCTCGAAGTCCTGCCAGCTGCGCAGGAAGGTCGAGGCGGCGATCCCGATCCCGGCGAAGCCGAAGCCGACGACGACCGCCGCCGGCAGCGCGAGGATCGCCCACCAGGAGTGGAGCAGCCCGAGCGCGGCCGCGACGACGACGAAGCCAGCCGCGTAGAGCGCGCCCCGGAACTGCGCCCACGCCGTCTCGCCAACCGCGACGTCGATCGGGCCGAGCGGCGTCGCGAGCATCGAGTCGTAGACCTTGCCGTAGCGGAGCTTCCAGAAGACGTTCGTCGTCGCGTCGTAGATCGCGCCGTTCATCGCCGCCGACGCGAGCAGCGCAGGCGCGATGTAGCTCGCGTAGGAGACGCCGTGGATCGTGCCGACGAACTTCCCGAGCCCGATCCCCATCGAGAAGAGGTAGAAGAGCGGCTCGAAGAAGCCGCTGAAGATCGTCATCCACGAGCGCCGGTACACCATCAGGTTCCGCTCGAAGAGCAGATGGCCGCGGGTGCGGCGCGAGACGGCGGCGAACGCGAGGGAGCTCATGCGGCGCTCACGTGACCAGCCGCTTCCGGTAGGCCCAGCGGGCGACCGCGACCCCGGCGACGATCCACGCGGCGAGGTAGGCGGCGTGCACGAGCGACCAGCCGAGCGTCGCAGTGCCGAGGGTGAGGCCGCGCATCAGGTCGACGCCGTGCCAGAGCGGGGTCGCGTAGGCGACCTCGCGCAGCCCGTGCGGCAGCCGCGTCACCGGAAAGAAGGAGCCGGAGAAGAGGAACATCGGCGTGACGACGAAGCGGAAGAGCGGGTTGAAGACCTCGTCCTCCGCGTAGGCGGAGACCGCGGAGATCGGTGCCGCGAACGCCACCCCGATCAGCACGCAGAGCGGGATCCCGAGCAGCGCGAGCGGCGAGTGGACGGCGCCGAACGCGGTGATCGCGGCGAGATAGAGGACGGCGGAGACGGCGACCCGCGCCGCCACGTAGGCGAGGTGCCCGGCGACCAGGTCGGGGATCCGCAGCGGCGTCGCGAGCATCGCGTAGTACTGGCGGTTCCACTTGATCGCGCCGCGGACGGGGAAGCTCGCCTCGACGGAGGCGACCTGCATCGCGGTCGCGGCGAGCATCCCGGGCGCGACGAAGTCGAGGTAGGGCATGCCGAGCGTGGCGCCGCCGCCGCTGTTGACGATCTTCCCGAGCCCGATCCCGAGCGCGGTCAGGTAGAGGATCGGGTTGAGCAGGCTCGTCATCACCGTGCCGCGCCAGACGCGCCGGTAGACGACGAGCCAGTACTCGAAGGCCCGGAGCGCGTACGCGCCCATCAGTCGACGAGGGTGCGGCCGGTGAGGCGGAGGAAGACGTCCTCGAGCGTCGAGCGGCGCACGAGCACGCTCTGCGGGTGCAGCCGCTCGTGCGCGACGGGCACGAGCGCGTCGCCGTCCTCGGTGTAGAGGAGGAGGCGGTCCGGCAGCGACTCGACCCGTGCGACGGCGCCGTCGAACAGTGCCGGGTCGACCTGCGGCGGCTCGCCGGCGAAGCGCAGCTCCACCACCTCGCGCGTCGAGAGCCGGCGGATCAGGTCGAGCGGCGAGCCCTCCTCGGCGATCCGGCCGCGGTCCATGATCACGAGCCGGTCGCAGAGCTGCTCCGCCTCGTCCATGTAGTGGGTGGTCAGCACGAGCGTCGCGCCGCGCTGCTTCAGCCGGAAGAGGCGGTCCCAGACGAGGTGGCGCGCCTGCGGGTCGAGGCCCGTCGTCGGCTCGTCGAGCAGCAGCAGCTCCGGCTCGTTCACGAGCGCGCGGGCGATCGTGAGGCGACGCTTCATCCCGCCCGAGAGCGGCTCCACCTTGCTGGCGGCCCGCTCGCCGAGCTGGACGAAGTCGAGCAGCTCCGCGGCGCGCCGGCGCACCTCGGCGCGCGAGAGGCCGAAGTAGCGGCCGTAGATGACGAGGTTCTCCTGCACGGTCAGCTCGTTGTCGAGCGTGTCGGCCTGCGGGACGACGCCGAGCCGGCCGCGGATCGCGGGCCCGTCGGCGACCGGGTCGAGGCCGAGGATGCGCAGCGTGCCGCCGCTCGGCGGCGAGACGCAGCCGATCATCCGCATCGTCGACGACTTGCCGGCCCCGTTCGGGCCGAGGAAGCCGAACGCCTCGCCGCGCTGCACGTCGAAGTCGACGCCGTCGACGGCGCGCAGCGTCCCGAACTGCTTGACCAGTCCGCGGGCATGGATCAGCGGCGCCTCGGCGCTCATGGTCGAGACCCTAGCTTCTGCACTACCCCTCGAACATCCAGCGGTGCCCTTCGGGATCCTCGACCCGGTAGAGGCGCCCGCGCGGCGAGTCCTCCGGCTCCGTGAGCAGGTGCGCGCCGGCCGCCTGCGCCGCGGCCGCGTGCGCGTCGAGGTCGGCGACGCGAACGAAGACGCCGTCGACGACGTAGCGGGTCTCGTACACGCGCGCGACCGCGTCGGACTGCTCGCACAGCCGCCGCGGCGACGCGTAGCCGGGCGGGCTGCCGAGGAAGATCAGGCCGTCGCCGGCTCGCAGCGTCACGTGCCCGACCGCGCCGTCCTCCTCGAACCGCTCGATCTCCTCGAACCCGAACGCGCGCACGAGCCAGTCCGCCGCCGCCGCGACGTCCTCGTAGGCCAGGAACGGCACCACGTCCGTCATCTCGCACCTCCTCGATCGACTGGCGCGGAGGCTACGGCCCGGAGGCGGCGCCGTCTTGGAGAAATGTTCCCGGCGTGCCGCCGGCGATGCGGCGGAACTCTGCGATCAGGTGCGACTGGTCGGCGTAGCCGCAGACGTAGGCGACCTCGCCCCAGGACATCGTCCCGGCGAGGCTGCGTGCGCGCTCGAAGCGCAGCACCCTGGCGACCGCTTTCGACGGCAGGCCGACCTCGTCGCGGAACCGTTCGACGATCCGCCGGCGGCTCCAGCCCAGCTCGGCAGCGAGCGCCCCGATGCGCGCGCGGCCGTGGCTCTCGCGCAGCCGCCGCAGCGCCCAGCGCACCTCACGGGTCGGGTCGGCGTCGGCAAGTCGCGATCCGAGCAGGTCGTCGAGAAGCGCGAAGCGCGCGTCCCAGCTCGGCGCGAGCGCCAGCCGCTCGGCGAGGACGTCGTCGAGCGGGACGGTCCGGTTCGCCAGCTCGTGCAGCGGCCTGCCCGCGAGCGCGCGGGCCGCGAGCGGGTCGAGGTCGATCTGGATCCCGAACGGAGAAGCCGCAGTAGCGGCGCACCGTTCCCGCGAGCGCCGCCGCGGGCGACCGCTCGATCAGCATCGCGCGATGCTACAAGCGCGCGGCCGCGTTCTCGAGCGCCTCCGCCAGCTCGGCCAGCTCGTGCTCGTCCCCGTAGACGAGCTCGACGCGGCCCGGCGCGACCCGCGCGTGGAAGCCCGTCAGGTGCTGGAGCGCCGAGCGGACGCGCGCGGCGAGCGCGGGGTCGACCGGCGCGGCCGTCGTGCGCGGCTTCTGCCGGGCGCCCGCCCACTTCGCGCGCTGTTCGGCGGCGCGCACCGAGAGCCCGCGGCGGACGATCTCGCGTGCCAGCCGGCGGCGGCCCTCATGGTCGGGGACGGCGAGCACGGCACGGGCGTGACCCTCGCTGAGCTGGCCGCGCTCGACCATCCCGAGCACGTCGTCGGGAAGCTCGAGCAGGCGGATCCGGTTCGAGACCGACGGCTTCGAGCGGCCGACCCGCTCCGCCACCTCGCCCAGCGAGAGCCCGAACTCGTCGGTGAGGACGGCGTAGGCGCGCGCCTCCTCGATCGGGGTGAGCTGCTCGCGGGCGACGTTCTCGATCAGGCCGAGCAGGAGCGTGTCGCGCTCGTCGGCGTCGCGCACGACGGCGGGCACCGTCTCGCGGCCGGCCTCGCGCGCCGCGCGCCAGCGACGCTCGCCCGCGACGATCTCGTAGCCGCCGGCGGCGCGCGGACGGACGAGCAGCGGCTGGATGATCCCCTGCCGCCGCACCGAGTCGGCGAGCCCGGAGGCCGCCTCCGCCTCGAAGCGGCGGCGCGGCTGGCGCGGGTTCGGGTGGATCGCGTCGACCGGCAGCTCGAGCAGCTCGGTCGCGGCGGGATCCAGCCCGCCCATCAGCAGCTCGAGGCCGCGGCCGAGGCCGCGGCGGGGACCCTGCTCAGGCGCGCTCGACAAGTTCCATCGCCACCTTCCAGTAGGCGTCGGCTCCGGCGGAGCGACGGTCGTAGGCGATCGCCGGCAGCCCGTGGCTCGGCGCCTCGGCGAGGCGGACCGAGCGCGGCACCGACGTCCTGAACACGAGCGGCCCGAAGTGGCGCCGCACCTCCTCCTCCACCTGCGCCGAGAGGCGCGTGCGACCGTCCACCATCGTCAGGAGGACGCCGCCGATCCCGAGGCGCGGGTTGAGCCGGCGGCGGATCAGCTCGATCGACTGGACGAGCTGGGTCAGCCCTTCGAGCGCGTAGTACTCGGCCTGCACCGGCACGAGCACGCGGTCGGCGGCGGCGAGCGCGTTCACGGTCAGCGGCCCGAGCGAGGGCGGGCAGTCGAGGAAGACGAAGTCGTAGCGGTCGCTGCCGGAGGCGAGCGCCTGCGCGAGGTAGCGCTCGCCGTCGTCGCGGCGGGCCAGCTCGACGACCGCGCCGGCGAGGTCGGGCTTCGCCGGGACGAGGTCGAGGTTCGCGAACGCGGTCTGCTTGACCAGTTCCTCGAGCGGGGCGCCGTCGAGGAGGTCGTAGCTCGAGACGCCGTTCGCGCGCAGCCCGAGCCCGGAGGTCGCGTTCGCCTGCGGGTCGAGGTCGATCACGAGCGCGCGCTCGCCCGCCTCCGCGAGGCAGGCGGCGACGTTGACGGCGGTGGTCGTCTTGCCGACCCCGCCCTTCTGGTTCGCGAGCGCGTAAACCCGTGCCACGGGTGCCATTGTCGCTACGCCAGCGGACGCTTCCGCGCCACCCCCACCCGGCGCGGGAAACCGGCCGGCGTCGGCGCAAGCTTCGGCAGGACGACGAGGCCGTCGTGCTCCTCGGGCTCGCCGCCCCCGAGCCGCTTCGACACGAGCGCGACCGCGGCGAGGTCGGCGCTCTCGCCGACCCACAGGATCGCCGCGCCGCCGACGGCGACGAGCGGCAGGCACCACTCAGCGGCGACCGGCGGGTGCGCGAGCGCCTTCGCGGTCGCGACGCCGAAGCACTCCACCTCCTGCTCCTCGGCCCTGCCCCAGACGACGCGCGCGTTCGGCGGCGCCCACGCCTCGAGGAACTCGCACTTGCGCCGCTCCGCCTCGAGCAGCGTCACCTCGCGCCCGGGGAGCGCCGCCGCGAGCGGGATCCCGGGCGAGCCGCCGCCCGAGCCGGCGTCCACGAGCGGCCCCGCGAAGCGCTCGACGAGCGGCACCGCCCGGAGCGCGTCGGCGAGCAGCACCTCCCGCGCCCGCTCGAGGTCCCGGATCGCGGTCAGGCCCGGCGTCGCGACGAGCGCGGCGAGCCAGCCGTCGAGGTCAGTCGGGGAGGACGACGACGTGGCGGTTCGGCTCCGTCCCCTCGGAGGTCGTCCGCACGCCGTCGTAGTCGGCGAGGCGCTGGTGGACGACCTTCCGCTCGACCGCGGTCATCGGCTCGAGCGCCTCCGGCTCGCCGCTCGCGAGCACGCGGTGCGCCGTGGCGAGGGCGAGCGACTCGAGCGTCGCGCGGCGGCGCTCGCGGTAGCCGGCGGCGTCGACGACGACCTCCTTGCGCTCGTCGCCGTGGCCGCGGTGGGCGATCGCGTTCAGGAGGTACTGGAGCGAGTCGATCGTCTGGCCGTGGCGGCCGATCAGGAGCGCGACGTCCGGCCCGGAGCACGTGACGTGGACCGCCTCGCCGTCCTCGCGCACGACGACGCGCGCGTCGATCCCGAGCGCGGCGACGACCCGGACGACGAGCGCCTGCATCTCGCCCGCGAGCCCGCCCGCCTCGACCGCGGCCTGCGCGGCCTCCGCCGCCTCCGCGGGAAGGTGCGCGACCACGCGCGCCGGCTCGTACCCGACGCCGAGGAGCCCGCGCTCGCCCTCGGAGACGACCTCGAAGCGCACCGCCGACTTGTCGAGGCCGGGATGGCGCTGCTCCAGCTCGCGCAGCGCCGCCCACTTCGCCTCGCCGACGGTCTCGCCCGTCGTCTCGACCGTCAATTCGTCGCTCATCTGCGTCCGGCGCGCTTCTTGCGGCGCACCTTGCGCGGCGGCGCCGGCGCCGCGGGCTTCTCCTGCCGCGGAGGCTGGGCCGGGGCCTCGGGCTCCGCCTGCTCCTTCGGCGGCGTCCGCGAGGAGCGCTTCTGCTGGCCGAGCGGCGCGGCCGTCTTCGGGATCAGGCGGCGCGTGATCAGGCCCTGCCCGACCGTCCACAGGTTCGTGGTCATCCAGTAGAGGACGAGCCCGGCCGGGAAGTGCGCGATCACGAAGACGAAGATCAGCGGCATCAGCATGAAGAGCCGCCGCTGCAGCTTGTCCACCGTCGCCGACATGTACAGCGTCGAGGCCATCTGGCTGCCGACGTAGACGACGAGCAGCACGTAGCCGCCCCAGAACGAGGTGGTCGCGTCGGCGATCGACGGCACGAAGTGCAGCCAGGAGAGGTCGCCCGCGGGCGGGTGGCTCGAGAAGCCGCGCAGCGTGTAGTAGAGCGCGATGAAGACCGGGAACTGCAGCAGCATCGGCAGACACGAGGCGGCCGGGTTGATGTTGTTCTCCCGGTAGAACTTCATCAGCTCCTCGTTCTGGCGCTGCTTGTCGGCCTTGTACTTCTTCTGGATCTCCTTCATCTGCGGCGCGAAGCGCTGCAGGTTCTGCATCGAGTGGATCTGGCGGACGGTGAGCGGGACGAGGATCATCCGCACGATCACCGTCAGGGCGACGATCGACCACGCCCAGGAGAGCCCGAGCGTCGTGTGCAGCCAGTCGAGGACGTGGCGCAGCGCGTGCTCGAGCGGGGTGAGCGGCGAGGCGAGGACGAGAGCGAGCAGGTGCGTCATCGAACCGGGTCGAAGCCTCCCCGGCTCCACGGGTTGCAGCGCAGCAGCCGCCAGCCGGCGAGGGCGGCGCCGCGGAGGAGCCCCCGCGTCCGCAGCGCGTCGATCGCGTACTGCGAGCAGGACGGCTCGTACTTGCAGGTGGTCGGGAAGAGCGCTCCGAGCGTGACCCGGTAGAGCCAGACCGCCGCGACGCCGACGCGGTACATCAGGCGGCGACCTTCGCCTGGGCGAGCACCTCGTCCAGCCGCTCGCCGAGCCAGTCGAAGCCGTTCGCCTCGACCGCCTCCGGCAGGCCGGGCCGCACGATCACGACGTAGTCGTGGCCGGCCGGAACGCGCTCGAGCCGCGCCCGCCACGCCTCGCGGAGCTGCCGCTTGACCCGGTTGCGCTCGACGGCGCCCCCGACCGACCGCGGCACCGAAAAGCCGAAGCGCGGCTCGGCCGGCTCGTCCTGCGGGAACCAGTAGAGGACGAGGTACCGCGACGAGACGGAGCGGCCCTGCCGGTAGACGGCGTCGAAGTCCCGCGAGCGGGACAGGCGGTTCGCGCGCTTCACGGGGCCAGCTTACGCCGACAGGCGCGCGCGGCCCTTGGCGCGGCGGCGCTTGAGGATCGCGCGGCCCGCGCGGGTCGCCATGCGGGCGCGGAAGCCGTGCTTGCGCTTGCGGCGGCGGACGTTCGGCTGATAGGTGCGCTTCACGAGTCCTGGGTGGTGTCGGTCGGCAGGAAAAACCCCGCCGGCGCGGGGTGCGGAGAGCCAGTATAGCCGCCGGTCGTCCACCGGTTTGTCCACAAGCCGCGAGCCCGCAGGAATGCGGGTCCGAGGAGTTTCCCCCATCGCTTTCCACAGGTGTGGAGGGAATGTGAGCATCAGGAAAATTCCTGCAATTTGGCCTGTTTTGCCCTGGGTGGACACGCTGTTATGCTGGCCGCTCGGGGTTGCAGAAGGAGGGGGCAGAAGGTCTGTGGAGCAGCAAATCGAGCTGACGGCGGAGGGCCTGTGGAGCGAGATCTCCGCCCGGCTCAGGGGGGCGCTCAACGACGCGACCTACAGCACCTGGTTCGGCGAGGTCTCCGGCCTCGAGCTGGCCGGGGACGCACTCGTCCTCGCAGTCCCGAACGACTTCACGCGCGACTGGATCGAAGGGCACTTCCGCGGCCTGATCGGCGCGGCGGTGCGCGACATCCTCGGCGTCGAGCGGCCGCTCGAGCTGCGCGTCGCCGCTCCGGCCGGGGCGGACGAACAGCCCGCCGCCGTCTCCCCCGTCGTGCAGCGGATCCAGGCGCGGCCGGAGAGCGGCGGCTTCAACGCGAAGTACACGTTCGACTCGTTCGTGATCGGCTCGTCGAACCGCTTCGCGCACGCGGCCGCGCTCGCGGTCGCCGAGGCGCCGGCGCAGGCGTACAACCCGCTCTTCATCTACGGCGGCACCGGCCTCGGCAAGACGCACCTGCTGCAGGCGGTCGCCCAGTACGTCTCCGAGCACTCGTCGCACCTCTCGGTGCGCTACGTGACGAGCGAGACCTTCATGAACGACTTCATCAACTCGCTCCGCGACAAGCGCATCGAGGGCTTCAAGCAGCGCTACCGCGCCTACGACGTGCTCCTGATCGACGACGTGCAGTTCTTCGAGCACAAGGAGCGGATCCAGGAGGAGTTCTTCCACACCTTCAACTCGCTCTACGAGGCCGGCTCGCAGATCGTCATGTCGAGCGACCGGCCGCCGCGCGAGATCTCGACGCTCGAGGAGCGGCTGCGCAGCCGCTTCGAGTGGGGCCTGATCACCGACATCCAGCCGCCCGACCTCGAGACGCGTATCGCGATCCTGCGCAAGAAGGTGAAGGTCGACGGGATCCACGTCCACGAGGACGAGGTGCTGACGTTCATCGCGGGGCGCGTCTCGACGAACATCCGCGAGCTGGAAGGGGCGCTCACGCGCGTCGTCGCGTTCTCGTCGCTCACCGGCCGGCCGATGACCGTCGAGCTGGCCCAGGACGTCCTCAAGGACGTGTTCCCGCAGGGCGAGGCCGCCGAGGTCTCGATCAAGCGGATCCAGGACCTCGTCGCCGCGCGCTTCAACCTCTCGCTCGACGAGCTGTGCGGCGACCGGCGCTCCCAGAACATCGTCTATCCGCGCCAGGTCGCGATGTACCTCTCGCGCGAGCTGACCGACTCGTCGCTGCCGAAGATCGGCAAGGAGTTCGGCGGCCGCGACCACACGACGGTGATCCACGCCACCTCCAAGATCGCGCGCATGATCAAGGAGGACAGGTCTGTGTACAACCTCGTGCAGGAATTGACCGCACGTGTGAAACAGGTGCGCTGACGATGGCGGCCTGTGAGGTCCGGCCCGTTCTCCACACTTTGGACCCACAGCGCTTCGGCCCTGCCCGTGCCGCCGCGCGCCGCTTTCCCCCGCTGTCCACACCCCTATGACTGCTACGAGGACCTCTTAGATGATCGAGACTGACATCGTCGTGGGCGCCGAGCTGAGGATCACGTGCGCGAAGGACGAGCTCGTCCAGGGGCTCGGCGTCGTCGGCCGCGCCGTCTCCACCCGCACCTCGGTGCAGATCCTC
Organism: Gaiellaceae bacterium; assembly: GCA_035688315.1. Classification (GTDB taxonomy): domain Bacteria; phylum Actinomycetota; class Thermoleophilia; order Gaiellales; family Gaiellaceae; genus Palsa-739. The sequence continues at coordinate 4,697 of DASSND010000052.1, read as the reverse complement.
TCCGGGATCCTGCTCGAGGCGAGCGGCGACGAGCTGCGCCTCGCCGCGACCGACATGGAGCTGTCGCTGCGCGCCACGGTGCCCGCACAGGTGCAGGGCGACGGCTCGCTCGTGCTGCCCGGCCGGACGCTCGTCGACATCGCGCGGCTGCTGCCCGGCGACGAGGTCACGATCGAGCACCGCGCCTCCGAGTCGGTCGTCCACGTCACCTCGGGCAGCGCCAGCTACACGCTGCACACCTTCAACGCCGAAGACTTCCCGCGGCTGCCCGACGTCGCCGCGGTGCAGACCTTCGCCGTCGAGCGCGAGTCGCTGCTCGAGACGATCAACCGCGTCGCCCGGGCAGCCTCCCGCGACGAGTCGCGCCCTGTCCTCACCGGCGTCCTCGTCCAGTTCGCCGCCGGGAAGCTCGTGATGGCGGCGACCGACTCCTACCGCCTCGCGGTGAAGGAGACTGAGCTGAGCGGGAGCGCGCCCGACCTCGAGGCGATCGTCCCGAGCCGCGCGCTCCAGGAGCTGGCGCGGGTGGCCGGCGGCGGCGACGAGATCGCGGTCGGCGTCCACGACAACCAGGTCGTGTTCGCCACCGACGGGGTCTGGTTGACGACGCGGCGGATCGACGGTCAGTTCCCGAACTACCGGCAGCTCCTGCCCGAGACCTTCGAGACGGTGCTGACGCTGCCGCGGGCCGAGCTGCTCGAGGTCGTCCGCCGCGCCGCGGTGATGATCCAGCGCGCGACGCCCCTGCAGCTCCGCTTCGCCGAGGGCGAGCTGACCGTGCTCGCACGCACCCACGAGGTGGGCGAGTCGCGGGAGTCGATGCCGGCCGGCTACACCGGCGAGACGCTCGACATCGGCTTCAACGCGGACTTCCTCCGCGACGGGCTCGAGTCGATCGAGGGCGACGACGTGCGGGTGAAGCTGATCAGCCCGCTCCGCCCGGCGGTGCTCCAGGGCGAGGCCGACGACTTCACGTATCTCGTGATGCCGATCCGGCTGCCGGGCTGATCGTCACCGACGTAGCGCTGCGCAGCTTCCGGTCGTACGAGCGGCTACGGCTCGAGCTGCGGCCGGGGCTCGTGCTCGCCGTCGGGCCGAACGGGGCCGGCAAGACGAACCTGCTCGAGTCGCTCCACGTGGGCACGCAGGGGTTCTCGCCGCGGACGCGCACCGACGCGCACCTCGTCCGTTTCGGCGACGCGGCGGCCCGCGTGGCGATCAAGGGCCGCCGCGGCGACGTCCCGCTGGAGGTCGAGGTGACGCTCCGCCCGGGAGCCGGCAAGCGGGCGACCCTGAACGGGGCGCCGCTGCGGACGGCGGAGCAGCTGCGCGGCGAGGCGGCGACGCTCGTCTTCACCCCCGACCGGCTCGGCGTCGTCAAGGGCGCCCCCGCCGCGCGCCGCGCGTACGTCGACCGCGTGCTGGGGCGGCTGCTGCCCGCGCGCGCCTCGCTGCCCGCGGACTACGGGGCCGCGGTCGCCCAGCGGAACGCCGCACTGCGCCGCGCCGCGGGGGGCTTCTCCTCCCGCGACGCGATCGCGCCCTGGACGGAGCAGGTCGCCGACCTCGGAGCCGCGCTCGCCGCGGCGCGGGTCGAGGCGCTCGAGCTGCTGCAGCCCGCCTTCGCCGAGCGGGCCGGCGAGCTGGGGCTCCCGGACGCGGCGCTCCGCTACGACGGCGAGCCCGTCGCCCGCGCCGCGCTCGAGGGGCGGCTCGAGCGCGACCTCGAGCGGGGGATCACCTCGCTCGGGCCGCACCTCGACGACGTCGCGCTCCTCTCCGGCCCCCGCGAGCTGCGGAGCTTCGGCTCGCAGGGCGAGCAGCGGCTCTCGCTCCTCGCGCTCCTGCTCGCCGAGGCCGAGACGCTCGCCGCTCGCCGCGGCGCTCCGCCGCTGCTCCTGCTCGACGACGTGCTCTCCGAGCTGGACCCGGGCCGCCGGCGCATCCTCGCCGAACGGGTCGCCGGCGTGGGCCAGACGCTCGTGACCGCGACGGACGCGGCGATGCTCCCCGGCGAGCCCGACCAGCTGCTCCACGTCTCGCCGGGCCTGGTGGAGGCCGAGTCGTGACCGAGCCCCTCGGCGAGGCGATCCGGCAGGAGCTGGCGCGGCTCGGGCCGGAGGGCGCGGCGACGACGCTCGCCGGCGCGTGGCCCGAGGCGGTGGGCGAAGGGATCGCCCGCCACGCCTGGCCGGCCCGTGTCCGCGGCGACGGGACGCTCGTCGTGCACGTCCGCGACGCCGTCTGGGGCTTCGAGCTGACCCAGCGCGCCGGCGAGATCTCCGCCCGTCTTCCGGGAGCCCCGAAGCTCCAGTTCGTCCCCGGTCCGCTGCCCGACCAGCAGCCCGAGCCCGCCCCCGAACCGGGGCGCGAACCGCCGCGGGCTACCCTGGAGCAGGAGCGGGAGGCCGCCGAATGGGCGGCCGGGATCGCCGACGCGAAGCTGCGCGCGCTCGTCGCGCGAACGGCCGCGGCGAGCCTCGCGCGGGCCGCGGCAGCAACCGCGGACGACCGCCCCGTCTGATACACTGAAGTGCGCCCGCAAATGCGGAATTTGCAGGGCTTTTTTCATGACCGAAACGGACTACACCGCCAAGGACATCACCGTGCTCGAGGGCCTCGAGCCGGTGCGGCTGAGGCCCGGGATGTACATCGGCTCGACCGGCATCCGGGGCCTCCACCACCTCGTCTACGAGATCGTCGACAACTCCGTCGACGAGGCGCTCCAGGGCCACAACGAGCGGATCGAGGTCACCCTCCACCCCGACAACTCGGTCACCGTCCGCGACTGGGGCCGCGGCATGCCGGTGGACGTGATGGAGGACCAGGGCGAGTCCGCGCTGACCGTGATCATGACGAAGCTCCACGCCGGCGGGAAGTTCGGCGGCAGCGGCTACAAGGTCTCCGGCGGCCTGCACGGCGTCGGCGCCTCCGTCGTCAACGCGCTCTCCGAGTGGCTCGCCGTCGAGGTGCACCGCGACGGGAAGATCCACCGCCAGGAGTTCGAGCGCGGCGTCCCGAAGGGGCCGATCGAGGTCACCGGCACGGCCGACGGCACCGGCACCACGATCTCCTTCCTCCCCGACGCCGAGATCTTCGAGGAGATGGAGATGAACGCCGACACGCTGCTGCAGCGGCTGCGCGAGACGGCGTTCCTGACGAAGGGGCTCCTGATCCGCTTCGTCGACGAGCGCGCCGAGGGCAAGACCGCCGAGTTCCACTACGAGGGCGGCATCCGCGACTTCGTCGCCTACATCAACGAGGCGAAGGACGCGATCCACCGCCACATCGTCTACCTCGAGGGCGAGACCGAGCAGGGCCAGGTCGAGGTGGCGATGCAGTGGAACAGCTCCTTCCAGGAGTCGGTCTTCACCTTCGCGAACAACATCAACACCGTCGAGGGCGGCTCGCACCTCTCCGGCTTCCGCAGCGCGCTCACGCGCACGCTGAACGCGAAGGCGCAGGACCTGAAGCTGCTGAAGAAGGACGAGTCGCTCGACGGCGAGGACGTGCGCGAAGGACTCGCCGCCGTCGTCTCGGTCAAGCTCCAGAACCCGCAGTTCGAGGGCCAGACGAAGGCGAAGCTCGGCAACCCCGGCGTCGAGGGCCTCGTCCAGACGACGGTGAACGCGAGCCTCGCGCAGTTCCTCGAGGAGAACCCGCAGGACGCGCGCGCGATCTGCACGAAGGCGATCGCCGCGATGCGCGCCCGCATGGCCGCCCGCAAGGCGCGCGAGCTGACCCGCCGCAAGTCGGCGCTCGACAGCTCGTCGCTGCCCGGCAAGCTGGCCGACTGCTCGATCCGCGACCCGGAGGTCGCCGAGCTGTACATCGTCGAGGGCGACTCCGCCGGCGGCTCCGCCAAGACCGGCCGCGACCGCACCTACCAGGCGATCCTGCCGCTGCGCGGGAAGATCATCAACAGCGAGAAGAACCGCATCAACAAGGTGCTCTCGAACAACGAGATCCAGGCGATGATCACCGCGATCGGCACCGGGATCGGCGACGAGTTCGACGTCGAGTCCCTGCGGTACCACCGGGTGATCATCATGACCGACGCCGACGTCGACGGCTCGCACATCCGCACGCTCGTGCTGACGTTCCTGTACCGGCACATGAAGGAGCTGTTCGAGCGCGGTCACGTGTACATCGCCGTGCCGCCGCTCTACAAGGTCAAGCTCGGCAACCAGGAGTTCTACTTCGAGAAGGAATCGCAGCTCGAGGAGCTGCTCGTGCGCGAGCGCTTCGGCGATCTCGAGATCACCGACGGCGACGGCAACGAGGTCAAGCTGACCGAGGCGAAGTGGAAGCGCTTCACCGGTGCGCTCGCGGAGTTCGAGGGCTGGTTCGCGCGGCTGCGCTCCGACTACGGCCATCACGCGGCCGAGCTCGTGATGCGACACCGGCTCGTCGAGCACGACGCGCTGACACCGGCGTCGCTCGAGAAGGCGATCGCGACGATGCCGGCGAACGGCTACACGCTGTCGGTGCTCGAGCGCGACGAGGCCGGGCTTCAGGTGAAGATCGTTGAGGAGGCGACGTCGGCCGCGCAGTCGGTGCGGCTCTCGGCCGAGCTGCTGTCCTCGCCGATCTACACGAACCTGCGCAAGGCGTACGCGAAGCTCGTCGAGGTCGCGGGCCAGCCGGAGTTCACGCTGAAGCTGGGCAAGAAGACCGCGGAGGCGGCCACCTTCTCC
>DASSND010000038.1:0-114197 GCA_035688315.1 Gaiellaceae bacterium | reverse complement strand
TCCACGGTGACCGTAGGCATGGAGCGCGGCGAAGGGGATAGGCCGGGCGGCCCATCTTTGCAACGGGCAGACGCACGGCTTGCAAGCCGCAGGAGGGGCTGCTGTAGCCTCCGCAGCGACCATGGCGGCGGCAGGACGGAGCGGGATCCGGCTCGATCTACGAGGACGCGGCGACGCGAGCGTCGACAGCGGACTGCCCGTGCTCGACCGGTTGCTCGAGCAGCTCGCACGCTACGCGCGCTGGGATCTCGCACTCGAGGTCGAGCCGGGGACCGGCGAGGCGGAGGTGGCAGAGGCGGGCACCGCGCTCGGCCGTGCGCTCGCGGATGGGCTGCGCGGCGGCCGCGGGTACGGCTCCGCGTCGATGACGTCGTCGGAGGCGCTCGCGAGCGTCGTCCTCGAGGTCTCGGACGATCCGCTCGTCGTCACGAACGTCGATCTCACGGGCGCCCGGATCGGCGGCCTCGGCACGGACGTCGCGCGCCGCTTCCTCGAGCGGTTCGCCGAAGGCGCGGGCGTGACCCTGCACGTGAGGCTCCTGAACGGCACCGACACCCAGCACGTGCTCGAGGCGATCTTCAAGGCGCTCGGCGTCGCGCTCGCCCACGCGTGCTCGACCGATGGAGGGAATGAATGAGCAAGACGGTCGTGCGGACCGAGGCGGCGCCCGCGCCGTTCCAGGGCGCGCCCTACTCCCAGGCGATCCGCGCCGGCGACTTCGTCTTCGTCTCGGGCCAGCTCGCGCTGAAGCCCGGCGACAAGGAGCTCTCGGGCGGGACGATCGAGGAGCAGACCGAGCAGGTCTTCGCGAACCTGCGCGCCATCCTCGAGGAGGCGGGCACGAGCCTCGACCGGCTCGTCAAGACCACCGTGTTTCTGCAGGATCTCGGTGACTTCCAGGGGATGAACGCGGTGTACGCGACGCACGTCGGCGAGCGCCCGCCGGCCCGCTCGACGGTCGAGGTGGCGAAGCTGCCCTCGGGCGCGAAGGTCGAGATCGAGGCGATCGCGCAGCTGTAGCGGCGGCGGCGCGAGAATGCGCCGGTGCGCGCGGAGATCGAGGAATACGTCAGAGGGCTCGGGCTCGACGCCTACCTCGTCGGCGGAGCGGTGCGCGACGAGCTGCTCGGGATCGAGTCGAAGGACGCCGACTTCCTCGTCCCGGGGCTCGACGTCGAGGGGCTGAGGCGGGCGCTCGAGCCGCACGGACGGGTCGAGGACCTCGTCGTCGCGGGGCGGCTCGTCGGCGTCCGACTCCACCCGCGCGACAGGGCCGTGCGCAAGCTCGTCCCGGCCGGGATCGAGCTGGCGCCGCCGCGCGCCGAGCGCAGCACCGGGCCGGGCCGCCACGACTTCGAGATCGTCGCCGACCCCGCGCTCCCGGTCGAGGAGGACATGCGCCGCCGCGACTTCACCGTCAACGCGATGGCGCGCCGGCTCGACACCGGCGAGCTGGTCGACCCGCTCGGCGGCCGCGCCGACCTGGAGGCGCGCGTCCTTCGCACCGTCTCGCCGCAGAGCTTCCGCGAGGACCCGCTGCGGCTCGTCCGCGCGCTCCGCTTCGTCTCGCAGCTCGGCTTCGAGCCCGACGCGGAGCTGCTGCGCCAGATGCGGGAGGAGGCGCCGGCGGTGACGCTCGTCTCCGGCGAGCGGATCGGCGGCGGCCTCGCCGCGGACGGGCTCGGCGAGCTGTCGAAGCTCCTGCTCGGCCGCGATCCCGCGACCGCGCTGCGGCTCGCGCGCGACACGGGCGTCCTCGTCGAGCTGCTCCCGGAGTTCGGCCCGGCGCTCGGCTTCGACCAGGAGAGCCGCTACCACGACCTCACGGTCGACGAGCACACCTTCGCCGTCGTGCAGGCCGCCGCGGACGCCGGCTTCTCGCTCGCCGTGCGGCTCGCCGCCCTCTTCCACGACCTCGGCAAGCCGCTCGTCGCCTGGCGCGGCCAGGACGGCCGGCTCCACTACTACGCGAAGCCCGGGGTCGCCGAGCGCGGCCACGACGCCGTCGGCGCCGAGCTGGCGGCCGCGGCGCTCGCCCGTCTCCGCTACCCGAACGAGCTGCGCAGCCTCGTCGTCCGGATCGTGCGGCGCCACATGTTCCAGGTCGGCCGGGGCGACGAGCGCCGCGCGCGCCGCTTCCTGCGCCGGCACGGCGAGCCGCTCGCGTTCGCGCTGCTCGACCACCGGCGGGCCGACCTCGCGGGCAAGCGCGGCAGCGGCGGCGAGCCGCCGCCGCTCGAGGAGCTGGAGCGGCTGGAGCGCTTCCGCGAGGTCGTCCGCGGCCAGCTCGCGGCGCCGCACCGGCTCTCCGACCTCGCCGTCGACGGCGACGACCTGATCGGGATCGGCTTCGAGCCCGGCCCGCAGCTCGGGCGCGCCCTCGACGAGCTGCTCGACGACGTCGTCGACGACCCCGAGCTGAACACGCGGGACGAGCTGCTCCGCCGCGCCGGCCGTAAGCTGGGACGGTGACCGCCGGAACGCTCCCGTGGGAGGCGCCGGGCTCCTGCCGGGTCGCCTTCTCGACGCGCGAGGGCGGCGTCAGCGAGGGCGCGTTCGCCTCGCTGAACCTCGGGATCAAGACCGACGACCGGCCCGCCGACGTCGTCGAGAACCGCAAGCGGCTCTGTGCCGCGGTCGGCGCCGACCCGGACGGCGCGACGATGGGCTGGCAGCGCCACGGCGCGGTCGTCGCCCGCGCCGAGCCGCGCGGGATCGTCACCCCCGGCACCGTCTACGACCACTGCGACGGCCTCTGGAGCGACGAGCCGGGCCGCACGATGCTCCTGCTCACCGCCGACTGCCTCCCGATCGCGATCGCCCGCGCCGACGGCCGCGCCCCCGCGGTCGCGATCCTGCACGCGGGCTGGCGCGGCCTGCTCGCCGGGATCGTCGCCGCGGGCGTCCGCGCGCTCGGCGGCGGCACGCTCGCCGCCGCCATCGGCCCGGGAATCGGCCCGTGCTGCTACGAGGTCGGGGAGGAGGTGGCGACGCCGTTCCGGGAGGCGTTCGGCGACGACGTGGTGCGCGGCGGCCGGCTCGACCTCTGGTCGTCCGCCGAGCGCGCGCTCCGCGCCGCCGGCGTCGACCGCGTCGACCGGTTCGACCTCTGCACCGCCTGCGACGAGGGACGCTTCTTCTCGCACCGCCGCGACCGGGGCGTCACCGGCCGGCAGGGGGTGATCGCCTACGTCGCCTGACGCCGTCCGCGAGCGCTACGAGCGGATCCGCGAGGAGGTCGGCCCCGGCGTCACCGTCGTCGTCGCCACGAAGTACGTCTCCGCCGACGAGCTGGGGACCCTCGCGGAGGCGGGCGTCGAGGTCGTCGGCGAGAACCGCGCCCAGGACCTGCAGGCGAAGCACGCCCGCTTCGGCGACGCGTTCCGCTGGCACTTCATCGGTCACCTGCAGAGCCGCAAGGCCCCGCTCGTCTCGCAGCTCTGCGAGCTGTGCCACTCGCTCGCCTCCGAGTCGGCGGCGCGCAAGCTCTCGATCCCGGCGCTCGTCGAGGTCAACCTCTCCGGCGAGGCGTCGAAGTCGGGGATCGCGCCCGCGGAGCTGCCGCGGCTGCTCGCGGCCTACCCGGACGTGCGCGGCCTGATGACGATGCCGCCCGCGACCGACGACCCGGAGGCGTCGCGCCCGTGGTTCCGCCGCCTGCGCGAGCTGGCCGAGGCGCACGGCCTGCGCGAGCTGTCGATGGGGACGAGCCAGGACTACCGCGTCGCGGCCGAGGAGGGCGCGACCCACGTCAGGGTCGGTTCGATCCTCTGGCGGGGGTAACATCCCGCGCAACCATGGGACTCGCCGACGTCTGGGCCCGCACCCTCGTCTACTTCGGGATCGCCGAGGAGGAGGACTGGGACGAGGACGGCTACCTCACCGACGAGGAGCTGCAGCGCGCGTACGCCGAGCGCCCGAACGTCCGCCGGCTCGCGCCGCGCCGCGCGTCCCGCTCCTACGACGACGACTGGACCGACCCGGAGCCCGGGACGGTGCAGCGGACGAGCATCCTCCGCCCGGCGCCGCAGCAGCGCAGCGCGGAGCCGCGCCGCCGCTCGAACCTCGAGGCGCTCCCCGGCCCCGGGACGGCCCGCCTCCATCTCGTCCTGCCTCGCAGCTTCAACGACGCGCAGCAGGTCGCCGACCGCTTCAAGGAGGGCGTGCCGGTGATCCTCAACCTGCAGGCCACCGACCAGGAGCTGTCGAAGCGCCTGATCGACTTCGCGAGCGGGCTCACCTACGCGCTCGACGGCAGCATGCAGCGCGTCGCCGACAAGGTCTTCCTGCTCACGCCGCGCAACGTCGAGCTGTCCGCCGAGGACCGGGCGCGCATGCTCGAGCGCGGGTTCTTCAACCAGGCGTAGCGAGAGGGAAAGGGCCCGCGAGGGCGAACGGACGCTCGATGGGCTCCGCGGCCTCCGTCCCGATGCTCGCCGACGCGATCACGAGCGCGCAGAACTTCCTCTACGTCTTCGCGTCGGTCTACACGCTCGTGATCCTGCTCTACATCGTCACGAGCTGGCTGCGGCTGCCCTATTCGATCTGGCTGAACCGGATCCAGCGCTTCCTCTACGACGTGACCGAGCCGTACCTGCGGCTGTTCCGGCGCGTCCTGCCCTCGACGGGCGCGTTCGACTTCTCGCCGATGATCGCGGTGATCGTCCTCTGGGTGGCCGAGCAGGTGCTGGTCCAGGTTCTCGAGCAGTTCCACTAGAGGGGAGACGAGATGGCGCTGACACCCGTCGAGATCAGGCACATGACCCCGGGGCGCGGCCTCTTCGGGTTCAAGGCCGGCCCGACCGAGCGGCTGCTCGCGGAGGTCGCGGCGAGTTTCGAGGACGTCTGGCGCGAGCGCGCCGACCTCGCCGACAAGGTCGAGCAGCTCGAGGCCGACCTCGTGCGCTACCGGGAGCTGGAGGCGCTGCTGCGCACGACGCTCGTCTCCGCCGAACGCGCGTCCGCCGACGTGAAGGAGCAGGCGCGCCGGCAGGCGGAGCTGATCCTCGAGGAGGCGCACGCCGAGGCCCGGCGGATCCAGCGGCAGGCGATCGCCGACAACGAGCGGCTCCGCACCGAGTCCGCACGGCTCCGCGTCCAGCTCACGGCCGCGCTCGCGACGCTCGAGCAGGAGCCCGAGACCGCCGAGCAGGCGCCCGAGGCGCGCCCGGAGGAGGCGTCGCTCGAGCCGACCTGGCACGGGTTCGGCGGCGTCCCGCTGGCCGACGCCGACGCCGCCTGAACGTGTAACAGGCTGTTACAAGGCGCCGCCGGCGCGGACGTACACTTCGGGCATGGGCCAGGAGACGACGCGTCTCAGGCTGCGCGTGAGCCCCGGTGCTGGCCGCGCCGCCGTCGTCGGGCGCCACGGCGACGCGTGGAAGGTGCGCGTGACCGAGGCGCCGGAGCGCGGCCGCGCGAACGAGGCCGTGCTGCGCCTGGTCGCCGACGCGCTCGCGGTGCCGCGGACCGCCGTCGCCCTCGTTTCGGGGCACGGCGGACGGGAGAAAATCGTGGAGTTGACCGGGGTCGGGCCTGCGCTGATCGAGCGGCGCCTCGCTTCGGCGGCAGCCCTCGACCGCGGCAGAAAGGACAGGCGCGCATGAGCATCGACACGCAACGGTTCCAGTCGGCACTCCTCGAGGAGCGCGCGCGGGTGGAGCGGGCGCTCGCCGCCCTGCGCGACGAGCATGCCGGCTCGCTCGACGAGGAGGTGGAGGAGATCGCCGCGACGAGCGACAACCACCTCGCCGAGACCGCGACGGCGACGCTCGGGCGCGAGATCGACTACACGCTCGGCGAGAACTCCGAGGACGTCCTCCGCCAGATCGACGACGCGTTGAAGCGGATCGACGACGGCACATACGGGACGTGCAGCCGCTGCGGCCGCGAGATCGCTCCCGAGCGGCTCGAGGCGTACCCGTGGGCGTCGCTCTGCATCGATTGCAAGCGCGAGGCCGAGAGGAGTTGAGCGAGCCGGCGGCGAGGCCGGTCGACGTCCGCGTCGGCTCGGCGACGGACGGTCTGACGCCGATCTCGATGGCCGAGCGCTCTCTCGCAGCCGGCCCGGTCCAGTGGCTCGCCCTCGGCGCGATCGCGCTCGCGGCGCTCGCCGCCGACCAGGCGACGAAGCGGCTCGTCACGACGCACCTGCGCCTCGACGAGGCCGTGCACGTCGTCGGGCCGTTCTGGATCCACCACGTCCGCAACTCCGGGATCGCCTTCGGGCTGTTCGCGAGCGCCACCGCGGGCGTGATCGTGCTGACCGCGATCGCGGTCGCCTGGATGCTCGTCTACTTCGCCCGCTCCGGCGCGCGCCACCCGATCCTGCCGGTCGCGCTCGGGCTCGTGATCGGCGGCAGCGTCTCGAACCTGCTCGACCGGGTGCGGCTCGGCTACGTCACCGACTTCCTCGACGTCCGCTACTGGCCGGCGTTCAACCTCGCCGACAGCTTCATCGTGATCGGGGTCGGGATCCTGATCGCTGCGCTCGCGGCCCGCGAACGCGGGTGACGACGCTGCGCGTCGCCGACGACGCAGCCGGGACGCGGCTCGACCGCTACCTCGCGAGCCTGCCGGCGATCGGGTCGCGCGCGGCCGCGGAGCGGATCCTCGCCTCCGGCCCGGTGCTCGTCGACGGGCGCGCGCGGCCGAAGAGCCACCGGCTCGAGGGCGGGGAGGAGCTGGAGTTCGAGCTGCCCGACCAGGAGCCGGTCTCGCTCGCGCCCGAGCAGCGGGACTTCGCGATCCGCTTCGAGGACGAGCACCTGCTCGTCGTGGACAAGCCTGCCGGGGTCGTCGTCCATCCGGCGCCCGGCCATACACGCGGCACGCTCGTCCACGGGCTGCTGGCCGCCGGCGCGGAGGGCGGGGACGACGACCGGCCCGGGATCGTCCACCGGCTCGACCGCGACACCTCCGGGTTGCTCGTCGTCGCCCGCTCCGACGAGGCGCACGCGCGCCTGCAGGAGCTGATCCGCGAGCGCGCGGTGACGCGCGAGTACCTCGCGCTCGTCGTCGGCCGCCCGCGCTCCCGCCGCGGCACGATCGACGCGCCGATCGGCCGCGACCGCCACGACCGCCTCCGCCACTCGCTCGACACCGACAGCCCGCGCGCGGCGGTGACGCACTTCGAGGTCGAGGAGCTGCTGCCGGCGCACGCACTGCTCCGCGTCCGGCTCGAGACGGGGCGGACGCACCAGATCCGCGTCCATCTCGCCGCGATCGAGATCCCGGTCGCCGGCGACCCGCTCTACGGGCGCCCGGGCGAGCTGGGGCTCGAGCGCCAGTTCCTCCACGCCCGGCGGCTCGTCTTCCCGCACCCGTTCGGCGGCGAGGAGGTGGAGGTGGACTCGCCGCTCCCGGACGACCTCGCCGCGGCGCTCGACGCGCTGCGGACTCCGACGCATTGACCCGGCGGCTGTCACGCCTCCGGTTCGCCGCTATCCTTTTCCGCGTCCCTGTCCCGACTCCCCGGCGGCTCAGCCGCGCCGCGGGTGCCGGCCGCTCAGGCCGGTGCGACGCGAGCCCCGCCGGCGCACGACCCAACCGAACCGGAAGGAGCTTCCATGGCAGTCTCCATGCGCGAGCTGCTGGAGGCCGGAGTCCACTTCGGCCACCAGACGCGACGCTGGAACCCGAAGATGCGCCGCTACATCTTCGCCGAGCGCGGCGGCATCTACATCATCGACCTGACGCAGACCTCGGAGCTGCTCGACGAGGCGCAGCAGTTCGTGCGCAACATCGCCGAGCGCAACGGCACCGTCCTCTTCGTCGGCACGAAGAAGCAGGCGCAGGACGCCGTCGAGAACGAGGCGAAGCGTGTCGGCATGCCGTACGTCAACCACCGCTGGCTGGGCGGCCTGCTCACCAACTGGCGGACGATGTCCGACCGGATCGAGCGGCTGCACGAGATGCGCCGCTACCGCGACGAGGGGCAGCTCGAGCTGCTGCCGGCGAAGGAGCGGATCTCGATGGCCGGCGAGCTGGAGAAGCTCGAGCAGAACCTCGGCGGCGTCGCCGACCTGCGCCGCCAGCCGGACGCGGTCTTCATCATCGACCTGAAGAAGGAGGCGCTCGCCGTGCGCGAGGCGCGCCGGCTCGGCATGCCGGTGATCGCGCTCGTCGACACGAACTGCGACCCGGACGAGGCGGACTACGTCGTCCCCGGGAACGACGACGCGATCCGCTCCTGCAACCTGATCGCCCGCGCGATCGCCGACGCGATCCAGGAGGGCAAGCAGAAGGTCTCGCCGCGCGAGTTCGCGCAGCAGCAGGAGCCCGCGGAGACCGCCGCGCAGGCGGAGCCGAGCGTGCCCGAGGGCGACACCGAGGTCGTCGGCAAGGCCGAGGCGGCCGAGCCGCAGACCGAGGGCGAGACGGTGCCCGTCCCGACCGGCGACGCCCCCGCGAAGGAGGGCGCCGCCGCGAGCGACGCGTCCGCCGCGTCGACGGAGGTGGAGGGCTGATGGCCGAGATCTCCGCCCAGCTCGTCCGCGAGCTTCGGGAACGCACCGGGGCCGGGATGATGGACTGCAAGCGCGCGCTCGAGGAGACGAACGGCGACCTCGAGGCGGCGATCGTCCTCCTGCGCGAGAAAGGGATGGCGCAGGCGGCCAAGCGCGCCGACCGGGCGACCACCGAGGGCCTCGTCGGCTACCGGCTCGCCGAGGACGGCTCGCGCGGGACGATGGTCGCGGTCGGCTGCGAGACCGAGCCCGTCTCGAAGAACGAGGAGTTCCAGGCGTTCGCGCAGAAGGTGCTCGAGCTGGTCGAGGCGAAGGGCGTCGACGGGCCGGCCGAGCTGGAGCAGGAGCGCACCGCGCTCTCCGGCAAGCTCGGCGAGAACATCGCGGTCGCAGGCGCGGCCCGTTTCGAGGCGGTGGACGGCGGCACGATCGCCGCCTACGCGCACCCGCCGGCGAACAAGCTCGGCGTGCTCGTGCACCTGCGCGGCGGCGATCCCGAGCTGGCCCGCAACCTCGCCATGCACATCTCCTGGTCGGATCCGCGCTGGGTCGGCCGCGAGGACGTGCCCGGCGACCTGCTCGCGGCGGAGCGCGAGATCTACCTCAACTCCGACGAGGTGCAGTCGAAGCCGGAGCAGGCGCGTGAGAAGATCGTCGAGGGCATGCTGAACAAGCGCTTCTTCGCAGAGCGCGGCGGCGTCCTCGCCGACCAGCCGTGGATCCACGACTCGTCGCAGACGGTCGGGCAGGTGCTCGCGGGCGCGGGCGCCGAGGTGCTCGAGTTCCAGCGCTTCTCGCTCGCAGGCTGACCGTGGCGGTCGAGCCGAAGCCGGTCGCGGAGTCGACGAAGGGCGCGCCGGCGTTCCGGCGCGTCCTCCTGAAGCTCTCCGGCGAGGCGCTGATGGGCGGGCGCGACTACGGGATCGACGTCGCGGTCACCCGTTCGCTCGCCACCGAGGTGGCGGCGGTGCGGGCCGAGGGGGTCGCGGTGGCGATCGTCGTCGGCGGCGGCAACTTCTACCGCGGTATCGCGGCCTCGGCGGAGGGGATGGACCGCGCCACCGCCGACTACGCGGGCATGCTCGCGACGCTCCTGAACGCGCTCGCGCTGCAGGACGCGCTCGAGAAGGAGGGCGTCGACACGCGCGTGCTCTCCGCGATCGAGGTGTCGGAGGTCGCCGAGCCGTACATCCGGCGCCGGGCGATGCGGCACCTCGAGAAAGGCCGCGTGGTGATCTTCGCGGCCGGCACCGGCAACCCGTACTTCACGACCGACACTGCCGCCGCCCTGCGGGCGCTCGAGATCGGCGCCGACGCGATCCTGATGGCGAAGCACGGCGTCAAGGGGGTGTACGACGGCGATCCGCGGCGGGTCGCCGACGCGGAGTTCCTGCCGCGGCTGACGCACCTGCAGGCGATCGAGCGCGGGCTCAAGGTGATGGACACGACGGCGCTGTCGCTCTGCATGGACAACCGGCTGACGATCCACGTGTTCGAGCTGGCGGACGGCAACATCGCCCGCGTCGTCGCCGGCGAGGACGTCGGCACGATCATCGCGACCGCAGAGGAGGGCTAGGGCAGCAATGGCCACGCTGGAGGAGCTGATCCAGACCGCGCGCGAGCGCATGGGCAAATCGGTCGAGCACGCGCGGGCGGAGTTCGCCACCGTCCGCACCGGGCGCGCGTCCGCGTCCCTCCTCGACCGGATCGAGGTCGACTACTACGGCACGGCGACCCCGCTGCGCCAGCTCTCGACGATCAACGTCCCGGAGCCGCGCATGCTGACGATCCAGCCGTTCGACCCCAGCTCGATCCGCGCGATCGAGAAGGCGATCCAGGAATCCGACCTGGGCCTGACGCCGTCGAACGACGGCAAGCTGATCCGCCTGCCGATCCCGCAGCTCACCGAGGAGCGGCGCAAGGAGCTGGTCAAGGTCGTCCGCAACATGGCGGAGGGCCATCGCGTCGCCGTCCGCGACATCCGCCGCGACGCGATGCGCCACCTCAAGGAGCTGGTCGACTCGGGCGAGGTGGGGGCCGACGAGGAGCACCGCGGCGAGGTCAAGGTGCAGGAGCTGACCGACGAGCACACGAAGCAGATCGACGAGCTGCTGAAGCACAAGGAAGCCGAGGTGATGGAGGTCTAGTGCAGTCCTCCGTGCCCGGCACGGACGTGACCCCGGGGCTCGAGGAGCGGCTCCCGGAGGTCGCGCGCGCCGTCGCGATCATCATGGACGGCAACGGCCGCTGGGCGGCGGGCCGCGGCGTCTCGGTCGCCGACGGCCACCGGGCCGGCTCGCGGGCGCTGCGCCCGGTCGTCGAGACCGCGATCGACCTCGGCGTCGAGTCCCTCGTCGTCTACGCGTTCTCGACCGAGAACTGGACGCGCTCCGCCGGCGAGGTGACGGCGTTGATGGAGATCTTCGGCGAGACGATCGACCGCGAGCTGGAGGATCTGGCCGCGCAGGGCGTCCGCACCCGCTTCGTCGGCCGCCGCGACCGCGCCCCGGACTGGCTGCGGGAGAAGATGGCGGCGCTCGAGGCCGCGACGGCCGACCGGGCGCGCCTCAGCCTCTGGATCGCGTTCGACTACGGCGGCCGCGCCGAGCTGGTCGAGGCGGCGCGGCGGCTCGTCGAGAGCGGGATCGAGCCGGGCGCGGTCGACGAGAACGCGCTCGGGCGAAGCCTCTACGCGCCGGAGATGCCCGATCCCGACCTCGTGATCCGCACCTCGGGCGAGCTGCGCATCTCGAACTTCCTCCTCTGGCAGTCCGCGTACGCCGAGTACGTCTTCACCGAGACGCTGTGGCCGGACTTCGGGCCGGACGAGTTTCGCGCCGCGATCGAGGAGTACGCGCGCCGACGCCGTAGATTCGGCGGGCGATGAGCAATTTCGTCTCGCGCGTGCTGGTCGCGCTCGTCGGCCTGCCCGCGGTGCTCGGCCTCGTCTGGCTCGGCGGCTGGTGGCTCTTCGGCCTGCTCGCCGCGGCGGCGGCGGTCGGCGTGCACGAGTTCGTGACGATGGCGCGCCCGCTGCGGCCGCTCGCGCCGGCGGCCTACGGCGGCGTCGCGCTCGCGCTCGTGGGCGCGCGCCTCGGCGGCGTCGTCTGGCTGCTCGCCGGCTTCCTCGCCACGTTCGCGCTCGGCTTCGTGCTCAACGCATTCGCGAAGACGAAGGCGCCGGCGACGGCGGCGATCGGCGCGACGGTGCTCGCCGCCGCGTGGATCGGTCTCGGGCTCGGCCACATCCAGCTCCTGCGCGAGATGCATCAAGAGCCCCGCCTGCTCGCCTTCACCGTGCTGCTCGCGGTCTGGGCGGCCGACACCTTCGCCTACCTCGGCGGGCGCCTGCTCGGCCGCCACAAGCTGGCGCCGCGGATCTCGCCCGGCAAGACGTGGGAGGGGCTCCTGATCGGCTCGCTTGCGGGCGTGTTCGTCGCCTTCGTCGCGCTCTACCAGTCGCGCGACGGCTACCTCGAGATCTGGCAGGCCCTCGTGCTCGGCGCGGTCGTCGTCGCGGCGGCGACGGCCGGCGACCTCTTCGAGTCGGCGCTGAAGCGGGACATGGAGGTGAAGGACACCGGGCGGCTCCTCGGCGGCCACGGCGGCGTCCTCGACCGCGTCGACGCGCTCCTCTTCGCCGGCCCGGCCGCGTACTACCTCGTGCTCGCCTTCGGCTACCACTGAGCGCAGCGGCCGCCGCCACGGCCGCGGCAGCAGCCGTCGCCGGCGACGACATCCACCGACAGCGGTGGTGACATCCACCTACATCACCTAGTTACATCGCCTTACATCGGCGGTTACATCCACCTACATCGCCGGTTACATCGCCTTACATCGGCGGTTACATCCACCTACATCGCCAGTTACATCCACCTCCATCGACGGTCGAGTCGTGGTCGAGGGTGGAGCCGTACACTGGCCGCGATGGCCAAGCGCGTCGCCCTGCTCGGAGCCACCGGATCGATCGGCCGCCAGGCGATCGAGATCGTCGAGGCGCATCCGGGGCTCGAGCTGTGCGCGGCCGCGTCCGGCACGACGCCGCTCGACGACGTCGACGCGCCGCTGAAGCAGGTCGGAGGCGACCCGACCGAGCTGCTCGAGCGGGCGGAGCCCGACGTCGTGCTGAACGCCGTCGTCGGGTTCGCCGGGATCCACGCGACCTTGTGGGCGTTGGAGCACGGCATCGACCTCGCGCTCGCGAACAAGGAGAGCCTCGTCGCCGGCGGCGAGCTGGCGCTGGCGGCGCTCGAGCGCGGCGGCGGCCGGATCCTGCCGGTGGACAGCGAGCACTCGGCGCTCTTCCAGTGTCTCGAGGGACGCGACGCCGAGCAGGTGGACACGCTCGTCGTCACCGGCTCGGGCGGGCCGTTCCGCGGGCGGCGCCGCGAGGAGCTGGCCGACGTGAGCCCGGAGCAGGCGCTCGCCCACCCGACCTGGCGCATGGGCCCGAAGATCACCGTCGACTCGGCAACGCTCGCGAACAAGGGCCTCGAGGTGATCGAGGCGCACTTCCTGTTCGGGATCCCGTACGAGCGGATCGAGGTCGCGATCCAGCCGACGTCGATCGTCCACTCGCTCGTCCGCTTCCGGGACGGCGCGTCGCTCGCGCATCTCGGCTACCCGGACATGCGCGTGCCGATCTCCTACGCGCTCACCTACCCGGAGCGGGCCGCGACACCGCTCGCGCCGCTCGACCTGGCGAGCCTGACGCTCGAGTTCCACGCCCCCGACACCGAGACGTTCCCGATGTTGTCCATCGCCCGCGACGCCGGCGCCCGGGGCGGAAGCGCGCCGTGCGCCTACAACGCGGCGAACGAGGTGGCGGTGGCCGCGTTCCTCGCGGGGCGCCTGCCGTTCCTCGCGATCGCCGAGGTCGTCGGCGAGACGCTCGCGGCCGTCGACGGCGCGCCAGCCCGCGACCTCGCCGACCTGCTCGAGGCCGACCGGGCCGCGCGCGAGCTGGCGGAGCGGGCGCTCGTGACCGCATGACCTGGCTCGTCGTCGTCCTCGGGCTCGTCCTGCTCGTGTTCCTGCACGAGCTGGGTCACTTCTCGGTGTCGTGGCTCGTCGGGATCAAGCCGCGCAGCTTCTACGTCGGCTTCCCGCCCGCGCTCGTGAAGACGGAGCGCAACGGGATCGAGTACGGGATCGGCGCGATCCCGCTCGGCGGCCTCGTCCGCATCCCGGGGATGCACCGGCCTGCCGGCCACGACCTCGAGGCGTTCATGGCGCCCGCGCTGCGCGAGCAGCCGGCGCTCGCCGAGGACGTGCAGCGCGTCCGCCGCGCGCTCGACGCGGAGGACTTCCCGGCGGCGCGCGCAGCCCTTCCCGGCCTGCGGGCCGCCGTCGCCGCCGCGAGCCTCTCGCCGGCGGCAGCGCGCTCGACGCGGCGCGCCCTCCGTGAGGTCGACGAAGGGGCGGGAGAGGACGCGTACTGGCGCCAGGCGACCTGGAAGCGCATCGCCGTGATCGCCGCCGGGCCGGCCGCGAACGTGCTCGTCGCCTTCCTGCTCTTCTTCGCCGTCTACGCGACCGGCGCGCCCTCGCCGACGCCGAGCAGCGAGGTCGCGGCCGTGGAGGCAGGGACGCCCGCCGCCGCCGCGGGTCTCCGCCCCGGCGACCGCGTCGTCGCGGTCGACGGCCGCCGCGCCGCGACCTTCGACGCGATCTCGAGCCGGATCCGGGCGAGCCGCGGGCGGCCGATCACGCTCACCGTCCGCCGCGACGGGGAGCGGGTGACCCTAGGGCCGCGCGCCGCGGTCGAGCGGGGCGGCCGCTGGATCTGGGGCTTCCAGCCGGCCTCGACGCTCGTCTCGCATCCGGCGGGCGAGAGCGCGCGGCTCGCGGCCGGCGACTGCTGGCAGGTCGTGAGCGGCACCGTCGAGGCGATCGGCTCGCTCTTCGGCGGCCGCGAGCAGGGACAGCTCACGAGCACCGTCGGGATCGTCCGGATCTCGCAGGAGGCGCTGACCGTCAGCTTCAGCTGGTACCTGCAGATCCTCGGCCTGGTGAGCATGTCGCTCGCGCTCCTCAACCTGCTGCCGCTCCTGCCGCTCGACGGCGGCCACATCCTCTTCTCGGCGATCGAGGCGGTCCGCCGGCGCGCCCTCGCGCGCGAGGTGTACGAGCGCGTCTCGATGGTCGGCTTCGCGCTCATCCTCCTGATCTGGTTCATCGCGCTCTCGAACGACGTCTCCGGGTCCTAGTCGACCTCAGCGTCCGCTGAGACCGCCCGCGTGCCGGATTCCGCGCGGAGGCCCGCGGCTAGACTGATCGCGGATGGCGAGCGAACGGCAGATCCGGGTCGGAGGTGTCGCGATCGGCGGCGGCGCGCCCGTCGTCGTGCAGTCGATGACGACGACGAAGACGCACGACGTCCCCGCCACGACGGCCCAGATCGCGGCCCTCGCGTCCGCCGGCTGCGAGATCGTCCGCGTCGCCGTCCCGAAGACCGAGGACGCGGAGGCGCTCGGGCGAATCGTCCGCTTCTCGCCGATCCCGGTGATCGCCGACATCCACTTCAACGCCTCGCTGGCGCTGAAGGCGATCGAGCAGGGCGTCGCGGCGGTGCGGATCAACCCCGGCAACATCGGCGGCCCCGACAAGGTCGAGCAGGTCGTCAGGGCGGCGAAGAAGGCGGGGATCCCGATGCGGATCGGCGCCAACTCCGGCTCGCTGCCGAAGCACCTGTACGAGCTGGCCCAGCGCGACCAGGCGGAGGCGCTCGTCGAGGCGGCGCTCGAGGAGGTGCGCCTGCTCGAGCAGCTCGACTACACCGACTTCAAGATCTCGGTCAAGTCGAGCCACGTGCCGACGATGATCCGCGCCTACCGGCTGCTCGCCGCGAAGGTGCCCTACCCGCTCCACCTCGGCGTCACCGAGGCCGGCACGGTCTACGCAGGCTCGATCAAGAGCGCCGTCGGGATGGGCGCGCTGCTCGTCGACGGGATCGGCGACACGATCCGGGTCTCGCTCTCGGCCGACCCGGTCGAGGAGCCGAAGGCCGCCTACGAGATCCTCAAGGCGCTCGGGCTGCGCGAGCGCGGCCCGATGATGATCGCCTGCCCCTCGTGCGGGCGCGACAACGTCGGCGTCCACACGCTCGCCGAGCAGGTCGAGGAGCGGCTCGCGACCTACCCGCAGCACTTCGAGGTCGCGGTGCTCGGCTGCGCGGTGAACGGGCCCGGGGAGAGCGGCGACGCGGACTTCGGGATCGCGGGCGGCCGCGACGTCGGCTTCATCTACGCGCACGGCCGCGTGCTCAAGAAGGTCTCGTCCGACATCCTCGTCGACGAGCTGTTCCACGAGATCGACAAGTGGATCGCCGAGGGGATGCACCGTCCGAAGCGGCTCAAGATGGCGAAGCCGGCCGCGCTGGCGATGGCCGAGGCATCGGCCATCCCGCTCGAATAGCCTCCCGGGACGTCGATGATCGCCCGGGCCTCACAGCTCTTCCTGCCGACCCTGCGCGAGGCGCCCGCCGACGCGGAGGCGGTGTCGCACAGGCTGCTCGTCCGCGGCGGCTTCGTCCGCCAGGTCGGCGCGGGCCTCTGGACGTATCTGCCGCTCGGCTGGCGCGTCCACCGCAAGGTCGAGCAGATCATCCGCGAGGAGATGGACGCGATCGGCGCGCAGGAGTTCCTCGCGCCCGTGCTGACGCCGCTCGAGCTGTGGCAGGCGACCGGCCGTGACCGGATCCCGGAGATCTTCCACGTCACCGACCGGGCGGGGCGCCCCTTCGTGCTGCCGCTCACGCACGAGGAGACCTTCACCTTCCACGCGCGCGAGATCCGCTCGTACAAGGAGCTGCCGCAGCTCTGGTACCACTTCCAGATCAAGGATCGAGACGAGCCGCGCCCGCGCGGCGGTCTCCTGCGCGTCCGCGAGTTCGTCATGAAGGACGCCTACTCGTTCGACCGCGACGAGGAGAGCGCCGTCGCCTCGTTCGAGCGCAACCGGCAGGCCTACCACCGCATCTTCGAGCGCTGCGGCGTCGAGGCGCACGAGGTGCGGGCCGAGAGCGGGATCATGGGCGGCGAGCTGACCTTCGACTTCCTCGCCCCCGCCGGCTCGGGCGAGAACACGCTCGTCCGCTGCGAGCGCGGCGACTACGCCGCCGACGCGGAGATCGCCCAGGGCATCCCGCGCCGTCCCGAGCTGCCCGCGTCGCTCGGCGCGCCCGAGGAGGTGGAGACGCCCGGCGTGACGACGTGCGAGGCGCTCGCGGACTTCCTCGGCGTCGACCTCGCCGCCACCTCGAAAGCGATGCCGGTCACGACCGAGGACGGGCGCGTCGTGCTCGCACTGATCCGCGGCGACGACCGGCTCTCCGAGTCGAAGCTCCTCTCCGCGCTCCGGGTCGGCTCGCGGCCCGCCACCGACGAGGAGATCCGCGGCGCGTTCGGCGCGTCGGGTGGCTCCCTCGGCCCGGTCGGGTTCGCGGGCGAGATCGTCGCCGACCTGGCGCTACGCGAGGGGCAGTTCGTCGCCGGCGCGAACCGGGACGGCTTCCACCTGCGCGGCGTCGAGGCCGGACGCGACTACGAGCCGCGGTTCGCCGACCTGCGCGAGCCGCTCGAGGGCGACCGCTGCCCCGAGTGCGGCGGCGCGCTCGGCTTCCAGACCGCGATCGAGGTCGGACACATCTTCAACTTCGGCGACAAGTACAGCTCCGGGCTCGACGCGACCTTCCTCGACGAGGACGGGCGCGAGAAGCCGCTGCTGGGCGGCAGCTACGGGATCGGCCCGGGGCGCGTCCTCGCCGCGGTGATCGAGCAGAACCACGACGAGGCGGGCATCGCGGGCTGGCCCGCGTCGATCGCGCCGTACGGCGCGCACGTGGTCGCGCTGCCGGGCGCCGCCGAGATCGCGGAGGCCGCGGCCGAGGCGCTGCACGCCGCCGGCGTCGACGTCCTGCTCGACGACCGCGAGCAGCGCGCGGGCGAGAAGTTCGCCGACGCCGACCTGATCGGCTGTCCCGTCCGCGTCACGGCGGGCAAACGGAGCCTCGAGGACGGGATGGTCGACGTCCGCGAACGTGCGTCCGGGGAGGAAAGACGATTGAATGTCGCCGACGTGGGGAGTGTTTTCTGACGTGGCGCGACGCAAACGGTTCAGCGAGGAGCCTTTCGGCCCCACGGTCGAGCGCCTGATGGGCGAGACCGGGGTCACCTACCGCGAGCTGGCGGCGCGGACGAGCCTCTCGGCCGGGTATCTCAACCACCTCGTGCACGGCAACCGGCCCGTGCCCTCGAACGACGTCGTGCGGACGCTCGCCTCCGCGCTCGAGGTCGAGCCCGAGCACTTCCGCGAGTACCGGCTGCGCGTGATCACCGAGCGGCTCGAGGAGATGCCCGACCTGATCGACCGGCTCTACAAGCGCCTCGAGAGCTAGAGCCGGTAACGCAGGAAGAGGTGCTCGCCGCCGCGGCGGGCCGAGAGGAGCCGGCCGGCGACGCGGGTGGCCGGCAGCAGCTCGACGCCCTCGACGAGCGCGAGGCGCGGCGCGCTCGCCCGGCCCGCGAGGAGCGGCGAGACCGTCAGGAACAGCTCGTCGACGAGCCGCGAGGCGAGCAGCCCGCCGAAGAGGTTCGGGCCGCCCTCGGAGAGGATCGTGCGGTGGCCGTGCTCCCGCAGCGCCGCGACCGCCGCGGCGAGGTCGACCCGGTCGCCCGCGCTCACCGCGACCACGTCGGTCGCCGCCGAGACCGACGCGCGCAGGTCGGGCGCCGCCGCCTCGGTCGTGAGCACGAGCGCGCCGCGCTCGAGCACCGGGTGCGTCGGGTCGAACGAGCCGCCCGCGGTGACGACGGCGACCGCAGGCTGCTCCGCGAGCCCCCGCGCGCGCCGCAGCTCCGCCAGCGCGTCGGCCGCCGGCGGGTACGCGCGGTCGGCGCGCCACGTCCCCTGCGGCGAGGAGAGGAGCGTCCCGGAGCCGACGACGACGACGTCGGCGCAGGCGCGCAGGAGCGCCATCACGAAGCGGTCGGCGTCGCTCTCGTCCGCGACGAGCGCGTTCGAGCGCGCGAGGTCGGGGACGGCGACGACGCCGTCGAGGGTCTCGACGAAGTTCGCGACGAGGCACGGCGCGGCGAAGCCGAGCGGGCCGCCGTAGAGCCGCTCGAGCTCCTGCGGCAGCCCCCAGTCGGGCAGGCCCGGCGCCTCCGCGAGCGCCTCGAGCGGCTCGATCAGCGTCGCTCCCGGGCCTCCGCGAGAAACTCGCGCCGCAACGACTCGTCCTCGTCGTAGAGGCCGCGCCAGAAGGTCGTCACCGTCCGCGAGCCCTCCTCCTCGACGCCGCGCATCTGCGTGCAGAGGTGCGCCGCCTCGAGCCGCACGGCAACGCCGCGCGCGCCGACCAGCTCGACCAGCGAGTCCGCGATCTGCTCGCCGAGCCGCTCCTGCACCGTGAAGCGGCGCGCGTACAGCCGCACGAGCCGGGTCAGCTTGGAGATGCCGAGGATCTCGTCCGCCGCGACGTAGGCGACGTGGGCGACGCCGTGGAAGGGCAGCGCGTGGTGCTCGCAGAGCGCGAAGAACGAGATCGGCCCCTCGACGATCTGCCCGTGCCTGCCGTCGATCCCGGCCGGCCGCTCCGACGGGAACGCCGTGCGCAGCTTCGGGTCGCCGTCGTAGCCCGCGGTCGCGTCGAAGAGCGCACGCAGGAAGCGCCGCGGCGTCTCCCGCGTGCCCGGGGTGTCCAGCTCCATCCCGAACGCCTCGAGGATTTCGGCGACGTGCGACTCGTAGCGGTGCCACTCCTCCGGCGCGATCTCGCGCGGGCCGTCCCGCTCCTCGCGGGCGGCGAGCTCGAACACTGTCATGCGACCTCCTGCTGGTTTGGACGACGGACGGGGAGCGCGAGCACCGCGACGAGGGCGACCTCGACGAGCACGAGCGCGGGGAAGACGAGCGGGTGGCCGGCGGCGACGAGCACGCCGAGCGCGAGCAGCTGGGTGGACATGCCGAGGTTCGCGAGCAGCGACACCGAGAGCGGCTCCGCGAGCGCGGGCCGCCGGGCGACGAGCCGCTCGGCAACCCGGTCCTGCGGCGCGTAGACGAGCCCGTAGACGCGGCGCAGGAGCGCGGTCGCACGGCCGCCCGCCGCCTCGGGCTCCGGCTCGGCCGCCGCGCCGCGGGCGAGCCGCTCCGCGTTGAAGTTGACGCTGAGTACCGCCGTCATCGCGACGAAGCCGGCGAGCGGCAGGAACACGCTGTCCGTGTGCCAGCCGAGCGCCGCGAAGAGCGCCGCGTCGACGAGCAGGTCGAGCTCCGAGTCGAGATAGCGCCCGAACGCGCTCGTGCGGCCGGTCAGCCGGGCGAGCTGGCCGTCCGCGTTGTCGAGCACCGTCTTCAGCTGCAGCACGAGCGCCGCGGCGAGCAACTCGCCGCGGCCAAGCTCCACGGCCGCGACGATCCCCGTCGCGCCCGACGCGGCGGCGACGAGCGGCGGCGGCACCCGCAGCGGCGCGAGCGCGAGCACGACGAGGTGCGCGAGCGGGCGGAACACGCGCTCGCAGACCAGCTCGGTGCCCTGCCGCCGCTTCCGCGAGCGGAGGAAGGCGTCAGACGGCAAGCAGCTCCTCTCCCAGCGGCTGCGCGGCCCGGATCGCGGCGCGCGCGTCGTCGGCCCTGTCCCACACGTTCCAGAGCAGGTAGCCGCGCGGGCGCCTCTCGGCGTCGACGTAGGCGACGATCCCCTTGCGGAACGGCTCCTCCCAGCGCGCCTCGCTCGCGAGCCGCGAGTCGACCTCGCCGACGGCCTCGTAGCCGAGGTCGAAGAGGTCGGAGTAGAAGAGGGGCAGGTGGTCGTACGGCGTCGCCGCGCCCGCCATGTTCGCGCCGACCGCGCGGCCGTGCGCGTTCGCGTGGTCCTCGTGCTCGACCCGCGCGCGCGTGCCGAGCGCCGTGAGCGGGAAGTTCGCGACGTCGCCGGCCGCGAACACGTCGTCGCGGCCGCCGGCGCGGCCGTACTCGTCGACGACGATGCCGTTGTCGAGCGGCAGGCCGATCGCCTCGGCCAGCTCGACGTTCGGGATGACGCCGAGCCCGGCGACGACCGCGTCCGCCTCCAGCGAGGCGCCCGAGCCGAGCTGGACCGCGTTGCGTCCCGCCGTGGAGACCGCCTCGCCGGCGAGCACCTCGATCCCGCGCTCGCGGTAGTCGTCGGTGATCGCCTGCGAGAGGTCGGCGGGGAAGAGCCGGTGCCCGATCCCGGGCTCCGGGAAGACCATCGTCACGCGGACGCCGTTGTCGTGCAGCGCCGCGGCGATCTCGGAGCCGATGAAGCCGCCGCCGATCACGACCGCGCGCGAGCCCTCGGGGGCGGCGGCGCGGAGCGCGCGGTAGTCGTCGAGCGTGCGGAAGTGGACGACGCCCTCGCTGCCGGCCAGCTCGCGCGGCCGCGCGCCGGTGGCGAGCAGCAGCTTCTCCCACGCGTACTCCTCGCCGGCGTCGTCGGTCGCCCGGTGCCCGTCGAGGTCGACCGAGACGATCCTGCGGCCGGTGACCAGCTCGACGCCGTCGACCGGCTCGCGCCAGAGCTTCTCCTCGGGCGACCCCTTCCACATCCCCTTCGAGAGCAGCGGCCGCTTGTACGGCGGGTGCTGCTCGGCGCCGACGAGCACGATCGAGCCGTCGGAGTCGTGGTCGCGGATGCCACGGGCGGCCATGTCGCCGGTCATCCCGGCGCCGACGATGAGATAGCGCGTGGAGTGCATCTGGGCCTCGTTTCAGGGTCGGGTGACGGTGTCCAGCTCGAGCAGCGCCCGCAGGCTCTCGTGCTCCTCGGCGCAGGCCGGGCAGGCGGCGAGGTGCGCGCGGAGGCCGGGGAGGAGGAGGTCGGCGGGCGCGCCGCGCAGCTCCAGCTCGACGTGGCGGTCGAGCAGCTCGAAGCACTCGTCGCAGTCGACCTCCGTCTCGCCGGGGCCGAGCAGGCGGAGCAGGGTCAGGTCGAGATCGGGGTTGCTCATGCGTCTCCTCCGAGATGGCCGCCGGCCTCCAGGTGCGCGCGGAGCTTCCGGCGGGCGTCGTGCAGCGTCTTGTAGAGCGCGTTGCGGTTCGAGCCGAGCCGTTCGGCGAGGACGTCGATCGGCACGCCGTTCAGGGCGAGCGCGACCAGCACGTCCCGCTGGTGCGGCGTCAAGACGTCGCGGATGCCCTCCTGGACGGCGGCGAGCAGCGCGGAGCGCTCGGCGCTCGCCTCGGGGCCGCCGGCGGCGTGCTCGAGCTGCGACCACGACTCCGGGTCGAGGGTCAGCTCGCGGTCGCGCCAGGCGCGCCGGCGCACCTTCACCGCGGCTTCCAGGAGGGCGAACTTGTACGCCCAGGTGGTGAAGCGGCTCTCGCCGCGGAAGTCGTCGAGCCGGCGGAGCACCGACGCGGCCGCGTCCGCCGCGGCCTCCTGTGCGAGCGAGTCCAGCTCGTCGCCGCCGAGCTGCGGCAGCGCCGCCCGCCGCCGGGCGACCTCGAAGCGCGCCGCGCGCAGGAGCAGCGCGTGCAGGTGCGCCGCCGCCTCCTCGCGGCGCGCCCCGTCCCCGTGGAGGTCGAGATGCCAGTCCTCGGCGAGACGGGGCGGGGCGGAGAGCGTGCTCATCTCCTTGTTGGTGTCGTGGGACGCCACGGTCTTACCTCGGCGGACAGGGGCGCGCGCTGCGCGCTCAGACGAGGCCCGAGGTGCGCTCCGCCAGCTCGCGGTCGCGCTCGGTGACGCCGCCCTCGGAGTGCGTCGTCCACCGGACGGTGACGCGGCGATAGCGGATGTCGATGTCGGGGTGGTGGTTCTCGGCGTCGGCCAGCTCGGCGAGGCGGTTCACGAACGCGATCGCCTCCGCGAAGGAGCCGAACTCCAGCTCGCGCACGAGCGCGTCGTCCTCTTCGCGCCAGTCCACCCCGGAACCCTAACGAGTCTTCGCGAAGCGCCGCACCGCGGCGAGCAGCTCCGCGCTCTTCTCCTGCGCCTGTGCGGGGTCGCCCGAGGCGAGCGCGCCCGCGACGCAGTGGCCGACGTGGTCCTCGAGCACCTTCAGCGCGACCGCCTCGAGCGCCGTGTCGACTGCGGCGAGCTGCGTGAGGACGTCGATGCAGTAGCGGTCCTCCTCGATCATGCGCGAGATCCCGCGCACCTGGCCCTCGATGCGGGCGAGCCGGTTGCGAAGCAGCTCCTTGTGCTCGGCGTAGCCGTGCGTGTGTGTCGTCGCCATTGCGTCCAGTATACCCCCTGGTGGTATACTTCGCCGCGTGAGCGAGCTCGTCTACACCGTGCCCGGGATCAGCTGCGAGCACTGCCGCGCCGCGGTCGCCGGCGAGGTCTCGAAGGTCGCGGGCGTCGCGTCGGTCGAGGTGGATCTCGACGCGAAGCGGGTCGTCGTGCGCGGCGAGGGCGTGTCCGACCCGGACGTGCGCGCGGCGATCGACGACGCCGGCTACGACGTCGCGGACTGATGTCCGCGCAGCGGCTCGAGCTGCCGATCGAGGGGATGACGTGCGCCTCGTGCGCGGCGCGGATCGAGCGGCGGCTGAACCGGCTCGACGGGGTCGCCGCCTCGGTCAACTACGCGACCGAGCGTGCCGCCGTCGAGTTCGACGCCGCGCTCGTGGGCCGCGGCGCGCTCGTCGCCGCCGTCGAGGCCGCGGGCTACCGGGTGCGCGGCGAGGACGAGCGGGGCGAGCGCGCCGACGCGCTCCGCCGCCGCGTCGTCGCCGCCGGCGCGCTCACCGTGCCGCTGCTCGTGCTCGGGATGGCCCCGGGCGCCCGGTTCTCCGGCTCGGACTGGCTCGCGCTCGCGCTCGCGACCCCGGTGGTGTCGTGGGCCGGCGCTCCGTTCCACCTGGCGGCCTGGGCGAACCTCCGCCATCGGGCCGCGACGATGGACACGCTCGTCAGCCTCGGCACCCTGGCCGCGTACGGCTGGTCGGTGGCGGTGCTCGCCGGGATCGGCGAGGACATGTACTTCGAGGCCGCGGCGGCGATCACGTTCTTTCTCCTGCTCGGGCGCTGGTTCGAGGCGCGCGCGAAAGGCCGCGCCGGCGCCGCGCTCCGGGCGCTGCTCGAGCTGGGCGCGAAGGACGCGGCGCTGCTTGCCGCGGACGGGAGCGAGCGGCGCGTCCCGCGCGACGAGCTGCGCCTCGGCGACCGCTTCGTCGTCCGGCCCGGTGAGAAGGTGGCGACGGACGGCGTCGTCGTCGAGGGCCGCAGCGCGCTCGATCTCGCGATCCTCACGGGCGAGAGCGTCCCGGTGGAGGTCGGTGCGGGCGACGAGGCGCCCGGCGGCGCAGTCAACGCCGGCGGCCGGCTCGTCGTCGAGGCGACGCGCGTGGGCGAGGAGACGGCGCTCGCGCAGATCGCGCGGCTCGTCACCGAGGCCCAGACCGGCAAGGCGCCGGTTCAGCGGCTGGCCGACCGGATCTCCGGCGTGTTCGTGCCGCTCGTGATCGCGCTGTCGCTCGCGACGCTCGCGTTCTGGCTCCTGCGCGGCTCGGGCGCGACGTTCGCGTTCTCCGCCGCGGTCGCGGTGCTGATCGTCGCCTGCCCCTGCGCGCTCGGGCTCGCCACGCCGACGGCGCTCCTCGTCGGCTCGGGCCGCGGCGCCCAGCTGGGGATCGTGATCCGCGGCCCGGAGATCCTCGAGTCGACGCGGCGGGTGGACACGATCCTGCTCGACAAGACGGGCACGGTCACGGAGGGGCGGCTCGCGCTGGTGGAGGTGCTCCCGGAGGCGGGGACGACGCGGGCGGAGGCGCTGCGGCTCGCCGGCTCGGTCGAGCACGCGTCCGAGCATCCGGTGGGGCGCGCGATCGCCGCCGCGGCCGCGCGCGAGGTCGCGCTCGCGCCGGTCGACGAGTTCCGGAGCCTCGACGGCGTCGGGGTCGAAGGGCTCGTCGAGGGACGGCGCGTGCGGGTCGGTCGCGCGGACAGGGCCGTCGTGCTCGAGGTGGACGGGGAGCGGCGCGCGCGCTTCGTCCTCTCCGACCGCGTCAAGCCGACGAGCCGCGAGGCGGTGGCGGAGCTGCGTGCGCTCGGCCTGCGGCCGGTGCTGCTCACCGGCGACGTCGAGACGACCGCGCGGGCGGTCGCGGCGGAGGTCGGGATCGACGAGGTGGTCGCCGACGTGCTGCCCGCAGGGAAGGCGGAGGTGGTGGAGCGGCTGCAGCGGCAGGGCCGCGTCGTCGCGATGGCGGGCGACGGGGTGAACGACGCGCCCGCGCTCGCCCGCGCCGATCTCGGGCTCGCGCTCGGCACCGGCACGGACGTCGCGATCGAGGCGAGCGACCTGACGCTCGTCGGCGGCGACCTGCGCGCGGCGGCCGACGCGATCCGGCTCTCGCGGCGCACGCTCGCGACGATCAAGGGCAACCTCTTCTGGGCGTTCGCCTACAACGTCGCCGCGCTGCCGCTCGCTGCGGCCGGCTACCTGAGCCCGCTGGTCGCGGGAGCGGCGATGGCGTTCTCGAGCGTCTTCGTCGTCACGAACTCGCTCCGCCTGCGTCGCTTCCACCCCATGCGCCGAACCGCCTAGTTGCACATTGCAACGAGCGCATGGAGGGGCGCGGCATCCCGGCCCGGGCGCGCTGTTCCGGACTTAGTTGCAAATTGCAACTAGGCCTTCGGGTCAGGCGGCGGTGAGGCGGTCGATCGCGGCTTCCAGCTCGTCCAGGCGGACGGCGCCCACCTCGAGGACCGTGCCGTCCGCGTCCACGAAGACGTTCGTCGGCACGCCGCGGATGCCCAGCTCGCGCGCGTAGTCGCCGGTCTCGTCGAGCAGGATCGGGCCGTCGACGCTCCAGCGCTCGCGGAACATCTCCGCCTCGGCGTGCGCGTCGTTGCCCTCCCACACGTTGATCAGGATCAGCTCGAGGCCCGACCGGGCCACCTTGCTCTGGCGCAGCTCCTCGAGGAACGGCGCCTCGGCGTTGCAGGGGCCTCACCAGCTCGCGAAGAAGTTGACGATGTACTTCCGTTCCGCCCAGTCGGCGCTCGTGCGGACGACGCCGTCGAGGTCGGGGAGCGCGAACGCCGGCAGCTTGCGGCCGACGAGCGGATGGGCCGCGCCGGTGTCGGCCGCGGGAGGGGGGCCCGCGAGCAGATCCTCCACGATCGTCAGCGAGCCGCTGCCCGCGTTGGCGCAGAGCACGCGGCCGTCGCTCGGGTCGACGACCACCCCGCCCGGCCCCTCGCCGACCGGGATCTGCCCCCACTCGCGGCCGTCGGCGACGCCGAGCACGCTGACGGTGCCGGCGCCGCGGTTCGAGACGTAGAGGCGGTCGTGGTCGGGGTGGACGATCAGGCCCACCGGCGCCTGGCCGACGAGCAGCTCCTCCACGACCTCCCGCCGGTCGAGGTCGATGCGCGACACGGTGCCCGCGATCGAGTTGACCGCGAACGCCTCGCCGCGCTCCGGCACGATCCCGACGGCGCACGCGCCGGAGCCGAGCGCGATCGTCCCGAGCGGCCGCCACGACGCCGTGTCGACGAAGGTGGCGGACGCGTCCAGGAAGTTGACGCAGATCGCGAGGTTGCGGCTCGGGTCGACGCCGACGGCGCCCGCGCCCGGCTCCGTCTCGACCGTCGCGACCGTCTCCAGCGTGTCCAGGTCGAGCACGCTCATCGTCGAGCCGAGCGAGTTGCCGCAGTAGAGGAGGCGCGCGGCCGGGTCGTAGGTGAGCCCGGAGGGATAGGTGCCGACCGGGACGGTGGCGACGACCGCGAGCGTCTCCGCGTCGACGACCGAGACGGCGTCGGAGCGGGCGTCCGCGGTGAAGATCCGGTCGGTCGCCTCGTCGAAGACGATGTCGATCGGCTCCTCGCCGACCGCGACGCGCGCGACCGGCGCGAGCGTCTCCAGGTCGACGACGGTGACGCAGTTCGAGCGCGAGCAGGCGACGTAGGCGCGGCGGCGGCGCGGGTCGACGACGACGCCCTCGGGGTCGAGCCCGACCGGGATCTCCGCCGCCTGCCGCGAGGTCGCGCCGAGGTCGATCCGGCAGGCGGCCCCGACGGCGAAGCCGCCGACGCGTTCCTCGTCCGCTGCCTGCTCGACGGCCGCCTCGTCCATCGCGCGGGACCTTACCGTCCTCGGGCCCGGGATCCCCGGGTTGGTACCGTGTACGCCAGTCGCGGGGCGTAGCGCAGCCTGGTTAGCGCGCCAGTCTGGGGGACTGGAGGTCCCGAGTTCGAATCTCGGCGCCCCGACTCGGCAGCAGCCGCACGCCCGCGCAGACGGCGATCACGGCTCCCGTGAGCAGGAGCGCGCCGGCGATGCTCGCGCCGCCGACGTTCCACGCGTTGCCGTCCACCCAGAGCAGCAGCGGCGCGAGCCAGAGCGGCGACAGCCGCGGCCGGGCCAGTGCGATCGGGACGTAGAGCAGCACGAGGTAGTGCGGCCAGAGGATCGGCGTCGCGAGCAGCGAGATCCCGACCGCGGCGACGAGCGCGCGGCGGTCGTCGCGGACGAGCAGGGCCGCCGCCGCGACCGCGATCGCCGTGGCGAGGTACACGAGCGCCTCCGCGGTCGAGCCGCCGAGGCCGAGCGTGCGTCCGAGCGCGTAGAGCGAATAGCTGTGCGGCCCCTCCAGCTCGGTCAGCCGGCTCAGAAGGCGCGGATAGTCGCGCATCCCGCCGAACCCGATCGCCGCCCAGGAGGCGAGCACGGCGGCGACGCCCACGGCCGCGGCGAGGGCGGCGGCGCCGAAGCGGCGCGTGCGCACGAGCCAGAGCCAGAGCGGCCAGAGGAAGAGCTTCGCGCTCACCGCCCAGGCGACGACGAGGCCGACCCGGCCCGCGCGGTCGCGCCAGCGCCAGGCCGCGGCGACCGCGAGCAGGAGCAGCGGGCTGATCGTCCCGATGCACGAGGCCTCGAACACCGGGATGCTCGCGCACGCCGCGCCGTAGCAGCGCCAGTCGCGGATGCCGAGCAGCCGCAGCGCGGCGATCGTCGCCGCGAGGTCGAGGACGAGGAAGAGCGCGGTCGCGACCTGGAACGGCAGCAGCGACAGCGGCGCGAACGCGAACGCCGCGAGCGGCGGGTAGACGAACGGCGCGAACTTCGGATAGGCGGCCGCGGGGAGCGAGGCGAGCGCCGGATACGGCGACCGGCCCTCGAGGACGTCGTGGCCCGCCTGCCAGAACGTCTCGAAGTCGGTGCCGCGCTTCCGGGCCTCGAACGCGGCCCACCAGAGGACGCCGAGGAAGCAGAGCGGGACGACGCCGCAGACGAGCCAGGCCGCGGCGGTCGAGACGACGCGTCTAGCCATCGACGCTCCGCTCGGCGACGGCGAGCGTCGGCGTCGCGAGCACGCGCCGCCAGCCGCCGGCGGAGACGAGCCTGTCCACGTGGCGCGCGTCGTCGACGACGAGCGTCCGGCCCGCGAGCGCGCGCCGCCAGCCGGGGGCGAGCGTCCGCCAGCGCGCGACCGTCCCGAGCTGGTCGCGCGTCAGCAGCTCGAAGCGCACGTCGTAGGCGAGCCGGCCGCTGAGCGAGGGCACCTCCCAGAGCAGCCAGTCTGCCGTGTCGTCGTTCGCGAGCACCTGGGCCGCCGGTCGCGACGCGACTGCGGCGGCGACTGCGGCGGGCCCCTCGGCGTACGCGGCGCCGGGGCGGAACGCGGTGACGGCGGCGGCGGCGAGGACAGCCACCGCGGCAAGCCCGGTGAAGATCGCCGCGGTCCGCCCCTCCAGGCGTTGCCGTCCCGGCCGGCGCGTCGCGAGCCCGGGGAGGAACGCGACCGCGGCGAGCCCGAACCAGACGATCCCGCGCAGCGCGTCGAGCGCGACCGCCGCGGTGAGCACGAGCGCGAGCGCGTCGAAGACGGTGAGGCGCGCGCGCCGCCGCACCGCGAGGACCGCCGTCGCGGCGAGCAGGGCGAAGAACGCGGCGGTGAGCGGCGACGGCGTCGTCCGGTGCCATTCCGCGATCGCGCGCCCGAACGGCGGCTCGACGAGCATCGTCCGGTAGTAGCCGGGAATCGCGAGCAGGTACGGCGAGGCGAGCAGCGTCGCCGGGGCGAGCAGACACGCCCAGCGGCGCGTGCGCAGCGCGTAGAGGACGACGAGCGCGACGCCGACCACCGCCGAGCCGTGGAGGTTCGCCCACAGGCAGAGCACCGGCAGCACCAAGAACGTCGAGCGCCGCTCGGCGCGCGGGTCGCGAGCGAGCAGCCAGAGCGTCAGCGAGAAGAGCGGCAGCGCGAGCGACTGCGTCCGCAGCTGGAACCCCCAGGGCGCCGCGACCGCGGCGGCGAGGATCGCGAGCACGATCGAGAGCGGCGACGCGCCCCGCTCGTGCGCGGTGAGCGCGGCGAGCGCGAACGCCGCCACCGTCGCGAGGAGCGCGGCCGCGAGCGCGAGCCCGACCCCGACCCCGCCCGCGTGGGCCGCGCCGTAGAGGACGAGCTGCGCGAGCCATTGCTGATCGACCCAGCCGTGGCCGGCCGCGAGCAGCGTCAGGTGGTCGGCGTGGGGGAGGCCGCGCTCGGCGATCTCGCGGCCGGAGACGAGTGCGAGCCAGGTGTCCTGGTTCGTCAGCGCCGGTGCGGCGGCGGCGAGGTCGGCGGCGAGGATGGCCGCGGGCGCGGCGACCGCGAGCAGCGGCCCCGCGTCGGTCCGCGCCCGTGCACGGACGAACGCGCCGCCCGCGGCAGTCTCAGCCGTGCCCACACCGGTAAGAGCCTCGAGGCGGCCGTTTTCTTTCTCAGGCGAGCGCGAGCCGCGTGCCCGGCGCGAGCCCGGCGGCGGCCCCGGCGGCCAGCTCGACGACGACCTTCGCCCCCCGCGCCCGGGCGGTCCGCCACGGCGGCAGCGCCGGCACGACCTTCAGCACGACGAGGTCGCGGTCGCAGAAGACGACGTCGATCGGGAAGCGCATGAAGGCCGTGTGGATCGAGCCGGCGGGCCGGAAGAGCATCCCCTCGTCGGCCGCGAGCGAGGCGCGGCCGAGCAGCCCGCGCAGCCGCGTCCACGGGTTCGTCGCGAGCGCGCAGCGAGCGCAGACGACCGTACCGTCCTCACGCGAAAGGGTGGCCACGCGCGCGTCATATCACTTGTAACGCTCCCCCGATCGAGGGAATTTCGCGAGGTCTCTGCAAGTTTTTTCCGCGAAAGCCCCTCTTACCTCGCATCTGCTTCGAAGGCCGCATCCGGAACGTGAAGGGGGGTGGGACGCACCACAGGATCCCGCGCGGCGCCGGCGCCGAGACGGGCCAGACGATGGCGGAGTACGCCGTCATCCTCGGCCTCGTCACGGTCACCGCTGTCGCCGCGTACCAGCTCCTCGGCGGCCCGATCGTCGCCCTGATCGGTCAGGTCGCCGCCGCCTTCACGCAGTAGGCACGCACCATCACACCGAGGAACAAGGGGAAACGCACATGTTCGAGTTCGCCATCCAGTGGATCAAGGACAACGCCCGCCGCCAGGAGGGCCAGACCATGGCCGAGTACGGCCTGATCCTGTCCCTGATCGCGGTCGTCGTGGCCGTCGTCATGGTCACGCTCGGCGGCCAGATCGTGGACGTCGTCAACGACGTCATCGACAAGCTGTAGGGGCCGGGCGCCAGGAAACGCAGAGGCGGCGGCGGGACGCCCCCACGGGGTTCCGCCGCCGCTCCGGTCACCGCATGTCCGCCCGCACCGACCTCCGCTCGGAACGAGGACAGGCCGCCGTCGAGTTCGCGCTCGTCGCGCCGATCCTGATCGTCCTCCTGCTCGCGATCGTGCAGATGGGAATCACCTTCAACAACTACCTCACCGTCACCGACGCGGCCCGCGCCGGCGCCCGCAAGGCGGTCGTCGCGCGCTTCTCCGGCATCTCGGTCGCGGACATCCGCGCCGCCGTCCAGGACGCCGCCGGCGGCCTCGACCCGGCCAAGCTCGGCGTCACGATCGCCGACCCGAGCGACCCGACCTTCACGACGGCCGGCAGCACGCTCACCGTCACCGTCACCTACCCGTATTCGATCAACGTCCTCGGGCTCGCGGTCGCCTCGGGGAACCTCACCTCGACGATGACGGACCGGCTCGAATGAGGCGGCTCGTCCGCAGGCTCCGCGAGCGCGACGGCCAGGCGCTCCTGCTCACCGTCGTCTTCCTCGGCGTGCTGATCGGCGCGTCGGCGCTGACGCTCGACGTGGGCGTCTGGTACCGCGAGCAGCGGCAGGCGCAGGCGACCGCCGACGCGGCCGCGCTCGCCGGCGCGCAGGCGCTGCCCGGCGACACCTCCTCGGCCGCCTCGCTCGTGCAGCAGTACGCGAGCGCGAACGGCGGCGGCGTCGCCGCGGCGAACGTCACCTTCCGCAGCGACTGGACGGCCGACGACACCGTCGTCGTCGAGGCGCAGCGGACCGCGCCCACCTTCTTCGCGAAGCTCTTCTCGATCGCCTCGGTCGACGTGGACGCCTCGGCGGCGGCGCGCGCCGGCGTCCCCGAGCAGGTGTGGGGCGCCGCGCCGATCGTCGTCAACAAGCTCCACCCGATGCTCTCCGGGCCCGGCTGCCCCTGCTTCCACGCCGAGACGACGCTGCCGCTCGGCAAGGACGGCGCGCCGGGCGCGTTCGGCCTCGTCGACCTCGACGGCGGCTCGAACGGGACGCCCGACCTCGCCGACTGGATCGCGAACGGCTACGACGGCTACCTCGACCTCGGCGACTACGAGTCCGACCCGGGCGCGAAGTTCAACTCGAGCGAGATGGACGACGCGCTCCAGGCGCGGCTCGGCCACGAGCTGCTCTTCCCGGTCTACGACACCCTCGCCGGGAACGGCGCCAACGCGCAGTACCACGTGATCGGCTGGGTCGCCTTCCACCTCGACTGCGTCGGCACCGTCGACTCGGACGGCGACTGCGTGCCCGACCACGGCAACTCGGCCAACCTCACTGGCTACTTCACGCGCGTGATCTGGCAGGGCCTGCAGAGCACGACGAACAAGCACCTGCCCGACTTCGGCGTCTACAGCGTCTCCCTCGTCAACTAAGGAACCCGATGACGTATCGCATCCGCAACCTCGTCATCGCGATCGGGCTCGCGCTCGTCGCGATGATGCTCACCCTCTTCTACGTCACGAACGTCAAGCGCTCGGTCCAGAAGGACGGCACGAGCGTGCAGGTGTACGTGGCCGCGCACGACGTCCCCGCGGGGACCTCCGGCGCCCAGATCGTCAAGGAGCACGACCTGAAGCTCGTCAGCGTCGAACGGCGGGACGTCGTGCCGGGGGCGATCTCCAGCCCGGCCCAGGTCGACAGCCTCGTCCTCGCCGGCCCGCTCTACCAGGGCGAGCAGGTGACGCTCCGCCGCTTCGACGACGCGGCCGCGCAGGGGATCCGGGCGCAGCTGCGCGCGAACATGCGCGCCGTCCAGGTCGCCGGCGACCCGAACCAGCTGCTCGCGGGGACGCTGGAGGCGGGCGACCACGTCGACCTCGTCGCGAACCTGCGGCTCAACTCGAACTCGACCGCCGCGGCCACCCGGATCGTCCTGCGCGACCTGACGGTGCTCACCGCGCCGAACGACGCGGCGCTCGCGAAGGTCTCGCAGAGCGGCGCCGGCGCGTCGACGATCGTCGCGGTCTCGGACACGCAGGTGCAGCGCCTCTTCTTCGTGCTCCGCAACGCGGACTGGACGTTCGAGCTGCGGCCGGTCGTCGACGCGACCGACAGCGCGGAGCGCGTCGAGACGATCGACTCGATCCTGAGGGAGGGCGTCCGATGAGCGAGGCGGTCCGGATCTACGTGACCGGCGACTGCGACGGGCTGGAGGCGCTGCGCGAGTCGCTCGCCGAGAGCGGGGAGCTGCAGGTCGTCGGCGCGAGCGCCGACGTCGAGGCGGCCGCGGCCGTCCTCACCGGCGGGCACCTCGACTGCGTCCTGCACGGGACGCGCAGCTCGAGCTTCCCGGCGGACGAGGTGGCCGCGATCCGCGCGCGCACCCGGGCGCCGGTCGTGCTCGTCGCCTCGGGCGGCGAGGCGGCGGCGATGCTCGAGCACGCACTGGAGCACGACGTCGCCGACGTGCTCCTGCTGCCGCAGCTCACGCACACCGTTCTCTTCGCGATCCGCAAGGCGGCGCACGTGCGCCGGCAGGTGCAGACGCCGGTCCACCACGGCCGGGTCGTCACCGTCTTCTCCCCGAAAGGCGGCACGGGGAAGACGGTGCTGTCGACGAGTCTCGCGGTCGCGCTCGCGAAGAACGAGGGCAAGAAGACGCTCCTGCTCGACCTCGACCTGCAGTTCGGGGACGCGGCGATCGTGCTCGGGCTGGAGCCGGCGAAGACGATCTACGACCTCGTGGCGGCGCCCGGCGAGCTGGATCCCGAGAAGCTCGCCGGCTACGTGACGCGGCACGCGTGCGGCCTCGACGTGCTCGCCGCGCCGCTGCGGCCCGAGGACGCGGAGCTGGTCGTCGAGAGCAAGGTGACGGCGCTGCTCGAAGTCGCGCGCAGCTCCTACGAGGCGATCGTCGTCGACACCTCGCCCTTCTTCCACGGGCCGATGCTCGCGACGCTCGACCGCACCGACGAGCTGATCGTGCTCTGCGGCCTCGACGTGCCGACGCTGAAGAACGTGCGGCTGGCGCTCGAGACGCTCGAGCAGCTCTCCTTCCCGGCGAGCCGGATCCGCTACGTGATGAACCGCGCGAGCGCGAACGTCGGCCTCAAGACCCGCGAGGTCGAGGACGGCCTCAAGGTGAAGGTCGCGCACGAGCTGCCGCTCGACCGCACCGTGCAGCTCTGCGTCAACCGCGGCGAGTCGGTCGTCCTCGCGGAGCCGCGCTCGGACTTCTCGCGCGCGCTCCGCGAGGTCGTGAAGCAGGTCGCGCCGAAGGCGCCCGCGTCGGCGAAGCCGGCGCAGCGCCGGCGCCGTCTCTCCTTCGCGAGGGCGTGAGGTAGCGCGTGGGCCTGCACGATCGCCTCTCCCGCACCGTCGAGGGCGTCCACGGCGGCGCCGAGCCGGCCCCCGAGCCGGTCGTCGACCCGTACGCCGAGCTGAAGGCGGCAGTCCATCACGCCTGCATCGCGAAGCTCGGCCCTGAGGTCTTCAAGGAGGGCCCCGAGGACCTCCACGACCGCGTCTACCGCGCCGTCACCGAGGAGCTGGCGCTCGCCGGGACCCCGCTGACGCGCGAGGAGCGCCGCGAACTCGTCCGCCAGCTCGCCGACGACATCCTCGGCTACGGGCCGCTCGAGCGCTTCCTCACCGACGACACCGTCACCGAGGTGATGGTGAACGGGGCGGAGCGGGTGTACGTCGAGCGCGCCGGGAAGATCGAACGGACGAACGCGCGCTTCGTCGACGACGCGCACCTGATGCGGATCATCGAGAAGATCGTCTCGCAGGTCGGGCGGCGCGTCGACGAGGCGTCGCCGATGGTGGACGCCCGCCTCCCGGACGGCAGCCGCGTCAACGCGATCGTCCCGCCGCTCGCGCTCACCGGGCCGACGCTGACGATCCGGAAGTTCTCGCGCGACCCGTACACGATCAACGACCTGATCTCGTTCGGGTCGATCTCGGCGCGCGCGGCGCAGTTCCTCGGCGCGTGCGTGAAGGGGAAGCTGAACGTCCTCATCTCCGGCGGCACCGGCACCGGCAAGACGACGACGCTGAACGCGATCTCGGCGTTCATCCCGGGCGACGAGCGCATCGTCACGATCGAGGACGCGGCCGAGCTGCAGCTCCAGCAGGAGCACGTGATCACGCTCGAGTCGCGGCCCGCCAACATCGAGGGCGTCGGCGAGGTGCGGATCCGCGAGCTGGTCCGCAACGCGCTGCGCATGCGGCCCGACCGGATCATCGTCGGCGAGGTCCGCGGCGCGGAGACCGTCGACATGCTCCAGGCGATGAACACGGGCCACGAGGGCTCGCTGACGACGATCCACGCGAACTCGCCGCGCGACGCCCTCTCCCGGCTCGAGACGCTCGTGCTCACCGCCGGCGTCGAACTGCCGCACCGGGCGATCCGCGAGCAGATCGCGAGCGCGTTCGACGTGCTCGTCCAGATCGTGCGGCTCGTCGACGGCTCGCGCCGGATCAGCCACATCTGCGAGGTGGTCGGGATGGAGTCCGACGTCGTCACGCTGCAGGATCTCTTCGTCGCGATGTCGCCGACCGAGGAGGACGCGGCCCGCGCGAAGCGGCTGCTGACGCCGCTGCGGCCGACCGGGCTGAAGCCGCACTTCCTGGAGAAGCTCGCCGCGAACAACGTCGTCCTGCCGCCCGGGTTCTTCGCCGCGGACGACGACGACCTGCGCGCCGCGTTCGCGGTGAACGGCTACGGCGGGAGCCAGTGAGGCGGCTCGCGCTCCCGCTCGTCGCGCTCCTCGCCGCGGCCCTGCCGGCCGCGGCGGCGGCGTCGGTGCGGGTCGCCGGCGTCGACACGAGCGCCTACCCGGAGGTGCGCGTCACCGTCGTCGCGCCGCCGGGCTCGCCGCGACCGTCGCTGACCGAGAACGGGCACGCGGTCGCGGGCCTCACGGCGGCGAACCTCGGCGCGGAGAAGAGCGTCGTCCTCGCCGTCGACCGGTCGCAGTCGATGCGCGGCCGCGCCCTGCGCGACGCCGCCGCGGCCGCGCGCGCGTTCGTCGCGGCGAAGGGCGCGTCCGACCGGATCCAGGTCGTCGCCTTCGGCCGCCAGGCGGTCGCGCTCACCCGCTTCTCCAGCTCGACCG
Organism: Gaiellaceae bacterium; assembly: GCA_035688315.1. Classification (GTDB taxonomy): domain Bacteria; phylum Actinomycetota; class Thermoleophilia; order Gaiellales; family Gaiellaceae; genus Palsa-739. The sequence continues at coordinate 79,079 of DASSND010000038.1, read as the reverse complement.
GCGACGCGGCCGCCGCGCTCGGCGGCCTCGTCGCCGACGCGCGCAGCGGCACCGCGCTCTGGGACGCGGTCGTCCGCGCCGCGCGCGCGCTGCGGCACGAGCAGGGCTCGGGCCGCGTGATCCTCGTCGCCACCGACGGCAAGGACGTCTCGAGCGGCGCGAGCTTCGCCCAGGCCGTCGCCGCCGCGCACCGCGCGCACGCGGGCGTCTACGCGATCGGGATCGCCGGCGCCGACTTCGACCCGCAGCCGCTGCGCGATCTCGCCGCGCAGACCGGCGGCGCGTACCTCCAGGCGGCCTCGAGCGCGCAGCTCGCCGCCCTCTACGACTCGATCTCCCGCACGCTCGCGGGCACGTGGCAGCTCTCCTACGCGACCGCGGCCCGGCCGGGCGAGCGGCTCGACCTCGCGGTCGCGACCGCGGGAGAGCGGAGCGAGCCGAAGCGGCTCGTCCTGCCGCGCGTCGGCGTCGCGGCCGCCCCGGCGGCGCATCCGTCGGGGCTGCTCCCGCGCGGCGCCTTGCGCTCGCCGGCCGCGCCGGTCGCGCTCGCCGGGCTCGTGGGCGCGCTCGTGCTGCTGGCGCTCCGCTTCGGCCTCGCCGCCCGGCGCGGCAGCTGGCTCGACGCGCGGCTCGCGCCGCACCTCGCGCCGACCCGGACCGCGGCGAGGCGGCGGCGGCGCAAGCAGCGCGGTGGGCGCCCGCTGCTGCGCGGTCTCTTCTCCGCCACCGAGCACGCGCTGGCGGACGCCCGCCCCTTCCGCGCCCTGCAGCGGCTGCTGACGCGCGCCGACCTGCCGCTGCTCGCCGCCGAGCTGCTCTACATCTGCCTCGGCGCGGGCATCCTGACCGCGATCGTCGCCGGCGTCTCCGGAGCGCCGGCGGGCCTCGTGCTCGTGCTGATGCTCGCGGGCGGAGCGCTGCCGATCGGCTGGGTCGCGCGCCGGGCGCGGGCGCGGATGAAGTCGTTCGACAACCAGCTCCCGGACATCCTGATCACGATCGCCGCGTCGCTGAAGGCGGGCCACTCGTTCCGCCACGCGATCCAGGCGGTCGTCGAGGACGGCGCCGAGCCGGCCGCGAGCGAGTTCCGGCGCGTCCTCACCGACACGCGCCTGGGCCGGCCGATGGACGACGCGCTCGCCGAGATGGGGGAGCGGATCGGCTCGAAGAACCTCTCCTTCGTCCTCACCGCCGTGTCGATCCAGCGCCAGATCGGCGGCTCGCTCGCCGGGCTCTTCGACATGGTGGCCGACACCGTGCGGCAGCGGCAGCAGTTCGCCCGCAAGGTGAAGGCGCTGACCGCGATGGGGCGGATGTCGGCGTACGTGCTCGGCGCGCTGCCGTTCTGCATCGCGATCCTGATCAGCCTCATCAGCCCGAGCTACATGCAGCCGCTCTGGCACTCGAGCACCGGGCACACGCTCGTGACAGTCGCCCTCGCGATGCTCGCGATCGGCGGCGCCTTCCTTCGCAAGATCGTCTCGTTCAAGGGGTGACCGGATGCTCTTCCTCGCAGTCCTGACCTTCGCGCTCGCCGTCTTCCTCGTCGGCGAGGCGGCGACCGAGCCGCAGCGGCGGCGGAGCGCGGCGCTGGAGCGGGCGGCGTCCTACGGCGCCGCGAAGCGGCGCGACGAGACGGAGCTGCCGCGGTTCCGCGAGCGCGTCGTCGAGCCGGCGGTCGCGCGGCTCGCGTCGCTCGCGCTGCGGCTGACGCCGAAGACGTCGGTGGAGGCGGTCGGCGCGAAGCTGCTCGCGGCCGGGCTCGGCGGCCGGATCTCGGCGTCGAGCTTCCTCGCGGTGAAGGGCGCGCTCGCGATCGGCGGCGCCGTCGTCGCGGTCGCGGTCGCCGCGGCGGTCGTCCCGGTGGCGGGGATCCTGCTCGCGCCCGTCCTCGGCGCCGCCGGCTTCGCGCTTCCCGACTTCGTCCTCTCGCACCGGATCAAGGCGCGCCGCGAGCGGATCCGCTCCGAGCTGCCGGACGCGCTCGACGTGCTCGCCGTCTCCGTCGAGGCCGGGCTCGGGCTGGACGGCGCGATCGCGAAGCTGACCGAGCAGATGGAGGGCGCGCTCGTCGACGAGTTCGAGCGCACGCTCGGGGAGATCCGGATCGGCGAGGGCAGGCAGGAGGCGCTCCGCAAGCTGGCCGAGCGCGTGCCCGCGCCCGAGCTGGCCGCCTTCGTCCGCTCCGTGCTGCAGGCCGACCAGCTCGGAATCTCGCTGGGACGCGTCCTGCGCGTGCAGGCCGCCGACTCCCGCCTCCGCCGGCAGGCCGCCGCCGAGGAGCGGGCGATGAAGGCGCCGATCAAGATGCTCTTCCCGACGGCGCTCTTCATCTTCCCGGCGATGTTCGTCGTCATCCTCGGGCCGGCGCTGCTGAACTTCTCGCACTACATGGGTGGCAAGTGAGCGACGCGCCCGAGCTGGAGACCGGTTTCGGCAGCGGGCTGCGCGCGCAGCTCCGGCGCAAGCACGAGCCGGAGGAGGAGCAGCAGCCGCAGGCCGCCGCCGAGGAGCCGCGGGACCTGCTGGAGGAGCTGGGGGTCGTCGAGCCGCTGCGCGCGTCCGAGTGGGAGGCGCCGCCGGAGCAGGACGAGCTGGCGGCGCTGCGGGCGGAGCTGGAGGCGGCGCTGGCGCGGGAACGGCAGCTGCGCGAGTCGCTCGCGCACCAGGTCGAGGCGTACGAGCGGGAGCTGGCGGCCGGCCGCACCGCGGCGGTGCAGGAGGCGGATCTCGCGCAACGGCAGTCGCGGCTCGAGGCGCTCCAGTCGGAGCTGGAGGAGCAGCAGCTCCTCCTGCGCATCCAGCTCGACCAGGTGGAGAGCGAGCGGGCGACGCTCGCCTCGACGCGGGCGGAGCTCGTCTCCGAGGAGGCGCGGCTGACCGAGCTGGCGACCCACGTGGACGCGCGCGCGGCGGAGCTGCGCTCGGCCGACTCGGAGCGCGCGCAGGCCTCCGCGCACCTCGCGCAGCAGCTCGCGAGCCTCGGCGAGCGGGAGCGCGAGCTGAAGCGGGAGAAGACGGCGGGGGACGCGCGGCGCCAGGAGGCCGAGGAGCGGCTGGCGGCGCGCGAGCGCGCGCTGCGCGAGCACGACCGGGCGGCCGCCGAGCGGGAGCGCCTCCTCGCGGCGCGCGAGGCGGCCGCGCAGGCGCAGGCGGCCGCGGCGGAGCGCGAGAAGCAGCGGCTCGCCGAGCTGGAGGAGAGCCTGGAGGCTCGGACGGCGGCGCTCGAGCGCAAGTTCGAGGCGCGGGAGCGGATGCTCGAGAACGGCGAGGCCGCGATCGCGGCGCGCGAGCGGAGCATCCGCGAGCACGGCGAGCGGCTCGAGCGCGAGCGGGCAGGCCACGGCCAGGCCTCGCAGGAGGCCTTCGCGCTGCTCGCCGAGCTGGAGCAGCGCGAGGCGCGGGTGCGCGAGCGCGAGACGGCGGCGCTCGAGCGCGAGGCGCGCCTGACCGACCTCAGCCGCGACGTCGAGGCGCGCGAGGACGACCTGCGCGTCCGCGAGGCGCGGCTGAGCGTCGACGTCGAGCTGCGCGAGGACCGCCTCGAGGAGCGCGAGCAGGCGCTCGCCGAGCGCGAGGAGATGATCGGGCGGCGCGAGCGCGACCTCGCCGCCTACGTCCGCGACCTGCAGGGGCGCTTCTCGGGCCGGAGCGTCGCGTGAGCGGCGTCCTCGACGCGCTCGTCGTCGCGGGCGTCGCGGCGGTGCTCGCGTGGATCGCCGCGATCGACGTGCGCAGGCGGATCGTCCCGAACCGGATCGTGCTGCCCGCGGCGGCGGCCGTGCTCGCGCTGCGGACGCTCGCGCACCCGTCGCCCGTCTGGTTTCTCGCCGGGCTCGGCGCCGCCGGCTTCCTCCTCGCCGCCGCGCTCGCGCGGCCGGGCGCGATGGGGATGGGGGACGTGAAGCTCGCGCTCCTGATCGGGTTCGCCGCCGGGCCGGACGTCGTGCTGGCGCTGCTCGTCGCCTGCTGCGCGGGCGCGCTGCCCGGGCTCTGGCTCGCCCTCCGGGGCCGCGCGGTGCGCGGCGCGACCATCCCGTTCGCGCCGTTCCTCGCGCTCGGCGGCGCCGCCGGGCTGCTCGCGGGGGCGCTGTGAGACAGCCTGCGGAAGATTTGCCTAGATACTGCGGCAAATTCCTACTGATATCGCGTACAAAGAAGGGTACTATCGCTCACAATCGGTAACGCCCGAGAGTTTCCGCGAGGAGGAGATGGCCGCAGTACCCGGGGTCGGCCGCGCCGGTGCGAGTGGCGCGGCAGCCGTGACGCACGACCTGTACACGCGATTCGGTTCGCAGGTCCACGCGTACTGCCTCGCGCGGCTGCGCTCCCGCGAGGAGGCCGAGGACGCCGTCCAGACGACCTTCATGAACGTCTTCCGCGCCCTCGAGCGCGGGACCGAGACGCGCGAGGAGCAGGCGTGGCTCTTCGCGATCGCGAAGAACGTCTGCGGCGCGCGGCTCTCGTCCGCCGTGAAGCGGCTGCGGCTCGAGGCGCCGAGCGACTTCGACGTGATCCAGGAGGTGGTGGCCGCGCCCCCGCGCGGCGGTGCCGACGAGCTGTTCGGGCTCGAGGACGCGCTCGAGGGGATGCCGGAGAACCAGCGCCGCGCGATCCTGCTGCGCGAGTGGCAGGGCCTCTCGTACCGCGAGATCGCGGCGGAGCTGGGACTGACCCAGACGGCCGTGGAGATGCTGATCTTCCGCGGCCGGCGCGCGCTTGCGAAGGCGCTCGAGCAGCCGCAGGACGCGGCGCCGAGGCGTCGCGTCGCGCGGCGGCTCGCGCAGGGCCTCGACCTCGGCGGGATCGCGGCGGCCGTGAAGTCGCTCCTCACCGGGGGAGCGGCGGTGAAGGCGGTCGCCGTCGCGGTCGCGGCGGGGACGGCGACCGGCGCGGTGAGCGAGGTCGCGACGAAGACGCTCGTCCACCGCCACGCGCGGCAGGTCGCGCGCCAGGCGGCCGCGCCGCCTCCCGCGACGGCCGTGCCCGCGGCGCCGGTCGCGGCGGTCGCGGCGGCGCCGGCGACCGTCCCGGGGCCGGCTCGCCGCCCGCCCGCGCGGCACGCGAAGCGGCACGCCCACCGGCCCGCGCCGCCGCCCGCGGCGAGGCTCGCCGCGCCGGTCGTGACCGTCGCTGTTGCGGCGCCTTCCGCCCCGGCCGCCCCGGCCGCTCCCGTTCCCGCGGCGGCGCCTGCCGCGGCTCCCGCCGCGCCCCCGACACGGCCCGTGCGCGCGGCGGCGGCCCCGGCGGCCGCCCCGACCGCCCCGACCGCCTCCGATCCGGTCGCCGCTGCCGACGCGAGCCGCCGCGGTCAGGCCGAGTCGCCGCCTCCTGCCGTGCCGGAGCCGCCGGGCGAGGACGAGCCGCCCGCCGTCCCGGTGCCGCAGATCCAGCCGGCGCCCGACCCGCCCGGTCTCGGCAAGGGGCGGGGCCGCGGCCACGACCGGGACGACGGCGACCACGACCGCGGCCGCGGCCACGGGCACGGCGGCCCGCCGCCCGCGCAGCCCGCGCCGCCGCCTCCGCCGGTCGCCCCGCCGCCGGTCGCTCCGGTGACGCCCCCGGTCGCTCCGCCGGCTCCGGCTGCCCCGCCCGTCCCGGCTCCTGGACCGCCCGCGGACCGCGGGAACGGGCGCGGACCCGGCGACGACCCGGGCGACGACGGCACGCACGGGAACGGGAACGGTCACGGCCGCGGCAACGGGCACGGCCGCGGCAACGCGGGCTGAGGCCCTCAACCGCGTCGCCTCGGGTGCCGATACACCGCTCGTGGCGGTTGCGGCAAGCGTCCGGCTGATCGACGCGCTGCGGGCGGTGACGGAGGCGCTCCTCGAGGCACTCGACGCCGACGCGGCCGCGATCTCGCGCGTGCTCGGCGACGCGCTCGTGCTCGTCGCCCAGAGCGTCCCGGCCGGGAGGACGCTGCAGCTCGGCGGCGGCTACCTCGTCTCCGAGTTCCCGGAGACCGCGGCGGTGCTCCGCGGCGGCCGCCCGCGGACGGCGAGCGTCGACGACGTGCACTCCGACCCCGACGAGACGCGCCTGCTGCGCGTGCTCGGCTTCGGCTCGCTGCTGATGCTCCCGCTCGAGCTGCGCGGCGAGCGGTGGGGTCTCGTCGAGGTCTACCGCGAGGAGCCGCGCGCGTTCGGCCCCGTGGAGATCCGGGCCGCCGCGGCGATCCTCGCCGACCTGGCCTGATCAGCCGCAGAAGACGTCCGCGGAGCAGCCGCCGACGAGCGCGTGCCGCGGCTCGGCGACGCCGCGCAGCTGCGGGTGCGAGAGGTCGACCGCGGTCTCCGGCCACGAGTCGAGCCCGAGCGCAGCCGCGCCCTCGCGGCTCCCGATCGCGAGAAGGTCGTCGACGGCGAAGACGTCGCGCCGCCCGCTCTGCCGGCGCGCGATCCCGTCCAGCTCGCGCAGCTCCTCGAGCGGGTCGATGCGCACGTTCGAGTCGGAACCGACGCAGAGCGGGATCGAGCGGTGCAGCAGCCGCTCGACCGGGAGGAAGCCGTCGCCGAGGTTGGCCTCGGTCGTGGGGCAGGCGCAGACGCGCGCGCCCGCCTGCGCGAGCAGGTCCAGCTCGGCGCCGTCTGCGTGCGTCGCGTGCACGACGGTCGTGCGCGGCCCGAGGCAGCCGCAGTCGGCGAGCAGCTCGATCGGGCGGAGCCCGTGCTCGGCGAGGCACTCCTCGATCTCGCGCGGCTGCTCGTCGGCGTGCACGTGCAGCGGCAGCGCGTGCGCCTCGGCGTAGCGGCCCAGCTCCTGGAGCCAGTCGCGCGGGCAGGCGCGCACGGAGTGGGGGGCGACGCCGACCCGGACGCCCGCGTCGCGCAGCTCCTCCAGCTCGCGCAGGTAGGCGGCGACCGACTCCTGGCGGAAGCGGTCGAGGCCGCCGCGCGCGTAGGCGACGTGCAGGAGCACCGGCTCGACGCCCGCCTCGGCCGCCGCGGCCGCCGCGGCGTGCGCCTCAGCGAGCCCGAGGTAGTGGAACTCGCCGACCGCGGTGTAGCCGGCCGCCCGCAGCTCGCGGTAGACGGCGGCGTACTCGGCGCGCACGCGCTCGGGCGTCTGCCCGCGCGCCAGCTCGAGCATCGTCTCCCGCCACGCCCAGAAGTCGGCGCCCTCGGTGCGGCCGCGAAGCGCCCGCTGGAAGGCGTGGCAGTGCGCGTCGACGAAGCCGGGGACCTTGAGAACGTCCGCCATTCGCGGGAGGATACGCCGGTGCTGCGGCGCCTCCTGGTCGTGGGGCTGGCATGGGCATGCTTCGGCGTGCCCGCTGCGCGTGCCGCGACGGTGGCGATCTTCTACTACCCGTGGTACGGGACGCCGCAGACGGACGGCGGCTGGCAGCACTGGAGCCAGAACGGGCACAGTCCGCCGGCCGACCTCTACTCGCGCTTCTACCCGGCCCGCGGCGCGTACTCCAGCTCGAGCCGCAAGACGGTCGACGGGCAGATGGCGGAGATCAAGGCGGCCGGGGTGGACGAGGTCGTCGTCTCGTGGTGGGGACGCGGCTCCCCGGAGGACCGCCGCCTGCACCTCGTCGGCGCCTCGGCGCGTGCGCACGGGCTCCGCGTCGCGATCCACCTCGAGCCCTACACCGGCCGCTCCGCGGAGACGATCCCGGGCGACCTCTACTACGTCGCCTCGCTCGGCATCCACGACGTCTTCGTCTACCACCCGCTCGACCTGCCCGTTTCGACCTGGGCCGACCTGCTGGCCACCGCGCCGCGGGGGCTCCGCGTCTTCGCCGCCACCGACGACGTGGGCGTCGCCGTCCAGGGCCGCTTCGCGGGCTTCTACACGTACGACTTCATCAACTACGGCGGCGCGAAGTTCCGCCGCCTCTGCACGGAGGCGCACCGCGCCGGGCTCCTCTGCGGGCCGTCGGTCGGGCCGGGGTACGACGGGATCCGCGCCGGCGAGGCGCCGGTGACGAAGGGGCGGCGGCGGGGCGTCACCTACGACCGGCTCTGGCAGGCCGCGATCGCCGCGCGGCCCGACTACGTGACGATCACGAGCTACAACGAGTGGGGCGAGGGGACGCAGATCGAGCCCGCCCGGAACCGCCGCGGCTACCGCAGCTACGACGGCTCGTGGGGCCTCTCCGGCCCGGCCGCGTCGACCGCCTACCTGATGCGCACCGCCTACTGGGCGGCGCGGTATCACGCGGGGCGCTGAAACTAAGCTTCCCGCCATGGCAGCGCGCGCGGTTCCCGGCCCGCTGGCCCAGCTGCCGAATGCCCTGACGGTCGCGCGGCTGGGCCTGATCCCCGTCTTCGTCGTGCTGATGGTGCGGGCGGCGCACGCGCCGAGCTGGCCGGCCGGGATCGTCTTCGGGGTCGCGGGGATCACCGACCAGGTCGACGGCTTCCTCGCGCGCCGCTGGCACGTCGAGTCGCGCTTCGGCAAGATCGCCGACCCGCTCGCCGACCGGCTGATGATCGACGCCGCGGTGATCCTCCTCTTCGCCTACGACCGGCTGCCGTGGGAGGGCCTCGCCGTGATCCTCGCCCGCGACGTCGTCCTGCTCGGCGGCTTCCGCGTGCTGCAGCCGCGCGGGGTCGAGGTGGACGTGAACCTCGCCGGCAAGACCGCCACCTGGATCCTCTACCTCGCGATCGGCTGCCGGATCGTCACGCACCGGCACACCGCGTGGCCGCTCGACCTCTTCTGGGCCGGGGTGGCGCTGGCCGTCGTCGCCGCGATGTTCTACGTCCGCCGGGCGTGGGGAGAACTGCGCAGATGAAGGCAGTCGTGATGGCCGGCGGCGAGGGCACGCGGCTGCGGCCCCTCACCTCCAACCAGCCCAAGCCGATGGTCTCGATCGTCGGCAAGCCGTGCATGGAGCACATCCTCGAACTGCTGCGCGCGCACGGCTTCGACGACGTGATCGTCACCGTCGCCTTCCTGCCGCAGGCGATCCGGGGCCACTTCGGCAACGGCGAGGGGATGGGGATGAACATCGGCTACTCGGTCGAGGAGTCGCCGCTCGGCACCGCCGGCTCGGTGCGGCTCGCCGCGGGCCGGCTCGACGACACCTTCCTCGTCATCTCCGGCGACGCGCTCTGCGACGTCGACCTGACCCGCCTCGTCGAGTTCCACCGCGAGAAGGGCGCGTCGGTGACGATCGGCCTCGAGTCGGTGGAGAACCCGCTCGAGTTCGGGATCGTCGTCACCGACGACGAGGGCCGCGTCGAGCGCTTCCTCGAGAAGCCCTCCTGGGGCCAGGTGTTCTCCGACACGATCAACACCGGCATCTACGTGCTCGAGCCGGAGGTGCTGAAGCACGTTCCCACCGACCGCCCCTACGACTTCTCGAAGGAGCTGTTTCCGCTCCTGCTCGAGATGGGCCGCCCGATCTACGGCTGCGTCCTCGACGGCTACTGGCAGGACATCGGCAACCTCGACCAGTACCGGCAGGCGAACTTCGACGCGCTCGACGAGAAGGTGCGCCTGAACATCCCCGGGATCCGGATCCGCGGCAACGTCTGGCTGGGCGAGGGGGTCGACCTGCACGACCTGGACGCGATCGAGGGGCCCGTGTACGTCGGCAACTACTGCCGGATCGGCCGCGGCGCGAAGGTGGGACCCTACAGCGTGCTCGCGACGAGCGTCACGGTGCGCGAGCGCGGGAGGGTGCAGCGCTCGATCGTGGACGCGTCCACCTATCTCGGCCGCAGCACCTCGGTGGAGGGCGCGATCGTCGGCCGCGCCTGCGACCTGCGGTCGCACGTGCGCGTGCACGAGGGCGTCGCGATCGGCGACGAGGTGACCGTCGGCGCCGAGAGCGTGATCATGCCGGGCGTCCGGATCTACCCGTTCAAGGAGGTGGAGACCGGCTCGCAGCTCTTCGAGAGCCTGATCTGGGAGTCGCGCGGGACGACGCGCGTGTTCGGGCAGCACGGCGTCTCGGGGATGGTGAACGTCGACCTCACGCCGGACGTCGCCGTCCGGCTCGCGTCGGCGCTCGGGACCGCCCTGAAGCGCGGCGCGCGCGTCGTCGCGAGCCGGGAGGGCTCGGCCGCCTGCCGGATGATCAAGCGCGCGATGATCTCCGGGATCTCGTCCACCGGGGTCGACGTTGCCGACCTGCGCGTGATCCCGGCCGCCGTCGGCCGCCACCTGCTGCAGGCCGAGAGCTACGACGCGGGCTTCCACGTCGGCGTCAGCCCGTCCGACCCGGAGGTCGTGCGGATCCAGTTCTTCGAGCAGCCGGGGATCGAGATGTCGGCGTCGATGCAGAAGGAGGTCGAGAAGCACTTCTCCCGCGGCGAGCTGCGCCGCGTCGCCGCCGACGAGGTGGGGCGGATCTCCTACCCGGCGCGCGTCCAGGAGACCTACGCGGCCGAGCTGCTCTCGACCCTCGCGACGCAGGCGATCCGCGACCGCCGCTTCCGCGTCGTCGTCGACTACGGCTTCTCGGGCGCCTCCTACGTGCTCCCGCTCGTGGCGGGCCCGCTCGGGATCGAGGTCGTCTCCGCGCACGCGTTCCCCGGCGAGGGCGCCGACCGCGCCGACCGGCCGCCCGGGATCGCGGCGTCGATCGGCCAGGCGAAGCGGCTCGTGCCCGCGCTCGGGGCGCATCTCGGCGCCGTCTTCGACCGCGCCGCCGAGCGCCTCTACCTGATCGACGAGCAGGCGCGTGAGATCCCGGTCGACCAGGCGCTGCTGCTCTTCGTGCGCCTGCTCGCCGGCACCGGCCGCCGCGGCCGCGTCGCCTTCCCGGTCACGGTGACGAGCCAGGTCGACCGGCTGCTCGCCGGCTCCGGGCTCGACGTCGTGCGGACGCCGACCTCGCTCGCCGAGCTGACGAAGGCGGCGGCGGAGGAGGGCGTCGTCTTCGCGGGCGCCGTCGGCGGCGGCTACGTCTTCCCGGAGTTCCTGCCCGCCTACGACGCCGTCGTGAGCCTCGTCAAGCTGCTCGAGCTGCTGGCCCCCGTCGACCGGCCGATCTCGGAGCTCGTGGAGGAGCTGCCCGAGACGACGCTCGTCCACCACCAGCTCCCCTGCCCGTGGGGCCTGAAGGGCCTCGTGATGCGCGTCCTCAACGAACGCCTCTCCGGCCGCGAGGTCGACCTGACCGACGGGATCAAGCTCTTCGAGGAGCGGGGCTGGACGCAGGTGCTCCCCGACCCGGACGAGCCGCTCATCCACCTGTACGCGGAGGGGGAGACGCGCGAGGCGTCGGAGGAGCTGGCCGCCGAGCTGCGCGACGGGGTGGAGGAGATCCAGAGCAGCTCGCCCGACGGAGACGCCCTAGGAAACGCGGCCTCCGTGCGGAACTCGTAGCGAGACTCGCTGCCGCGCGCCCCAAAGGCTAAAGTTCAGGTTCACCCTCCGTCGAAAGGTCCCGGATGGAACCGCTGCCCGACCTCGCAACCCTCTCGGACGAGGATCTCAAGAAGCTGATCGACGAGCTGACGCGCGAGGAGCAGGAGGTCTCGTACCGCCGCCGGCTCCTGCACGGCAAGATCGACATCCTGCGCGCCGAGCTGGTCGCCCGCCTGCAGAAGACGCAGGGGCGGAGCGTGCTCGAGCAGGTGGACGTCGAGTCGCTGAGCGCGATCCTGACCGGGAAGGCGGCTCCGCCCACCTCATGAGCCACGTGTACTGCCCGGAGTGCGGCTACCAGAACCCGGAGGCGGCTCGCTACTGCGCCAAGTGCGGCGCGCTGCTCGCGCGCGAGGAGAACGGCGAGACGACCGAGGCGTTCAGCCCGGAGGACGCCGCCGAGCTGCTCGACACGCTCGACGACGTCGGCATGCCCGGCGCGGCGCTCGTCGTCCGCTCCGGCGGCGGCCGCACCGGCGAGACGTTCGTGCCCGAGGGCGAGCGCACGACGATCGGCCGCTCGCCCGAGTGCGGGATCTTCCTCGACGACGTCACCGTCTCCCGTAAGCACGCCGTGCTCAGCACCGACGGCGAGCGCTGGCGGATCGAGGACCTCGGCAGCCTGAACGGCACCTTCGTCAACCGCGAGCGGGTCGACGCCGCGGAGCTGGCCGACGGCGACGAGCTGCAGATCGGCAAGTACCGGATGACCTTCCTCCAGCGGTGACCGTGAGCGCGACCGAGGCACCGGCGCGGCAGCGGCTGCTCACGATCGGCGCGGTCTGCCGCCGCCTGAAGGCCGAGTTCCCGGACATCTCGATCTCGAAGATCCGCTATCTCGAGGACCAGGGCCTGCTGGCGCTGCGGCGCACGCAGGGCGGCTACCGGCTCTTCGCCGAGGCCGACGTGGAGCGGCTCGAGACGATCCTGCGGCTGCAGCGCGACGAGTTCCTGCCGCTGCGGGTGATCCGCGAGGAGCTGGAGAGCGGCGCCGGCAAGGAGCGCCGCCGCCGCCGTGCCGCGGTGGGCGCGGCCGAGGAGAGCGTCGACCTGGACGCGCTCTGCGAGCGGGCGGGGATCACGCCGGCGCGCGCCCGCGAGCTGGAGGAGTTCGGCCTGCTGGAGCCGCGCGTCGAGGGCTCGCAGCGCTCCTACTCCGAGACCGACGTCGACGTCGCCGCCGCCTGCGAGACGCTCGCGCGCTTCGGGATCGCGCCGCGCCACCTGCGCGCGTTCCGCTCCTCGGCCGACCGGGAGACCGGCCTGCTCGAGGCCGTCGTCGCGCCCGCGCTCCGCTCGCGCAGCCCGGAACGCCGCCTCGCCGGGCTCGACGACCTGCAGACGCTGGCCGAGACGGCGCAGGAGCTGTCGGAGCTGCTGCTCTGGCGGAACGTGCGTAGACTCGCGGAGTGATCGACCTCAAGACGCGCGTCCGGGAGGTTCCCGACTTCCCCGAGCCCGGAGTCGGGTTCAAGGACATCTCGCCGCTCCTGCTCGACCCGCAGGCGCTCCACCAGGCCGTCGACGACCTCGCCGGCTGGACGCGCGAGCGCGGGGCGGACCTCGTGCTCGGTGCGGAGGCGCGCGGCTTCTGGCTCGGCGCGGCGATCGCCTGCGCGGCCGACTGCGGCTTCGTCGCCGCGCGCCGCCCCGGCAAGCTGCCGCCCGAGACCGTCAGCGCGAACTACGCGCTCGAGTACGGCCAGAACTCGCTCGAGGTCGCCGCCGACGCGATCGCCGAGGGGGCGCGCGTCGTGATCCACGACGACGTGCTCGCGACCGGCGGCACCGTCAGCGCGATCGCCGGGCTCGTGGAGCAGCTCGGCGGCGAGGTGGTGGGCGTGAACTTCGTGATCGAGCTGTCGTTCCTGAACGGCCGCGAGAAGCTGCGCGGCCACGACATCCGCTCGCTGCTCGTCTACTGAGCGGCCGCCCGCCGGAACCCGGCGGAGCCGTCCGCCGTTGCCTCTACAACTTCGTCATGTACGACGCGCTGACAAGCCGCTACCGGCTCGCGTGCCCGGCGGCGGGGGCGACGAGCGTGCCGCTCTCCGCCTTCCGGACGATCGAGCGCCTGCCGGGCGCCGCGCACCCGGCGCTCTACCGCATCCGCTTCGCGTGCCCGTGCGGCGACCAGCACGACGGTCTCGTCAGCCACGACGACCTCGACTGGGCGCCGCTCGGCCTCGCCGCCGGCGAGTTCCTGAACCTGATGACCTCCCGCGTCGAGCCGGTCGCGAACGAGCTCGGCGACCTGGCGGCCGCGCGGATCGGGGCGGGGGAGTGGCCGTGGAGCTTCTTCTGCTACCCGGAGGAGCGCCCGCGGGCGGCGTTTCCGTCCTCGTTCTCGCTCCTCGCCGAGGGCGGCGAGACGGTCGGCCTCGCGGTGCGCTGCCCGCACTGCCGGCGGCTCTCGCTCAACCTCTGCTCGCACGAGCACGTCGACCTGCCGTTCCACAACGACCGCGAGGTGGGGGTGGTCGAGCACGTCTTCGCCGACGACGCGCTGCAGACGCTCGAGGAGTTCCGGGCCGAGCTGTGGTCGGCGAGCTTCGACGCGCGGCGGCTCGCGCTGTAGCGCACCCCGGCGGGCGCCCGCGCCGTTACACCTGCGTGCGCAGCTACGGGCTCTACGACACGACGCGCGGCCTGACGACCGCGGTCTCGGCCGGCGTCGCCGGGCTGCTGCTCTGGGCGGCGACCGAGGTGGGGACGCAGAGCGTGGGGCGCTTCTGGGCGGCGCTCGCGATCGTCGCCGCGGCCGGGCTCGTCGTCTCGCTCGCACACGTCGTCGTCGGCTGGACGCAGGGGCTGCGCACGCGCCTCTCCGCCCGCACGTTTGTCCTCGCCTTCCTGCCCGTGCTCGTCTGCGTCGGCTGGGTGCTGCTCGCCACGCAGCCCGGCGACGGCTTCGCGGAGGGCCGCCTCGTCGCCTGGAGCGGCGCGCTCGGGCTGCTCGACGTCGTGCACGCCCTCGGGCTCTGGCACGGCGTGCTCGCGTTCGGGTTCGGCCTCGTGCTCGGCCGCTCGTTCGACACCGTCCCGGAGCCGCTCGAGGAGCCCTCGCCCGCGGCCGACGAGCCGCTCGCCGCGGAGCGCACCGAGGTGCCGGCCGCGTGACCCCGTTCGAGGGGCGCGCGCGCCGCCGGCCCGCATCCCTGTCGGGAGGGATCACGTCCGCGGGCGGCGGACCCGATGTGAGGAGGGCGATGGACGGACGGTCGGGGTCACTGCAGCTGGAGGCACGCACGGCCCGCCTGATCGCCGCCCACTGCCGCAGCCTCGATCCGGACGCGGCGCCGGCGCGACGGCGGCTGGAGCGCGCGCTCGGCCCCGAGCTGGCGCGCAAGCTCGTGTGCGCGCTCGCCTCGCACCCGGGGAAGCGGGCCGCCTAGGACGACCTGCGCCGGCGGGCGGGGCGGTCCTCGCCGCGCAGCCGCACGAAGAGCCAGATCGCGGCCGCGCCGACGAGCGTGAGCACGATCGCGGTCGCGCCGCTCGCCCCGACGGCGAGCATCCCGAAGTAGATGTAGGCGCCGAGGACGACCGCCCAGATGAAGGCGATCACGCCCTGGTCGACGCTCGGCGGCCGGAAGTGCACGAGAGAGGATGCTAGCGGGGTTCCGGCCCTCGAGGCGACGGTGCCGTCGGACCAAGAAAAATCGCCGAGCCGGTCGCGGTTTCGTCCACAGCGCCGGTCGACTTTCCGCCTCGGCCCTTGCGGGCCTCCTCGTACGACCTTCCGGTGCTGCTTCGTCCTACTCCCGCGCCGTGCTCGGCGCAAGAGGGAATCTAGGGGCCGGGACGGGGGGGAAGCAAGAGGGCTGTGGAACGAAAAACACGCAATTTGCGCTCTTTCAACAATCAACATTTCCACAGCCCTCTGTGCAACCTGTGGACAAGTTACTTCTCGGTCCAGAGCTCGTAGAGCGCGCCCCAGTCGGAGGCCGAGACGCCCGCGGGCACCGGTGCGCCGGTCTCGTCGACGAGCGTCGCGGCGTCCTCGTAGGCGCTCGGGTCGCCGTGGTAGGTGACGAGGTCGCTGATCCGGCACATCGTGCCGTAGCCGCGGACGAAGATCGCCGGCGTCGACCCGTAGTACGGGGAGGAGGGATCGTCCTTCCCGTCGAGCCACGTCGACGCCTCGATGTCCGCGAACCTCCCGAGCGTGTCGGCATGACGAAGGACGTCGTGCGTCGCGCAGACCATCACGCGCGGCGGACCGCCGACGGGCTCGAGCGCGACGGGATCGAGATGGGCGCGGATGTTGATGCCGTAGCCCGACGCCCCGAAGGCCGCGACCGTGGTGCCCGCGGACGGCGCGCTCGCGAAGTCCGCGGCGTCGAACGACCTGCCGGGCGCGCTGAAGCCGCAGGGCTGGTTGGTGGTCCCGAAAACGGCGATCTGGTCGCCCTCTTCCGCCTCGACGCCCGAGAGCGGGAACGTGTTGACGCCTGCGACGAGCGTCGCCGCCGCGCTCCGGTAGACGACGGTGTACTCGTGCACGAGCCCGGTCGGCCGCAGCAGGAGAAACTGGAGGACGTCGCCGGGGCTCGCCGCCTCGACCGACCAGCTCGTCACGTTCCAGCTGCCGGCCGGCACCGTGGCGCTGCCGTCCGTGGTGGTCGCGACGGCGCCGCCGCTCCCGCCGCAGATGGCGCCGGTCCCGGTCGCGCCGATGTCGACGCCGCTCGAGCCGAGGGCCGTACGACCGACGAATGCGGCGACGACCGCCGCAGCGAGCACGAGCGCGCTGCGCACGAGCACGCGACGCAGTTTCTTCATCGAGTGTCCTTTTCTTGCGGGAGGGGGTCGGGGAGGATCGGGCGACTCTAACCCGGCACGGCGCTCCGAGGAAACCGGATTCCGATCCTTCCCGTGACTCGACATAACGCAGGTTCTCGTGCATTGGATCGGGTACGGGCTTGATTCGGAACCCGCGCGCGTGTTTGGGTAGAGAGGCCGCGCGGGAACCACGCGCCCAGAGAACGCCGATCAGGGGGACGTATTGACGACGGTCGAGATCGAGTCCATCCTCGCGAGCGAGGAGTTGGCGGCGCTGCTCGACGCCGCCGAGGCGAACGGCCAGCTGCGCCAGAGCGAGCTGCAGGAGATCCTGGAGCCGCTCGAGCTCGACCCGCTCGAGACGGACGCCGTCTACCAGGAGCTGGACCGGCGCGGGATCGAGCTGCTCGCCGGGCCGGAGGCCGAGGCCGAGGAGCCGAAGGAGCGCGAGAAGGCGCCGCCGCCCGCGACGCAGCCGTTCGAGACGACGACCGACGCGCTCCAGCTCTTCCTGCGCGAGGCCGGCCGGCACGCGCTGCTGACCGCCGCCCAGGAGGTCGAGCTGGCGAAGCGGATCGAGAAGGGCGACATGGCCGCGAAGCAGCGGATGATCCAGTCCAACCTCCGCCTCGTCGTCTCGATCGCGAAGAACTACCGCAACCAGGGGCTGCCGTTCCTCGACCTGATCCAGGAGGGCACGCTCGGCCTGATCCGCGCGGTCGAGAAGTTCGACTGGCGGCGCGGCTACAAGTTCTCGACGTATGCGACCTGGTGGATCCGCCAGGCGGTCGCGCGCGCGCTCGCCGACAAGGCGCGCACGATCCGCATGCCCGTCCACATCGTCGAGCGGATGCAGAAGATGAACCGGGCCGAGCGCACGCTCTGGATGGAGCTGGGCCGCGAGCCGACCCTCGAGGAGATCGCGAACGAGGCCTCGCTCCCCGTCGAGCAGGCGCGCGAGGTGCGCGCCGCCGCCCGCGCCTCGGCGAGCCTCGACCAGCCGGTCGGCGACCAGGAGGACGCCGTCTTCGGCGACTTCGTCGCCGGCGACGAGCCGCTGCCCGAGGAGCGGGTCGAGGTCTCGCTGCGCACGCAGGCGCTCGCCGTCGCCCTGCAGGCGCTGCCCGAGCGGGAGCGGCAGGTGCTCGTCCTCCGCTACGGGCTGATCGACGAGGAGCCGAAGACGCTCGAGGAGATCGGCAAGCGCCTCGGCCTCACGCGCGAGCGCGTCCGCCAGATCGAGCTGGAGTCGCTCCGCCGGCTCGCCAACCTGCGCGAGATGCAGATGGTCGCCGCGTCCTAGCTCACGAGCGCAGGTACAGCTCGAGGTCGGGTGCGACGAGGCGCAGCTCGCGCAGGGCGCGCGTCTCGAGCTGCCGCACGCGCTCCCGCGTGATTCCCAGCTCGCGGCCGACCTCCTCGAGCGTCTGCCCCGGCTCGCCGTCGAGGCCGAAGCGGAGCGCGAGCACCCGCTGCATGCGCGGGTTCAGATGTGCGAGCGCGCGGGCGACCTCGCGCGAGCGCAGCCGCAGCGCCGTCCGCTCGTCCGGGTCGACCGAGTTCACGTCCTCGATCAGGTCGCCGTAGAGGCTCTCCCCGTCCCCCACCGGCGTCTCGAGGCTCACCGGGTCGTCGACCAGCTCGAGCAGCTCGCGGACGCGCTCCTCGGTCTGGCCGGTCTCCTTCGCCAGCTCCGGGATCGTCGGCTCGCGGTTCAGCTTCTGCGCGAGGTGGCGGCGGGAGCGCAGCAGCCGCCGCACCTGGTCGGCGACGTGCACCGGCAGCCGGATCGTCCGCCCCTGGTCGGCGAGCGCGCGCGTCACCGCCTGGCGGATCCACCAGGTCGCGTAGGTGGAGAGCTTGTAACCCATCCGGTAGTCGAACTTCTCGACGGCGCGGATCAGGCCGAGGTTGCCCTCCTGGATCAGGTCGAGCAGCGGCACGCCGGCCTTCGTGTAGTTGCGCGTGATCGACATCACGAGCCGCAGGTTCGCCTCGATCAGGCGCCGCTTCGCGCGCTCGTCGCCCGCGTCCTTGCGCCGGGCCAGCTCGCGCTCCTCCTCGCGCGTCAGCAGCGGGCCGCCGCCGATCTGGCGCACGTAGAGCTTCAGCGGGTCGTGCGCTCCGACGGCCTCCTCGAGCGCAGCCAGCTCGGCGGCGGGGTCGGGCTCCTGCTCCGCCGGGACGAGCGTGAGATGCGCCTCCGGCGCCGGGGAGGCGTCGAACGGCAGGCCTGGGAGCGGCCGCTGCTCCATCGCACTGCGTTATCGGCTTCGGCCGACCCCCGCTTTAGCGTTTCGGCGCTACCCTCACAGGGACGGGCGCCGCGAGGGAGAACTTCTCTCCGGGCCCCCGGGGTCGCAAGAAGACCACCATGTGCGGAATCGCCGGATACAGCCTCTCGGCGCGAAGCGTGCTCGACCGGACGCTCGCGGCCCAGGCGCTGCTCGCCGGGATCGCAGAACGGGGCGCGGACGCCGTCGGCTACGCCTACCGCTCCCCCGGCGACGCCTACCCGACGGTCACGAAGCAGCGGACGCCCGCGAGCCTCCTGCTCGACCGGGTCCGGGTCGAGGCGGGCGCGACCGAGCTGCTCGTGCACGTGCGCGACTACACGAAGGGGCATCCGTCGATCGCCGCGAACAACCATCCCGTGCGGCACGGGCCGGTCGTCGGCATCCACAACGGGATCATCCTGAACGACGACGAGCTGCTCGCCCCGCACGCCTGCGCCCGCTCCGAGCCGCGCATGACCGTCGACTCCGAGGCGATCTTCGCGCTCGCCGCGCACTCGCGGAACGACCCGCGCGCGCTCGAGGCGCTCGCCGGCTCGATGGCCGCCGCCTGGCTCGACGCGCGCGATCCGGGAACCGTCTTCGCCGCGCGCGGCGTCGGCCGGCCGCTCTGGGTCGGCGTCGGCCGCCACGAGGCGTTCTTCGCGTCGACGCGGCAGGCGCTCGCGATCGTCGAGCGCTACCTGCACGTCGGGCTGCGCAGCCGCGAGGTGCCCGAGGGCTCGTTCCTCGTCCTGCGCGACGGCCGCGTCGCCCGGCGCACGAGCTTCCGGCCCGACGCGAGCTACGTCGAGACGCGGCCGCTGCCGACGGTGCGCGCGCCCGGCGAGGCGGCGATCTGCCTCGAGCGCCTCGCCGCGCTCACGCAGGCGGCCTAGAGAACCCGGCCGTCGCTGCCGACGCGGCGGCCCTGCTCGTCCAGCCGCTCGCGCACGAGGAACTGGAAGGTCGACCAGGCGCCGCGGCGTGCGTCGAACATGCGGTAGACCTGCCACTCGGTCAGGAGCGTCTCGTCGGCCCTGCGCGCCTCCGCCCAGTCGGCGAACTTCGGCAGCCGCCCCAGCCGGAGCGCGAGCGCGACGCCCTGCTCGACCGCGCGCTCGAGCCGCTCCTCCCCCACCGGCACGTCGAAGCCGGCCTCGCGCAGCGCGTTCGAGAGCGAGCCGAAGGTGTGCCAGTAGAGCGACTTCGACGGGAGGCGGCCCTTGTGCTCGTCGATGTCCCGGGCGGTCGGCGGGCGGCCCAGCTCGTCGCCCAGCTCGCGCAGGAGCCCGAGCAGCTCCTCGCGGGTCGCGAACCGCCGCGGCACGAGCCCGGCCGCCCGCTTGGCCGCGTTCCAGGAGCCGAAGTGCTCGATCACGGTCTGCGGGTGCACGGCGGTCTGCGCGTCGGCGGCGAACTCGCGCATCGTCGGCGAGCGGCCGAGCCGTTCGGCGCACGCCTGCAGCTCGGCGACGATCTGCTCGTCCGAGTAGCGCTTGCGGATCCCCGCCTGGAAGTCGGCCAGCGCCTGCGGGTCGATCGCCGCCAGCGCGCGGTAGCGCGGCGTCCGGGGCATACAAGAAGTGTAGAGCAGGTTGGAGAAACCGCAAATTGTCCCGCGCGGCCGTGCCCGTTCAGGACACGGCGACGAGCCGCGGCAGCTCCTCGAGCGGCTCCTCGACCGGCAGCAGCCGCTCGAGCGCGACGACGCAGCGCGGGCAGAACTGGCTGCCCGATGCCGCCCGGATCTCCGCGAGCACGTCCTCGAGCGGCTGCGCGGCGCGGTAGATGCGGGTGGTCAGCATCGAGTCGAGCGCGTCGGCGACGTGGATGATCCGCGCGCCGAGCGGGATGTCGCCCGCCGCGAGCCCGTCCGGGTAGCCGCTCCCGTCCCAGCGCTCGTGGTGGTGGCGGATCGCCGGTACGGCGTCCTGGAGGAAGCCGAGCCGCTCGATGATCCTGGCGCCCTCCTCCGCGTGGCGGCGCATCACGTCCCACTCGAGGCTCGTGAGCGGGCCGGCCTTGAGCAGGATCGCGTCCGGGACGGCGATCTTGCCGATGTCGTGGAAGAGCGCGGCGCGGTCGAGCAGGTCCAGCTCCGCCTGCGAGAGGCCCAGCTCGCGGCCGAGCGCGAGCGCGATCTGCTGGACGCGGCGCGAGTGGCCCGCGGTGTACGCGTCGCGCGCGTCGACGGTCGCCGAGAGCGACTCCATCGCCGCGGTCGTCCGCTCGCGCAGCAGCCGGTTCGCCCGCTCCAGCGACTCGTTCTGGGCCTGGATCGTCTCGGAGGCCTCGTGCAGGCGGTCGGCAGCGCGGCGCGTGTGCTCGAGGTACTGCGCCTGCGTGCGCCGGATCAGGAAGAGCGGGCCGGCGAAGACGGCGAGCGCCCAGATCCCGGCGGCGTCGTAGGCGACCGCGATCACGGCGGCGACGAAGCCGTACACGAGGTAGTGCGGCAGCAGCCACGCGCAGCGCTCGCGGAAGACCGACCAGGCGCTCTCCTCGGTCTCGAAGCCGGACGCGCAGCTGAGCAGTCCCATCACGACCGCGAAGTAGACGGCGCCGGCGACGACCCCGAGCAGCGCCCGCGCGAGCGTCGTGCTCGTCGGGCCGCCGATCGAGAAGACGGCCGCGGCCGCGAGCGCGGCCAGCGCGAGCGTGCCGCCGCCGTAGGCGATCTCGCGGAGGCTCGTGCGGCGGTTGCTCCAGTCGACCGCGGCGGCCGCGATCGCGAGCGGCAGCGCGGCTCTGACGCCGAAGAGCGCGGCGCCGGTGAGCGCGGCGACGGCGGCGACCGAGATCGGGCCTGTCGCGTCGGAGATGTCGGTGGAGAGTGCCTGCCCGGCGGCGACGAGGCCGGCGAGCGCGACGAGGCCGAGCACGTCTCCCCCGCCCCGCTCCGCGAGCGCTGCGATGCCGGCGAGCGGGCCGGCGAGCGCGACGGTGGCGACGAGCAGCCGCAGCGACCGCGAGGGGGCGCGCAGGTGGAGCCGCAGCAGCTCGTGCACCGGGGTCGGGACGGCGGTCGGCACGGGCTCCTCCGCCGCGGCGGGAAGCGGCGACCGCGCGAGCGCGACGGGCGGCCGGGTCGGGGTCTCGGCGAGCGGCGCCTCGCCCCCGGCGGCGAGCGTCCGGTTGCGCCCCTGGAGCTTCGCGCGGTAGACGGCGAGGTCGGCCTGGTGGACGAGCTCGTTCGCGTCGGTGCCGTCCCGCGGGAACGCGGCGACGCCGAGCGAGAGCGTCGCCCGCAGCGCCTCCGGGGCCGTCTCCACCTCGAAGCGCCGCTCGGCGACGGCACGACGGATCCGCTCCGCGATCTCGAACGCCTGCTCGGCCGTCGTCTCGGGGAGCAGGATCGAGAACTCCTCGCCGCCGAAGCGGGCCGGAACGTCGTAGTGGCGCAGCTCGGCGCGGAAGACGTCGGCGATCCCGCGCAGCACCGCGTCGCCGGCGAGGTGCCCCCAGCTGTTGTTGAGGTCGCGCAGGAGGTCGAGATCGGCCATGATCACCGCCATCGGCCGCTCGAAGCGCTCCGCGCGGGCCAGCTCGGCGGCGAGCGCCGAGGTGAAGTAGCGCGCGTTGTAGAGGCCGGTCTTCGAGTCGATTCGCGCCTCCGCCTGCAGCTGCGAGACGCTGAGCGAGCGGTGCACCACGACGAGCGGGCCGAGCGCGGCGAAGACGAGCCACGGGTTCCACTCGATGAACGCGGCGAGCGAGACACCGAGCATCGTCAGGACGAGGTCGATCGCGATGCTCTCGAACGAGAGGAGCGGGACTCCGGTCTCCCGGCGCAGGCGGACGACCACGCCGAGCAGCAGATGGTTGGTGGCGACGAACGCCACGCACGCGGCGAGGCCGGCGAGCGCGAAGCGTGCGTCGTCGCCCGGGAGCATCCTCGCCCCGCGCAGCGGATGCGCCGCGCCCCAGGCGGCGAGCGCCGCGAGCGTGTAGGTCGCCGCGTTGAAGCCGTGCAGCGGCCAGGAGCGGCGCTCGCGCAGCCACTCCCCCGCGCTCATCGCCACCGGGATCAGGACGAGCAGCGCCGGCGGCAGCAGGAGCGTCGCCGCGACGAGGAACGCGATCGACGTGTGGTAGAGCGTGCGTCGCGGCGCGGTGACGGGAAACGCCTGGGCGACCGCGGCGGCGACGGCGAGCGCGGCGAGCGTCGGCCAGTCGGTCATCACGCTGCCGCGGCCGAGCCAGAGGCCCGCATCGGCGAGGGCGGCGGCGGAGACGAGCACGGCGACGTAGACGGCTGCGGGCCGGTGCACGGCGTCGCTTCCGTCGTGGCGCTCCGCTCTCATGCGCGCGCGGATCGTGCCTGGGCGAGCGGCATCGCCGCACCCTAGGAATCCGCCGCCGGCGCGGCATCCCCCGCCCGGGGCAATCGCCCGGCGCCGTGGCGCCGCCGTCTCGCGTACGCTCGCCGCGTGCGTCTCCGCGTCCCGCTCGCGCTCGAGATCGCCGCGGCGCGCGGCGTGGCGGCGCTCTCCCGTCGGGCCGGGGCCGGCGGCGGCACCACGGTGCCGGGGAAGCTCCTCTCGCGGATCGACCCGGGCGCGATCGACCGCCTGGCGGCGCGCCTCCCGGCCGGCACCGCGACGATCTCGGCGACGAACGGGAAGACGACGACCGCCGCGATGGTCGCCGAGATCCTGCGTCCCCGGCTGCGCCTCGCCCACAACGCTTCGGGCGCCAACCTCGTCTCCGGAGTCGCGTCGACCCTGCTCGCGGCCGGCGACGCGCAGCTCGGGCTGCTCGAGGTGGACGAGGGCGCCCTGCCCGAGGTGCTGCGGCGCGTCCGGCCGCGCGCGGTCTGTCTCGGCAACCTCTTCCGCGACCAGCTCGACCGCTACGGCGAGCTGGAGCTCGTCGCCGCGCGCTGGCGCGACGCCGTCGCCGCGCTCCCCGCCGCGACGCGGCTCGTCGTCGACGGCGACGACCCGCAGCTCGCCGCGATCGGCGAGGCGCGGGACGGGACGGCGTTCTACGGGCTCGACGACCCGCGCCTGGCCCGTCCCGCGCTTCAGCACGCGGCCGACTCGAAGTACTGCGTCCGCTGCGGCACGCCGTACGAGTACGCAGCCGCGTACGTGGGCCACCTGGGCGAGTACCGCTGCCCGAACTGCGGTCACGCGCGCCCGCGGCTGGATGTCGTCGCACGCGAGATCGAGCTGACGGGGCTCGAGCGGGCGGCGTTCCTGCTCGAGACCCCGGAGGGCGAGCGGCGCGTCGAGCTGACGCTCCCCGGCCTCTACAACGTCTACAACGCCCTCGCCGCCGCCGCGCTCGCCCGGGCGCTCGACGCCTCGCTCGACGAGATCTGCGAGGGGCTCGCGCGCTTCAGCGCCGCCTTCGGCCGCTTCGAGCGGATCCCGGTCGGCGACCGGCGGCTCCTGCTCCTGCTGATCAAGAACCCGGCGGGCGCGAACGAGGCGGTGCGGACGCTCGTGGACGGTGCCCCGCCGCGCGTCCTCGTCGTCGCGCTGAACGACGCGATCGCCGACGGGCGGGACGTCTCGTGGATCTGGGACGTCGACTTCGAGCCGCTGCTCGCCGGTCTCGAGCGGCTGGTCGCCACCGGCGGGCGCGCGGCCGAGCTGGCGCTGCGCTTCCGCTACGGCGGGCTCGACGCCGAGGCGATCGAGGTCGAGCCGAGCCTCGAGCGGGCACTCGACCGAGGCCTCGAGCTGACCCCGCCCGGCGGCGAGCTGGTCGTCCTCCCCACCTATACGGCGATGCTCGCCCTGCAGCGCATCGTCGCCGCGCGCGGGCTCGCGCGGCCGTACTGGGAGCGCGGGGGATGACGGCCATCCGCGTCGGGCACCTCTATCCCGACTATCTGAACATCTACGCCGACCGCGGCAACATCGCGGTGCTCGCGCGCCGTGCCGCCTGGCGAGGCCACCGGCTCGAGGTGACGGCGCTCGGGATGGACGACCGCATCGTCCCCGGCGCGCACGATCTCTACTACGTCGGCGGCGGGCAGGATCGTGAGCAGCTCCTCGTCGCCGCGGACCTCGCCGGCAAGGCGGACGAGCTGCGGACCGCGGTCGAGGGTGGCGCCGCGTTCCTCGCCGTGTGCGGCGGCTACCAGCTGCTCGGACGCGGCTACCGGGGGCTCCACGGCGAGGACATGCCCGGTGTCGGCCTGCTGCCCCTCGAGACCGTCGCGGGCGAGCGCAGGATGATCGGCGACGTCCTGATCGAATGCGAGCTGGACCCCGGCGCCCGTCGCACGCTCGCCGGCTTCGAGAACCACGCCGGCCGCACCCGGCTCGACCCCGGCGCAGAGCCGCTCGGGCGCGTCCTCGCCGGCTTCGGAAACGACGGCGAGAGCGGCTTCGAGGGCTGTCGCGCGGGCCGTGTCGTCGGCACCTACCTGCACGGGCCGCTCCTGCCCCGAAACCCCTGGCTCGCCGACTGGCTGCTCGCCCAGGCGCTAGCCCACCGCGACGGTGGCGAGCCGCCCGCGCTCGCCCCGCTCCCCGACACCCTCGAGGCCCAGGCGCACGACGTCTCCGCCGCCCGGGCGCGTCGCCGCGGCGGCCGTTTCTGACCTCGCTGTCACGGAGTCGTCCACCTCTCGTGACGGTGATGTAGGTGGATGTAACTGGTGATGTAGGTGGATGGAGGCGGTGATGTAGGTGGATGGAGGCGGCGATGGAGCCGCCGGCGGCGGTGGATGTCGTCGTGCGTCAGGTGCGTGCGGCGCGGAGCACCTTCTCGACCGCGAGCTTGAGGGGCTCCGGGACTTCGCCGTTGCCGCGGTAGCGGCGGACGGCCTTGCGCGGCTTGGCGCGGGCGCGACTGCCGGCCCGCACGCCGGAGACCGCCTCGAAGTCCGGTGTGAGGACGACCGTGCGCCGCTTGCCTGCGACCTCCCGGATCTGGCGGTTGACGACGCGTTCCGACTCCACCGGCCGCTGACCCTTCGGCGCGTCGCGATCGTGGACGAGCACGTACGGGACGCCGCAGGCGTTGCAGATCCGGGCGAACAGGGGCATGTTCCCCTTGCCGCCGCACTCGAGCACGAGGATTCCCTCCTTGTCTGCCTCCACCCCGAGCGCCTCGAAGACGAGCGGGAAGGTGAGCTTCTCGGTGCGGCCCTCGACGAGCAGCACGCACCGCGCGAGAAACAGTTCGGCGCGATCGCTGTCGAACTCCGAGAGGACGCGGAACGCCTCGGCTTCCTCGAGGGGCTCCGGCTGGAAGAGCGTCGTGCCGTGACCGGGTGCGTGCCGGACGAGCGCCAGCTCCTCGAGCCTGTCGACGCTGAGAAAGACGGGCGCGTGGGTCGAGTAGAGGATCTGGTTTCCTCGCGCTGCGAGCCCGCGCAGGACGCGCGAGAGATGTCGCTGGGCGTGCGGGCTGAGGTACAGCTCCGGCTCCTCGATCAGAAGGACGAAGTGGCGGAGGTTGGACGCGAGCAGACGCTCCATCCCCGTGACGAGCGCGAGCCCGCCGTCCGTCGCGGCCCAGTGGTGCTCGGCCGAGGGCGGCCGCAGCAACTCCGCCACCTCAGCGGCTCCCCGGCCCGTGGCGGGCGCCACCATCGTCCGCGAGCGCAGGTTCGCCGGGAGGAAGAGCACCGGCGGGGCGCCGGCGCGGTTGAGGTTGAGCGTGTCCGGCGGCCGGGCGTCGAGGAAGATCGTCCCGCGCTCGACGTCGGCCTCCAGGTGGATGCGCCCGTCCGGGGTCGAGCGGGAGACGTCCTCGATCGTCGGGGGCGGCGCCGCGGCCTCGAGCAGCGTCCAGATCGCGGTGAGCACCGTCGACTTGCCGCTCGAGGCCTCGCCGACGAGCGCGCAGATCGAGCCGGGCGCGAACTCGAGCTGGCGCGCGGCGCGGTAGCCCTGGATCGAGACTCGTCGCAGCGGAGGCAACGTGGCGAGCCTACCCCGCGCGGGCCGACCCTAGACCGAGGCGGCCGGGGCGGGCTGCTACGGCGCCCAGAGCGAGCCGAGATACACGGCCGGGTCGCCCGGCTCCCAGCGGCGGAGGAAGCGCTGGATGGGCGGGTGCAGGACGACACCGTCCAGCTCGCCGCGCTCGAAGAGCCGGTGCCCCTGGACGGCCGCGTCGTGGGAGGTGGCGCGCTCGAGCGAGCGGCCGGAGAGGTCGCCGGCGAAGATGATGTGGACGACGTGGCGGGAGACGAACGCCCGCTTCGGCGAGATCGAGTCGACAACCGCGATCGGGCCCTCGAAGGTGAGGTCTTCGCCGATGCCGACCTCCTCGGCCAGCTCGCGGTGCAGGGCATCGACGAGGCTCTCGCCGGTGTTGACGCCGCCGCCCGGGAGCAGCCAGTACTCGCCGCGGCCCGCCTTCTCGTGGCGGCAGAGCAGGATCCGATCCTCCCACCGGAGCAGCGCCGAGACGCGGATGCGAGGCTCGAGCGCCATCAGTGGGCGGAGCTGCCGAAGCCCCGCTCCCCCCGCTCGCTTCCGGGCAGCTCGGCGACTTCGACCGGCCGGACGGAGGGGACCGGCAGCACGACGAGCTGCGCGATTCGCATCCCGGGCTCGACGACGAACGTCTCGCCTGCGTCGGTGTTGTGGAGGATCACCTTCAGCTCGCCGCGATAGCCGGAGTCGACGAGTCCCGGCGTGTTCACGATCGTGATGCCGTGCTTCGCCGCGAGGCCGGAGCGCGGCTGGACGAAGCCCGCATACCCCTCCGGGATCGCGACGGCGAGGCCCGTCCCGACGAGCGCGCGCGCCCCAGGCGCCAGCTCGACGCGCTCGCACGCGGAGAGGTCGAGGCCGGCGTCGCCTGCGTACGCGCGCTCCGGGACGACGGCGTTCTCGCGGAGCCGCAGCAGCGGAAGCTCGATCACGCGCCCGTCCGCCGTGCGGCCTCACCGGCGACGAGATAGCGGGCGAAGCGGCGGATCTCGCGCCGAGGCAGGCGCGCCACGACGAGCACGCCCTCCGGGGTGTCCTCGCGCTCCTCGATCGGCGCTCCGAGCGAGTACAGCTCGTTCAGCCGCGCTCCCTCCCCGTAGGGGAGCAGCAGCCGCACCGGCTCGAACCGTTCGGCGAACCGCTCGGCGATCCTTGCGCGCAACTCGTCGAGGCCCTCCCCGCGCAGCGCCGAGATCTGTACCGCCTCCGGGTAGCGGTTCGCGAGCCGGCGGCGCGCGAGCGGGTCGAGGGCGTCGACCTTGTTCAGGACGAGCTCGCGCGGCAGCTCGTCGGCGCCGATCTCGCGCAGCACCGCGTCGACCGCGGCGACCTGCTCGACGAGCCGGCCCTCCGGCGCGGAGCCGTCGACGACGTGGAGGACGAGATCGGCGACGAGCGTCTCCTCGAGCGTCGCCGCGAAGCCCTCGACGAGCTGGTGCGGCAGCCGGCGGACGAAGCCGACGGTGTCGGTGACGAGGTAGCGCCGGCCGTCCTGCTCGAAGGCGCGTGTGGTCGGGTCGAGGGTCTCGAACAGGCGATCCCGCACGGAGACCTCTGCGTCGGTGAGCGCGTTCAGGAGCGTCGACTTGCCCGCGTTCGTGTAGCCGGCGAGCGCCACCGTCGGGGTCGTGGTCCGGCGGCGCTCCTTGCGGCGCACGGCTCGCTGCCGCTCGAGGCCGCGCAGGCGCTCTTCGAGCAGCGAGATCCGGCGTCGCGCGAGCCGGCGGTCGGTCTCGAGCTGCGATTCGCCCGGGCCGCGCGTGCCGACGCCGCCGCCGAGCCGCTCCAGGTGCTTCCACATCCCTCGCATGCGCGGCAGGTTGTACTCGAGCTGGGCCAGCTCGACCTGGAGCTTTCCCTCGGCGCTGACGGCATGCTGCGCGAAGATGTCGAGGATCAGCTGGGTCCGGTCGACGACGCGCGCCTCCAGCCGGTTCTCGAGGTGCCGCTGCTGCGCGGGCGCGAGCTCGTCGTCGACGAGCAGCACCTCCGCCTGCACGGCGGCGTACTGCTCCTTCAGCTCCTCGAGCTTGCCCTTGCCGACATAGGTTCGCGGATCGGGGTGCGCGCGATGCTGGACGACGCGGCCCACCGGTGCGACGCCGGCGGTGCGCGCCAGCTCCTCCAGCTCGGTCAGTTCGTCGTCGGGGTCGACTCCCTGCGCGAGCACGGCGACGACGAGCCCCCGTTCCGGTTCGCGAGCCGAACCGCCGGCGGGTCCCCCGCCGGCGCCTCCAGCCTGCGTGGGATCCGGCTGCTTCACCGCCATGCGGCAGTCATTATGACGGCTCCCGTGCCGACCCCAGACCTCGCCGCCCGGACGCTCCAGCTCGTCGACGTTCCCTCGGAGAGCCGCCACGAGGCCGAGCTGATGGCCCTCGTCCGGGAGCTGCTGCCGGGGGCGCCGCTCTACGACGACGGCGAGGCGTTGCTGTGGGGCGATCCGGGGGCCCCCGTCGTGCTCGCGGGCCACCTCGACACGGTGCCCCCACAGGGGAACCTCCCGGGGCGCGTCGAGGGCGGCGCGGTGCACGGCTGCGGCGCGACCGACATGAAGGCCGGCGTCGCGGTGATGCTCGAGCTGGCGCGCGCGGGTGCGCCGGGCCGCTACTGCTTCTTCACGCGCGAGGAGGTGTCGGTGGAGGAGAGCCCGCTCCCGGCGCTGTTCGCGACCGGGCTGCTGGCCGACGCTCGGCTCGCCGTCGTGCTCGAGCCGACCGACTGCGTCCTCCACGCCGGCTGCCTCGGCAACCTTCAGGCGCGCGTGGACTTTCACGGCGAGAGCGCACACTCGGCGCGGCCGTGGACGGGGCGAAACGCCATCCACGAGCTGGCGCGCGGCCTCGCGGCCGTGGCCGCGCTCGAGCCGCGCGACGTCGAGCTGGACGGGCTCGTCTTCCGCGAGGTCGTGAGCGCGGTCCGCGTGAGCGGGGGCATCGCGTCGAACGTCGTCCCGGCGCTCGCGTCCGCCGAGTTGAACTTCCGCTATGCGCCGGGGCTCTCGCGCGCGGGCGCCGAGGCTCGGCTGCGCGAGCTGGTGCCGCAGGGCGAGCTGCAGGTCCTCCACAACTCCCCCTCCGCACCGCCGGCGCTCGCCGAGCCGCTCGTCGCGGCGCTGCGGGAGCGGGTTCCCGACGTGGCTCCCAAGCAGGCGTGGACGCCGGTCGCGCAATTCGCCGAACAGGGCATCGCGGCGATCAACTACGGGCCGGGAGCGACCGCGTATGCGCACAAGATCGACGAGCAGGTCCCGGTCGAGAACCTCGAGCGCTGTTTCGGCGTGCTGGCTGACTTCCTCGCTAGCGTCTCGGCGTGAGCATCCGCATCTCGCCGACGCTGACCGGGATGGCGACCTACCCGTTCGTGCGCCTCGAGGAGGCGCGGCGGCGGCTGCTGGCGGACGGGGTCGACGTGATCGACTTCGGCAAGGGCGACCCGAACGAGCCCACCGACCCGATGATTCGCGAGGCGCTCGTCGCGGCGCTGCCCGAGCGGGCGCCGTACCCGCTCGCCCAGGGCCTCCCGGAGCTGCGGGCTGCCGCGGCCGGCTGGGTCGGGCGCCGCTTCGGCGTCGACCTCGACCCCGACAGCGAGATCGTCCCGACGTACGGGTCGAAGGAGGCGATCTTCGCGCTCGCATCGGTGCTCGACACCGCGGGCCGGGCGGTCGTCTACGGCGAGCCGGCGTACCCGGTGTACGAGCGCGGCGCCGCCGTGGCGGGCGCGCGCGTGCGGACGCTGCCGCTCGTGCGCGAGCGCGGCTTCCTCCCCGACCTTTCCGAGCTGGACGACGACGTCGCGCTCGTCTGGGTCAACTACCCGCACAACCCGACCGGCGCGGTCGCGCCGCGGGAGTTCTACGACGAGCTGGCCGAGGCGGCGGCACGGCACGACTTCGTGATCGCCTCGGACGAGGCCTACACGGAGCTGTGGTTCGACGAGCCGCCCGCCTCGGCGCTGCAGGCCGGCGACCGCTCGCGCGTCGTCGTATTCCAGACCCTGAGCAAGCGATCGTCGATGACCGGGTACAGGTCGGGCTTCGTCGCGGCGCCGCCGGCGGTGATCGCAGCGCTCAAGGCGTACCGACCGACGGTGGGCACGGCGCCGCAGGAGTTCGTCCAACGGGCCTCGGCGGTCGCGTGGAACGACGAGCGCCACGTCGAGGAGACGCGCGCGCGCTATCGCGCGAAGCGGGACGTGCTCCTGCCAGTGCTCGCCGAGTGCGGCTGGCGGGTCGTCGCGAGCGACGCGACGATGTATCTCTGGGTGGCGATCCCGACCGGGGAACCGAGCGAGGCGGTCGCCGCGCGGCTGCTCGAGCACGGATTGATCGTCTCGCCGGGCGTGTTCTTCGGGCCGAGCGGCGAGGGCTACGTCCGCTTCGCGCTCGTCCCGACGCTGGAGGAGTGCGAGCGGGCGGCGGCGATCCTGGGGAGGGAGCTGTGAGCACCGAGGAGACGATCGCCGCGCTCGACCGCGGCGAGCTGCGGGTCGCCGAGAAGGTCGACGGCGAGTGGCGCGTGAACGAGGCGGCCAAGGCCGCGATCCTCGACTACTTCCGGCTGCGCAAGCTCGAGCCGGTCGAGGCCGGGCCGTTCGAGTACCTCGACAAGATCCCGCTCAAGCGGGTCGACCCGTCGGACGGCGTACGCGTCGTGCCTCCCGCGGTCGCGCGCTACGGCTCGTATCTCTCGCCCGGCGTCGTGCTGATGCCGAGCTACGTCAACATCGGTGCCTGGGTCGGCCCGAACACGATGGTCGACACGTGGGCGACGGTCGGCTCGTGCGCGCAGATCGGTGCCGACGTCCATCTCGCCGGCGGGGTCGGCGTCGGCGGCGTGCTCGAGCCGGTGCAGGCGCGGCCGGTGATCGTCGAGGACGGCGCGTTCGTCGGCTCCCGCTGCATCCTCACCGAGGGCGTTGTCGTCGGCGAGCGGGCGGTGCTCGCCCCGAACGTCTCGCTCACGGGCTCGGTTCCGGTGATCGACGTCACCGCAGCCGAGCCGGTCGAGCATCGCGGCTACGTGCCGCCGAACGCCGTCGTCGTGCCGGGGACGAGACCGAAGGAGTTCCCGGCCGGCACCTACCAGGTCGCGTGCGCGCTGATCATCGGCTGGCGGAGCGCGCAGACCGACCTCAAGACGAGCCTGAACGACGTCCTCCGCGAGTTCGAGATCGGCGCCTAGCCGTCGTCCCCCGCGGCCATGGCCGTTTCGGACATGTCCGCCCTGCGGACGGACCCCCGCCCAGGGTGGGGTCCCAGGTCCCTCCGCCCTCGGGATCGAGTCTACCGGCGGACCCGTGACGGCGAGGTTGCGGCTTCCCGGCGGAAGGCCGGCTATTCGTCCACAGGCTCCGCGGGGCCGGTGAGGCGGGCGCGGCCGGCGTGGAGGTGGACGTGGAGGTCGCCGCCCGGGAAGTGGACGAGCACGTCGCCCTCGCCGTGGGTGGCCGCGGCGACCGCGACCGCGGAGGAGCCGGACGCGGTCGTCTCCCCCACGCCGCGCTCCCACACGCGGGCGGTCACCTCGCCGGGGCCGTCGACCCGGGCGACCTGCACGTTCGTCCGTTCGGGAAAGCGCGGATGCGTCTCGAGCAGCGGCCCGAGCTGCGGGAGCCGCGCCGGGTCGTCGAGGACGACCGCATGGGGATTCCCGACCACGACCGGCGTCAGCTCGACGCCGGCCACCGTCTCGCGCGGCGCGATCTCCACCTCGCCGAGATCCGACTCGTAGAGACCCTCCGCCGTGCGGCGGACGAGCACGTCGCGGCGCCCGACCCGCACGGTCACCTCGTCGAGGCCGGTGCGCGCCATCAGCCAGGCGCCGGCGATCCGCGTGCCGTTCCCGGACATCTCCGCGCGGGAGCCGTCGGGGTTGAGGATGCCGATCTCGAGCAGGGCGCCGTCCACTCCGAGCACCTCGACGACGCCGTCGGTGCCGGTCGCGTCGACGCGCTCGCCGGGGCCCTCATGGACGATGTAGACGTTCCCGTGCGCGTGCCAGCGCGACGATTGCATCGGCGACCTCCTCCGCGGGCCGGTCGGCTGCGACGATAGCGGCGCCCTCGAGGCGGCGTAGCCACTTCCTCTGGTAGGCGGCGTAGCGGCACGTGCGGACGACGAGCGCGGCGATCGCCTCCTCGCGGGGCAGTCCCGCCACCTCGTCGAGGCCGATCGTCTTGCGCGCCGTCGCCGAGATCGGCCCGGCGAGCGCCTCGCGCACCTCCCGCTCCACACCGGCGTCGAACATCGCGCGCGTCCGCGACTCGATCCGCCGTTCGAGCACGTCTTTCGGCACGTCGAGGCCGACGACGAGCGTGGGATGACGCCAGGCGCCCGCGAACAGCGCGTCCTCGGCTGGGGCGAGAGACGACCCCGCCTCCGCCAGCTCCAGCGCGCGGACGACGCGCCGCCGGTCGTTCGGATGAACGCGGCGGGCGGCCGCCGGGTCCAGCCCGGCCAGGCGCGCGTGCGCGGCCGGCCCGCCCTCGGCGTCGTAGAACGCGGCCCAGCGCTCGCGCGCCTCGCCGGACGGCGCCGGCGGCAGCTCGAGGTCCGCGAGCGCCGCGCGGAAGTAGAGGCCGGTGCCGCCCACGACGAGCGGCGTGCGCCCCGCGGCGAGGATCTCGTCGATGGCAGCGTGCGCGAGCGGCGCGTACTCCCCCACCGACGCCTCGTGCGAGAGCGGCCAGATCCCGACGAGCCGCTCGGGATACGGCGAGCGGTTGGTCAGGATCGGCAGGCCGTCGTAGACCTGCATGGCGTCCGCGGAGACGACCTCCGCGGGTAGGCGCTCCGCGAGCGCGGCCGCGACCGCGGACTTGCCGCTGGCGGTCGGGCCGAAGATCCCGATCACCATCGCGGCGCGCTCAGGCGACGGCGACCGCGACCTGGCTGCCGCCGAGCGTCGTCGACGTGGCCCGCTCGACCCGCACGTCGACCAGCTCGCCCGGAGCCGCGGCGCCGCGGAAGTTCACGGTCGTGTTGCGCCGCGTGCGTCCGCGCAGGAGCGCGGGATCGGTGCGGCTTCGGCCCTCGACGAGCACCTCCTCGACGCGACCGATCCGCTCCGCGTTCCGCGCCGCCGCGACCCGCTGCACCAGCTCGACGAGCCGCTCGATTCGCTCCCGCTTCACCTCGTCCGGAACCTGGTCGGGCATCGCGGCGGCCTCCGTGCCGCCGCGCGGGGAATAGACGAACGTGAACGCGCTGTCGAAGCGGACCTCCTCCACCACCTCGAGCGTCTCGCGGAAGTCGTCCTCGGTCTCGCCCGGGAAGCCGACGATGACGTCGGTGCCGAGCGCGAGATCGGGGATCGCCGCGCGCAGCTCGGCGACGAGCCGCAGGTAGCGCTCGCGCGAGTAGGTGCGCCGCATCGCCTTCAGGATCCGGGTGGAGCCGGACTGGAGCGGCAGGTGCGCGTGCTCGCAGACGGCGGCGCACTCGGCCATCGCCTCGATCACGGGGCGGCGGAAGTCCTTCGGATGCGGGCTCGTGAAGCGGATCCGCTCGATCCCCTCGACGGCGTCGCAGGCGCGCAGCAGCTCGCCGAAGTCGGTGCGGAGGTCCGGCAGCAGGTCACGCCCCCACGAGTTGACGTTCTGGCCGAGCAGCGTGATCTCGCGCACGCCCTGCCCGGCGAGCCTTGTCACCTCGGCCAGCACGTCGCCCGGCCGCCGGCTCACCTCGCGCCCGCGAACCGCCGGGACGATGCAGTACGCGCACCGCGAGTTGCAGCCCATCGAGATCTGCACCCACGCCTGGAAGCCGCGCTCTGGGTGCATCGGCAGCCCGGCCGCGAAGCGGCGCTCGTCCCCCGTCCCCCACATGCCGCGCGCGACGCCGAGGCCGCCGGCGCCGAGCCACTGGCCGAGATGCGCGATCGTGCCGGGGCCGAACGCGACGTCGACGTCCGGGTAGAGCGAGAAGAGCCGCTCCCGCTGCGCCTCGGCGTAGCAGCCGCCGACCGCGATCACCGTGTCGGGGCGCTCGCGCTTGCGCGCCGCGGCGTTACCCATGTGGGCGGCGAAGCGCTGGTCGGGCTTCTCGCGGATCGTGCACGTGTTGAAGACGAGCACGTCAGCGTCGTCCGCCGAGGCCGCCTCGCCCAGGCCCAGCTCCTCGAGCATGCCCTTGATCCGCTCCGAGTCGTGAGCGTTCATCTGGCAGCCGAAGGTGGTGACGTGGTAGCGGCGCACCGTCGGGACAGGGTATCGCCCGCCCGCGACTCTTCTCCGGTAGGAATGCGTCGTGATCGCCGTTCTCGGAGGGCTCGGCGCCGCGGTGTGCTGGGCGACCGGGACGATCAGCGCCGCCCGGGCGAGCCGGATGGCCGGCGCGTGGCCGGTGCTCGGATGGGTGATGCTCGTCGGCCTGCTCGTGGCCGCTCCGCTCGCCGCCGCCGCCGGCCCCCACACGCTCACGGCGGGCGAGGTCGGCTGGATGGCGCTGTCCGGCGCGGGGAACGTCGGCGGCCTGCTCCTCGTCTACGAGGCGATGCGGCTCGGCAAGGTTTCCGTCACCGCGCCGATCACCTCGACCGAGGGCGCGATCGCAGCCGTCCTCGCGGTCGCGACCGGCGAGAGCCTCGGCATCTCCTCGTCGCTCCTGCTCGCGATCATCGCCGTGGGCGTCGTCCTCGCGAGTCTCTCCGGCGGCGCCTCCGGGGCTCATCCGGTCTCGGCCACGTTCCTCGCGGGCGGCGCCGCGCTCCTGTTCGGGACGAGCCTCTTCGCGACTGGACGCGTCAGCCAGTCGCTGCCGCTCGCCTGGGCGCTCCTGTCGCCGCGGCTGGTCGGCGTCGCCGCCGTCACCATTCCCCTGCTCGTGCGCCGGCGTCTCCGGATACCCGGGCGCGCGGCGCCCTTCGCGGCTCTGAGCGGCCTCTGCGAGGTCGGCGGCTTCGCCTCCTACGCGGTCGGCTCCCGGCACGCGATCGCGATCGCGGCCGTGCTCGCGTCCCAGTTCGCGGCGCTCACGGTCGTCGCCTCGTTCGTGCTGTTCCGCGAACGCCTCCGGTCGATCCAGCTCGCCGGGATCGCCGGAATCGTCGTCTGCGTCGGGCTCCTGACCGCGCTGCGTGCGTAGCCTCAGGCCGCCTGGATCGGCGAGTCCTCGGCCTCGGGCTCTTCCGCGGGCGCACCCGCGCCGTTGCCGGTGTGGTTGCGGGCGACGTCGACGGAGCGGCTCTCGCGGATCACCGTCACCTTCACCTGACCGGGATACTCGAGCCGGTCCTCGATCTCGCGGGCGATCTCGTGCGAGAGGAGCGCGGCCTCGTCGTCGTCCACCTCGGCGGGGCTGACGATCACGCGGATCTCGCGTCCCGCCTGGAGCGCGTACACCTTCTCGACGCCGGGCTTCGACGCCGCCAGCTCCTCGAGCGACTCGAGCCGCTTGATGTAGTGCTCGAGACTCTCGCCGCGCGCGCCGGGACGGCTCGCCGAGATCGCGTCGGCAGCGATCACGAGCACCGCCTCGACGGTCTGCGGCTGCACCTCGTAGTGGTGCGCCTCGACGGCGTGGACGACTCCCTGCGCCTCGCCGTAGCGGCGGGCAAGCTGCGCCGAGATCAACGCGTGCGAGCCCTCGACCTCGTGCGACATGGACTTGCCGACGTCGTGGAGCATCGCCGCGCGCTTCGCGGTCTTGACGCTCGCGCCCAGCTCCGTCGCCATGATCCCCGCCAGGTGGACGACCTCGAGCGTGTGCTTGAGGACGTTCTGACCGTAGCTCGTCCGGTAGCGCAGGCGGCCCAGGATCTTCACCAGCTCCTCGTGGAACGGGCCGCAGTTCGCCTCGAACACAGCCTGCTCGCCCGCCTGGCGGACGATCTCCTCGACCTCCGCCTTCGACTGGTAGTAGGTCTCCTCGATCCGCGCCGGGTGGATGCGGCCGTCCTCGATCAGCTTCGCCAGGGTCAGGCGCGCGATCTCGCGGCGGAGCCCGTCGAACGAGGAGAGCACGACCGCGTGCGGGGTGTCGTCGATGATGAAGTCGACGCCCGTCAGGTGCTCGAGCGCCCGGATGTTCCGCCCCTCCCGGCCGATGATCCGGCCCTTCATGTCGTCGGAGGCCAGCTCGACCACCGTCACCGTCGTCTCGGCGGCGTGGTTCGCGGCCACCCGCTGAAGCGCGTCCGCGACGAGGTTCCGGGCACGGCGCTTGGACTCGGCCCGCGCCTCCTCCTCCAGCATCCGCACGCGGCGGCCCAGCTCGTGCCTGGCCGTCTCCTCGCCGCGCTGCAGCAGGTGCGTCCGCGCGTCCGCCTGCGACATCCCGGCGATCCGCTCCAGCTCGGACACCTGCGCGTTCTTCGCCTGCTTCAGCTCGTCCTGCAGCTGCTTGAGATGGGTCTCGCGGTCGGCGAGGCCCTGCTCCCGCCGGCCGAACTCCTCGAGCTTCCGCTCGACCTCGGCCTCCTTCGCGAGCACGCGTTCCTCGATCTTCAGGACCTGCGAGCGGCGGTCGGCGGTCTCGGCGTCGATCTCCGCCCGCAGCCGCACGGCCTGCTCCCGTGCCTCGATCTGCGCCTCGCGCCGCACCGAGTCCGCCTCGCGCCGCGCGTCCTCGACGAGCTGGTCGCGGATCCGGCGCGCCTTGCTCACCCCGGTCGTCCCGAAGACGGAGACGGCGAGCAGCGCCAGCGCCACCCCGACTGCGATCCCGATGGCCAGGCCGATCCCGATCAGCACGCGCGCGCTCCTTGCTGGTGGGTTGGTCCCACCCGGCGCCGGGCCGGCGCGAAGCTCTCCCGCGTGCTCGTGCTGGCGAGCGCCGACGCGCTCGCAAACGACCCCGCGCTACCTCCGGCGGAGCCTCCGTGAGGGGCGGATCTGGCTGCTGGACTGGGTCGGGGTCACGGACACGGTTTCGGGAAAGACTTCGTTTGCAGGCAAAACGTCGGGTGAATCGTTGGGGGATCGTAGCGCCGATCAGGTCTCGTCCGCAAACCCCGCCAGCTCCCGCACCGTCTCGCGGTCGAAGCCGCGCGCCGCCAGCCGCCGCAGCTCGCGCGGCCCCGCGCCGCCGCGCTCCAGCAGCCGCCGCGCGCGCTCGGGCTCCGGGTCGAGCGCCTCGATCGCCTCGCCGGCGACGGCCGGCGCGATCCCGCGTCGGCCGAGATCCGCCCTGATCGCCGCGTCCCCGTAGCCGCGCCTCGCCATCGCGTCGGCGCGCGAGCGGGCGAGCCGCTCGTCGTCGACGAGCCCGGCGCGCTCGAGGCTCGCCAGCGCCTGCTCCCGCGCGTCGGCGGGCAGGCCGGCCCGGTCGAGCCGCTCCACCAGCTCGCGCCTCGAGCGGTCGCCCGCGGCCAGGACGCGCGCGGCGCGCGTCAGCGCCCGCACGCGGCGCAGCTCGCGTCCAAGCTGCCGGGCGCGCACGCGGTCGAGCGGACGCCCGACCGCGAGCCCGGCGCGCACCACCGCGACCGCGGGGACGACGCGCCAGGGCTCGCCGTCGAGCTCGACCTCGACCCGGTCGCGCGAGCGCTCCCGCAGCGCGCTGACCGTCGGCGCGGGCACCTACTCCGCTTCCGCGGCCGCGAGCGCCTCCGCGGCCAGCTCCGCCTTCCCGTTCGTGCTCGCGACCTCCTCGTCGGCGACCGGCAGGAGCCGCGCGGAGACGATCTGCTCGTCACCCAGCTCGAGCTGGATGCCGCGCAGGATCTGCTGCGTCACGTCCGGGTGCTCGCGCAGGAACGCGGTCGCGTTCTGGCGGCCCTGGCCGAGCCGCTCGTCGCCGAAGCTGAAGTACGAGCCCGACTTCGAGACGATCTTCCGGTCGAGGCCGGAGTCGAGCACCGTGCCCTCCCAGGAGATGCCGGAGCCGTAGATGATGTCGAACTCCGCCTGCTTGAACGGCGGCGCCACCTTGTTCTTCACCACCTTGACGCGGACGCGGTTGCCGATCGCCTCGACGCCCTCCTTCAGGGTCTCGATGCGGCGGATGTCGAGTCGGACCGACGAGTAGAACTTGAGCGCGCGGCCGCCCGGCGTCGTCTCCGGGTTGCCGAACATGACGCCGATCTTCTCGCGCAGCTGGTTCGTGAAGATGCAGATCGTGTCGGTGCGGTTGAGCGTGCCGGCGAGCTTGCGCAGCGCCTGCGACATCAGCCGCGCCTGCAGGCCGACGTGGCTGTCGCCCATCTCGCCCTCGATCTCCGCCTTCGGGGTGAGCGCCGCGACCGAGTCGACGGCGACGACGTCGAGCGCGCCGGAGCGGATCAGGAGCTCGGCGATCTCGAGCGCCTGCTCGCCCGTGTCCGGCTGTGAGACGAGCAGGTTGTCGATGTCGACGCCGATCCGCTTCGCGTAGGTCGGGTCCATCGCGTGCTCGGCGTCGATGAACGCGCAGATCCCGCCGCGCCGCTGCGCCTCCGCGATCACGTGGTAGACGAGCGTCGTCTTGCCCGACGACTCCGGGCCGAAGATCTCGACGATGCGGCCGCGCGGCAGCCCGCCGATGCCGAGCGCGAGGTCGAGCGACAGGGAGCCTGTCGAGACGGCGCCGATCGAGACGGCCGCGCGGTCGCTCATCTTCATGACCGACCCCTTGCCGAACTGGCGCTCGATCTGGCCGAGCGCGACGTCGAGTGCTTCCTGCCTGTCCACCCTATTCGCCTCCTAGCGATCCCAGTGCGACCGATTCCAAGACTTCGTACCGCGCGCCGCTCCGCCGCAGTCGTGACAGGTAAGCAGCAGCGTCGGACGGAACGAACGTTCGTACGCGCGGCTCCGCCGGCCGCAGCCGCGGCCGCTGCCGGAAGCGCGCCACGGTGACGTGCGGCAGCCAGGGACGCGGCTCGCGCCGGAAGACGCCGAGGCGCTCCAGCCGCTCCTGCACGTCCGCGGCGAGCGCGGCCGCGCGGTCCTGCTCGTCCTCGAGCACGAGCATCGCGACGCTGCGGGTCTCGCGATAGCGGACGGGCGTGAGCCGCAGCTGGTCGCGCGCCCCGGCGGCGGCGCCGCGCAGCTCCGCGGCGACCGCCGCCAGCTCCCCGGCAGGGCGCGAGCCGAGAAACGCGAGCGTGACGTGCAGGTCGGCGCGGGGAACGAGCCGGACGCCGCCCGGAAGCTCGGCGCGCTGCCACGCCTCGACCTCGTCGAGCGCCTCGTCCGGCAGCCGGAGGGCGAGGAAGAGCCTGAGCCGTTCATCGCCCTCCACGCTAGACGGCGAGGTCATACGACTTCGTCGCGACTTCGTGTCAAGAGCAGCCGGACGAGATGGAGCGCGACGACCGCGGCCCGCGCCCGCACCGCGTCGCGGTCGCCGGGCACGCGCAGCTCGCGGGCGACGCCGCCGGCGGGGCCCTCGGCGTGCACGTGGACGAGGCCGACCGGCTTCGCCTCGCTGCCGCCGCCCGGCCCGGCGACGCCCGTGACCGCGACCGCGACGTCGGCGCCGAGCCGCTCGCGCGCGCCCCTCGCCATCGCCTCGGCCACCTCGGCCGAGACGGCACCGTGCGCGGCGAGCAGCTCCTCGGGGACGCCGAGCCCGTCGCTCTTGACCGCGTTCGCATACGCGACGACGCCGCCGAGGACCACGTCGCTCGAGCCCGGCACCGAGGTCAGCCGCGCCGCCACCAGCCCGCCTGTGCACGACTCCGCCGTCGCGAGCGTCAGCCCCCGCGCCCGGCAGAGCGCGAGCACGTGCTCCTCGACGGGCCGCTCGTCGCGCGCGTACAGCCAGCGCTCGAGCCGGGAGGCGAGCGCCCCCTCCAGCTCGTCCGCGCGCGCCTCCGCGTCCGGCTCGACGACGAGGTCGACGTGGATCTCGAACTCGCGCGCGCAGATCGTCGCCTCCACCCCGCCGCCGTCGCCGCCCGCCTCCGCGAGCGCCCGCGCCACCGCCGACTCGCTCACGCCGAAGAGACGGAGCACGCGCCGCCCCGGCGGCCGCGCCCGCGCGAGCAGCTCGCGCATCGGCGCCGTCTCGAGCGCGCGCGGCCAGAGCCGCCACAGCTCGCCGGGCGGGCCGGGCAAGATCACCGCGACGCACCCGGACGCGGCCGGCAGGACGAGTCCCGGCGCCGTGCCCGCGAGCCCGAGCGAGAGCGAGCCCCCCGGCCGCGTCGCCTGTTTCGTCACCCCGGGCGCGAAGTCCGCGTACGGGCGCCCGAGCCGTTCCGCCGCCGCCCGCGAGACCGCCTCGATCTCCCGCTCCAGCTCCGGGTCGACGAGAAGCGGCACGCCCGCCGCGCGCGCCACCAGCTCGACGGTGCGGTCGTCGTGCGTCGGGCCGAGGCCGCCGGAGACGAGGCAGGCGTCGGCCTCCAGCCCTTCCCGCAGCGCCGCCTCCAGCTCGGCCGGCGCGTCGCCGACGATCGTGATCCGCGCAGGCTCGAGGCCGAGCCGCAGCGCCTCGCGCGCGTAGAACGGCCCGTTCCGGTCGGTGCGCTCGCCGCGCACGAGCTCGCTGCCCGTGACGACGATCGCCGCGCGCGGGCGCGCGCTCACCCGGAGACGCGTGTCGTCCAGTGCGGGGTGACGACGACCCGGAGGTTCTCGTGCCCCGGCAGCGAGACGACCTTGCCGCCGAGCGTCAGCCGCAGCCCGGTCGGCCGCCGCACCAGGAGGTAGAACTGCGAGCCGGGCAGCGTCTCGACGGTGCCGCCGGCGAGCGTCCCCTGGAAGAGCACGCGGCCGCGGCGGGAGCCCTTCCGCACCTCGACGTACGTGCCGCCGGCGACGCCGCGGAGCGTGAGCTGGTCCGGCGCCGTCGCGTGCCCGGTCGTGCGCACGACCGACGGCGTCGAGCTGGACGAGTCGACGCCGCCGAACTTCCACGCGACGAAGACGAGCGCGGTCAGGACGGCGATCCCGCCGAGCGCGAGCACGACCGCGCGCCGCTCCAGGCCGCGCTCGCGGCGCACGCGCGGGCGCGAGCGCGGCTGCGGCGGCTCGTCCCGCCAGCTCGTGCCGAAACGGGAGGCGTACTCGTCGGCGTAGAGCTGCCCGTCGAGGCCGAGATAGTCGGCGTAGGTGCGCAGGAAGCCGCGGATGTACGTGTCGCCGGGAAGGCTCGAGAACTCCTCCTCCTCGAGGGCGCGGATGTAGCGGGCGCGGATCTTCGTCGCCAGCTCCACCTCCGGGTAGCCGAGCCCTCTCCGTACCCGCGCCTCGCGCAGGCTGTCACCGATCGCGAACACGACGCGCCCCAGTCTAGACCGGGATCCTCGTCACGCCTCGAGCCGCAGCAGCAGCTCGTAGAAGCCGACCGCGATCGACGCCGAGAGCGCCAGGCAGATTCCTGCGACGGCGAGGATCCGACCGGTACGGATCAGTCTGCGACCGCGCGCGCGCTCGAGCGTCCACGCGATCGTGCCCCGCGCGCCGCGCGCGAACAGGAGCGCGGCGACCGCGAAGCCCGCGGCAACCGGGATCGCCCAGGCCGCGTCCACGAGCGTGATCGTCTCGGAGCGGCGCGAGAGCACGACCGCCACGGGGATCGCGGCCACGGCGACGAGCCCGAGCAGGACGGCCAGCCAGGCGCGCGGGTTACTGCTTCTGGTACGGCTGTCCATCGGCTGCCGGCGGGATCGAGCGCCCGATCACCCCGGCGACGGCGATCAGGGTCAGGACGTAGGGGAGCGTCTGGAAGAGGACGGCGTACGTGCTCCAGTTCGGGATCGTGCCGAGCCGCTGCGCGAGCGCGCTCGAGAAGCCGAAGAGGAGCGCCGCCCCGAACGCGCCCGCCGGCCGCCACTTGCCGAAGATCAGCGCGGCGAGCGCGATGAAGCCGCGGCCCTCGGTCATGTTCTGGTTGAAGGAGTGGACGAAGCCGATCGAGAGGTAGGCGCCGCCCATCGCCGAGAGCATCCCGGAGAACGTGACCGCCGCGTAGCGCGTCTTGAAGACGGAGATGCCGACGGTGTCGGCGGCGCGCGGATGCTCGCCGACCGAGCGCAGCCGCAGGCCCCACGGCGTCCGGAAGACGAACAGGTAGGCG
Source organism: Gaiellaceae bacterium (assembly GCA_035688315.1). Classification (GTDB taxonomy): domain Bacteria; phylum Actinomycetota; class Thermoleophilia; order Gaiellales; family Gaiellaceae; genus Palsa-739. Next base: position 36,828 of record DASSND010000038.1, on the reverse strand, counting down.
GCGATCAGCAGCCCGAAGCTCACCCAGATCAGCAGGTTCAGGTCGCCGAACGCCTGCGCGAAGAAGTTGCCCGAGCGGGAGATCGCGATGTCCGGGATCGACTGCGCGTCGGAGAGGTTCGGCGTCCCGTTCGAGCCGTAGACGTCGATGAAGAGGTAGCCGGTGATGCCGAGCGCGAGGAAGTTCACCGCCGTGCCGCCGACGATCTGGTCGGCCCGCAGGTGGATCGCGAAGAACGCGTAGACGAGCGCCATCAGGCCGCCCGCGCCGATCGCGATCAGCAGGCCGCCCACCCAGCTGCCCGTCCGGTCGGCGCCCCAGATCCCGAAGAACGCGCCGATCAGCATCATCCCCTCGAGGCCGATGTTGACGACGCCGCTGCGCTCCGAGAAGAGGCCGCCGATCGCCGCGTAGGTGAGCGGCGTCGCGTAGACGAGCATCGAGGCGATCAGCGCCGACCAGACGACGGCGTTGTCGAGGTTCGTGCGCCCCGCCTGCGTCGCGAGCACGGCGAGCCCGAACCCGAGCGCGCCGCTCACGATCGCGCCCCAGCCGAGCCGCGTCCGCTCGTTGCGGAGCGCCCACGCGCCGGCCGCGATCGCGAGCGCGGCGCAGACCGCCGGCCACGCGAGCTGGGTCGTCTTCAGCGGCGGCAGGGTCAGCCAGAAGGCGAGCACGCCGAGGAAGACGCCGGCCGCGCCCGCCCACGTCGCGTCGACGCGGCTCAGTACCGCCTGCTCGCTGCGGGCCAGCGCCGTCATGCCGACGGCGCCGCCCCCGCGGCGGCGGAGGCGCGGCGCACGCGGACCTTCTTCCGCTGGTTCCAGAGCCAGAGCACGAGCACGTCCGCGCCGACGAAGAGCACGACGAGCCCCTGGATGATCGAGGTGAGGTTCCCGGCGAGGTCGGGCCGGAAGACGCTCGGGTCGAGGTGCCGCGTCGACGTGCCGTTGAGCAGGCCGGCGAACAGGATCGCCGAGAAGAAGACGCCGACCGCGGTGTTCCGCCCGAGCAGGGCGACCGCGATCGCGATGAAGCCGAGCTGCGACGCCTGGATGTCGTTGACGTTGAGCCGGAACTCCCAGCCGAGGATGTCGACCGCGCCCGCGACGCCCGCGAAGACGCCCGAGATCGCCATCGCCACGAAGTAGTTGCGGGCCACGCGGATGCCGCCGTAGCGCGCCGCCTCCGGGTTGAAGCCGACCGCGCGCACCGAGAAGCCGAGCGTCGTGCGGTTCAGCGTGATCCAGTACGTGACGAGCGCGGCGAGCGCGATGAAGAAGCCGACGTGCAGGCCCTGCAGCAGCGGGTCGCCCCAGAAGACGTGCAGGTGCGTGTTCGGTTGGATGTCGTGCGACACCGGCACCGAGCCGCCGTTCGCGTGGCTCTGCAGCGGCCCGCCGAGCGCGAACACCCACGAGCCGATCCAGTACGCGATCCAGTTGAGCATGATCGTCGAGATCACCTCGTGCGCGCCGACGGTCGCCTTCAGGAAGCCGGCGATCCCCGCCCAGAGGCCGCCCGCGACCGCGGCGACGACGATCGCGAGGACGATGTGCAGCGGCCCGTTCATCCCCACGAAGGCCGACGCGACCCACACCGACATGATCGAGCCGACGATGTACTGGCCCTCGCCGCCGATGTTGAACATGCCGCAGCGGAACGCGAACGCGACCGCGAGGCCGGTGAGGATCAGCCCCGTCGTCAGCAGCAGCGTCTGCTGGAGGTTGATCGCCGCGAGCTGGCGGTCGAAGCCCGTCACCCAGGGGAACAGCCAGTTGAGGCCGGTGCCGTTGAAGATCGCCTTGTAGGTGGAGAGCGGGTTCGAGCCGCTCGCGAGCACGACGACGCCGCCGATCAGGAACGCGATCACCGCGGTCAGCACCGGCGTGACCACGCCGCCCGCGCGCTGGTAGAAGGCGAGCCGCTCCGCGACGCTCGGCGCGTAGTCGCCGCCCTCGCGCTGCGGCTGCTCGTTCCCGGTCTCGGTCACGCCGCCGTCTCCTGCCGCCCGCCGGTCATCGCGAGCCCCAGCTCGTGCTCGTCCGCGCCCGGCCCGAACTCGGCGACGAAGCGTCCCTCGTAGATGACGAAGATCCGGTCGGAGAGCGAGAGGATCTCCTCCAGCTCGAGCGAGACGAGCAGGATCGCGCGGCCCTCGTCGCGCTGCTCGACGAGGCGCCGGTGGACGAACTCGATCGCACCGACGTCGAGGCCGCGCGTCGGCTGCCCCGCGATCAGCACCTTCGGGTCGCGCTCGATCTCGCGGGCCAGCACCACCTTCTGCTGGTTGCCGCCGGAGAGCGCCGACGCGGCCGACTGCGCGCCGCCGCCGCGCACGTCGAACTGCTGCAGCAGCCCGCGCGCCCGCTCGACGAGCACGCGCGGCCGCAGCCAGCCGAACCGCGCCGCCGGCGCCTTGTCGTAGTCGTGCAGCGCGATGTTCTCCGCCAGCGTGAACTGGAGCACGAGCCCGCGCCGCTGCCGGTCCTCCGGAATGTGCCCGACGCCCGCGTCGAGCGCCTGCTTCGCCGTCGCGTCCGTCACGTCGCGGCCGTCCACGACGACCCGCCCCGACGAGGCGTGGCGGAGACCGGTGAGCGCGTCGATCAGCTCGGTCTGGCCGTTGCCGTCGACGCCCGCGATCCCGACGATCTCGCCGGCGCGCACCTCGAAGGAGACGCCGCGCACCGCCTCGAGGCCGCGCTCGTCCTCGACGACGAGATCCTCGACCACGAGCAGCGGCTCGCCCGGCGTCGCCGGCCGCTTGTCGACGCGCAGCAGCACCTCACGGCCGACCATCGCGCGCGCCAGCCCCGCCTCGGTCGCGCCCTCGCGCGGGCGCGTCTCCACCAGCTTGCCGCGCCGCAGCACCGAGATCCGGTCGGCGATCTCCAGCACCTCGTGCAGCTTGTGCGAGATGAAGATCACCGACTTCCCCTGCTCGGTGAGGCTGCGCACGACCGCGAACAGCTCCTCCGCCTCCTGCGGCGTCAGCACCGCGGTCGGCTCGTCGAGGATCAGGATGTCGGCGCCGCGGTAGAGCGCCTTCAGGATCTCGACGCGCTGCTGCTGGCCGACCGAGATCGACTCCACCCGGGCGCGCGGGTCGACGGCGAGGCCGAAGCGGTGCGACAGCTCCTCCACCCGGCGCGCCGCCTCGCCGTAGTCGAGGAAGGGGCCGCTCGTCGGCTCCGACGCGAGCACGACGTTCTCGGCCACCGTCATCACCGGGATCAGCATGAAGTGCTGGTGCACCATCCCGATTCCGTGCTCGATCGCCTCCTTCGGCGAGCCGAGCCGGATCCGTGTTCCCTTCACGCGGATCTCGCCCTCGTCCGGGTGGTAGAGCCCGTAGAGGACGTTCATCAGCGTCGACTTGCCCGCGCCGTTCTCGCCGAGGAGCGCGTGCACCTCGCCCGGCAGCAGGTCGAAGTCGACCCGGTCGTTCGCGACGACCCCGGGGAAGCGCTTCGTGATGCCGCAGAGCTCGAGGACAGGGGGAGCGGAGGCCAATCCGCCGCTCAGTCTAGTGCGCTGCCCCGCGGGGGCCAAAGGCAGGTGCCCGGCACCGCTCCGCGGTGCCGGGCATCCGCGTCTCTCGGCCTACGGAACCGTGTTCGGGATGTCGATCTGGCCGTCCGCGATCTGCTGCTTGACGTCCTGGACCTTCTGGACGTCCGCCTGCGGCACCTTCGAGCTGATCTTGCCGATGTCGATGCCGCCGTTCGCGACGGTGAACTCGAACGTCCGCCCCGTCTTCAGGCTGCCGTTCACGAGCTGCTGGATCGTCGTGAAGACGTCCGTGTCGACCCGCTTGACCGCGCTCGTCAGGATGTACGAGCCGAGGTAGGCCTGGTCGGCGTCGACGCCGATCCCCCACACGCCCTTCTGCTTCGCCGCGTCGAGCGCGCCGAGGCCGCAGCCGCCCGCCACCTGGAACACGACCTGCGAGCCCTGCGTGATCTGCTGGAGCGCGAGGTTCTTGCACTTGTCCTGGGCGACGAAGTCGTTCGAGTACGCGTTCACCGTCTTGATCTGCGGGTTGGCCGCCTTCGCGCCCGCCTGGTAGCCGGCGATGTAGTGGTCGACCGGCGGGATCTTCTGGCCGCCGACCGAGCTGACCGTCTTCGCGCCCGTCTCGAGCAGGCCGGCCAGGTAGCCGACCATGTAGCCCGCCTGCTCCTCGTGGAAGACCGTCCCCTCGAGGTTCGCCGGGTCGCCGGTCGCCCAGGCGTCGTCGATGATCATGAACTTCGTGTCCGGGAACTTCTTCGCGACCTGACGGATCGAGTCGTGCATCAGGAAGCCGACCCCGATCACGAGGTCGTAGCCCTGCTGCGCGAGCGACGACATGTTCGGCACGTAGTCCGAGTTCGCATGCGACTCGAGCACGCGCGTCTTCACGCCGAGGTCCTTCCCCGCCTTCTGCAGCCCGAGATAGGCGAGATGGTTGAACGAGCGGTCGTTGAGGCCGCCGATGTCGGTGACGAGACCGACCTTGAAGTTCGCGCCTGCGGACGTGGTCGAGCCGCCGCCGGCCGTGCCCGAGGCGGTCGTGCCGCCGCCCGAGCCGCCGCCGCAGCCGGCCGCAAGCAACGCGACGGCCGCGAGGGCCGCCGCAACGGGATATGCGATTCGCGTCATGGGCGGAGCCTAACGAGCCGCCCGTACGGACGGCGAGGGGGCGGGATCGCTCCCGCCCCCTTCGCTCGCACCGTTCGCGGCGAGAGCTAGCCCTCGACCGTGTTCGGGATCCGGATCTTGTTGTGCTTGATCTTGTTCTTGATCGCCTTCACCTTGGCCACGTACTTCTTCGGCACCTTGGCGCTGATCTTGCCGATGTCGATCCCGCCGTTCGACACCTTGAACTGGAAGGTGCGACCGGTCTTCAGGATGTGGTTCCGCAGCTGGTTGATCGTCGTGTAGACGTCGACGTCGACCCGCTTCACGGCGCTCGTGAGGACGTACGAGCCGAGGTAGCCCTGGTCGGCGTCCACGCCGATGCCCCACACGTGCTTCTGCTTCGCCGCGTCGAGCGCGCCGAGGCCGCAGCCGCCGGCCACCTGGAACACGACCTTCGAGCCCTGCTGGATCTGCTGCAGCGCGAGGTTCTTGCACTTGTCCTGGGCGACGAAGTCGTTCGAGTACGCGTTCAGCGTCGTGATGTCCGGGTTGGCGGCCTTCGCGCCCGCCTGGAAGCCGGCGATGTAGTGGTCGACCGGCGGGATCTTCTGACCGCCGACCGAGCTGACCGTCTTCGCGCCCTTCTCGAGCAGGCCCGCGAGGTAGCCGACCATGTAGCCGGCCTGCTCCTCGTGGAACACGGTGCCCTCGAGGTTCTTCGGGTCGCCCTTCGACCAGGCGTCGTCGATGATCATGAACTTCGTGTTCGGGAAGCGCTTGGCGACCTGCCGCACGGCGTCGTGCATCAGGAAGCCGACCGCGATCACGAGGCTGTAGCCCTGCTGCGCCAGCGAGGCCATGTTCGGCACGTAGTCGGCGTTCGAGTGCGACTCGAGCACGCGGATCGGCACGCCGAGCTTCTTGTTCGCCTGCTGGAGGCCCAGGTAGGCGAGATGGTTGAACGAGCGGTCGTTGAGCCCGCCGATGTCGGTGACGAGCCCGACCCGCGGCGGCGCGCTCTTCGCCTTCGCGTGCCCCGCCGGCGCCGTCGCCGCCGAGCCGCCCGCGGCCGTGACCGCGAGCACCACGACGGCCGCCGCAGCGAGCGCCGCGAGCATGCGTGTCCTTCTCACAGTGTTGCCCTCCTCGATCGTCTTGACCCTGGTCCCGGGTCGCTGTCAGTCGAAGGCGATACTAGAACGTCGCGCGCCGGTCTTCTAGACGGGAAACCACGGATCCGCCGGGCCGGCGGGCGTCAGTCGGCGGCGACGTACGCGTGGTACTGCGACTCGTCGACGAGCACGCGCCGCGGCTTCGAGCCCTCGTAGCCGCTGATGATCCCGCGCCGCTCCAGCATGTCGACCAGCCGGCCGGCGCGCGTGTAGCCGACGCGCAGGCGCCGCTGCAGCAGCGACACCGAGGCGGTCTGGGTCTGGACGACGATCTCGATCGCCTTGTCGAGCAGCGGGTCGTCGTCGGGGTCGAACTCGCCGTGCTCGTCCCCGTCCTCGGCGTCGGAGGCGAACACCTCGGGCAGCTCGAGGTAGCTCTCGTCCAGCTCCTGCTCGCGCTGGCGGGTCTGCTCGACGACGAGCGCGATCTCCTCCTCGGTCACGAAGGCGCCCTGGACGCGCTGCAGGCGCGAGGTGCCGAGCGGCTTGAAGAGCATGTCGCCCTGGCCGAGCAGCGACTCGGCGCCGCCGGAGTCGAGGATCACGCGCGAGTCGGTCTGCGAGGAGACCGCGAACGCGATCCGCGACGGCACGTTCGCCTTGATCATCCCCGTGATCACGTCCACGGAGGGCCGCTGCGTCGCGAGCACGAGGTGGATGCCGACGGCGCGCGACTTCTGCGCGAGCCGGATCACCGCGTCCTCGACCGCCTGCGGCGCGATCATCATCAGGTCGGCCAGCTCGTCGATCACGACGAGCACGTACGGCAGGGTCGGCTCGCCGCGCTGGCGGAAGGCGCGGTTCGCCTCGTTCAGGTTGCGGGCGCGCACCGTCGCGAGGCGCTCGTAGCGGCGTTCCATCTCGGCGACGCAGTTGGCGAGCACCGCGCTCGCCTCCTTCGGGCTCGAGACGACCGGGGTCAGCAGGTGCGGCACCGACTCGTAGTGGTTCAGCTCGATCCGCTTCGGGTCGATCAGGATCATCCGCGCCTCGTCCGGGGTCGCGCGCAGGAGCACCGAGGTGAGGAGCGTGTTGATGCAGCCGGACTTGCCCGAGCCGGTCGTGCCGGCGATCAGCAGGTGCGGCATGCGCGCGAGATCCGTCCAGACGGCGGCGCCCGAGATGTCCTTGCCGAGCCAGACCGAGAGCGGGCTCGCGGTCGCCGGCAGCGTGTCGAAGATGTCGCCGAGGGTGACGAGGTTCGGCGAGAGGTTCGGCAGCTCGACGCCGACAGCCTGCTTGCCGGGGATCGGCGCGAGGATGCGGATCTCCGTCGTCGCGAGCGCGTAGGAGAGGTCGTCCTTGAGCGCGGCGACCTTCGCCACCTTCGTGCCGGGCGCGAGCTGCAGCTCGTAGCGGGTGACGCGCGGGCCGGAGATCTGGCCGACGACGGTCGCCTCGACGCCGAAGTGCGCGAGCGTCTGCACGAGCAGCTCGGCGACGCGCGCCGAGGTCTCCTGCGTCCCTTCGTTCCGCGGCGGCGAGACCGCGAGCACGCCCGCGTCGGGGAGCCGGTACTCGCCGCCCTCGCTCGTGACGTCGTCGAAGAGGGTCGGCGGGTCGGCGACGAGCGGCTCCGGCTCGGCCTGCAGGAGCGGCGACGGCGCGAGCACCGCCGGCACCGACGCGGTCGTCTCCTCGCCGACCACGTCCGGGTAGGCCTCCGCACCGTCCACCGGGGGCGCGTGCACGACGCTGGGACGCGAGGGCGCCGGCTCGGGCCACGGCTCCTGCTCGCGAACCGGGCGCGCGCGGCGCTCGCGCGCCTTCTCGGCGGCGAGGTGGACGCGGTGGCCGGTGCGGCGGAGGATCGCGCCGAGCGAGGCGCCGGAGAGGAGCAGCGAGCCGACGAGCAGGAGCAGGATGCCGAGGATCGTCGAGCCCGTCGCGCCGATCGCGACGCCGACGGCCCCGCCGAGCAGCTGGCCGAAGTAGCCGCCCTGGTCGCGGCCGAGCGTCACCATCAGGCCGGCGACGAGCACGCCGAGGCCGGTCCGGAACGGGCGCACGTCGACGAGCGCGCTGCGCCCGACGGTGAGGCCGCCGAGGACGACGAGCGCGACCGGCATCCCGTAGGAGGCGGCGCCGATCACCGCGTCGAGGCCGTCGGCGAGCCAGCGGCCGACGTAGCCGCCGTTCCAGCCCGCGTAGAGGACGCTGCCGAGGTAGACGCCGAGCGCGACCGCGCCGAGGCCCCACAGCTCCGGGTGCTGGCGGCGGGCGCGCGCCTTCCCGGCCTTCTTCGCCGTGCGGGCGCGGCCGGGGACGGCAGAGCGCAGCTTCGTCTTCCGCTTGCGGCGCGGCATGCGGCCCTGTTCGCGCGGGGCCGCGGCGTTCCTCCTACCCCCGCGCGAACGCCGACGCGTACGCGTTCAGCGCGGGCTGGCCGCCGAGGTGCGCGTAGAGGACGCGCGAGCCGGGCTCGATCCGCCCGTCCCGGACGAGGTCGATCAGGCCGGCGAGCGACTTCCCCTCGTACACCGGGTCGGTCAGCATCCCCTCGAGCCGGGCGCCGAGCCGGATCGCCTCGATCGTCTTTGCGTCCGGGATGCCGTAGGTGCCGGCGTGCCACTCGTCGAGCAGGACGATCTCGTCGTCGCGGAGGTCGCGGTCGAGCCCGATCGCCTCGGCGGTGCGGCGCGCGATCCGCGCGACCTGCTCCCACGTCTGCCGCACCGTGGCGGAGCCGTCGATCCCGAGCACCCTGCGGCCGCGCCCCTCGAGCGCGAAGCCCGCGATCATCCCCGCCTGCGTCGAGCCGGTCACCGAGCAGACGACGATCGTGTCGAAGAAGACGCCCAGCTCGGCCTCCTGCTCGGCGACCTCGCGCGCCCAGCCGGCGAAGCCGAGCCCGCCGAGCGGGTGGTCGGACGCGCCCGCCGGGATCGCGTACGGCGTGCCGCCGCGCGCCTCGACGTCGGCGAGCGCCTGCTCCCAGCTCGGCCGGATGCCGATGTCGAACCCGGCGGGGTCGAGGCGCACGTCGGCGCCCATGATCCGCGAGAGCAGGATGTTGCCGACGGTCTCGTAGCCCGGCTCCTCCCAGTCGACCCAGTGCTCCTGGACGAGCACGCAGCGCAGGCCGAGCCGGGCGGCGACGGCGGCGACCTGGCGCGTGTGGTTCGACTGGACGCCGCCGATCGAGACGAGCGTGTCGCAGCCCTGCGCGAGCGCGTCCGCGGCGAGGTACTCGAGCTTCCGCGTCTTGTTGCCGCCGAAGGCGAGCCCGGAGTTGCAGTCGTCGCGCTTCGCCCAGATCTCGACCTTCCCGCCGAGGTGCTCGCTCAGCCGGGGCAGCGGGTGCACGGGCGAGGGCCCGAAGAGGAGCGGTACGCGGTCGAAGTCGTCGAGACTCATGCGGTCACCTCCGAGACGAGCATGCCGTAGTAGGTCGGCGCGGCGTAGCAGAGGACGTCGGCGCGCGCCGCCTCTCCCACCGCGCCCTGAAGGACGAGCAGCTGCCAGAGCGAGTCGGCCTTCGCGTCCTCGACCAACCCGGCGAGCGGGCGGAAGTCGAGCCGGCCGGAGGCGAGGATCTCCTGCAGGCGCGCGTCGTAGGCGGCGGCGGCCTCGTGGAAGCCGTACGGCCCGTCCGGGTCGTGCGCGTGGCCGTTGTCGGCGCTCGCGATCAGGGCGACCCGGCCCGGCAGGGCAGCGATCGCCGCCCCGAGCGCGAGGTGGTCGTCGAGGGAGAGGTCGCGCGCCGGCGAGACGACGACGACCCGCTTCGCGCGCATGAACGCGAGCGGCACCTCCGTCCCCCAGTCGAGCGGCATCTCCGCGCCCGCGGCGTCGTTGCCGCCGTAGGAGACGCCGAGGATCGGCAGGCCGCTCGCAAGGAGCGCCGCGGCGGCATCCCGGTCGGTCTCCCACTCCCCCACACGCGACGCCTCGACCACCGCGAAGTGGCCGCGGACGTGCACGTTGTGCGGCGTCACGACCACCGCGACGTCCGGGTCGGCGGCGGCGAAGCGGCGGCCCAGCTCCTCCATCGCGGCGCGCAGCCCCGGGTCGAGGTCCATGTCGCCGTGCGGCGCGACGCAGGCGAAGCAGATCACGCGAGCGACCCGAGACGGGAGACGAGCAGGTCGAGGAAGCGCGGCGCGTCGAGGTCGACGCCGACCTCGCCGTTCGGCTCGCGGCCGGTGACGCCGCGCAGGTCGGCGACGGTGCGCCCGTCGCAGTACTCCGAGGCGGTCTCGACGACGACGTTCGCGGGCCGCGTCTCGACGAGCGTCGGGTCGATCGCGTGCGCGACCGCGACGGCGTCGTGGATCGGCGACCCGTCGAAGCGGTACGCGCGCTCGTGGAAGAGCTGGAAGAAGTCGGACAGCTCGGCGACGAAGCGGCCGGCGCGGCCGGCGCCGCGCAGCTCCTCGGCGTGCGCGCGCGTGAAGAGCGCCCTGTGCGTCACGTCGAGCCCGATCATCGTCACCGGGATCCCGCTCGCGAACACCGCCGCGGCGGCTTCCGGGTCGACGAACGCGTTGAACTCCGCCGCCGGCGTCACGTTCCCTTCGGCGACGGCGCCGCCCATCCAGACGATCCGCTCCAGGCGCTCGCGCACGTCGGGATGGCGTTCGAGCAGGAGCGCGACGTTCGTCAGCGGGCCGGTGGGCACGAGCACGACGCCCGGCTCGATCCGCTCGGCGAGGAAGTCGGCGGCGTGCGCGTCCACCGGCGCCGGGGCGGGCTCGGGCAGCTCCGGCCCGTCCAGCCCGCTCTCGCCGTGGACGTGCGCCGCGGTTCGCAGCTCCCGCCGCAGCGGCCGGTCGGCGCCGGCGGCGACCGGGACGTCCGCGCGGCCCGCGACCTCGAGCACGACGAGCGCGTTGCGGGTCGTCTTGTCGAGGGTCTGGTTGCCCGCGACGGTCGTGATCCCGCGCACCTCCAGCTCGGGCGAGGCGAGCGCGAGCAGGATCGCCATCGCGTCGTCGTGGCCGGGATCGCAGTCGATCAGGATCGGGACGGGCGTCACAGGAGCGCGTCCACCTCCTCGGCGGTCGGGAGCGACGACTGGGCGCCGTGGCGCGAGGCGGCGAGCGCGCCCGCGGCGCAGGCGCGGCGGAGCGCCTCCTCGTCGCCGCGCCCCTCGAGCAGCGAGACGACGAGGCAGGCGGCGAAGGCGTCGCCGGCCGCGGTGCCGTCGACCGCGACCACCGGCGGCGGCTCGGCGCGCGCCGCCTCGTCCCCGTCCTCGAGCAGCACCGCGCCGTCCGCGCCGAGCGTCAGGCAGACCCGGCCGCGGCGCCCGCCGAGCGCCTCCAGCTCGTAGCGGTTCACGATCGTCAGGGCCGCCTCGGGCGCGCCCGCCCGCGCCGGCGCCGCGTTCAGGTAGAAGCGTCCGTCCGCCAGCTCGGCCGTGCGGGCCACCGTCTCGGCAGGGATCTCCTGCTGGCAGAGCACGGCGTCGGCGCCGTCGAGCGAGACGTCGTCCGGGCGCAGCTCGAGGTTCGCGCCGGGAGCGACGACGATCTCGTTCTCGCCGGCCGCGTCGACGGTCACCAGCGCCACGCCCGTCGCGGCGTCGGCCTGCCGCACCCGGTCGAGCGCGACGCCGGCGGCGCGCAGCGTCGCGAGCGCCTCGTCTGCGAAGCCGTCGCGGCCGACGCAGCCGACGAGCGTCACCTCGGCGCCGAGTCGCGCCGCCGCGACCGCCTGGTTCGCCCCCTTGCCGCCGGGGACGCGAGTGAAGGTCGCACCGGTCACCGTCTCGCCGGGACGCGGCAGCCGCTCCGCCTGCGCGACGAGGTCGAGGTTGATCGAGCCGACGACGGCGAGGCGGACGGGCACGCCGCGAGCCTATCCCGTGTGTCGTTTCGGCCGAGCGGGATACCGAGATCGTGGATGGGCGAGGAACGGACACGCCGCGTCGGGATGAACGAGGCGCTGTTCCGCGACGTGAACGAACGGATCGGGCAGCTCACGCAGCGGTTCGGGACGAAGCACGGCGAGACGATCGAGGTTGTCTGCGAATGCGCGGACCCGTCCTGCACGGCGCAGCTCGAGATCGAGCTGCAGCGCTACGAGGCGGTGCGGCTCGAGCCCTCCCTCTTCGTCGTCTTCCCCGGGCACGTCGCCGAGGACGTCGAGGACGTCGTCGACCGCGGCGACGGCTACGAGGTCGTCCGCAAGCATCCAGGCCTGCCGGCGGAGATCGCGCGCGAGACCGACCCGCGATCGTGAGCTACGCGGCGAGCGCGCGCAGGTCCTCGAGCGCTCGGCCGAGCAGGTTCTCGCGCAGGTCGAAGAGGCCGGCCCAGAGCGAGTCGCGGCCCGGCGCCGCGTCGATCCGCGCCGCCGCGGTGAGCCCCTCGAGCGCGCGCACGAGCACGGCCAGCTCGAGGTACGCCTGCGCGACGCGGTCGGCCGAGACGCGGACGCCGGCGCGCGTGAGCACCGGCTCCCAGTCGAGCAGCTCGGCCGCGCCGGGGCCGCCGTACCAGGAGCGGCCCTCCAGCACCTCCGCCTCCAGCTCGAGCAGGTAGCGGCGCAGCGGCTCCTCGAGCCCGGTGAGCGCCGTCTCGGTCCGCTCCGCCGCGCGCCGCAGCGCAGCCTGGCGGGCGCCCGGCGTCGACGGCTGCGCGTCGCCGCGCCCCCAGCGTTCGAGCAGCCGGCAGAAGGCGAGCGCGGAGATCTCGCAGGCGCGGAGCTGCCGGATCAGCCGCCACGCGGTCGTCTGGTCGGCGGCGCAGCCCTGGATCACGTCCGCCCACGTCGGCTCGACGCTCGGGGCGGCCACTAGACCTCGACGATCACGGGGAGCACCATCGGCCGCCGGCGCGTGCGGTCGTAGACGACGCCGCCGAGCGCGTCGTGCAGGTGCTCCTGGAGCAGCTTGATCTCGGTCACGTCGTCGGCGAGCAGCTCGGCGAGCACGCGCTCCGCCTCGCCGCGCAGCTCGTCGAGCAGCGGCTCGGCCGCCTCGCCGAAACCGCGTGCGATCAGCTCCGGCGCCGCCGTCAGGCCGCCGCCGTTCTGGGAGGCGAGCGTCGCGACGACGATCAGGACGCCGTCCTCGGCGAGCCGCCGCCGGTCGCGGAGCGCCACGTCGTGCACGTCGCCGACGCCGAGCCCGTCCACGAAGGTGATCCCGACCTCGGCCCGGCCGACGATCCGCGGCCCGTGCTCGGAGTCCAGCTCGACGATGCTGCCGTTCTCGGCGAGGACGATCCGGTCGTCCGGGACGCCGCCCTCGCGCGCGAGCTGGGCGTGCGCGGAGAGCATCCGGAACTCGCCGTGCATCGGCATCACCGCCTTCGGGCGGAGCAGGCCGATGATCGTGCGCAGCTCCTCCCGGCAGGCGTGGCCGGAGACGTGCACGGGCGCGTTGTCCTCGTGCAGCACCTCCGCCCCGCTCTTCGCGAGCCGGTTGATCGCGTCGTGGACGCGCAGCTCGTTCCCCGGGATCGGCTTCGCCGAGATGATCACCGTGTCGCCGCGCTCGACCGAGACCGCGGGATGGTCGTTGTAGGCGATCCGGGTCATCGCCGACATCGGCTCGCCCTGGCTGCCCGTGCAGAGGATGAGCTGCTCGTGCGGCGGCAGCTCCGCCAGCTCGTGCGGGCGCAGGATCATCTCGTCGGGGACGTCCATGTAGCCGAGGTTGCGCGCGATGTTGGCGTTCTTGCGCATCGAGCGACCGACGAACGCGACCTTGCGCCCGCACTCGACCGCGACGTCCGCCGCCTGCTGCATCCGGTGCACGTTCGAGGCGAACGAGGAGACGAGGATGCGTCCGCGGCGGTGCGGGATGATCTGGCGGAACGCCTCGCCGACGACGCGCTCCGACTCGGTGAAGCCGCGGCGCTCCGCGTTCGTGGAGTCGCCGAGCAGCAGGTCGACGCCGCGGTTGCCGACCTCGGCGAGCTTGCCGACGTCGGTGCGCTGCCCGTCGACCGGCGTGTGGTCGAGCTTGTAGTCGCCCGTGTGGACGCAGCGGCCGCCCGGTGTCTCGAGCACGACGGCGGCGGCGTCCGGGATCGAGTGCGCCATCCGCACCAGCTCGATCCGGAACGGGCCGAGCTGCAGCGGCTCGTCGTCGGGCGCCATCTCGCGCAGCTCCGCCTCGCGCAGCACGCCGTGCTCGTCGAGCTTCGACTTGACGAGCCCGAGCGTCAGCCGCGTCGCGACGACGAGCGGCACGCGCACCTCGCGGAGCAGGTACGGGAGCGCGCCGACGTGATCCTCGTGGCCGTGCGTGAGCACGACGGCGCGGATCATCTGCTCGCGCTCGCGCAGATAGGCGAAGTCGGGCAGGACGAGGTCGACGCCGAGGTGCTCGTCGCGCGGGAAGGCGAGGCCGGCGTCGACGACGACGATCGCGCCGTCGGCCTCGTAGACGGTCATGTTCTTCCCGACCTCGCCGAGGCCGCCGAGCGGGACGATGCGGCAGACGCCCATGAGACGGAGTCTAGGAGGCTACGCCGACGCGGCGGCGAGGAGACCCGCGCGCTCGAGGCAGGAGCGGATCGCGGCCAGCTCGGTCGCGTCGGGCTCGACCATCGGCAGGCGGTAGCGCGCGGTGCCGTGGCCGGTCAGCTCGAGCGCCGCCTTGATCGGGATCGGGTTGGTCTGGATCTTCAGCAGCTCGTAGGAGGGACGCAGCTCCTCGTGGAGCGCGCGCGCCCCCTCGGCGTCGCCGGCGCGGTGGCGGCGGATCAGCTCCCGGATCCGCTCGCCCCAGAGGTGCGCGGTCACCGAGACGACGCCGACGCCGCCGACGTCGAGGAAGTCGAGCGTGATCGGGTCGTCGCCGGAGTAGAGGTCGAGCCGCGTCTCCTCCGCGATGAAGCGCGCCTCGTCGAGGTCGTCGTGGGCCTGCTTGACGGCGACGACGTTCTCGATCTCGGCGAGCCGGGCCATCGTCTCCGGGACGACGTCGACGACGACGCGGGAGGGGATGTTGTAGTAGACGATCGGCTTGTCGGTCGCGGCGGCGATCTCCTCGACGTGGCGGACGATCGCGCGCTGCGGCGGCTTCGAGTAGTACGGCGTGACGACGAGGAAGCCGTCGACTCCCAGCTCGTGCGCGCGCTCGGTGAGGTGGACGGAGTGCGCGGTCGAGTAGGTGCCGGTGCCGGCGATCACCGTCGCGCGGTCGCCGACCGCCTCGACCGCGGCGGCGTAGAGATCGAGCTTCTCCTCGTCGGAGAGCGTGGGGCTCTCGCCGGTCGTGCCCGAGACGACGAGTCCGTCCGAGCCGTGGTCGACGAGGTGGTTCGCCAGCTCGCGGAACGCGTCCAGGTCGACCGAGCCGTCCGCGCGGAACGGCGTCACGATCGCCGTCAGCACCTCGCCGAGCATCGCCGGATTCTACGAAGCGGGCGCCCCCGCTGCGGCGGACGACTCGCCGAGCGCGGCCGACAGCTCCTGCAGGGCGAGGAAGACGCCCTCGGAGAAGGTCGGGTACGGCTGGATCGTGTCGAGCAGGGTCGCGAGCGGCACCGCGGCGCGCACGGCGAGCGTCAGCTGGCCGAGCCACTCGGCCGCCTGCGGGCCGACGCAGACCGCGCCGACGAGCACCCGCTCCGCCGGGTCGGCGTACAGCCGGACGAAGCCGTCGCGCGCGGGCTTCTCGTAGGTCGAGAGCCGCGGCACGCTGCCCAGCTCGAGCCGCGCCGAGACGAGGCCGTCACCGTCGGTGCGCCCGACGGTCGCGACCTCCGGGTCGGTGAAGATCCCGGCCGGGATCGCCCGGTGGTCGGCGCGCGCCTCCTCGCCCGCGATGTCGGCCGCCGCGACGCGCGCGTGGTACTTGCCGACGTGCGTGAACGGCGCGATCCCGTTCACGTCCCCGATCGCCCACACGTTCTCGGCCGCGCGCAGCCGCTCGTCCACCTCGATCCCGCGCCGAGAGAGCTGGACGCCGAGCTGCTCGAGCCCCAGCTCCTCGACGTTCGGCCGCCGGCCCGCCGCGACGAGCAGCCGTTCCGTCTCGAGCGCCGTCCCGTCGGAGAGGAGGACGCGGATGCCCGGCTCGACCCGCTCGACGCCGACCTCTGTGCGCACGTCGATCCCTTCCGCCCGGAACGCCGCGCCGAGCAGCTCGCCCGCCTCGCGGCCGACGCGCCCGAGCAGGTGCGGGCCGCGCTCGACGACCGTCACCCGCGAGCCCATCCGGGAGAAGAACTGCGCCAGCTCCACGCCGACCGGCCCGCCCCCGAGCACGGCGAGGCTCGCCGGCACCTCGTGGGCCGAGGTCGCCTCCCGGTTCGTCCAGTGGTCGACCTCCTCGAGCCCCGCCACCGGCGGCACCGCCGGCCGCGACCCGGTCGCGACGACGAGGCGGTCGTACCGAAGCTCCTCGCCGCCCGCCTCCACCACGCCCGGCCGGACGACGCGCCCCTCGCCGCGCACGAGGCGGCAGTTCCACTCCGCGAGGTAGCGGAGCTGGCCGTCGTCCGACCAGTCGCTCGTCATCCAGTCGCGCCACGCCCACACGCCGTCGGGCTCCGGCCGCTGCTCGCGCAGGCCCGGCGCGAGCGCGAGCGCCCCTGCCAGCTCGGTCGCGCGCAGCATCGTCTTCGTCGGCATGCACGCGAAGTACGAGCACTCGCCGCCGACGAGCCGGCCCTCGACGAGGACGATCTCCGCCTCGGGGTCGCGCCGGCGGAGGGCGCCGACGAAATGCTCGCCGGTCGACCCTCCGCCGAGGACGACGACCTTCACTACTTCAGCCCGTTCGCCTTCAGGAAGGCCGACGCGACCGCGGCCGGCGTCTTCTTGTCGACGGCGACCGCCTTGTTCATCGCGATCATCGCGGCGATCGTGAGCTTCGCCGAGACCGCGTCGATCGCGTTGCGGAGCGCTGCGCCGCCCTTCTTCAACGTCTTCTGCGAGACGATCGGCGCCACGTTCTGGAACCCGAAGATGTGCTTCGTGTCGGTGAGCGGCGTGTACTTGCCGCTCGCGAGCGCCGGCTCGGTCGAGAAGATGTCGCCCGCGACCGCGTTCTTGTGGTCGAGCAGCGTCTCGACGCTGATGCTCCCGATCTGCACGAACTTCACCTTCGACAACCCGTACACCTTCTTCAGGCCGAGCAGGCAGGTGATGCGCTTGTCGCACTCGGGATAGCCGGCGTACGTGAAGGAGCCGAGCTTCTTCAGGTCGCCGATCGTCTTCAGGTGGTACTTCTTCGCGGTCGAGGTGAGCACCGACACCGTGTCCGCGTCGTAGAACGGCGTCGGCTTCAGCACGGTCAGGCCGCGCGTCTCCTCGAAGCGCTTCGCCGCGAGGTAGGTGGCGTGCGCCGACTTCGGCGCCTTCTGCCCGGCGATGTCGAGGACGACGACGCCCATGTACTCGGGCAGCAGGTCGATCTTGCCGCTCGTCAGCGCGGTGTCCGCCAGCTCGGAGCTGCCGAGGCTGCCGGCGAACTTGACCTTGTAGCCCTTGGCCTGCAGGGCCTGCCCGTAGAGCTGGCCGAGGATGTACTCCTCGGTGAAGTTCTTGTTGCCGACGACGATCGTCGGCTTGGCGTGCCTGGCGACCGTCTTCTGCGCGCCGGCGACCCCGGAGCTGCTGCCGGAGCCGCCGCAGGCGGTGAGGCCGATCAGGAGCGCAACTCCCAGCGAGACCGCGTACGCCGCCCTGGCGGCGCGGCGGTTGTGCTTGCGGAACACGTTCCTCCTCCTCCCGTCGGGTACAGCGGGGACCCTACGGGACGGGCGCGTGTCTGGGCGAGGCGGCGCGGCGCACGAGCGCCAGCAGCGACGCCGCGACGAAGGCGAGCGCCGAGACGCAGAGCGCGGCCGCGAGCACGCCGGCGAGGCCGTAGGTGGGCTGGTTGACGATCACGTCGCCGAGCCCGCCGCCGCCCGCGATCGCCGCGATCGTCGCGGTCGCGATCACGAACACCGCCGCGATCCGGATCCCCGCGACCACGAGCGGCAGCCCGAGCGGCAGCTCGACGCGGAGCAGGATCTGCCGTTCCGTCAGGCCGATCCCGCGGGCCGCCTCGACGACGTCGCGGTCGCAGCCCTCGACCGCGAAGTACGCGTTCGTGAGGATCGGCGGCACGGCGAGCACGACGAGCGCGGCGGTGTTGTTCCAGAAGCCGATCCCGAGGATCGTGATCCCGAACGCGATCAGGACGACGCTCGGCAGCGCGCGGCCGAGGCTCGACGCGGCGAGCGCGACGAAGAGGCCGCGGTGGCGGTGTCCGAGCCAGAGCCCGAGCGGCAGGCCGATCGCGATCCCGATCCCGAGCGCCGCGAGCGACAGCTCCAGATGCTGCCCCGTCTTCACGAGCAGCAGGTGCCCGTGGTTCGGGATGAAGCGGAACGCGTCGAGGAACGTCCCGGGCGTGAGCGCGTCGGCGAGCATCAGGCTCTGCTCCACGGCGTGAGCGCGCGCTGGAGGAGCGAGAGGAGCGCGTCGGCGGCGAGCGCGAGCGCGACGGCGAGCCCGCCGGCGGCGAGGATCTCCGTCTTGAAGAGGTTCTGGTTGATCGCGATGAAGATCGGGTAGCCGAGCCCCTTCGGGATCACGAACGCCGCCACGGTCGCGATCGAGATCGTGGAGACGGTCGCGATCCGCAGCCCGGCGACGACCGCGGGCGCCGCGAGCGGCAGCTCGACCCGCACGAACGTCTGCACGCGGGTCAGCCCCATCCCCCGCGCCGACTCGAGCACCTCGGCCGGCACGGCGCGCAGCCCCTCGACCATGTTGCGGTAGAGGATCAGCAGCGTGTACGAGACGAGCGCGATCTCGACCGTCGTCTCGGTGAGCCCGGTGAACGGGACGAGCAGCTGGAAGAGCGCGAGGCTCGGGATCGTGTAGAGGAAGTCCGCGAACGCGCCGACCGGAGCGTCGACGAGCCGGCGCCGGAAGCCGGCGACCGCCAGCAGCGCGGCGATCGCGAAGCCGATCGCGACCGCGACGAGCGACAGCTCGACGTGCTGGAGGAGCGCGGGCTGCAGCGTGTCGCCCCAGTGGCCGCTCAGCCAGCTGCCGCAGAACCAGCCGTTCGTGCGCTCGCAGGAGCTGCCCTCGCCGAAGTTCGGGATCACCGGCCCGGCGCCGAGAAGCGGAATCACGTACTCCCCGCTCCGGCGCCGGCCGAGCCGCCGCCTCCGCCCGCGGGCGACGCCGTCGAACCCGGGTCGCCGAGCAGCTGCTCCCGGGTCGCGACGCCGAGCGCGCGGCCGTCGCCGTCGACGACGCCGACCCGGTCCGCGTGCTCGGCGACGAGGAAGGCGAGCGCGTCCCGGAGCGTCGTCTCCGCGGGCAGGGCGGCCGCGCTGCCGCCGTCGTCCGGCGGGGCCAGCTCCAGCTCGCCGAGCGTGCGCAGCGCGAGCGCCTTGAGGGCACGGTCGGCCCCGACGAACTGCGCGACGAAGTCGTCGGCCGGCTCGCGCAGGATCCGCTCCGGGGTGTCGTACTGGGCGAGCCGGCCCCCCTGGCGGAGGATCGCGATCCGGTCTCCGATCCGGATCGCCTCGTCGATGTCGTGGGTGACGAAGACGACGGTCTTGCGCAGCTCGCCCTGGAGGCGCAGGAACTCGTCCTGGAGCCGGCCGCGGACGATCGGGTCGAGCGCGCCGAACGGCTCGTCCATCAGCATCAGCGGCGGGTTCGCGGCGAGCGCGCGGGCGAGGCCGACGCGCTGGCGCTGGCCGCCGGAGAGCTGCGCCGGGTAGCGGCGGCCGTCGGCGGCGTGGTCGAGCCCGACGAGGTCGAGCAGCTCGGCGACGCGTTCCCGGATCCGCTGCCGCGACCAGCCGAGAAGTCGCGGCACGGTGGCGACGTTCGCCTCCACGGTCATGTGCGGGAAGAGGCCGACCTGCTGGATCACGTATCCGATCGAGCGGCGCAGCTCGGTGAGGTCGTGCTCGAGGATCGAGGAGCCGTCGATGCGGATGTCGCCGTCCGAGAGCGCGATCAGCCGGTTGACGAGCTTCAGCGCGGTCGTCTTGCCGCCGCCGGAGGGCCCGACGAGCACGCAGATCTCGCCGGCGGGCACGGTCAGGGAGAGCCGGTCGACCGCCGCCTCGGGCCGTCCCGGGTACTGCTTCGTCGCCTCGTCGAAGACCAGCTCGGCCGCGTGCGTCGGCATCCCGGGATCATCCCTGACGCGACGGCGCGCACGCGAACCGGCGCCGGCACCTGTCCGCGGCGGCCGGCGCGGAGGCGCAGTTCCGGCATCCTGGTCCCGTGCCCGAGATCATCTGCGAGGCGTGCGGCTGGATGGCGATCACCACGCAGCCGCTCCACCACGTCTGGGCCGAGCACGAGGCGAGCTGCCCGGCCGTCGGCGGCGCCGTGCGTCACCTGCCGGAGCTGCCGCCGCTGCCGCAGCTCCTCCGCCCCGTCGTCACGTGCAAGCACCGTCCCGTCCGGCGCGTGATCGCGGTCACGCCGTCCGGCACGAAGCGCTACGCGGTCACCTGCGAGCTCTGCGGCCGCTTCCTCGACTAGAGCAGCGCGTCGAGCCCGACGGTCAGGCCCGGCGGCAGCTCCCGGAGCTTCTCGAGCGCGAGCAGGACGCCGTACGCGAACGACTCCCGCCCCGTCGTGTCGTGGCGGATCGTCAGCAGCTGCCCCTCCGCCCCGAAGATCACCTCCTGGTGGGCGACGAGGCCCGGCAGGCGCACCGAGTGGATCGCCGGGTCGCCGCCGATCAGCGCGGCCGTCGCCTTCGCCGTCCCGGAGGGGGCGTCCCGCTTCGCCTCGCCGTGCAGCTCGACGATCTCCGCCCGCGGCAGGAAGCGGGCCGCCTCGGCCGCGAAGCGCATCATCAGCACGGCGCCGATCGAGAAGTTCGGCGCGACGAAGAGCCGCAGCCCGCGCTCGCGCGCCAGCTCGCCGAGCGGCGCCGGCTCCCAACCGGTCGTGCCGACGACGCAGGAGACGCCCTGCTCGAGGGCGGCGCGCACGTTCTCGGGCGCGGCCTGCGGCGTCGTGAAGTCGACCGCGGCGTCGAGACCCGCCACCTGCGGCTCGTCGCCCAGCTCGATCCCGCGCACCTCGTGACCCGCCTGCTCGAGCACCGGCAGCAGCGCGCGCCCCACCTTGCCCTCCGCGCCGAAGAGCGCGAGCCTCATGCCGCCAGCTCCACGCTCGCGCGCCCGACCGCGGCCCGGAAGCGCGCCTCGTCGGGGCCCACGCCGGCGGCGGCGAGCCGCTCCTCCGGCAGCAGCACGGCGGCCAGCTCGGCCAGCTCCTCGCGCGTCACCGCGTCGATCTCCGCGATCACGCGCTCGAGGGTGAGCAGCTCGGTGTCCGAGACGACCGACTTGCCGAGCCGGCTCATCCGGTTCGAGGTCGACTCGAGCGAGAGCACGATCCGGCCCTTCAGGTTCTCCTTCGCCCGCTCCAGCTCGCCCTTGCGGAGCTTGCCGGCGGCGATCTCGCCGATCTGCTCGACGCAGATCTCGACGCAGGCGCCGAGGTTCTCCTCGCGCGTGCCCACGTAGACGCCGACGAGCCCGGTGTCGGTGTACTGGGAGCCGAAGCTGTAGACCGAGTACGCCATCCCCCGCTTCTCCCGGATCTCCTGGAAGAGCCGCGACGACGCCGAGCCGCCGAGGATCGAGTCGAGCAGCGACGCGGCGAAGCGGCGGCGGTCGGAGCGCGAGATGCCCGTGGCGCCGAGACAGACGTGGTACTGCTCGGTGTCCTTGCGCTGGAAGCGAAGCTCCGGCTGCGGCAGGTGCCCGAGCGGGCGGCGGACGCGCGTGCCGGGGCGCGCGGGCGCGCCGGCGCGGCGTTCGCTCCGCTGCAGGAGCGCGACGAGGCGGTCGTGCGCGATCGCGCCGGCGGCGGCGACGACGACGTTGCCGGGCGCGTAGCCGACGCGGTGATACGCGCCGAGCGCGCGCCGGCTGACCGACGAGATCACGTCGGCGGTGCCGATCACGGGCCGCCCGAGCGGGTGCCCGCCGAAGACCGCCTCCGAGAAGAGGTCGTGCACCAGCTCCTGCGGGGTGTCCTCGTACATCGCGATCTCCTCGAGCACGACCTCGCGCTCCTGGTCGACCTCGACGAACGCGGGCGCGAAGACCATGTCGGTGATCACCTCGAGCGCCGTCTCGACGTGCCGGTCGGGCACGCGCGCGTAGACGACGGTGTGTTCGCGCGAGGTGGCGGCGTTCAGCTCCGCGCCCATCGCGTCGAAGGTCTCCGCGATCTGCTGCGCGTCGAAGCGGCGGGAGCCCTTGAACAGCAGGTGCTCGATGAAGTGCGAGACGCCGGCGCGGTCGTCGCGCTCGTCGCGGGAGCCGACGTCGATCCAGAACCCGAGCGCCACCGAGCGCACGCTCGGGACGCGCTCCGAGATGACGCGCTCGCCGGAGTCCAGCTCCGTCAGGACGACCTTCTGCACGAACCGATCGTAGGCCAACCGGAGCGGCCTGTCCGCGAGGGACGAGCCGCTACGCGACGAAGTGGAGCCCGCAGCCGGAGCGCTTCGCCTCGTAGAGCGCCTCGTCGGCGAGGCGGAAGAGCGTCTGCGACTCGCTCGCGTCGACCGGGCACGCCGCGCAGCCGAAGCTGACGGTGACTGCGCTCAGGCGGGGATCGGCATTCTCGGAGAGCAGCCGCTGCACGCGGCGGACGACCGTCCTCGTGTCCGCCTCGGACGCCTCGGCGAGCAGCAGCGCGAACTCGTCGCCGCCGATCCGGAACGCGTCGTCGGGCTTCCGCAGCGCCCGCGCGAGCACGCCCGCGAACACCTGCAGCGCCTCGTCTCCGATCGCGTGCCCGAAGCGGTCGTTCAGCTGCTTGAACCCGTCGAGGTCGGCGAGGACGAGCCCGAACGAGCGCCCGTATCGCACCGCGCGCGCCACCTCGCCGTCGAGCTGCTCGACGAACGCTCGCCGGTTGAGGAGCCTCGTGAGCGGGTCGTGGTCGGCGAGGAAGCGCAGCTCGTCGACGCGCCGGCCCGAGACGAGCGCCGCGGCCGCGTCGTTCGCGAAGATCCGCAGCGCCTGCAGCTTGTCCGCCGACGGGAGCAGCCGGTCGCACGGGTCGTCCACCCAGATCAGGCCGAGGAGGCCGCCGTCTCCGTCGCGCAGCGGCACGAGCAGCCAGTGCCGGTTCCACGCCCACGGGCCGCGCCCGTTCAGCTCCGACGCGTACGGGATCCGCGTCTCCCCCAGCCGCCGCGCCGCCTCCTCGTGCGGCAGCAGGTAGCAGCCCTCGCGCCGGAAACGCCGGTCGAGCAGCGCCTCGACGTCGCCCACGTGCAGCTCCTGCCGCAGCGCCGGGTGGTCGAGGCTCCAGCCGACCGCCGCGCGGGCGACCACGCGGCGCTCGCCCGGCTCGACGAGCGCGCCGCACACGTTCTTGAAGCCGAGCGCGTCGCGGATCCCCTCGCAGACGAGCCGCAGGATCTCGTCGGCGTCCGGCTCGCTCGTCAGCTGCGACGAGATCGAGAGGAGCGCCTCGAGCGCGCGGCGATGGCGCGCCGCCTCGGCCTCCTCCTGCGCGGCCTGGAGCGCGAGCGCGGCGTGGTCGCCCAGCGCCACCAGGACGTCGAGCACCTCGTCGGTCGGACGCAGGCCGCTCGCGGGCTCGTCCACCGAGATGATCCCGAGCAGGTGCCCCTCGGTGTGGCGGAGCGGGACGAAGAGCGCGTCCTCGGGGTGCCAGGCGTCCGGGTCCTCGGGCGCGGCGACCTCGGGGATGTAGCTGGCGCCCAGCTCGTCCCAGTCGATCGCCCCGCTCAGGATCGCGTAGGCGCCGCGCCGGGCGAAGCGGTCGTGGAGGAGCACCGCCCAGTCGTCGCCGCTGCGCACGCGACCCTCGAGCGCCCGGCGGGCGTCCTCGTTCCCGTAGACGGTCGTGACGCAGAAGTCGTTCCATTCGGGCCGGTAGAGGTTGATCGCGACCGTGCGGTACCCGAGCGACTCGCCGATCGTGCGCGAGAGGGCCGTGAGCAGGCTCGGGACGTCCTCGCGCGCACGCAGGAGCCGCGTGACCTCGAGCAGTCCGCGCAGCGGGGAGATCGGTGCGAGAGGCGTTTCGGGCATGCGGAGCGTTCTCCGGGTCTGTCATCGGCAACGGCGGGCTCGCGCGTGAGCCGCGGCGCCGCTGACGCTGTGCCCCGAACGGGTGAACTTCTACCGCGCCCGCGCGAGCGCGCGGCGCTCCGGCAGCGCGGCGGTGAAGACCTCCTCGAGGAGATCGAGCCGGCTGGTGTCGATCCAGGCCGGGTGCGCGACGCCGTGCGCCGCCGCGATCCCTGCGTAGAGACCGGAGCGGCCGAGCACCGGGTAGAGGTCGTCCAGCCCCGACGGCGAGGCCGCCGCCCGCTCCGGCGCGCTCCAGCGGCGGCCGTCGCGCGAGGCGGCGCACGTGAACCACGCGTCGTTCCCGCTCGGCGAGAACGTCGTGTCGTACCAGCACGCCCAGAACGTGCCGGTGTCGGGGTCGACCGCGGCGACCGGGAAGAGCTGATTCGTGCCGTGCCCGCGGTCGGGCGGGTTCGCCCGTCCGCGGAAGCGCGGCCGCAGGTTCGCGTCGAAGAGCCGGACGAAGACGTCCGTGTGGCCGTTCGCGGCCGCGTCGTCCCAGAGGACGGCGACGGTGTCGCCGCGCACGAGCACCGTCGGGTTCGGCCCCGTGCAGCGCTCCTGCTCGTGCGGAACCGGCGAGTACGCCGCCATCGAGCAGTCGGCGGCGGCCGGATCGACCGCGAGCCGCGCCACCCGCACCGGGGGCGCGAACGTGCGCCCGCCGTCCCCGGAGCGTGCGACCCAGACGCCGAGCTTCGCGTCGATGCCGGCGACGTAGACCCGGCCGCCGGCCGCCGCGGCGACGCTCGCCAGGTGCGGATGGGAGAGCGAGTCCGAGACCGCGACCGGGCGCGTCCACGTCCTGCCGTGGTCGTCGCTGCGGCTCACCTCGATCGTCGCCTTCGTCTCGGCGAGGCCGCGGTCGAACGCGACGTACGCGGTGCCGTCGGGCGCGAGCGCGAGCGACGGGCCCTCGTCGTAGCCGTACTCCCAGGTCGGCGGGGTCACCCGGACGACGTGCCAGCGAGCGCTCGCCGACGGCCGCGTGGCGACGACGAGGAACGGCGTCAGCGAGTCGTCGCAGAGCCGGCCGCCGAGATAGGCGAAGTACTGGCGGCCGGCGGCGTCGATCGCGAGTCGCGGCTGCCGGTGGACGCAGCTGCCCGGCGGGACGTACGGCGAGGCGACGTGCCGCCAGCTGCGCCCGCCGTCGAGCGAGCGGGACAGCGTGCCGTCGTTCGCGGCGACGTAGAGCACGTCGGGATCCCGCGGGTCGATCGCCACCGCCGCCTGGCTCTCGACGCCGGCGGAGCGCGACACGTCGACGTTGCGCCCGCCGAGCGGGCGCGGGTTGTGCACGTGGTGGACGAAGAAGTGGTAGACGAGCCCGCCCGCGACGGCGAGCAGCGCGGCGATCAGGACGGCTTCGAGGGCGAGCTTCGCGCCGCCGGAGCGGGCGGACGGCCGGAGCCGTCCGCCCCCTCGCGTCGAATCAGCTGCCGCCGCCGTCGCCCTCACGGCGCGGGCCGCGCCCGCGGCCGCCCCGGCGCCGGTCGCCGTCACGGCGCGGCCGCTCCTCCTCCGGCGGCCGCGGCGGTGCGTCCTTCGCCCGCTCGATCAGCTCCTCCGGCTGGACGAGCCCGCCGTCCTCGTGCTTCGCGACGAGCTTGAGGCCGATGCGGCCGCGCGCCTTGTCGACCTCCTGGACGACCACGTCCACGACGTCGCCGCGGCTCATCACGTCCTCGATGTGCGCGACCCGGCCGGGGCCGACGTTCGAGACGTGCAGGAGGCCGTCGGTGCCCTTCTTCAGCTCCACGAACGCGCCGAACTGCGTCGTCTTCACGACGCGGCCGGTGTACTCGTCGCCCACCTCGGGCTCCTTCGTGAGGGCGCTGATCGCCGAGATCGCCTCGTCGGCCTTCGTGCCGTCGGTGGCGTAGATCAGGATCGTGCCGTCCTCCTCGATGTCGATCTGGACGTCGTAGTCGGACTCGAGGCCGCGGATCGTCTCGCCGCCCTTGCCGATCACCATCCCGATCTTCTCCTGGTCGATCTTGATCGTGGAGATGCGCGGCGCGTGGCCGGCGATCTCGCTGCGCGACTCGGGGATCACCTCGAGCATCTTGTCGAGGATGAACGCCCGCGCCCGCTTCGCCTGCTCGAGCGCGTCGCGCATGATCTGCTGGGTGACGCCGGTGATCTTGATGTCCATCTGGAGCGCGGTGATGCCGTTCGGCGAGCCGGCGACCTTGAAGTCCATGTCGCCGAGGTGGTCCTCCGCCCCCTGGATGTCGGTCAGGATCACGTAGTCGTCGCCCTCCTTGACGAGGCCCATCGCGATGCCGGAGACCGGCGCCGTGATCGGGACGCCGGCGTCCATCAGCGAGAGCGTCGAGCCGCACACCGACCCCATCGACGACGACCCGTTCGACTCGAGCGTCTCGGAGACGATGCGGATCGTGTACGGGAAGTCCTCCGGGCCCGGGATCACCGCCTCGAGGGCCCGCTGCGCGAGCGCCCCGTGGCCGATGTCGCGGCGCTTCGGGCCGCGCATGAAGCCCGTCTCCCCGACCGAGTAGGGCGGGAAGTTGTAGTGGTGCATGTAGCGGCGCTCCTCCTCGAGGGAGAGGTCGTCGATCCGCTGCCCCTCCTTCGCGGTGCCGAGCGTGAGCGAGGAGAGGATCTGCGTCTGGCCGCGCGTGAACAGGCCGGAGCCGTGGGCGCGCGGGTTGACGCCGACCTCGATCTCGATCGGCCGCACCTCCTCGGTGCCGCGGCCGTCCGGGCGCCGCTTCTCGACGGCGATCTTCTGGCGGACGAGGTCCTTGTAGATCGCGTCGGAGGCCTTCTTGACGTACGACTTCGTGACCGAGTCCTTCGCCGCCTCGTCGCCCGGCTCGGCGTCGCTCGACGCGGCACCCGCCGGGAACGGGAGCTGCAGCTCCTCGACGATCCGGTCGAACAGCAGCTGGCGCTTCGCCGACTTCAGCTGCTTCGAGTCCTGTTCGGCGTCGGTGAGCGCCTTCAGCTCGTCGCCGAACTGCTCGCGCACCGGCCCCTCGACCGCGACCGTGCGCTGCTTCTCGAGCAGCATCGCGAGGGCCGAGCGCACCTGGGTCTGGCGGACGATGTCCTCGTCGGTCGACTCCATCGTGATCGGCGGGGCGAGCCGGGCGGTCAGCTCGTCGACGAGCGCCGCGGCGTCGCGGAGGCCGACCTCCTGGATCCGCTGCCAGAGCGAGTGGCCGTGCTCGCGCTCGAGCTCGCCGGCCAGCTCGAGGTCGAGCCACTTCGGCTTGCCGGCCTGGCGGCGCAGGTCCTCCTGCGCCTCGCACAGCTTCGCGATCTCGCGATGCGCCAGCTCGAACGCCTCGAGGATCGTCTCCTCGGGGATCTCCTCGGCGCCCGCCTCGACCATCGTCAGCGCCTCCTTCGTGCCGACGACGATCAGGTCGAGGGTCGAGTCGTCCTCCATCTCGCGGAGCGTCGGGTTGACGACGAGGCTGCCGTCGATCATCCCGACCCGCACCGCGCCCACCGGCCCGAGGAAGGGCAGCGGCGAGAGCATCAGCGCCGCGGAGGCGCCGTTGATGCAGAGGATGTCGTGGCCGGTGACCATGTCGGCGCTGAGCACGGTGCAGATCACCTGCACCTCGTTCTTGAAGCCCTTGGGCCACAGCGGCCGGATCGGCCGGTCGATCATGCGCGCGGTCAGGATCGCCCGCTCGGTGGGGCGCCCCTCGCGCTTGAAGAAGCCGCCGGGGATCTTGCCGGCGGCGTACATCCGCTCCTCGACGTCCACGGTGAGCGGGAAGAAGTCCGCGCCTTCGCGCGCCTCCGGCCGCCCCTGGGCGGTGGCGAGCACCATCGTCTCGCCGGCACGGACGACGACGGCGCCGTCCGCCTGCTTCGCGAGCTTGCCGGTCTCGAAGCTGATCTCCTGGTTGCCCACCTGGACGGAGACCTGCGCCCGGCGCTCGGTCGCGATACTCATTCGATTGTCCTCCACTCTGCTTGTGCGGAGGGCGGGTGCTCGAGTCAGCCCCCGCGCAGGGACTCGCTCGAACCACCGCCCTCCGACGGTTCGGGAGCTAGCGGCGCAGGCCGAGCTCCTTGATGAGAGCGCGATAGCCCTCGAGATCGTGCTTCTGCAGGTAGTTCAGGAAGCGGCGGCGCCGGCCGACGAGCTTCAGCAGCCCGCGCCGGGAGTAGTGGTCGTGCTTGTGGGTGCGTAGATGCTCGGTCAGCTCGTTGATGCGCTGGGTGAGCATCGCGACCTGCACCTGCGGCGAGCCGGTGTCCGCCTCGCTGCGGCCGTGCTTCTTGACGATCTCCTGCTTGGCTTCCTTGGTGAGGGCCATCCCGTCTCCTTCTCGTGTTGTCTCCCGAGGATCCGCCCGAGGCGCCAAGGAACGCACCGTGAGCCGAGCCTGGGTCGCGGGTAGGGTAGCGGAATCCGTGCTGGAGAGCGGCATTCCGCGGGGTGTGCTGGCCGAGATCGTGCGCGCGGCGCGCGCGCGGGCCGGCGTGCCCGGCGTCGCCGCGGGGCTCTGCCGGGACGGCGAGACGGAGCTCGCGGCCGACGGGGTGCTCGCGCTCGGATCCGCGGAGCCGGTGCGGACGGACACGCCGTTTCGCATCGCGTCCGTGACGAAGTGGTTCACGGCGTCGCTCGCGACGCTCTGCCTCGACCTCGACGCGCCGCTCGAGGGGACGACGGCGCGCCGGCTCCTCTCCCACAGCGCGGGCTGGCGCTGCGAGGCGGCTGCGCCGCTGCCGGAGCCGGCGCAGGGTCTCTGGTCGTACAGCAACGCCGGCTACCTCGCGGTCGGGCGCGCCTGCGGCGCGGCGGCGGACGGCCATTACTCGGAGGTGCTCCGCGAGCGCGTGCTCGAGCCGCTCGGGCTCGCCGCCACCGGCTTCGAGCGGCCGCGTGGCGCGGCGCGCGGCCACGTCCAGGACGGCGAGACGGGGCACCGGCTGCCGCCCGACGACGGGTACCCGGTGAACCGGCACCCCGCGGGCGGGCTCTGGTCGACGGTCGGCGACCTCCTGCGCTTCGCGGCGCACCAGCTCGGCGGCCCGGGGCCGCTCGCCGCGGAGCAGCGTGCCGTCCTCCGGACGCCGCAGGCGCGCGCGCTCGGCGCCGACTACTGCCTCGGCTGCTGGTCGCGCGAGCTGTCGGGCGCTCGTCCCGCCCTCGACCACCAGGGCTCGGTCGCGGGCTACCAGTCGCTGCTCCTGCTGCTGCCGGCGGAGCGGAGCGCGCTCGCGGTGCTGACGAACAGCTGGCGCGGCAGCGGGGTGATCCGCCGCGTCGTCCGCGACCTCGGGCTCGAGCCGGGCGAGCCGCTGGGCGGCGAGGCGTCGGAGCCGGAACCGGGGCGGTACCGCCTCGACGGCTCCGAGGCGACGGTGCTGCGGCACGGCGAGGGCTGGCGGATCGCGGAGGCGGAGACCGACCCGATCGCCGGCGTGCGGATCGAGCCGGCTGCGTACCGCATCGAGCCTCTCGGGGCCGGCGTCTGGGGGTTCGCCGGCGGGCTCCTGATGGGCCACCGGGTCGACTTCCCGCGCCCCGGGGTGGCCCGGGTCGGCTGGGTCGCCCTCCCGCGCGAGGAGGGGTGAGGCGCGCGCAGGGGCCGCCGCCCGGCGCGTGCCGGCGGAGCGGCGCGTACGCCGCCGTGCGGCCCTACTGCGCGAGCAGGAGCGGCGGCGCGTCCCCGGCGCGGCGGCGGCGCCGCCGTGCGAGGGAGCGAACCGCGAGCGGGATCCAGCCGACGTACCCGCACGTCGGGCAGCCCGGGTTCATCTGCACCGTCCCTCCTCCGGCCGGCTTCGCGTAGACGTCTCCGCATTCGAGGCAGCGGACCGTCTCGAAGAGGCCGGCGTGACCGTCCCAGCACATGCGTCCCATGCGCATGATGACGCCGCGGGCAACAGATTCTTGCGCGGCTTTTCTCAGGCGGGCGGGAGGGCGGCGCGAGCGCGCTCGACATCGTGCCGGATCGCGGCGACCAGCTCGTCGAGCGACGCGAAGCTCGCCTGCGCCCGCAGCGGCTGCCACAGCTCGACGCGAAGCGGCTCGCCGTACAGGTCGCCGTCGAAGTCGAGCAGGTGCGCCTCGACCCGTCGTTCGACTCCGCCGAAGTGCGGATTCGTGCCGATCGAGACCGCCGCTCGCCGACCGAGCGCCGCGCCGGCGTAGACGCCGTCCGGCGGGACCAGCAGGTCGGCAGGCACGTCGAGGTTCGCGGTCGGGAACCCCAGCTCCCGGCCGCGGCCGTCACCGCGGACGACCGGGCCCTCCACTTCGGGCGGGCGCCCGAGCAGCTGCGCCGCCGCGCCCAGCTCGCCGGCGTGCAGGAGGCGCCTGACGTGGCTCGACGACACGCTCTCGACGATCGGTACCGGACGGACCTCGAACCCGAGCCGCCGGAGGAGCGCGAGATCGCCCGCGCGGTCGCGGCCGAAGCGGAACGTCTCGCCGGCCGCGACCAGCTCGACACCCGCCGCCCGGAGCACGCCGTCGGCGAAACCTTCGGGCGTGAGGTCGGCGAGCGCCCGGTCGAACCGGAGCACGAGCACGTCGTCGACGCCCGCCGCCGCGAGCAGCTCGAGTCGTCGCTCCAGGGTCGCGAGCAGCTCGACACCGTCCGCGAGCAGCGCGCGCGGGTGCGGGTCGAACGTGACCACCGTGCGGCGGAGCCCGGCCGATTGCGCCGCTTCGAGGACGCGGCGATGGCCGAGGTGCACGCCGTCGAACGTGCCGATCGCCGCCGCGCGGCGGGCGGCCGGCAGCGCCGCCGCCTCGTGCGCGACGTTCACGCCTTCGCCCCGGCGCGACTCGCCGCGACGCGTGCCAGCACGTCCGCCTCGGCCAGGAGCCGTCCCGGCTCGAACGCCTCCGGCCGCACCGCGTCCGCGACGTCGAACGGTCCCACCTCCGTCCGGCGCAGGGCCGCGCAATGGCCGCCGAGGGCGTCGGCGATCGAGCGGACGTACGTCCCGGAGCTGACCCGCAGGTCGAGTGTCGCCACACCGTCTCTATACGCGATGACGTCGAGCGCGTAGACCGTCGAACGGCGCCGGGGCATCTCCACCTGGACGCCCCGCCGTGCCAGCCGGTAGGCGCGCTCGCCGCCGATCTTCACGGCCGAGGCCGCGGGGATCGGCAGCTCGACCTCGCCGCGGAGGCCCGCGAGCCGGCGTGCCAGCTCGTCCTCTGCCGGCGCCTCGCTCTGCGCGACGATCTCGCCCTCGGGATCGCCGGTGGACGTCCGCCGGGTCAGATCGACGTCCGTGCGGTAGCGCTTGTCCAGTCCGACGAGCCATGGCGCAAGCTTAGTTGCCCTTCCGGACAACAGCAGCAAGAGCCCTGTCGCGAACGGGTCGAGCGTTCCGGCATGACCGGTGCGGGCACGCGTCACGCGGCGGATCTGCGCGACGACTGCGAAGGACGACGGCCCCGCAGGCTTGTCGACGAGCGCGACCCCGGCAGGCTCAAGTCCGCGAGGCGGCACGTTGCGCGAGGAACCCTTCGCGGACACGCTCGACGATCTGCTCCAGCGGAAGATCCGTCGAGAAGCCGGCCGCCTGCCGATGCCCGCCGCCGCCGAAGACGCGCGCGATCGCCGAGACGTCCAGTTCGTCGATGCTCGCCCGCAGCGAGCCCTTCCGCGCCTCGGCGCCCCGGCTCAGCTGCTCGCGGACGAGCACCGCCAGCTCGGCTCCTTCGACGGCACGGAGGTAGTCGATGATCCCCTCGGAATACGGCTCGGCCGCGCCGACGTCGGAGAAGTCGGTGCGAACGAGGTGGGAGACGACGATGCGTCCGCCCTCGAGCACCTCCGCACGTCCGAGCGCGCGAGCGAGGAGCTTTAGCTTCGCGAACTCGACCGACTCGTACACCTGCTGGAACACGGCGTGGATGTCGGCGCCCGCCTCCACGAGCTCGGCGGCGAGGCGGAGCGCCTTCGGCGTCGTGTTCGAGTACTGGAAGCGGCCGGTATCGGTGACGAGCGCGATGTAGAGCGGCTCGGCCAGCTCGGCGGTCAGCTCGACGCCGAGCGTTCGGATCACCTCGCGCAGCACCTCGCCCGTCGAGGACGCGTCGGCGACGATCAGGTTGACGTCCCCGAAGCGCGTGTTGTCGTGATGGTGGTCGACGTTGACGACGAGCGGCGCGCGGGCGGTCACGTCCGGATCGCCGATCCGCTCGGCCTTCGCGCAGTCGACCGCGAAGAGGACGCGCTCGGCCGAGTCCGCCGGCGGCGTCCGGACGAGCGAGTCGAGATGCATGAAGGCGTACTCCCGCGGCAGCGGCGTGTCGCCGGCGAGGTACATGACCGCGTCCTTCCCGAGCGCGCGCAGGGCGAGCGTGGCGGCGAGCAGCGAACCGAGCGCGTCGCCGTCCGGGTTCTCGTGGGAGACGACGAGGAAGCGGTCGTGCTGCCGCAACGCGTCGGCTGTCGCCTGGAGGTCAGCGCTCGTCTGGTGCATCGTCGTCGTCCGGCGCGAGCTGGTCGATCAAACGCGTCATGCGGACGCCGCGCTCGACCGTGGGATCGTACTCGAACGCCAACTGGGGAGTTCTCTTCATCCTGAGCTGGCGGGCGAGGCGACCCTGCAGCAGGCCGTGCGCCGCCTCGAGCCCCGCGAGCGTGCTCGTGCGCTTGCGCGCGGAACCGAGGACGCTCACGTAGACCGTGGCATGGCGCAGGTCCGGAGTCGTGTCGACGCCGGTGACCGTGACGAGGCCGATGCGGGGGTCCTTCAGCTCGGGGAGCGCCTCGGCGAGCACCTGGCGCACCGACTCGTTGACGCGGCGCATGCGTTCGCTCATGCCTCCATTGAAGCGCGTGGGCATCGCTCCGTCGCCGATGTCCCTCGCGGGCCTGTCGTTTCCGGACATGCCCCTCCCGCGGGCGGACCCCCACCCAGGGCGGGGTAGCAGGTCCCTCCGCCCTCGAGATCGACGATACCGCGGAACCTGTCACGGCGGTGTCGCGGCTTCCTGGCGAGAGACAGGCTTCTCGTCCACAGCGGACGGCTCCTGTCAGTCTTCCGGGTCGAGCAGGAAGCGGTCGACGCCCGCGACGTCCCACTCCTGGGCGCGGAGCCAGCGTTCCGCCTCGTCGAGCAGGCGCTCAGCCTCGCGGTGCTCGCGCGCGACGCAGGCGACCGTGAGACGCGTGCGCTGCCACACGTCGTGGTGATCGACCTCGGCGACCGCGGCGCCGACCCGGTTCTGGAGCTGCGCCTTCGCGGAGCGGACGAAGTGCCGCTTCTCCTTGAGCGAGTGCGCCTCCGGGAAGTGCAGCTCGCACGTCAGGACGCCGACCCAGCCGCTCGCCACCTCGCCATTCAAGCCGATCCGAGCGCCCGCTCCACCACCTCCGCCGCGACCCGGACCGCCTCGACCTCGCCCGCGCTCGCGCCCGCGAGCAGTCCTTCGAGCAGATCGAGCCGCCGCGCGCGCCCGCGCTCGAGGACGCGGCGCGCCTTCGCCGTCGCCTCGATCCGGATCGCGCGCGCGTCGTTCACGTCCGGCCAGCGGCGCACGAACCCCTCCCGCTCGAGGGCGCTCACGAGCCTGCTCATCGTCGCCGCCGTGACCTGCTCCGCCTGGGCCAGCTCCGTCAGCGACCGCGCTCCGCCGAAGACGAGCACCGAGAGCGCCGACGCCCGCGCCGGCGAGATCCCCATCGCGGCGTCGTCGACCTCGCGCACGCGACGGAGCAGGTGGATCGCCGCCGAATGGATCCGGTCGGCCGCCTCGCGTCTTGTTCTTGACATGATTGGTTAGGCTAACTAATAATCGCGAGCACTGTCGAGAGGAGGAGCGATGCACGAGATCTTCGAGCTGGTCGACGCGGACGACGCGAGCGGAGTCAGGGAGCTGCTGGCACGTGAGCCGGCCGCCGTGCAGGAGCGGGACGAGAGCGGCCTCTCCCCTCTCGCCCGCGCGCTCTATCGGGGCAACAGCGCCGCATTCGAGGCCGTTCGCGACACCGTGCCGCCGACCGACCCGTGGGATCGAGTGCTCGCGGGCGAAGCCGACGGGCTTCCCGAGCCCGACGCCTGGAGCGTCGACGGGTTCACGCCGCTTCACCTCGCCGCGTTCGCGCACAACGCCGCCGCAGCGCGCGCCCTCCTCGAGGCCGGCGCGAACCCGGACACGGTTGCGCGCTCGAGCTTCGCGCGCGTGACGCCGCTCGGCACCTGCGCCTTCGCGAACGCGGCGGAGGTCGCGCGCGTGCTGCTCGAGCACGGCGCGGACCCCTCGATCGCCGAGGACGACCGCTCCACCCCGGTCGCGGTCGCAGAGGCGAACGGCTACGCCGAGCTGGTCGAGGTGCTCCGCGCGCCCTAGCCGGCGGGCTCGTCCAGCGACGTACGCTCGATCTCGCGGGTCTCGAAGACCTCGAGCACGTCGCCTTCCTTCACGTCGTTGAACCCGTCGAGGAGGATGCCGCACTCGAAGCCCTCCGCCACCTCGCGGACGTCGTCCTTGAAACGCCGCAGCTGCGCGATCGTGGTCGTGTAGATGACCGTGCCGTCCCGGACGACGCGGACGTTCGCGTTCCGCCGGACGACGCCGTCGGTGACCATGCAGCCGGCAATCGTGCCGAGCCGCGAGACGCGGAAGAGCGCCCGCACCTCGGCCTCGCCGATCGTCTCCTCGGTCGTGACCGCGGAGAGCTTGCCGACGAGCGCCTGCTCGATCTCCTCCGTGAGCTTGTAGATCACGTCGTAGGTGCGGATCTCGACCCCCTCGCGGCTCGCCAGCTCGCGCGCCTCCGCGTTCGGGCGCACGTTGAAGCCGACGATCAGGGCGTCGGAGGCCGACGCGAGCATGATGTCGTTCTGCGTGATCGCGCCCACGCCGGAGGCGATCACGTTCAGGCGCACCTCGGGATGCTCGAACTTCGACAGCTCCGAGACGACCGCCTCGACCGAGCCGACGACGTCGCCGCGGACGATCAGGTTCAGGTCGGCGACCTCGCCCGCCTGCAGCTGCTCGAAGAGCCCCTCCAGCGAGACGCCGGACGGCCGCGCGGTCGCGCGCTGCTCGCGGCGGAGCCGCTCGGCGCGCTTGTTCGCCAGCTCCCGCGCCTGGCGGTCGTTCTCGACCACGCGCGCCAGCTCGCCGGCCGCCGGAGGCTTGTCGAAGCCGAGGATCTCGATCGGGTCGCCGGGCCCCGCCTTCTCCTGCTTCTCGCCCTTGTAGTTGAAGAGCGCCTTCACCCGCCCGTGCGCGTCGCCGGCGACGATCGCGTCGCCGACCGCGAGCGTCCCGCGCTGGACGAGCATCGTCGCGACCGGGCCGCGGCCGACGTCGAGGCGGGACTCCACGATCGGGCCGGACGCCTCCGCGCCCGGGTTCGCGCGCAGGTCCAGCTCCGCGTCGGCGACGAGCAGGATCCGCTCCAGCAGGTCGTCGAGGTTCTGCTTCGCGAGCGCGGAGACCTCGGAGAACTGCGTCGAGCCGCCCCACTCCTCCGGCTGCAGCTCCTCGGACGCCAGCTCCGCCTTGACGCGGTCGACGTTCGCGTTCTCCAGGTCGATCTTGTTGACCGCGACGACGATCGGGACGCCGGCCGCGCGCGCATGCGAGATCGACTCCTTCGTCTGCGGCATCACGCCGTCGTCGGCGGCGACGACGAGCACCGCGATGTCGGTCACCTTCGCGCCGCGGGCGCGCATCGCCGTGAACGCCTCGTGGCCCGGCGTGTCGAGGAAGGTGATCTTGCGGCCGTCGACGTCGACCTGGTAGGCGCCGATGTGCTGCGTGATCCCGCCGGCCTCCGTCTCGACGACCCGGGCCTCGCGGATCGCGTCGAGCAGCGTCGTCTTGCCGTGGTCGACGTGGCCCATGATCGTGACGACCGGCGGGCGCGGCTTCAGCGCCTCCTCCGGGTCGTCGAAGCTCTCGGGCTCCTCCTCGTCGTCGGCGGCGTGCTTGATCGTGATCTCGCGGCCCACCTCGGCCGCGATCAGCTCGACCTCCTCGTCGGAGAGCGACTGCGTCGCCGTCCGCATCTGGCCGAGGCCCATCAGGATCTTGATGATCTCCTGCATCGAGACCCCGAGCGCCTGCGAGAAGTCGCGCAGCGTGACGCCGGACTCGACGGTGACGGGGCCGGTCGGCTGGACGACCTGCTGCTGCTCGCGCTTCGACCCGCCGTCGCGGCCCTGGCCGCGCTGGCGGTTGTCGCCGGGACGCGGCCGCTGGCCGCCGCTGTCGATGACGACGCGGCGCTTGCGTCCTGCCGGCCCGCCGCCGCGGGGCCTGATCGGTCTGTTCGGTCTGCCGTTAGCCATTCACTGTCCAGTGTAGAGGCGCGCGAGCGCCGGGTCGATGCGCACGTTCTGCCGCAGCGTCCGGGCGAACGCCCGCCGCGCCGCGGCCCGTTCGAAGCAGGCGAGCCGTCGGCACGTGTACGCGCCGCGGCCCTCCCCCTTCGGGTCGTGCCGCAGGACGCCGTCCGCGGCGCCGAAACGATACAGCTCCGCCTGCGGCGCCTTCCGGCCACAGCCGACGCACGTCCTGATCGGAGGCGGCACTCAGATCCGCTCGCCCTCCTGCGGGTCGATGCCGCCCTCGGCCTGCGGGGCCGGCACCGGGATCGTCTCCGGCTCACCGGTGACGTCGGTCATGGGCGTCGGCAGCTGCTCCGGCACGGGGCCGTCCTCGAACGGGATGCCGCCGTGCGGGTCGTCCTCGACGCGCTCGGGCCCGGACTCGTCGTGCGCCACCGGCACGCTCTCGACCTCCGCCTCCGTCGCATCCGGCAGACCCTCGACGGCCGACGCCTCGGCCGGCTCCTGGTCGGCGAGCGCCTGGTGGGCCGGCACGCCGCAGTACTTCGTCCCGGGCAGCGCCGCGTTCGGACAGCGCTTGCCGTTCGACAGGATCGCCATGCAGCGGCCGGAGAAGTCGACCTCGCCGCCCTCGCCCGCGTCGCCCGCGAAGGCCGCGTCGGCCTCCTGCTGCGCGAACTCGCTGTCGGAGGTGATGTCGACCTTCCAGCCGGTCAGCCGCGCGGCGAGGCGGGCGTTCA
>DASSND010000051.1:0-17182 GCA_035688315.1 Gaiellaceae bacterium | reverse complement strand
TCGAGGTCGGCGCCGTGCTCGACGCGACGCGGGTCGTCGACGCCTCGGGCGCAACGCTCTGGGAAGGCCCCGGCCTCGGTGTCCGCGGTGCGAGCGCCGCGACGGTGCTGGGCTTCGACGAGCTCGTGCACGACGCCGCGGAGCGGCGCCGGCTGCGCGATGCGAGCGGCGCCGACGCCGTCGACATGGAGAGCGGCGTCCTCGCGCGCAGCGGCCGGCTCGCCGGCGTCGTGCGGGTCGTCTCCGACGGCGCGGAGAGCGCGATCGAGGGCGTCGACCGCACGGTGCATCCCGACGGGCGCACCGACGTCGTCGGGCTCACGCGCTGGTTCGCGCGGCGGCCGGTCGCGGCCGCGCGCTCGATGCGCGACGCGGTGCACGCGCTGCAGGCTCTCGAAGAGGCGGTGGCGCCGTGAGCGGCCGCGTGCTGCTGGCGGCGCCGCGTTCGTTCTGCGCGGGCGTCGACCGGGCGATCGAGATCGTCGAGCGCCTGCTCGAGCAGCATGGCGCGCCGGTCTACGTGCGGCACCAGATCGTCCACAACGAGAACGTCGTCCGCCGGCTCGAGGAGCTCGGCGCCGTCTTCGTCGAGGACGAGTCCGAGATTCCGGAGGGCGAGTACTGCGTGCTCTCCGCGCACGGCGTCGCTCCCGCGGTGAAGGAAAACGCGGAGCGCCGCGGGCTGCGCGTCGTCGACGCCACCTGCCCGCTCGTGAACAAGGTGCACGCCGAGGCGCGGCGCTACGCCGACAGCGGCCATCTCGTCGCGCTCGTCGGCCACGAGAACCACGTCGAGGTGATCGGGACGATGGGGGAACGGCCCGACTCGACGATCGTGATCGAGTCGCCGGAGCAGGCGCGCCAGCTCCAGACCGACAAGCCGGTGGCCGTGATCACGCAGACGACGCTCTCGCTCGACGACGTCGCGCCGATCGTCGACGCGCTCGAGGATCACCTCGGCAGCCTGCGCCGCCCGCACGCCGACGACATCTGCTACGCGACCCAGAACCGCCAGGACGCCGTGAAGGCGATGGTGGCGCAGGGCGCGACGCTCGTGCTCGTGATCGGCTCCGAGACCAGCTCGAACGCGCAGCGGCTCGTCGAGGTCGCGCAGGCCGCCGGCGCGGAGGCGACGCTGGTCGACGGCGAGAGCGAGCTGGATCCCGCGCTGCTCGACGGGCACGAGGTCGTGGGGCTCACCGCCGGCGCCTCGACGCCCGAGGAGCTGGTGATCGCGACGGCGCAGCGTCTCGCCGAGGCAGGATACGGGCTGCCCGAGGAGCTGACGGTCGCCCGCGAGGACGTCCACTTCCGGCTGCCGAAGGAGGTTGCCCGCGCATGACGAGCATCGAGGTTCCGTATGCGATCGCCGCCGCGCTCCCGACGCTCTCGGTGATGGACATCACGAACGACGTGGCGAAGCAGGTGGCCGCCGCCGACGTGAAGGACGGCATCGCCTACGTCCACGCCGCCCACGACCTCGCGCTCGTGCGCGTGCAGGAGCGGGAGACCGGCTTCTTCGAGGATCTCGAGCGGCTGCTGGAGCGGGTCGTGCCGGCGAAGGCGACCTCGCGCGAGCGGCTGCTCACGTTCCTGCTCGGCCCGCGCACGGAGCAGGTGCCGGTCTCGGGCGGCGCGCTCTGCCTCGGCTACTGGCAGCGGATCATGCTCTTCTCGCTCGACGCCGAGCACCGGCCCGACTGGCACCTGACGCTCCTCGGCTGAGCCCGCGCGGGCGCGCAGCGTTTCCCGAGGGTCATTGACCTGCGTCCGCCCGCGGCGCGACACTTTTCGCATGGATCGCGCGCGGCGGCACCAGCGGTCGCTCTCCGGGCTCGCGCTCGGGCTGCTCGCGCTCTGCGCCGAGCTGGCCGGACGGAGCCTCACGCACCGGCTCGACGTCGGCCGGCACGTCGGCCCGCTCTCCTACCGGCACGAGGACTACTACCCGTTCCTCGTCGCCGGGGTGAAGGTCGCGGTCGCGCTCGCCGCGGCGCGGGTCGCCTGGCGGTTCGCGCGCGCCTCCGCCGCGATGCGGCGTGCGGGCGCCGCCCCCGCGCGCGCTGCGCGCGTCCCGATCGAGCTGTCGTGGCGGCTCTGGCTCGCCTCCTTCCTCGTCACGGCGACGATCTACCTCGTCCAGACGGACGCCGAGAGCCTCGCCGCCGGCGGCGCGGGCGCGTTCGCGCCGTGGCTCCACACCTCGGCGCTGCCGATCTTCGCCGTGCTCGCCGTGCTCGTCGCCGTGCTCTTCCGCGCGGTCGAGGGCTGGCTCGCCGACGTCGAGCGGATCGCCGCCGACGCGGTCGCCCGGGCCCGGCGGCTCCGCGGCGAGGCGCCGGCGGTCCCGCTCCGGGCGCGCCGCGGCCGGCTCGGCCGCCGCCGCCGCTTCGGCCCGGCGCTCGACTCGCGGCCGCCTCCGCTCGCCGCGTAAGCCGCGGACTGTCCTCCGCGGCCGAAGCGGACGGACCCACGACTCGGGAGGACGCCGTGAGCGCGGACATCGCCCACGACCTGACACGCGAATCGACGCACGACACCGCCGCCGGCGCCACCGCGCTCCGCGCCCGGATCGTGCTCGCGCTCGGGCCGGCCACTGCGCTCGCGGGCGCCGTCTGGGCGCTCGTCCAGCCGTGGCGGCTGACGCTCCTGCACCCGGCCGGCCAGGGGTTCTGGTGGCTGTTCGCCGAGCCGCCGCTCTACGTCGTCCTCGTCGGCGTCGCCTTCCGGGCCCTGCTCGCGCCGGGGCTCGTCGCCGACCTGCGCGCCCACGACGAGGAGGAGGCCCGGACGTGATCGTCGCCGGGATCCAGCCGCCCGCCGAGATGGTGCACTGGTGGTTCGCGACCGGCTTCCTCGTGCTCGGGCTCCTGCTCGTCTCGGAGGCGGTCGTCGGCCCGGAGGTCTGGGCGAGGCGGCCCTGGCGGCCCCACCTCTGGCCCGGCTTCCTCTTCGCGATGGGCGTCCTCATGTTCCCGGTGATGGCGTTCTTCACCAACTCGACGATCCACATGGTCGCCCACGGCTCGTGGGCGCAGGTGATGATGCTCGCCGGCGTCGCCGAGCTGGGGGTGGCGCGCGGGAAGCTCCACTCGCGCTGGTGGCGGCTCACCTCGGCGCTCGGGCTCGCGGTCGCGGGCACCGCCACGCTCGTGCACGAGCAGAACCACTGGCTCTTCTCGCGGGCCGCGTTCCTCCACCACACGCTCGGCTGGACGGCGGTCGTCGCGGCGCTCTTCCCGCTCGTGCAGGCGTTCCGGCCGCGCTCCCTGAACGCCGCGCTCGGCTTCGGGGCGACGATGCTGCTCGTCGGGATCCTCCTCTACTGCGACCGGGACACCGCGTCGATCTTCGGGCACCTCTCCTACTACGCGGGAGTGCCGCACCGGTGAGGAGGGCGCTGCCGCTCGCCGTGCTCGCGGCGCTCGCGGCGCCCGCGTCGGCGTTCGCGCACGCGAGCCTCGTCCGCGTGCAGCCCGGGCTGCGGGAGCGGCTGGCGGCGCCGCCGGCGCGGATCGTCCTCAGCTACGACCAGCCGGTCGACGCGGTGCGCGGCGCGATCGTCGTGCTCGACGCGAAGGGGCGGAACGTCGCCGGGCCGGCGCGCGCCGTGAAGCCGCAGCGGCAGCTCGTCGCCGCGCTGCCGAAGAACCTCCCGACCGGCGCCTACACCGTCCGCTGGCGGGCGCTCTCGAGCGACGGGCACGTGGTCTCGGGGCTCTACACCTTCGGTGTCCGCGTCGCGGCGCCGCCCGTGACCGAGGCGGTCGGCGCGCAGGGTCCGACGACGACCGAGCACGTCGTCCGCTGGCTCTACTTCCTCGCGCTCGCGCTGCTCGTCGGCGGGCTCGGGTTCCGGCTGCTCGTGCTGCCGCGGGAGCTGCCCGCCGCGGCCGAGCGGCGCTTCTGGCGGCTCGCCGGCGCCGGCGGGGTCGCCGTGATCGAGGTCGGGATCGTCGCGTTCCTGCTGCGCGCCGAGGACGCGCTCCAGCTGCCGCTCGTCGACTTCGTCTACGGCGACCTCTCCTCGCTCGCGAACGGGACGCGCTTCGGGACGGCGTTCGTGGCGATGACGCTCGGCTACGCGCTCGTGCTCGCGCTGCTCGCGCTCGCGTGGCTCTTCGAGCGGCGCGCGTTCCTCTGGGCGGCGTTCGCGATCGCGCTCGGGTTCGCCTCGGGTCTCTCGCTCTCGGGCCACTCGGCCGCGGACGCCGGGCACTCCTGGGCGTCCGAGCTGGCCGACTGGGCGCACCTCGGAGCGGCGACGCTCTGGGTCGGCGGGCTCGTCTCGCTGTTCGCGGTCGCCTGGCCGGAGCAGCCGCTGCGCCGCGCCGCCTTCCTCCGCTTCTCGCGGCTCGCGACCGCGCTCGTCGGGATCCTGCTCGCCGCCGGCATCTATCTCAGCATCCTCCGCTTCCCGCACCTGCACGACCTGTGGCGCACCGGCTACGGGCACGTCCTGCTCGTCAAGCTCGCGCTCGTCGCGCTCGCGCTCGCCTGGGGAGGAGCGCACAGGTTCCTCGTCGCCCCGCGCCTCGGGGAGGGCCGCGGCTCGCGGATCGGGCGCAGCCTCGCCGGCGAGAGCGCGGTCGCGATGGCCGTGCTGCTCGCCGCGGCGGTGCTCGTCGACTCGCAGCCGCCGCCGCAGCCGGCGCCGCAGCCGCCTGCCGCGGCGCAGGCGCGGCGCTGAGCGGTACCGTCAGACCGATGCTGGTGCTGACGCGCACCGAGGTGGAGGCCCTGCTCGACCCGGACGCGCTCGTGGACGCGCTCGCCGTCGCGCACGCCGAGCTGTCGGCGGGGCGGACCTCGCTGCCGCCCCGCGTCGCCGCGTTCGCCGGCGACGACGGGCTGCTCGGCGCGATGCCCGCCTACCTGCCCGGCGCGGGCCTCGGCTGCAAGCTCGTCTCCGTCTTCCCGCACAACCGCGAGCTGCCGTCGCACCAGGCGCTGATCGCGCTCTTCGACGCGGCCACCGGCGCGCCCGTCGCGCTGCTCGACGGGACGCACATCACGGCGACCCGCACCGCCGCCGCCGCCGCGCTCGCCGCGCGCCTGCTCGCGCGGCCCGACGCGCGCGTGCTCGCGATCCTCGGCACGGGCGTCCAGGCGCGCTCGCACTTCGGCGCCTTCGCCGGCATCCGCGACTGGGCGGAGATCCGGATCGCGGGCCGCGACGCCGCGAAGGCGGCGGCGCTCGCCGGCGGGCTGGGCGCGGTCGCCGCCGCGTCGTTCGAGGAGGCCGTCCGCGGCGCCGACGTCGTCGCGGCGACCACGCACGCGGCCGAGCCGGTCGTCAGGGCGGAGTGGGTCGAGCCCGGCGCGCACGTCGGCTCGGTCGGTTTCGCTGCGCGGGCTGGAC
Organism: Gaiellaceae bacterium; assembly: GCA_035688315.1. Lineage (GTDB taxonomy): Bacteria > Actinomycetota > Thermoleophilia > Gaiellales > Gaiellaceae > Palsa-739. The sequence continues at coordinate 11,820 of DASSND010000051.1, read as the reverse complement.
GCGTCACCGGCAAGGCCGGCGGCGCCCGGCTGGAAGACCGGGCGCCCGAGGCGCCCAGCGAGGGCTTCGAGCTGGACCGGGCGCTCGTCGAGGCCGCGGACGTGCTCGCCGTCGAGGCGCGCGACTCCGCGTTCTCGACCGGGCCGGCCGGCGCGCCCGAGCTGGCGGGGATCGACCCGCAGCGGGCGGTCGAGCTGGGCGAGCTGGTCGCGGGCACCCGCCCCGGGCGCACCTCGCCGCAGCAGAGAACCGTGTACAAGTCGGTCGGCATCGCCGTGCAGGACCTCGCCGCCGCGGCGCTCGTCCTCGCCGCGGCGCGAGAGCGCGGCGCCGGCCGGGAGATCGAGCTGGAGGAGATCAGCGCATGAGCAGCAACGATTTCAGTCCCGGCCTCGCCGGGGTCGTCGCCTTCGAGACCGAGATCGCCGAGCCGGACAAGGAGGGCGGCGAGCTGCGCTACCGCGGCGTCGACATCGAGGACCTCGTCGGCAGCGTGCCCTTCGAGCAGGTGTGGGGGCTGCTCGTCGACGAGTCGCTCGAGCCGGGCCTCCCCTACGAGCACGTCGACCTCGAGCAGCGCACCGGCGGCTACATCGGCGACCTCCAGACCGCGCTCGCGAGCCTCGGCGGACGCTGGGGCCTCGGCCAGTTCATCGACATCGACGACGAGCAGGCGAAGGAGGACCTGCGCCGGCTCTCGGCCGCGGCGCTCTCGTTCGTCGCCCAGTCCGCGCGCGGCGCCGACCTGCCGCCCGTCCCCGCCGGCACCGTCGCCGAGGGGCAGACGGCCGCGGAGCGCTTCCTGCTCGAGTGGCGCGGCGAGGTGGACCCGAAGCACGCGAAGGCGATCGACACCTACTGGATCTGCACCGCCGAGCACGGGTTGAACGCCTCGACCTTCACCGCGCGGATCGTCGCCTCGACCGGCGCCGACGCGGCCGCCGCGCTCTCGTCGGCGGTCGGCGCGCTCTCCGGGCCGCTGCACGGCGGCGCGCCCGCACGCGTGCTGCCGATGCTCGACGCGGTCGCCGAGTCCGGCGACGCCGAGAAATGGGTGGCGGAGGCACTCGCGCGCGGCGAGCGGATCATGGGCTTCGGCCACCGCGTCTACCGGGCCGAGGATCCCCGCTCGCGCGTGCTCAAGCGCGTCGCGAAGGAGCTGGGCTCGCCGCGGGTCGCCGTCGCCGAGGAGCTGGAGCAGGTCGCGCACGAGGCGATCGCGAAGAAGAGCCCGAGCCACTCGTGGACGAACGTCGAGTACTGGTCGGCCGTCGTGCTCGACGTCGCCGAGGTGCCGCCCGCGCTCACGCCCGCGATGTTCGCGTGCTCGCGCACGGCCGGCTGGTCGGCGCACGCGCTCGAGCAGAAGCGGCTCGGCGTGCTCGTCCGTCCCTCCGCGCGCTACACCGGGCCCGCCGCCCGCTCGCTCCAGGAGGTCTGAGTCCGTCCGCCGCGGCCGCGAGACTGCGGCCGTGGCGCACTTCGACCTGACGCGGTCCGAGCTGCCCTTCGGGGAGGCGCTGACCGCGCTCGTCCGCGAGGTCGAGGACGACCTCTTCCTCACCGCGCGCGGCCTGAAGATCAACACGTTCGCGGAGATGCTCGACGGCGTCTCCGCGACGGCGCTCGCCGCCGCCGTCGCGGGCGCGACCCCGCCGTCGCCGCGGCTGCTGGAGGAGTGCGCCCGCTTCCTGCGCGTCCGCCCCGAGTTCTTCCGCGAGTACCGGGACGCGCTGCCGCGCGCGGCGTAGGGTAGGCGCGTGCACGAGGATCTCCTCGCGTATCGCGACCGCTTCCCGATCCTCGGCGACTGCACGTACCTGATCAACCACTCGCTCGCGGCGATGCCGGCGGCGGCCGAGGAACGGGTGCTCGAGTACACGCGCATGTGGCGCGAGCGCGGCATCCGCTCGTGGGGCGAGGGCTGGTGGGAGCTGCCGGTCACCGTCGGCGACCAGCTCGGCCGGATCATGGGCGCGCCGCCCGGCTCGATCGTCATGCACCAGAACGTCACCGTCGCCGAGGCGATCGTCCTCTCCTGCTTCCCCCCTCGCTCTTCGGCCGGGCGTCGGCGGCTTCGCCGACGACGCTTCCAGCCTGAGCCCGGGGAGCGGAACCGGATCGTCTACGAGGAGGCGAACTTCCCGTCGGTGCGCTACCTCTACCAGGCGCAGCCGCAGCTCGAGGTGCACGCGGTCGCCGACGCCGCCGCGATCGTCGACGCGATCGACGAGCGGACGCTGCTCGTCCCGATCAGCCACGTCCTCTTCAAGAACGCGGAGATCCAGGACGTCGAGCCGATCGTCCGCCGCGCCCACGAGGCGGGCGCGCACGTCGTGCTCGACTGCTACCAGAGCGCCGGCGTCGTGCCGTTCGACCTGACCGCGCTCGGCGTCGACTTCGCCGTCGGCGGCAGCGTCAAGTGGCTCTGCGGCGGCCCCGGCGCCGGCTGGCTCTACGTGCGCCCCGACCTCGCCGAGCGGCTCGAGCCGACACTCGTCGGCTGGCAGGGGCACGCGCGCCCGTTCGCGTTCGAGCCGGAGCTGGAGTACGCCGCCGGGGCGCGCCGCTTCCTCACCGGCACCCCGAACGTGCCCGCGCTCTATGCGGCCACCGCCGGCTACGACGTGATCGAGGAGGTCGGCGTGGGGCGGATCCGGGAGCGCTCGCTCGCGCTCACGCAGCTCCTGATCGACTGCTGCGACGAGGCCGGGCTCGAGGTCGTCGGCCCGCGCGAGCCGGAGCGGCGCGGCGGCACCGTCACCGTCTCCACCCCGGATCACGCCGCCTGCCACAGGGCGCTCGGCGAGCGCGGCGTGATCTGCGACTTCCGCCCGGAGGCGGGCATCCGCCTCGGCCCGCACTTCTACAACGGCGAGGACGAGGTGCGGCGCGCGGTCGCCGAGCTGGCGGACGTCGTCGCCTCGCGGGCCTACGAGCGCCACGCCGGAGCCGCGGCGCGCTTCTGATACAACACCCCCCGTGAGGGGGGTCTCACTGCTTGCAGTCGTCGTCGCCGCCGCGTTGCTCGTCGCGGGCTCGGCCGGCGCGCGGACGGACGCGGCGAAGGCGGCGAGCGTCGGCGTGTTCCCGGCCGCGACCACGATCCGCGCGTCGGCGCCGCTGCCCGCGTCTCCGAGCGCGTCGGTCGCCCTCGAGGCGGCGATCGGCGAGCAGGAGGACGCGCAGATCGTCGTCACGGGCGCGCAGCAGGTGCGGATCGCCGCGCCGCAGATCGCCGCGCCGCTGCAGCTGAAGCTCTTCTTCGCCCACTACGTCTCGGTCGACGGCACGCTCGTCCCCGACGCGCTCCTGCCCTGGGACGGCGGCCAGCGCGCGACCGAGCAGCGGAACCAGCCGCTCTGGCTGCAGGTCACCGTCCCGCCCGGCACGGCCGCCGGCACCTATCAGGGGCTCGTCGAGGTGATCGCCGACGACCAGTCGACGACGGTGCCGATCTCCGTCAAGGTCTTCCCGACGACGCTCCCCGCGCCGAACCAGGTCTCGGGCAGCCTGCTCACCGCGTTCAACGTCGCCGCGCAGTCGTACGGGAACAAGGTGAACTCGCTCTACGGCATCTCCGGCCAGACGACCGTGCCGCAGCTCTACCGCTTCCTCGCCTCCTACCGGATCTCGCCGAACTCGTGGGGCTACGGCGCGCCGAAGTCCAAGTCCGGGTACACGAGCGACAAGCGCTGGTGGATGGACAACGAGGGCGCCATGGTGAGCGCCGTCGGCGCGCGCGAGTTCGCCGCGATGGCGATCCCGGTCTCGAACAACCGGACGGCGAAGAGCAACTGGATCGCGGGGCTCTCGCCGAACGCTCCCGAGACGTGGTGCTCCTACCTCCGGTCGGTGCACGCCTTCTGGCAGTCGCACGACTGGCTCGCCTCCTACCCGTACCTCTACGGGCAGGACGAGCCGGGACTCGCCGGCTTCAAGGTGGTCGCGCGCCAGTCGAAGGTCGTGCACGCGTGCTTCCCGGGCGGCCACACGATGGTCACCGGCAACCCGTCCACGGCGAACAGGTTCCTCTGGAACGGCGGCAAGGACGACGTCGACGACTGGGTCGTGCTCGCGAACCGCTACTACGGCAAGTACACCGTCCCGAAGCTGTCGCGGAAGGGCAAGTCGAACGCGACCCAGAAGCTGAAGCTGATCAACCAGGTGCGCAAGCGCGGGAAGATGATCTGGACGTACACGTACGCCGGCACGAAGACCCCCGGCTTCACCGCCACCGAATCGCTCGCGAACCCGCGGCTGTTCGTCGACTGGGCGGCGCTCGAGAACATCCGCGGCCTGCTCTACGGCCAGGGGACGACGACCTACCGCAGCGGCAACCCGCTCCAGTCGCTCGATCGCGCCGGCGCGTTCGTCCTCGTCTACCCGGGCAAGGACGCGCCGGTCCCGAGCGCGCGGCTCGAGATGATCCGCGACGGGATCGAGGACTGGGAGATCCTGAACGTCGTCCGCCGCAAGCACGGCGCCGCCGCGGTGCGCTCGATCCTCGGCAGCCTCTTCTCGACGACGAAGAGCGGCGCGAAGCTCGCCTGCACGATCGGCTGCCCGATCAAGTCGAAGACGCCGTTCTCCTGGCCGACGTGGTCGCAGGACGCGACGACGCCCGCCAAGCTCGACGCGGCCAAGGCGGCCGCGCTGGCCTCGGCGTCGTAGAGCGCCGCTACTCTGCGCGGGCTCCCGACCCGCCCCTGCGCTGAGAGTCGTCCCCCGCCTGCTCGCCGTCGCGTTCGTCGCCGCGGCGCTCGTTCCCGCCGCCGGGTCGGCGACGCGCGCCGCCCAGCCCGTCGTGACGGTGCTCGAGCGGCTCCCGGGGATCGACCAGACGGCGGCCGGGTTCTACGCGCCGCCCGACGTGCAGGTCGCGGTCGGCCCGGGGCACGTCGTGGAGCTGGTCAACGTCGCGATGAAGGTCTGGAGCACCGCCAGCTCGCCGCCTGCGGAGGTCGACGGGGCGGCGCTGCCCGCGCTCTTCCACGCCTCCGGCGACGACCTCACCGATCCGCGGATCCTCTTCGACGTGCCCTCGCAGCGCTGGTACGCCTCGATCGCCGACGTCGACACGGGCAGCGTCCTGCTCGCCGTCTCGCGCGGGAGCGACCCGACCGGCGACTGGGACGTCCACTCGTACTCGGCCGCGGGCGCGTGCCCCGACCAGCCGCGGCTCGGGATCTCCGACGCGGTGGTCGTGCTCGCCGCCGACGTGTTCACCCGCTGCGAGGGGCGCGGGTCGCGCGCGCTCGGCTCGCAGCTCTGGGTCGTGAACAAGGCGCAGCTCGTCGCGGGCGCGGCGAGCCCGGCGTCGAGGTCGCTCGGCCCGAGCCTGCGGTACGCGAGCGTCCAGCCGGTGCACTCCCTCTCGGCGGCGCCGACGCAGTACGCGGTCTCGCTCGACGGGCCGGGCGCGCCGTCGGTGCACCTCCTGCGCGTCGACGGGGTGCCTCCCGCGGCGGTCGCGCTCGCCGAGATCGCGGCGCCGGCGCTCACGCCGCTGTCGCAGCCGCCGCGCGCGGTCGAGCCGGGCGGCCACGGCGGCGCGCGGGACATCGACACGAACGACGTGCGCGTCCTCGACGCGGTCTGGCAGGACGGCAGCATCTGGTTCTCGTCGAACACCGGCTGCATCCCGGAGGGCGACACGGAGATCCGCGCGTGCGGGCGGGTCGTGCAGCTCTCCACCGTCGCCGACGAGGTCGACTGGGCGCAGGACATCGCCTCCTCCGGCAGCGACGTCTTCTTCCCGACGGCGCGGCCGGACGGCAAGGGGAACGTCGTGGTCGTGTACGGGCAGTCGTCGGCGGCGCTGGCGCCGATCGTCGCCGTGGTGGCGCGCACGGCCGACGGGACGTTCACCGCGCCGCAGACCGTCGCCACGAGCGCGGCGCCGGCCGGCTCGAGCAACGACGGCCGCTGGGGCGACTACTTCGGCGCGGCGCGCGACCCGTCGAACCGGGGCGTGGTCTGGGTCGCGGGCCAGACCGGCCCCGCGGTCGCGGGGACGACCGACTGGGCCACGACGGTCGCGGCCGTCCTCACCACGGGCGCGGACGAGACGCCGCCGCGGGTGGCGATCGTGCCGCCGGGCGTGCACGCGCGCCCGGCGAGCGGCAGGGCCGGGAAGGCGCTGCGGCTGACGTTCGTCGCGCTCGACGGCGGCAAGGCGGTCCGCAGCCGCGTCACGGTCAAGCGCGGCGGCCGCGTCGTCTTCTCGAGGACGACGAAGGCGCGGGCCGTCCTGGCCGAGCACGTGTACGGGGTCGCGTGGAAGCCCGCGAAGCGTCTGCGCGGCTCGCTGCGCTTCTGCGTCCGCTTCGTCTCGAAGGACGGGACCCAGTCGCCGCCGAGCTGCGCGTCGCTCCGGCTCAGGTAGCGAGCAGCTCGAGCAGCCGCCGCGCGTGCGCGGGCGCGTCGGGCGCGTCGTCGTGGCGGAAGTAGACGTATACCGGCTCGCGCGCGGCGCGGACGGCCGCGGCGAACGCGTCGTCGGGCGCCTCGCGGCGGCGCAGGTAGCGGAACGGCGCCGGGTGCTCCAGGTCGTTCACCCGCACCGCGCCCGCCTCGGCCAGCAGCGGCTCGATGCCGTCCCACGACGGGTGCTCGAGGTCGAAGGCGAGCTTCAGGGAGGCATCGAGCGAGCCGAGCAGGAGCGCGAGCGCTCCCTCGTCGCGGGGCGTCTTCAGGGAGACGCGCACCGGGCCGAGCCGGTCGCCGAGCGCACGGACGCGTTGCTGGAAGACGTCGAGCCCGCGCAGACGCTCGCCCGGAAGCTTCGGCGCGAACGCGAAGCCGCCCGGCACCTGTTCCGCCCAGCGGCGGAACTGCTCCTCCGCGGGCAGCCGGTAGCCGGTCGTGTTCAGCTCCACCGTCGCGAACCGCTCCGCGTAGAAGCCCAGGAACCGGGAGGGATCGAGCCCGGCGGGGTAGAACCCGGGCCGCCAGCTCGGATACGACCAGCCGGAGGTGCCGACGCGCATCTCGTCCGCCATCGGGAATACCCTGCCTGGTCCCTTGGGCGCGGTGGAGACAGTGACGACCCCGGTCGAGCGGTTCACGGAGGAGGAGCGGGCGCGGCTCGCGCCGCACTTCACGAACCTCGACCGGCCCGTGTTCGCGCTCGTCAACCTGCCCGAGACGGTGAAGGGCGCGCTCTTCGCGCGCTACTCGCGCTACGCGGGCACGCTGCGGCGGCTCTTCCTCGACGAGTTCGCCGACTCGCTGCCCGAGCTGCCGCCCGTCGAGACCGGCGAGGGCGAGCGCGCGGCGCGCCTCTACGAGACGATCTTCCTCGGCTACGGCGACGACTCGGTCGCCCAGCTCGGCGGCGCCCACGTCGCCTGCGAGTGGACGTCGAACCTGCTCACGAAGATCCTGCAGCGGCCGCGGCTCGCCGCCTACCTCGAGCAGTCGACCCGCTACATCGCCTACGACTCCCGCCTCGACGGCTTCGGCTACCGCTACCACCGCGACCCCCGCTTCGGGGCGGCGTACGAGGTCGCGCTCGACGATCTCTTCGCCACCTACTCGCGCCTGCTCGAGGAGGTGGCGGCCTGGGTCGCGGAGACGTACCCGGCCGCCGAGGGCGAGTCGCCGGCGGCGCACCGGCGCGCGGTGCGGGCGAAGGCGCTCGACCTCGTCCGCGGCCTGCTCCCGGCCGCCTCGCTCTCCCACGTCGGCGTCTACGCGAGCGGCCAGACCTACGAGCAGCTCGTCCTGCACCTGCTCGCCCACCCGCTCGCCGAGGCGCGCGCGTACGGCGAGATGCTGCTCGAGGAGCTGCAGGCCGTGATCCCGAGCTTCGTCGCCCGGATCCCGCGACCGGACCGGGGCGGGCGCTGGATCGAGTACCTGCGCGAGCGCGGCGACGCCGCGGCCGCGGCGGCGGCTCGGCTCGGGCTCGGCGAGGCGGCAGAGGAGGCGGCGGCGCCGTCGGTGCGGCTGCTGCGCGCGCACGGGAGCGAGGAGGAGCTGCTGGCGGCGCTCCTCTACGAGGCGTCGGCCGTCTCCGAGGAGCGCGCGCTCGCGGCGGTGTCGCGGCTCTCCGGCGCGGAGCGGGCGGCGCTCGTCCGCGAGCTGGTCGGCACACGCGAGAACCGCCGCCATCGCCCCGGCCGCGGCTTCGAGACGCTCTCGTACCGCTTCGAGATCGTCTCCGACTACGGCGCCTTCCGCGACCTCCAGCGGCATCGCCTCCTCACCTGCCAGTGGCAGCGGCTCTCGCCCGACCTCGGCGCCGACGTGCCGCACGAGGTCGCCGAGGCCGGCCTCGCGTCGGAGTACGCGCGCGCGCTCGACGTCTCGCGCGGCGAGTACGAGCGGCTGCGCGGCGAGGGGCTCGTCGAGGAGGCGCCGTACGCGCTCTGCCTCGCGTACCGGATCCGCTACGTGCTCGAGCTGGACGCGCGCGAGGCGCTGCACCTCGTCGAGCTGCGCTCCGGCCGCGAGGGCCACCCGTCCTACCGCGCGGTGGCGCTGCAGATGCGGGACGAGATCGCGCGCGTCCACCCGAGCGTCGCCGCGGCGATGGCGTTCGTCGACGAGTCGACCGAGCCGCGCCTCGAACGGCTGCTCTCCGAGCTGCGGAACGACGCGCGGCGCCCCGCGTGAGGCTTCCGGCCGCGGCGGAGGACGCCTCCTTCGCCGGGGAGGAGATCGAGGACGAGCTGCTCGAGGGAGCGCAGTTCGTGCGCTGCTCGTTCCGGGGCGCCGCCTTCGCCGGCGTCGCGACCCGCCGCTGCGGCTTCCAGGGCTGCGACTTCACGCTCGCGAAGCTGAACGGGAGCGAGCACGAGCGCTCCGACTTCGCGAACGCGATCTTCGCGACCGCGAACCTCTTCGGCGCCCGCTTCGCCGACTGCCGCCTGCGCGGCGCCTCCTTCGACGGCGCCACGCTGACCGGAATCCAGGTGGAGGGCGGCGACTGGTCGTACGTCTCCCTGCGCGGCCACGACCTCTCCGGGATCGACCTGCGCACGGTGGCGCTGCGCGAGGCCGACCTGAGCGAGGCGAACCTCACGGGCGCCGACCTGCGCGGCGCCGACCTCTCGCGCGCGGTCCTCCGGAACGCCGTGCTCGCGGACGCCGACCTGCGCGACGCGAACCTCGACGGCGTCGACCTCGCCGCGGCGCAGGCGCGCGGCGTCCGGCTCGACCTCGCGGGCGCCGTCCAGCTCGCCCGCTCGCACGGCGCCCAGGTGGATTGAGCCGCGCTACGCGTTCGCCGGGCGCATCACGGTCTCGCCCGCGCCCTTGGTCTTGCCCGCGACCACCCTCGTCACGATCCACGTGTCGCCGCTGCGCAGGCCGTACGGCGCGTTCAGCGTCACCGTCGTGCCGGCGTGCGGGCCGCTGACGAGGAACCAGCCGCACGACGCCCACGGCTTGCCGTTCCGGACGAGATAGACGGCGTAGTAGCCGCGGTCGGGCAGCGCCGGCAGACCGGTGACGTCGAGGGTCATCGGCCAGTTCCCGGACTCGTCCTCCGGCTGCACGCGGAGCGAGGCGAGCGCGTCCGGCGCCGCCGCCGTCCCCTGGAGCTGGATCGTGCGGACGGCGGAGATCGTCTTGCCGGGGCCGCGGTTGCCGGTGATGTAGCCGCCGAGGAAGACGACGGCGACCGCGACCGCGGCGGCGGCGAGCAGCGCCACGCGCCGGCGCACCTGCCGCCGGCGGCGCACCGTCGTCATCGCGAGGTTCGGCCCCGCCTCGAGGTGCGGCGGCAGCTCCGGCGGCGGCCCCGCGGTCAGCAGCATCTCGTGCACGCGGCGCAGCTGCTCGCGCTCCGGGCCGAGCGGCTCGCCGCCCAGCAGCTCGTCGAAGTCCGGTCCGTGCGTCATCCCAGCTCCCCCTCCAGCAGGCCCGACAGCCGCGCGAGCGCGCTGCGGGTCCGCGTCTTCACCGTCCCGAGCGGCAGGTGCAGGTACTCCGCCACCTCGCTCTGGGACATGCCGCTCCAGTAGGCCAGCTCCACGACCTCGCGCTCCCGCCGCGGCAGCTCCTCGAGCGCCCGGTGGATCCGCCAGGCGACGAAGGAGGCCTCGGCGCGCTCGGCCGGGCCCGGCTCGTCGGCGGCGAGGTCGGGAACCTCGGCGATCACCGGCGCGCCGGCCGTGCGGAAGCGGTCGACGATCGCGTTGCGCGCGACCGTGTAGAGCCAGCCCGCCGCGTTGCCGCGCTCCGGCTTGTAGCTCGCAGCCGAGCGCCAGATCGCGGCGAACGCCTCCTGCACGGCGTCCTCCGCCCGGCCCCGGTCGCCGAGCCGGCGCAGCGCCAGCCCGAACACCGACCGCACGTAGCGGTGGTAGAGCAGGTCGAACGCCGCCCGGTCGCGTTCGGCGACGAGCGCGAGCAGCTCCGCGTCCGGGGTCTCCGGCGGCGGCGCGGTCGCGCCGTCCGTGGGGACGGCGCGCAGATGCGGCATAGCGAGGGCCAGCTCCATGTCCCGGTCTCTACTACGCATCCCGCCCCGAATCGGATTGTAGGGCGGCCCGGGCGCCGCTACGAGGTCCGCGCCTCCGCGAAGCGGCGCTCCACCTCCGGCCAGTTCACGACGTTCCACCACGCCTCGAGGTAGGCGGGGCGTTTGTTCTGGTAGTTGAGGTAGTAGGCGTGCTCCCAGACGTCGATCCCGAGCAGCGGCACGTGGCTCTGCATGAGCGGCGAGTCCTGGTTCGCGGTCGAGTAGACCTGCAGGCCGGTGCCGTCCCAGACGAGCCAGCTCCAGCCGGAGCCGAAGCGCTTCGCGCCCGCGTCGTTCACGGCCGAGCGGAGGTCGCCGAACGAGCCGAACGCGTCGTCGATCGCCGACGCCAGCTCGCCGCCGGGCTCGCCGCCGCCGTCCGGGCCCATGATCGTCCAGAAGAGCGAGTGGTTCGCGTGGCCGCCGGCGTTGTTGCGGACGGCGGTGCGCTTGTCCTCGGCGATCGCGTCGATGCTCGACAGCACCGTCTCGACCGACGCGTCAGCCCACTCGGTTCCCTCGAGCGCCGCGTTCGCGTTCGTGACGTAGGCGCCGTGGTGCAGGTCGTGGTGGATCCGCATCGTCTCCGCGTCGATGTGCGGCTCGAGCGCGCTGTAGTCGTACGGCAGATCCGGCAGTTCGAAAGCCATCCGGGTTGCTCCTTTCGCAGCTCTTCGTTCCCCCGGGGGAGGATATGCTCGGGCCGCCCCGCCAGGTCGAACAGGAGGAGTTCCCGCACGATGTCGACGCTTGCCTACAGGTTCGAGGAGATCGCGCCGCGGCCGCTGCGGCCGGAGGTGTACGAGCTGGACGGAATCTCGCGCGCCGCGGTCGAGGCCCACTACAAGCTCTACCAGGGCTACGTCGCGAAGCGGAACGAGATCCTCGGCAAGCTCGCCGACGCCGACCTCGCCTCCGCCAACCAGACCTACTCGGAGCTGCGCGCCCTGAAGGTCGACCTGACCTTCGCGATCGGCGGGATCAAGAACCACGAGCTGTACTTCGCCCATCTCGGCGGCGGCGGGGGCGCGCCCGACGGCGCGTTCGGCGCGCTCGTCAAGCGCGACTTCGGCTCGGCCGACGCGTGGCGCGCCGACCTGAAGGCGACGGGGATGGCCGGCCGCGGCTGGGCGTGGACCGCCTACGACTGGGACGAGGGCAGGCTCTTCAACTACATCGGCGACGCCCAGAACACGTTCCCGGTCTGGAACGCGACGCCGCTCGTCGCGCTCGACGTCTACGAGCACGCGTACTTCCTCGACTACCAGACCGACCGCGCCGCCTACATCGAGGCGTTCCTCGACAACCTCGACTGGGACGTCGTGAACGGCCTCGTCGACAGCTAC
>DASSND010000015.1:0-23409 GCA_035688315.1 Gaiellaceae bacterium | reverse complement strand
TGACGGGAACTTTTCGGCACGTTTCGGCGTCTATACCGGCGTGATCGCGTTCCTGCTGCGGCGGGTGACCCTCGGCGTGCTCGTGCTCGCGGCGCTCTCCTGCGCGAGCTTCTGCTTCTTCGCCTGGCAGTCGCCGCCCGGCTCGACGCCGTTCGGCGGCCCGGCGGTCGTGCACGGGTCGCTCGTCTCGCAGTGGTGGAGCTGGGTGCGCGGGCTCTGGCACGGCTCGAGCTACGCGGTGATGAACGCGCCCACGTTCACCCGGAACTTCACGTTCGCGGGGCCGACGATGTTCGACTCGCTCGGCCACACCGTCGCGCTGCTCGCGGCCACGCTGCTCCTCGTCGTCGCGTTCGCGGTCCTCGTCGCGCTCGTCTCGGCGTCGCGGCAGGGCTCCGCGCTCGACGTTCTCCTGCGCGGGCTCTCCTATCTCGCCTGGGCCGTCCCCGCGTTCCTGCTCGCGCTGCTCGTCGAGGTGCTCGTGAACAAGACGGTCGGGCCGCGCTGGACGCTCCCGCTCGCCGGCTGGCCCGGTCAGTGCCCCGCCGCGTTCGGGCTCAACCGCGGCTTCCTCACGCCCTGCCCCGCCGCAGCGAGCGGCCTCGACTACGTCTGGAACGTCGTCCGCTACACGACCCTGCCTGCGCTGACGCTCGCGGTCGGGTTCGTCGGGCTGCACGCGCGCTACCTGCGCTCCGCGCTCGTCGAGTCGCTCGATCAGCAGTACGTGACGACCGCGCGCGCGAAGGGCCTGACCGAGCGGCGCGTCCTGCTTCGCCACGCGCTCCGCACCTCGCTCGTCACCTTCTCGGGCGCGCTCCTCGCCGACGTCGGCGCGATCTTCGGCGGCGCGATGGCGGTCGACTACGTCTTCCAGTTCAACGGCCTCGGGACGCTCTTCGTCAGCGCGTTCCCGGTCGACATCGGCTCGGTGAACGTGCTCGTCGTCGAGCCGCTGATCCTGATGACCGCCGTGCTCGTGATCGTCTCCTCGATCCTCTCCGACCTCGTCGTGCTCTGGCTCGACCCGCGGGTGCGCGCGGCGTGAACGCCGTCGCGATCGAGGTCGAGGCGCCTGTCGCGGTTCGCGGCTACCGGCGGCTCGCGCTGCACCGGCTGCTGCGCCAGCCGGTGACGCTCGGCGCGCTCTCGCTGCTGCTCGCGCTCGCGGTGCTCGCCGGGCTCGCGTCGGTGTTCGCGCCGCACGGCTGGAACTCGATCGACCTCTCGGCACAGTGGCGGAACCACGGCCCCACGCTCTCGTGGCATCACCTGCTCGGAACCGACAACATCGGCCGCGACGTCCTGGGGCGGACGACGTGGGGGCTCCGCTACACGCTCCAGACCGCGCTCGTCGGCGGCCTCGGCGCGACGGTGGTCGCGCTCGCGGTCGGCGCCGTGGCGGGATTCCGCGGCGGCTGGTGGGACGCCTCGCTGATGCGGGTCGCCGACCTCGTCACCGGCTTTCCCGTGATCGTGACGCTGATCGCGGCGTTCGTCTGGCTGCGGCCGATCACCGTCTGGAAGGCGACGCTCGTCTTCGTGGTCGCGATGTGGCCGTTCGCCGCGCGGACCCTGCGCGCGCGGACGGCGTCGCTCGCGGCGGAGGAGTTCGTGCAGGCGGCGCGCGCGCTCGGCGCCTCCGACACGCGCATCCTCTTCCGCCACCTGCTCCCGAACGCGGCGGGCACCGTGATCGTCGCCGCGACCTCGCTCGTCGGGCAGATCGTCCTGATCGAGACCACGGCCGAGTTCTTCGGCTTCGGCGTCGTCTCGTCCACGCGGCCCACGCTCGGGAACCTGATCGCCGAGTCGGTCTCCGGCGGGCTCGCGGCGACGAACGGGCTCGGCCTCGGCTGGTGGACGTGGGCCACGCCGATGGCCGCGCTCGTCCTGCTGCTGATGGCGGTCAACCTGATCGGGGACGGGCTCGACACGGCGCTGAACCCGCGCTCGTCCCGCGCGTAGAGTCTCCGGCCGTGGAGGGCTACACGTTCTCGACCCGCGTGCGCGTGCGCTTCGCCGACACCGACGCGCAGGGGATCGCGCACAACGCCGCCTACCTCGTGTGGTTCGAAGTGGCGCGCGTCGAGTACCTGCGCGCGTTCGCGGGCGGCTACCAGGCGCTCCGCGACCGCGGCGTCGAGGCGATCGTGCTCGAGTCGCACTGCCGCTACCGCGTCCCCTGCCGCTTCGACGACGAGCTGGAGATCCACACGCGCTGCGTCGACCTGCGCGGCGCGCGCTTCCGCTACGAGTACGCGCTCACGCACGGCGACGCGCTCGTCGCCGACGGCTGGACGGAGCACGCGTGCGTCGACGCCGCGACGCTGCGCCCGACGCGCGTCCCCGACTGGCTCGTCGAGGAGATCACGCGCGCGGAGCGTGCTTGACCTTCTCCTGCGCCTTCTTCTTCGCGGGGCCGATCCGGACGAGCTTCGGCGAGGCGACGTAGGAGGAGTAGAAGACGTCGTCGTCGAGCAGCTTGCCGCTCGCCGAGTAGACCTTCCGCGTCACGCTCGTCGTCAGCCGCGGCACCCCCGGGTCGTCCACGACCTTCTCACCCGGCTTCAGCGTCTTGTCGACGGTCTTGTGCAGCGGCGGCGTGCCGTGGGCGACGAGCGGCGCCGTCGTCGACTCGACCTTGCGGCCGGTCGGCGTCCCGTAGAGCGTCACCGTCAGCGAGTAGGAGCCGACGAAGGTGCGCAGCAGCAGCCAGTGGCCGGTGTCGTTGCGGAACTTGAGGTCGACGTCCGGGTAGTTCACGGTCGCGTCGCGGCCCTGCGGGTAGTGGCTGATGTAGAGCGCGTGGTTCGTGCGCGTGAGGATCGGCAGGCCGCCCTCGAAGGCCGCGTTGAACACCGTCGTCGAGACCTGGCAGACCCCGCCGCCGAGCCCGGTGGTCAGCTCCCCGTTCACGATCACCGGCGCCTCGCGGAAGCCCTTGGCGGCCGTGCGCGCGCCGGTCGTCCCGTTGAACGAGAAGACGTCGCCGGGGCCGATCAGCGTGTCGTCGACGAGGTGGGCGACGAGCTGGACGTTGTGGATCCGGTTCGGGATGCCGCCGTACTCGGTCGTGTAGCTCGCGACCGGGCGGCGGATCCCCATGCGCTCGGCCGCCGCGGTCGTGACCTCGGGCGGGGAGCTCTCGACCGCCACCTGCGCGACCCGGTTCGTGCGGCGGGTGGCGGCGGCGAGGATCGCGTCGGCGGTGCCGGCGGCGTCGAGCGCGACGCCGTCGCGGGCGGGGACGACCGCGACGCGGTCGCCGTGGACCGCGAAGGTGGCGTCCTTGGCCGGATGCTCGACGCGCGCCGCGAAGCGGTCGAGCCACTGCTCGGCCGCGGGGCCGCCGACACGCAGCGTCGTGTCGCCGCCGGAGGGGAACTGGAGGAGCGTGGCGAGCCGGGCCGGGCGGAGCAGCCAGTGCGTCTTGCCCAGCACGAGCTGGACGGGCGCGGAGACCGCGAGCCGGGCGCGGCGCGCGGCGCGCGCGAGCGCGGCGGGACGGACGGACGGGGCGGTGCGCCGCAGCGGCAGCGCGACGGGACCGGCGGGGGCGTCGAGCGAGGCGAGCGCGTGCACGATCGTGTCGGCGGCCGCCTTCGTGTCGAGGACGACGCCGGGCCGGCCGGGGACGACGTCGATCGTCAGGCCGTGGCGGACGACCGCCGCCTCCTGCGGCTTCCGGTTCACCTTCTTCGCGATCAGCCGCAGCTCGTAGCCGAGCGCGCCGCGGAGGACGCCCACCGGCGGGGTCACGTCGGCGCCGAAGAACTGGACGTCGATGCGGCGGAAGCCGCGCAGCGGCCCGAAGCCGCCGCCCTGGCGCTGCGCCGCGTCGATCGCCGCCTGCCAGTCGGGCCGGACGCCGAGCGTCGCGGGCGCGATCCGGATCGTCGCGTCGCCGGCGGCGAAGACCACCGGCTGCTGCTGCCGCGCGTCGGAGCGGCGCTCGAGCAGGGCGAGCGCGGCGTCCGCGTCCATGCCGCCGACGTCGACGCCGTCGACCCGCACGCCGTTCGCGATCGTCGAGGGCGACCCGGCGAATGCGAACCCGAGCGCGAACCCGGCCGCGACGAGCGCGAGCAGGAAGAGGACGAGGTTGCGGACGAGCGGACGCATCGGCGCGATGGTATCCGGTGCGGCCCTCTCTTCTCGGGCCGCGTCACGAGAGCTTTACGAGACCGTGACGCGTCGCGGTCCCGTCACGCCCGCGCCACACTTCGCGTCCCGCGAACCCGCATGGTTGAGCGCCGTGTCCGTTCCGGACACGGCCGGGGGTCTGACCCCGGGACGTGGCCGCGACGGCCGCCTCCCGCGGCGGCGCGCTAGAAGACGAACAGCTCGACGCCGCCCGAGACGGCGATCTCGGCGCCGGTGATGTAGCTCGCGAGGTCGGAGCAGAGGAACGCGATCGTGTTCGCGATCTCCTCCGGCTCGCCGTGACGCCGGAGCGCGGTGCGTTTGACGATCCTCTCGTTCATCGCCGCGTTCGCCAGGTGAAACGCCTCGCTGCCGATCACGCCGGGGACGATCGCGTTGCACGTGATCCCGTGGCGGCCGCCCTCCATCGCGAGCGTCTTCGTCAGGCCGAGGATCCCGGCCTTCGTCGTCGAGTAGCTCGCCTGGCCGAAGCCGCCGAGGGTGCCGGCGACCGACGCCATGTTCACGATCCGGCCCCAGCCGCGTTCCTGCATGTGCGGCCACACGGCCTGCGCGCAGTTGAACGCGCCGGTCAGGTTGACGCGCAGGTCGCGCTCCCACAGCTCGGGCGACTGGTCGCGGAACTGGGCGACGTGGTCGAGCGTGCCCGCGTTGTTGACGAGGACGTCCAGGGAGCCCAGCTCCTCGACCGCGCGCGCGACCGCCGCGTCCACCTCGGCGCGGTCGGTGACGTCGCAGCGCACCGCGAGCGCGCGCCGGCCGAGCGCGCGGATCTGCTCCACCGTCTCCTCGGTGTGCACCATCCCCTGCTGCCGCGCCACCGCGGCGAGCGTCCCGTAGCGGTCGGTCTCCTCGGAGAGCTGCGACTCGACGAGCAGGTCGGCGACGACGACGTCCGCGCCCGCGCGGGCGAGCGCGAGCGCGTCGGCACGCCCGAGCCCGCGCGAGGCTCCGGTGACGAGCGCGACGCGCCCGGACAGGTCGATCTCGATCGCGATGGCGGCAGCCTACGCCTTCGGCATGAAGATCTCGCGCGCGATCACGAGCCGCTGGATCTGCGAGGTGCCCTCGTAGATCTGGAAGAGCTTCGCGTCGCGCATCAGCTTCTCGACCGGGTACTCCTTGATGTAGCCGTAGCCGCCGAAGACCTGGACGGCGTCGGTCGTGACCTTCATCGCCGTGTCGGCAGCGAACCGCTTCGCGAACGAGGAGTAGAGCGTCGCCTCGCGCGAGCCGGCGTTGTCGAGCATCCACGCCGACTGCCAGCAGAGCAGGCGCGCCGCCTGGATCTCGGTCGCCATGTCGGCGACGAGGAAGTTCACGCCCTGGTGCATCGCGATCGGCACGTCGAAGGTGACGCGCTCCTTCGCGTAGTCGACCGCATGCTCGTAGGCGGCCTGGGCGACGCCGACGGCGCCGATCGCCGTCCCCGGCCGCGTGAAGTCCAGCGTCGCCATCGCGATCTTGAAGCCGTCGCCCTCCTCGCCGAGCAGGTTCTCGGCCGGCACGCGCACGTCCTGGAGCGCGAACGCCGAGGTGTCGGTCGCGCGCTGACCCATCTTGTCGAGATGCTTCTCGATCGTCACCCCGGGGGCGTCCATCGGCACGACGAACGCCGACATCCCCTTGTGGCCGGCCTTCGGGTCGGTCTTCGCGAAGACGACGCACCAGCTCGCGTAGCCCGCGTTCGTGATGAACGTCTTGGAGCCGTTGAGGACGTACTCGTCGCCGTCCCGCACGGCGGTGGTCTTGAGCGCGGCGACGTCGGAGCCGGCACCCGGCTCGGAGAGGCCGAAGCAGGCGAGGATCGGCTCCTCGAGCAGCGGCGGCAGCCACCGCGCCTTCTGCTCGGGGGAGCCGAAGAGGATGACCGGGCCGGCGCCGAGGCCGTTCGCGAGGATCGAGGTGCCCATCCCGGAGCAGCCCCGGTTCAGCTCCTCGCCGACGAGCATGCCGTCGAAGGCGGAGAGGCCGAGGCCGCCGTACTCCTCGGGCACGTGCAGGTTCATCAGGCCGACCTCGTGCGCCTTCGCGATCACGTCGGCCGGGTGCTGCATCTTCTCGTCGTACTCCGCCTCCTTCGGGCGGATCTCCTTCTCGGCGAACTCGCGCGCCAGGTCCCGCAGCGCCTTCTGCTCGTCGGTCAGCGCGAACGAGACGCCCGTGACGGTGCCGTCGATCGTGGCCATCGCTCCTCTTCTCTTCCTGATTGACTAGTCAGTCAAACCACTCGCGAATCATACGGATGGGGGATTGAAGCCGTCAACCGTTCGTGGCATAACTAAGCGGCTTCCGGGTCGGAAGCGGGGTCTGGTCTCATCTCGATTCGTCGTTCAGCAGCCGTTGCGGCCGTTGCGCTGAGCGCGCTCGTCGCCGCGTCTCCCGCGCTCGCGCGCGGGCACGTCGCCGTGCCCACGATCTCGTTCCGGCCCGCGTCCGCCGCCAACTACACGAACGCGCACCGGCCCTCGTCGGCGATCAAGCTGGTCGTGATCCACGTCACCGAGAGCTCGGCGGCTGGCGCGATCAGCTGGTTCCGGAACCCGAAGGCGCAGGCGTCGGCGAACTACGTCGTCGCGAAGACGGGCGCGATCACGGAGACCGTCCGCGACCAGGACATCGCCTGGCATGCCGGCAACTGGCGGATCAACAGCGAGTCGATCGGGATCGAGCACGAGGGCTACACCTACCGCAACGGCTCGATCACCGACAGGGAGTACCGGGCGTCCGCGCGCCTCGTCGCCTACGAGCTGCGCCACTACCTGCTGCCGATCGACCGCAAGCACATCATCGGCCACAACCAGGTGCCCGACCCGAACCACGCCGGGCTCTTCGGCGGCTTCGCGCACCACACGGACCCGGGGCCGCACTGGAAGTGGACGCGCTACCTCTCCTACGTGCGCTCGTACGCGCGGGGGAACGCCCCGGCGCCGCGGTTCGTCGCGAAGCCCGCGGCCGGCAAGAGCGCGAAGAAGCCCGCGATCACCGGCAAGGTGAACAAGGCCGGGAAGGTGCAGGTGAGGTCGTCGGGCTTCTCGAACGGCCAGACCGTGCAGGGGTTCGTGCCCTGGCGCGCCTCGGTGGCGAGCGGCGGCGCCCGTAAGGTCGAGTTCCTGATCGACGGGCGCCTGCGCTGGACCGAGACGAAGGCGCCGTTCGTCTTCGGCGGCGACGGCTCGGCATGGGACACGACCCGCGAGACGAACGGCCCGCACGTGCTGACGCTTCGCGTGGTGACGACGAAGGGGAGGACCGCAGGCCAGAGCCTGCGGGTCGTCGTCGCGAACAGCCCGTACGCCGTCGCCGTGTCGAAGGTCGCGAACGGCCAGGCCGTGAAGGGCAGGCTCACGTGGTCGGCGACTCCGAGCGGCGCGAAGACCGACCACGTCGACTTCCTCGTCGACGGCACGCTCTCGCACACGGAGAAGCAGTCGCCCTACACCTTCGACGGCTGGGACACGACGAAGCTCGCGAACGGCTCGCACACCCTCTCGCTGCGCGCGGTCGCGGTCGACGGCCGCGTCGCCGAGTCGAGCGTCACCGTCGTCGTCGCCAACCCCGTCGTCCGGCCGCCGTCGCGGCCGACCGCCACCAGCGTCTCGATCGGCGGGCCCTACGACGGCGCGAGCCTGAGCGGGGTCGTCCGCTGGGAGACGCTCGTGAAGGGCCCCGCGCCCGACCGGGTCGAGTTCAGGGTCGACGGGCGCTGGCGCTGGACGGCGCGCGCCGCCCCTTACCTCTTCGACGGCACCGGATTGTGGGACACGAGCCGCGAGTCGCTCGGCTGGCACGTCGTGAACGTGCGGGCGGTGCGCGCGAGCGACGGCCTGATCCTCGACCAGTCGACGGCGCGCGTGCGGATCGTCGCGCCGGCGGGTTCGGGCTCGGGCGGCGCGGACTCGCGGGGCTCGACCGGCTCCACCCCGTCCGCGCCGCTCACCCTGACCTCGTCGGTCGCGGACGGCGCGACGGTTCGCGGGACGCTCGCGTGGACCGCGACCGCGGACGGCGCGACGCCGGACCGGGTCGACTTCTACGTCGACGGCAAGCTTCGGCACACCGAACGCTCGGCGCCGTACGAATTCGCGTGGGACTCGAGCTCGGTCGCGGACGGCTCTCACACGCTGCTCGCGAAGGCGACGCAGGGCTGGCAGACCGCCCGCGCGAGCGTCTCGGTCACGGTGGCGAACACGCCGCCCCTCGCGATCGCGTCGCAGACGCTCACGGACGGGCAGGCGCTCGCGGGGGCGGTCGACTGGGAGGCGACGACGAGCGGCCCGACCCCCGAGCGGGTCGAGTTCTGGGTCGACGGGACGCGGCGCTGGACGGAGAACCAGGCCCCGTTCGTCTTCGGCGGCGACGGCGCGACCTGGGACACGACGAAGGAGAGCGACGGCGCGCACACCCTGCTCGTGAAGGCGGTGGCCGGCAAGCAGACGGCGACGGCGACGCTCACCGTCACGGTCGCGAACGCGCCCGCGGGCGACGATTCCTCGACCTCGCCGCCGCCCGCGCCCGCCTCCGCCCCGCCGTCGTTCGCGATCGCCTCGCAGTCCCTCGCCGACGGCCAGACCGTGGACGGCGTCGTGTCGTGGACGGCCGTCGTCACCGGCGACGTGCGCCGGGTCGAGTTCTACGTCGGCCACCGCCGCACCTGGACGGCGCGCGACGAGCCCTTCGCCTTCGGCGGCGACGGGAATCTCGACACGACGCGGCTCCCGGACGGGCCGGTCACGCTCACGGTCCGCGCGGTCGCGCGGGACCGGTCGGTGCTCGAGTCCCGGATCACCGTCACCGTCGCGAACGGCGGATGAGCCCGCGCCGGCTCGCGCTCGCCGCGGGGCTCGCGGCGCTCGCGCTGGCGCCCGCGGCCGCCCGCGCGGACGGCTCCTTCGGCGTCAGCGCCGGCGGGCTCGCCGACGGCCAGGTCGTCGGCGGAACCGTGCACGTGGAGGCGCTGCCGACGGGAGAGCCGGCGCAGCGCGTCGAGTTCTCCGTCGACGGCCGCATCCGCGAGGTCGCGACGGCCGCGCCGTTCGACTTCGACTGGGACACGGCAGAGGAGACGAACGGGCAGCACGTGCTCGAGCTGTGGGCGGTCGCGCAGGACGGCAGCGTCGCCACGCAGCGCCTGACGCTCCTCGTCTCGAACAGCTTCGCGGTCAGGCTGCCCGCGCCGGCCGACGGGCACGAGCTGAGCGGCGTCGTCCACCTCGCGCCGGTCGCGGACGGGCTGCCGGCGCAGTGGCTCGAGGTCCTGGTGGACGGCGAGCTGCGCTGGACGCTCGACCGGGCGCCCTACGACGTCGACTGGAACACCGCGCTCGAGTCGTCCGGCACCCACACGCTCACCGTGCGCGGCGTCGCCGTCGGCGGGATGGTCTCGGAGGTGCGCGTGCGCGTCGTCGTCGCCGGCGGCCAGTCGGCGGATCGCGGCACCCTGCTCGCGCAGACCCGCCGCTAC
The DNA here is from genome assembly GCA_035688315.1 of Gaiellaceae bacterium. GTDB lineage: Bacteria > Actinomycetota > Thermoleophilia > Gaiellales > Gaiellaceae > Palsa-739. The sequence goes on along the minus strand of DASSND010000015.1, from coordinate 13,778 downwards.
CGCGCGCAGACGTGGAGCTTCCAGTCGCTGATGCGCGTACGACGCACCCGGTCGGGCCCCTTGCACGGCACCCGCCGGGAGCTCGTCGTCTGGCGGAAGCGGGCGGCGGCCGCACGCGCCCACGCCGCTCGGCCGCCGCACTTCGACGACTGGATGTGCATCCACTCCCACGAAGGCGCCTGGGCCGCGGACACCGGCAACGGCTACTACGGCGGGCTGCAGATGAATCTCGTGTTCCAGCTCGGCTACGGGCCGGAGCTGCTGTCCGCGAAGGGGACGGCCGACAACTGGACGCCGCTCGAGCAGATGTGGGTCGCGGAGCGCGCGTTCGCCGTGCGCGGGTTCACGCCGTGGCCGCAGACCGCGCGGATGTGCGGGCTGCTCTGAGGCGCCCGCTGAACTACGATTGGCGCATGGCCGCGACCGCTCGTCCCACCGCGCTCGACCCGCTCGACTACCTCGGCGTCGACGCGCTCCTGGACGAGGAGGAGCGCGCCGTCAGGGACACGGTGCGCCGCTGGGTTCGCGAGCGGGTCGTCCCGCAGGTGGGCGACTGGTTCGAGCAGGGCATCCTCCCGCGCGAGCTGGCCAGGGAGATCGGCCAGCTCGGCCTGTTCGGCATGCACCTCGACGGGTACGGCCTCCCCGGCGCGAGCGCCGTCGCCTACGGGCTGACGTGTCTCGAGCTCGAGGCCGGCGACTCCGGGATCCGCTCGTTCGTCTCCGTGCAGGGCTCGCTGGCGATGTTCTCGATCTGGAAGTGGGGCTCGGAGGAGCAGAAGGAGCGCTGGCTCCCGGCGATGCACTCCGGCGAGGCGATCGGCTGCTTCGGCCTGACCGAGCCGGACGCGGGCTCCGATCCCGGCTCGATGCGGACGACCGCCAGGCGCGACGGCTCCGACTGGATCCTCAACGGCGCGAAGATGTGGATCACGAACGGCACCATCGCCGACGTCGCGACCGTGTGGGCGCGCACCGAAGACGGCGCGATCAACGGGTTCCTCGTCGAGAAGGACATGCCGGGCTTCGAGGCGCCGGAGATGCACAAGAAGCTGTCGCTCCGCGCGTCGGTCACCTCGGAGCTCGTCCTCCGCGACGTCCGTGTACCGGAGGAGAACCGCTTCCCGGAGATCTCGACGCTCCGCGGGCCGCTCTCGTGTCTCAACGAGGCGCGCTACGGCATCGTCTGGGGCGCGGTCGGAGCCGGTCGTGCCTGCCTCGAGGCGGCGCTCGACTACGCGAGGGAGCGCGTCGTCTTCGGCACGCCGATCGCCGGCTACCAGCTGACGCAGCAGAAGCTCGCCGAGATGGCGCTCGAGGTGAACCGCGGGCTGCTCGTCGCCCTCCACCTCGGTCGCATGAAGGACGGCGGCACGCTCCGCCCCGAGCACGTCTCGCTCGGCAAGATGGGCAACGTCCGCGGCGCCCTCGAAGTGGCGCGCACCGCGCGCACGATCCTCGGCGGCAACGGGATCACCCTCGAGTATCCGGTGATCCGCCACATGAACAACCTCGAGTCGGTGCTCACCTACGAGGGCACCCACGAGGTGCACACGCTCTCGGTCGGCAAGGCGCTGACCGGCGAGAACGCGTTCCGCTCCTGAACGTCTAGCCGCCGATCCGGCGCGGCCAGGTCGGCCTGCGGCCGACGACGGCGGCGTCCGGCCGCTCCCAGATGCCGAGACTGAACTCGAAGCCGCGGACGCGCTCGCGGCGGTGCGGCCGGTACACGGTGTCGAGCGCCCGGCGGACGAGCTCCGCGAGCGAGAGACCGGTTCGTTCCGCCTCGTTCATCAGGAACGCGTGCTGCCGGTCGGAGAGGGTGATCTGTGTGCGTCTGCTCATCGGTGCCAGAGGTGGATGGAGTTGTAGATGGAGGTGTACACAGCCTCGAGTGACGAGAAGCTCGCGACTTCCCGGCGACTTCGTGACGCGGCGGGCTACTGGCCGTCCCCGGTCGTCGGCGTCCCGCCCCACAGGGGCGCCCCGAAGCCGTGGCCTACGCGGCGCGTCGCCGCGCAGGTTCAGAAGCCGGGCTCGTCCGGCGCCGGCAGGGGGCTCTGCGGCAGCCCGGGCCGAGGCCCGCCTTCGTTGTACTCCGAAGGCGCGACGTCGTTCGGTCCGTCCGGGTAGAAGATGCTCGCCAGCCGCTGGATCTGCGGCCGGCCGGGGCCCAGCTCGTACTGGCCGCCGCCGTACATCCGGATCCCGCGCTCCTCGCACGCGTCGACGGTCTCGAGCAGGCCGCGGACGGTGCCGAAACGCGACGGCTTCACGTTGAGCCAGCGCGGCTGGAGCGGCAGGCCGTCCAGGTCGGCGAGCGAGTGCACCGGCGCGTCGAAGCTCAGCCGCTCCTCCGCGCCGGCGAGGGCCTCGCGGCAGCCGTCCTCCAGCCACGGATCCTCGATCAGCGCGTCCGGGAACGAGTCGGCGACGGCGCGGTAGAGGTCCGGTGCGGGAGCCAGGTCGACGCTCGTGCCGCGGTAGTACGCCTTGAGGTCGACGACGCGCACGCGGTCGAGCGCGTGCAGTCGCGCCATCAGCTCGCGCGTCCAATCCGCCTCGACGTCGAGCTTGAACTCGAGCGCGGGCGCAACCTCGAGCCACGGCTCGACGCGGGCTCGGGTCGAGACGACGAACCGCACCGGACGCTCCGGCCGCCCGAGCGCCCGGCCGAGCGACAGCTCCGCCTGCCGGAGCGCGAGGTCGAGGGCGGCGCTCTCGAAGGCCCAGCGCCGATGGTCGATCCCGGAGCGATTCTCGGGGTCGCCGCGCCACAGCTCGAGCGTGTCGAAGTGGTGCGAGAGGTCGTCGAGGCGCCACGTGCCCGCGAACACGAGATCCGCCGGAACGTGCTCGTGGTCGACGGCCGAGTAGGTGACGTCCTCGCCGGCGCCCGTCAGGCCGTCTCCCTCGAGCACCACGGTCGTCGTCACCCGCGTCCAGCCGCCGGCCGTCGTCAGCTCCCGGCGCTGGAGCGAGTAGTCGTCGACGCGGACGCGGAGTCCGGCGAGGCTCTCCCACAGCGGCATACTGGCGAGCATATGAGGCGCGCCGCCCTCTGCGCAGCCCTGCTCGCCCTCGCGGCCGTGCCGGCGGCCCGCGCCGCCCTGCCGCGGGCCGGCGTGCTCGACCCGGGACGCTCGCTGGGCGGGATCCGGATCGGTGAGCGGGCGGCGGACGTCCGGGCGGCGCTCGGCTCGTTCCGCGGCCTCTGCCGCGGCTGCGCCCGCACGACCTGGTACTACACCTACCGCGCCTTCGACCCGCACGGCCTCGCCGTCGAGGTGCGCCACGGCCGGGTCGCCGGCGTCTACACGCTCTGGCAGCCGCCCGGCTGGCACGATCCGCGGGGCCTCGACCTCGGCGCGGCCGAAGCGCAGGTCGACTCGCTCGCCGGGCCGCTCCTGCCGGTCGCATGCTCCGGGTATACGGCGCTCGTCGCGGACCGGGGTCGCACGAGAACCGTCTACTACGTCGCGGGCGGACGCCTGTGGGCATTCGGCCTCTTCGCCCACGGGGCGGATCCGTGCCGCTGATCCGGCTCGCCGACGTCGAAGCGGCTGCGGAGCGCCTCGCCGGGGTCGCCCACCGCACGCCGGTGCTCTCGTCTCGCACGCTCGACCGCGAGACGGGCGCGAGCGTCCACCTGAAGGCGGAGTGCTTCCAGCGCGGCGGCGCCTTCAAGTTCCGCGGCGCCTACACCAAGATCTCGTCGCTTCCCGAGGACGCGCTCCGCCGCGGCGTGCTCGCCTACTCCTCCGGCAACCACGCGCAGGCGGTCGCGATCGCCGCCGGCCTGCTCGGCTCGCACGCGACGATCCTCATGCCCGAGGACGCGCCCGCCGCGAAGGTCGACGCGACCCGCGGCTACGGCGCCGAGATCGTCACCTACGACCGCTGGACGGAGGATCGCGAGGAGCTGGGCGCGCAACTCGCCGGCGAGCGCGGCCTCGAGCTGGTCAGGCCCTACGACGACCCGCTCGTGATGGCCGGTCAGGGAACCGTCGCACTCGAGCTGCTCGCGCAGGCGCCCGAGCTGGATCTGCTCGTCGTGCCGATCGGCGGCGGCGGCCTCGTCGCCGGCTGCGGCACCGCCGCGAAGGCGCTGCGGCCCGAGATCCTTCTCGTCGGCGTCGAGCCCGAGGCGGGCGACGACACGCGCCGCTCGCTCGCCGCCGGCGAGCGTGTCCGGATCGAGGTGCCGCGGACGATCGCGGACGGGCTCGGCGCCACCCAGCCGGGCGCGCTCACCTTCGAGGTCAACCGCCGCCTCGTCGACGACGTCGTGACCGTCTCCGACCGCGAGATCGTCGACGCGATGGCCTTCCTCTTCGACCGGCTGAAGGTCGTGGTCGAACCGAGCGGCGCCGTCGGCGTCGCCGCCCTCCTCGCCGGCAAACTCGACGCGCGCGGCCGCACCGCCGGCGTCGTGCTCTCGGGCGGGAACGTCGGCGCGGCGCGCTTCGCGGAGCTGCTCGGCCCGAGCTAGACGCCCGACCTCGTCCGCCGAACCGCCCTCGCTCGACCTGGAAGGGCCCCGAACGGGCGCCCATTCCGCATCGAGCCTCTAGTCGACCGCGGGCTCCGAGACGCGAAACCCCCCGACGACCACCTCGACGAGCGTCCGCTCCGCCTCCGCGCGCGCGTCGTCCCCGTCGCGGCGCGTACCGAGCACCCAGCCGGTCAGGATCGCGTCGATGCCGCCGTAGAAGATCGCGGCAGCGAAGTCCGGGTCGAGGTCGGAGCGCAGCTCGCCGCGCTCCTGGCCGCGCTCGACGATGCGGCGGATCGAGGCGATCGGCTCGACCAGCTCGCCGAGCCGCTCGTGGATCTCGGGCGTCCGGGCGATCTCCCGCACGACGACGCGCACGACGTCGGGCTCGTGCTTCCACGTGCGCAGGATGATCGCGGCGACGTGGCGGAGCTGCTCCCACGCCGGCTCGTCGGTGTCCTCGACGGCGCGGACGCGCTCCAGCAGGACGCTCCAGTTCTCGTGGAAGACGGTCTCGAGGAGCTGGTCCTTCGAGTCGAAGTAGTGGTAGAGCAGCCCGTGCGCGACGCCCGCCTCCTCGGCGATGTCGCCCACCCGGCTCGTGTGGAAGCCCTTCTGGGCGAAGACCCGGACGGCGGCGTCGAGGATCAGGCGCCGCTTCTCCTCCACCGCTGACGACCGATCCGGCAAGGCGCACGAAGGGTAGTGGTAGCTTCGGCGGCCGTGCAACCGCTCCGGGGCCTGCTCGTCGTCGATTTCACCCGTTATCTCCCGGGCGCGTTCGCCTCGGCCGAGCTGCTGCGTCTCGGCGCCCGCGTCGTCTGCGTCGAGCAGCCGGCCGGCGATCCGATGCGGGAGACCGCGCCCGCCTGGCATAAAGCGCTCGCCGCCGGGAAAGAGTCGGTCGTGGTCGACTTGAAGGGCGACGCGGGGATCGCGCGAGGGCTGCTGGCGCGCGCCGACGTCGTGCTCGAGTCGTTCCGCCCCGGCGTCGCCGCCCGGCTCGGGATCGGTCCGGACGACGCGCCCGCGTCCGCCGTCTACTGCTCGATCACCGGCTTCGGGCTCGGCAACCGCCACGAGCAGCGTGCCGGCCACGACCTCAACTACCTCGGCTGGGCCGGCGTGCTCGAGGACACCGCGCCCGCCTGGCCCCCCGTGCAGCTCGCCGACCTCGCGGCCGGCGCGCAGGGAGCCGTGACCCAGGTGCTCGCGGCGCTGCTCGAGCGGGAGCGGACGGGGCGGGGCGCGCGGCTCGTCGTCTCGATGACGCACGGGTCGCACCGGCTCGTCGCGCACCGCCTCGGCGGCGACCCGGTGCCGCGCCTGCTCACCGGCGGCCTCGCCTGCTACCGGATCTACGCGACCGCCGACGGCCGCCATCTCACCGTCGGGGCGCTCGAGCCGGTGTTCTTCCGCCGGCTCTGCGAGCTGCTCGACCGCCCGGAGCTGGCGGAGCGGCAGTACGACGCCGACCAGGACGCGCTCGCCGCGGAGCTGGCCGCGCGCTTCGCGGAGCGCCCGCTCGCCGCCTGGCTCGACCGCTTCGACGGCGAGGACGTCTGCGTCGGCCCCGTCGCGACGCTCGCCGAGGCCGCCGGCGATCTCGGCGCCGAGCCGCCTGCCGGCCGCGCGCCCGCGATCGGCGAGCACACCGAGGCCTGGCGCGCGGAGCTGCAGGGTTGATCGCGATCGCGGCGACCTCCGTCGCGATGAGCGGCGAGCCTCGCGCGCCGCGATTGCTCGCCCGCGCCGGCGCGAACGTCGTCTCGATCGCCGCCGACGGGACCCGCCGACGACTGCTCGCGGGCGCCGACGGCGCGACCTTCTCCCCGGACGGGACGCTCGTCGCGTTCACGCGCGGAGGCGACCTCTGGGTCGCGAACGCGGACGGCACCGGCCAGCGGCGCCTCGACGCGACCCCGCAGACCGCCGAGTCGCATCCCGCCTGGCTCGGCAACCGCAGCCTCGTCTACGCGGCGCGCTTCCAGCAGCAGTCGCGGCTCCGCGTCTACACGCTGCCGACCGGGCCGTCGAGGCGGATCGCGGAGGGGCCGGGCGACGCGTGGGGCCCCGCCGTGTCGCCGGGAGGCCGCCTCGCCTTCGTCTCCACCCGCGGCGGCGCGCCTGCCGTCTACGTCGCGAACGGGGACGGGACGAACGTGCAGCCGTTCGACGTCGCGCCGCCCGCCGAGCCGCCACTCGACGTCGAGGATCTCGCCTGGTCGCCGGACGGTCGCCGGCTCGCCTACACGCAGGTCGCCCAGGACGAGGCCGCGTCGGTCGTGGTCGACGACGGGACGACCCGGACGCCGCTCGCGACCGACGCCGAGTCGCCGCGGCGCCCCGTCTGGTCGCCGGACGGCTCCCGGCTCGCCTTCGCCGACGCGAGCGGCAGCCTCCGCACGGCCGCGGCCGACGGCGGCGCGCCGCTCGAGCGCGGCCCCGGCGTCCCGCTCGACTGGCAGGTCGTCCCGATCGGGACGGTGCGCTGGCCGAACCTCGTGCAGCGACCGCCGAGCGGCCTGCTCGTCATGCAACGGGGACGGCGCTGGCTCCTCGGCTTCACCTCGATGGTGGACAACCGCGGCCCGGGCGTGCTGCGGGTCCGCGCCAACCGACCGCCGCACGCGAAGGTGATGCCGGCCCGCCAGCTCCTCGAGGTCGCCGGCGGCTGGACGCGCGTCGTCGAGCACGCGGGAGAGCTGGACTTCGCGAACGCGTGGCCGCACTTCCACTGGCACCTGCTCGCGTTCGACCGCTACGAGCTGCGCCGCGCCGGGACGCTCCGGCTGCTCGTGCGCGACCACAAGGAGGGCTTCTGTCTCGCCGACCACTACGGGACGGCGCAGGGGGTGCCGCACGGCCCGCCCCGCTTCCTCGCCAGCTGCGAGCAGCACAACCCGGGCGCCCGCTACGTCGAGGAGGGGTCGTCGGTCGGCTACACCGACCGCTATCCCGGCTTCTACGAGGGCCAGGACCTCGACCTGACGCGCCTCCCGGCGGGGCGCTACTGGCTCGTGCACCGGGCGAACCCGGACTTCCACCTGCGCGAGCTGCGCTACGGCGACAACGTCGCGTCGCTCTTGCTCCGGCTCGCCTGGCCAGGCGGGCACGCGGCGGCGCCGAGGATCTCGGTCCTGCGCACGTGCCGCCGGGAGCGCTGCTAGGGAGCCGCGTCGCCGTTCGCCGGCAGCGGCGGGGTCGGCGTCACGGTCGCGGCGATCCCGCCTGCGAGCCGGCCGACCGCCTGCTGCAGGTCGCTCGGGACGATCCAGACCTTGTTCGCGTCGCCCCGGGCGATCTGCGGCAGGGTCTGGAGGTACTGGTAGGCGAGCAGCTCGGCGTCGGGCTTGCCGTCGTGGATCGCCTGGAAGACGGTCTCGATCGCCTTCGCCTGGCCCTCGGCGGCGAGGATCGTCGCCTCCCGCTCGCCCTGGGCGCGCAGGATCGCCGCCTGCTTCTCGCCTTCCGCGGTCAGGATCTGCGACTGCTTCTGGCCCTCGGCCTGGAGGATGGCGGCGCGCTTGTCCCGGTCGGCCCGCATCTGCTTCTCCATCGAGTCCTGGATCGACGCCGGCGGGTCGATCGCCTTCAGCTCGACGCGATTGACCCGGATCCCCCACTTGCCGGTCGCCTCGTCGAGGACGCCGCGCAGCTGGCCGTTGATCTCGTCGCGCGAGGTGAGCGTCCGCTCGAGCGCCATCCCGCCGATCACGTTGCGGAGGGTGGTCACGGTGAGCTGCTCGATCGCCTGGATGTAGTTGGCGATCTCGTAGGTGGCCGCCTTGGCGTCGGTGACCTGGAAGTAGATGACCGAGTCGATGTTGACGACGAGGTTGTCCTCGGTGATCACCGGCTGCGGCGGGAACGAGACGACCTGCTCGCGCAGGTCGAGGAGCGGCCGCACCCGGTCGATGAACGGGACGACGATCGCGAGGCCCGGCGTGAGCGTGCGGGAGTAGCGACCGAGCCGCTCGACCACCCCGGCCCGCGCCTGCGGGACGATTCGCACGGTGCGCGCGAGCACGGTCAGCACGACGACCGCGACGACGATGACGACGACCAATCCGACCATCCGGCTCAGCTCCTTTATCGGTAGACGAGGGCGGTCGCGCCCTCGATGCGAGCGACCTCGACCCGCTCGCCCGCCTCGAACGCCTCCTCCGGCACGTATGCCCGCGCCGACCACTCCTCGCCGCCGATGCGGACGCGGCCGCCCGCGTCGTCGACGCGCTGCAGCACGACCGCGGTCGCGCCCTCGAGCGCCGCGGCGCCGGTGCGGATCGCGTGCGGCATCGACAGGTGCGCCCGCGCGATCGGCCGCAGCAGGCCGAGCGACGCGGCCGCGCCGAGGACGAAGACGAGGGTCTGCAGCCAGAGCGCCGCCCCGGCCACCGCCGCGAGCGCCGCGGCGACCGCCGCGAGCGCGACGGGGCCGAGGAAGAAGAGGCCCGGCGTGAAGATCTCGCCGACGGCGAGCGCCACCGCCGCCACCGCCCACGCGATCCACGCCGCCATGCCGTCAAGCGTAGGGCACGCGGTGCGGCGCGGCTACTGGACGGTCTTGTACGAGCCGTCGGGCTGGATCTTGAAGATGTGGAACTTCGCGCCCTGGACGTCGCCGTTGTCGGTGAACCGGAGCGGCTGGCCGAGCAGCGTCGAGGAGAGATCGGTGTCGGCGAGCGCCTCGCGGACGCTCGAGCGGGTCGCGCTGCCGTTCTGGCAGGCGCGCGAGATCGCCTCGGCGACCGCGCGGGCGGCGACGTAGTTCGGAGCGCCGAACGGGCTCGTCGCGCCCGGGTAGTCCTGGTGGAAGGCGTCGACGGTCTGCTTGGCGTCCGGCAGCGTCGTCACGTCGGGGGCGAAGAAGGAGATGTAGGAGCCGGGCGCCTTGAACTTCGACGAGTCGAAGGTGCCGTCGGAGCCGAACACGACCGCCGACTTGCCGCCCGCCTTGAGCTGCTGCGCGAAGAGCTGCGCCTCGGAGGCGACCTGGAAGGGCAGGAAGACGACCTTCGTCGAGGAGTCGACCTTGCCGACGAGCGAGGAGAAGTCGGTCGCCTTCTGGCTGACGGATTCGCGGTCGACGGTGACGCCCTTCGCCTTCAGGCCCTGCTGGACGATGTCGGCGAGCCCGGTCGAGTAGGCCTCCTGGTCGTCGACGACCATCACCGTGTCGCCCTTCTTCACGCCCAGCTCGCTCAGCATGAACTGGACGTCCGTGGGGCCCTGGACGCTGTCGTTCGGGACGTCCCGGAAGAAGTAGCCCGCGTAGGTGCCGTCGGTGAGCGAGACGCGCGTGGCCGAACCGGAGAGGAAGGCGAGGCCCGCCTTCTTGAGGATCGACGCGACCGCCTGCACCTCGTCGGAGCCGGCCGGCCCGATCACCGCGACGATCGACTTGTTCGAGGCGAACTGCTGCGAGACCGTGGAGGCCTTCGCGGGGTCGAGCTGGGTGTCGCCCTGGACGATCTTCAGCTTGGGAGAGTTGGACGAGTCGGCGTTCCACTGCTTGACGAAGAACTCGGCCCAGTGGAGCTGGTCGCTCCCGATCGACGCGGCCGGCCCGGTGATCGGGGCGAGCATGCCGATGGACACGGTGGCGTCGCAGCCGCCTCCCCCCGAGGCGCTGCTCGTCGTGCCGCCGCCGGACGCGGTCGTCGCCCCGCCGCCGCCACCGCCGCACCCCGCCGCGACGAGCGCGAGGCAGCCGGTGAGCGCGAGAAGCGAGACGACCCGGATCCGCATGCGCGTTCGCTTTCCGGATCTGCCGAAAACTAAACCTCGAGCCCGAGAGCTTTCGGAAGGTCGTGCAGGGTCTCGAGCCGGGGGTCGTAGTCCGGATGGCGGCGGTCGCGGTCGAGGAGCACCGCGCGCATGCCGAGCGCCAGCGCGCCTTCCACGTCGTCGGCGATCGTGTCGCCGACCATCGCCGCGTCCTCCGGCTCGACCTCGAGCAGCTCGAGCACGGCGCGGAAGATCGACGCGTGCGGCTTCGTGTGCCCGTGGTGGAACGAGCTGATCCCGGCGTCGACGTCGAGCGCGTGGTGGGCCGCGAACTCGCGCACGTCGCGGGCGGAGTTCGAGACGAGCCCGATCAGGATCCCGGCGCGGCGGAGGGCGGCGAGCGCGGGCGGGGCGTCCTCGTAGATCTCGAAGTTCTCGTGTCGCTCCCAGCCGCGGGTGATCTCGACCGCGCAGGCGTAGGCGGACTCGGCGTCCCCGCCCATCCCGCGGACGATCCGCTCGGTGAAGCGGAACCAGATCTCGTCGTCGTGCTCCAGCTCGGGATGGCGGCGCAGCTCGAGGAACGCAGCGTCGCGGGCCCGGTCGTAGAGGGCGGGGTCGAGGGTCAGGCCGTGGCGGACGCCGGCGCGGACGTAGCCGCCCGGGCCCAGCTCCGGGCCGGGCCGTGCGAGCGTGAAGTCGACGTCGAAGAGGACGGCGCGGAGACCTCGCCTCATCCCAGGTACCCTATGGGCCGACTCGGGGTGTGGCGCAGCCTGGTAGCGCGCTCCGTTCGGGTCGGAGAGGTCCCCAGTTCGAATCTGGGCACCCCGATGAGAAGGGCCGCGGGAGACGCTCCCGCGGCCTTTTCGTTGCGGAGACGGCACGAACGCGTGACGGTTCGCGCCGTAGCGTCGGCGGTGTGCCGCGTCCGCTCCGCGACCAGTCCGCAGGCGTCGTCCATCTGACGTGGCGCGGCAACCGGCGGCAGGCTGTCTTCCTCGACGAGCTCGACCGCGAGCGCTTCTGCGAGCTGCTCGGGGTGGCGTGCGAGCGCTACGGCTGGCGCGTGCTCGCGTGGTGCCTGCTCGGCAACCATCTGCACCTCCTCGTCGAGGTGCCGGCGGAGACGCTCTCGCGTGGGATGCAGTGGCTCGGGGGCCGCTACGCGCAGTTCTTCAACGTCCGCCACGAATTGGACGGCCATCTCTTCCAGGGGCGCTTCCACTCGGAGCGGGTCGCGGATCTCGAGCACGCGATCGAGGCCGGCCGCTACGTCGACCTGAACCCGGAGCGCGCCGGGATCTGCCGGGCGGACGAGTGGCGCTGGAGCAGCGCCCGCGCCCACCTCGGCCTGGAGCCGCCGCGCCCCTTCCACGACGCGGGCTGGCTCGTCGGCCATTTCGCCTTCGAGCCGGCCGACCGCGCCGCCGCCTACGCCGACTACCTCGACCAGGGCCGGCTCCGCCCCCGCCGGCCGCGCACCGCCCCTCGCCTCTCGCCGCGCCACACTTCTCGCGCGGACATGGCCGTTCCGGCCATGTCCGCGGCTCCGTCCGCGCCGGACATGGCCCTGCGGGCCATGTCCAGGGGTCTGACCCCGGGCCATGGCCGGGACGGCCATGGCCCGGAGGCGGCGCGGCCGCCGTAGCGGCAGCGGAAGGGGCGGCGGCGCCCGTCGAGGCGCCCGCGCTCATCCCACGCCGTAGACGCCAGGGAACCGGGCGGCGAGGAGCCGCACGAGCAGCGCCACCGGCAGGCCGACGACGTTCCAGAAGTCGCCCTCGACCCGCTCGACGAGCGACGCCCCGAAGCCCTGGATCGCGTACGCGCCCGCGCGGCCCTCCCACTCGCCCGACGCGACGTACAGACCGACGTCGCGCGGAGTCAGCGGCCGGAAGGTCACGCGCGTCGTCTCGCTGTGCACCTCCTCCCACGCCTCGGTCAGGAGAGCGAGCCCGGAGACGACCTCGTGCGTCCGGCCGGCGAGGCTCTCGAGCATCGCCGCCGCCTCCTCGGCGCTCCCCGCCTTCCCGTAGACGCGGTCGTCGCAGATCACCTCGGTGTCGCACCCGACCACGGGCCGCCCGCCGGCGAGCCCGCGCACCGAGCGCGCCTTGCCGAGCGCGTGCGCGACCGGGTCGTCCTCGCTCTCCTCGTACTCGGGCGCGACGACGTCGAACGGGATCCGGAGCCGGCTGAGGATCTCGCGCCGCCGCGGCGACGTGGAGGCGAGCAGGAGCGGCGGTGCCGGCGGCGCGCTCACGACGCCCTGCGCGCGACCCAGATCTCCTCCGCGGGCCACTGCCGCGCCCACTCGGCGGTCATGTCCGCGTAGTACTCGTGCGTCTTCCGGTCCGCCGCGAACCGCAGCTCGACGAGCCGCTCCACCTCGAGGCCCGCGCCGCGCAGCAGGTCGATCCACTCGCCGTGGCCGAGCTGGTACTCGAAGCCCTCCCCGTCTCCCCAGTCGATCCGGCCGAGCCCGAAGTACGGCCGCTGCAGCTCCCGCGTGATCGAGCCGACGAGCGGGTAGCAGATCGTCGAGAGCGGGGTGCCGTGCAGGAAGACGAGCCGGCCGCCGGGGCGCAGCAGCCGCGCCGCCTCCGGGACCCACCGGAGCGGGTCGGCCCAGGTCGACGCGCCGTACTCCGACACGACGAGGTCGAAGGACGCGTCGGGAAGCGGCACGTCCTCGCCGCGCGCCTCGACGAGCTCGAGCGCGATCCCGGTCTCTGCGACGAGCCGCCGCGCGGTCGCGAGCTGCGCGGGCGTCGGGTCGACGCCGACGACGCGCGCGCCGCGCTTCGCGAGCCACGCGCCGAAGTAGGCGGTGCCGCAGCCCAGCTCGACGACGTCGAGCCCGGCGACCTCGCCGAGCACGCCGAGGTCGCGCTCGGGCACGCCGGCCATCCCCCACGTGATCTCCTCCGCAGCCCAGGCGGCCGCCGCGGAGCGGTCGGTGTACTCCGCGTTCTTGCGCGTCCAGGCCGCGACCGCGGCGTCCGGCTCAGGCGAGTTCATCGGCGGAGAACCAGAGCGCGACCTCGCGCTCGGCGGACTCCGGCGAGTCGGATCCGTGGACGAGGTTGTCCGGCATCGACATCGCAAGGTCGCCGCGGATCGTGCCCGGCGCCGCCTCGGCCGGGTTGGTCGCCCCGATCGTCGCGCGCATCGTCGCGATCGCCCCCTCGCCCTCGACGACGAGCGCCCACGTCGGCCCGGAGGTGATGAAGTCGACCAGCTCGCCGAAGAACGGCTTCTCGCGGTGCTCCGCGTAGTGCGTCTCGCCCAGCTCCCTGCTCGCCGTGAGCAGCTTGCCGGCGCGGATCGTGAACCCGCGCGCCTCGATCCGGCCGAGGATCTCGGCGGCGAGACGGCGCCGGACCGCGTCCGGCTTGATCAGGATCAGGCTGCGCTCGACGGCCACGGCCGCCCACTATAGACGCGCCGACTAGCGGGGCGGCCGGCGGAGCGGCTGCGTCCCGAGGGCCGGCAGGAGCGTCTCGTCGGTGGGCCCGATCGGGGTCTCGCAGTAGGGGCAGACCTGCCA
>DASSND010000027.1:0-47865 GCA_035688315.1 Gaiellaceae bacterium | reverse complement strand
GGCCCGGCGGCAGCGCGAGCAGCGCCTCGGCGAGCCGGTCGTCGTCGCGGCGGAAGTTCGGCGGGAGCTGCCACAGCATCGGCCCGAGCTTCGGCGAGCGGAGCAGCGGCTCGAGCCGCTCGAGGAACGTCGCGAGGCCGGGGCGGGTGTCCCGCAGCCGCTTCACGTGCGTCAGGTAGCGGCTCGCCTTGACCGCGAACAGGAACCCGTCCGGGCTCTCGTCGACCCAGCGGCGCACCGCCTCCACCCGCGGCAGCCGGTAGAAGGTCGCGTTGATCTCGACGGTGTCGAACCGCTGCGCGTAGAAGTCGAGCCAGCGCCGCGCGGCGAGGCTCGGCGGGTAGAAGACGCCGTTCCGCCAGTGGGCGTAGTTCCAGCCCGAGCAGCCGATCCTTATGCGAGCAGCGCTTCGGTGAGCATCCGGCACAGCTCGGGTGTTCCCGCGGCTGCGACTCGCGAACGCGCGACGAGGTCGAGCGGCGCGGCCGCGAACGGCGGATCCTCCGGCAGGTCGATCGCGAGCCCGCACTCGCGGACGAGCAGCTGCCCGGCGGCGATGTCGACCGAGCGCGCCGGCTTCAGCGAGACGACGCCGTCGAAGCGGCCCGCCGCGAGGTAGCAGAGCGAGAGCGCGAGCGAGCCCATGATCCGCAGCCGGTGCGCGAGCGCGTCCACCCGGGGCACGTCGCGGACGATCGTCGCGGTCGTCGTCGCCTCGAAGGAGAGGATCTCGATCTCGTCCTTCGGCCGCACCGCGCCGAGCGGCTCGCCGTCGAGGAACGCGCCGCCGCCGCGCCGCGCCGTCCACTCTTCGCCGCTGCCGAAGTCGACGACGTAGCCGAGGTGGACGTCGTCCATCGTCTCGCCGTCGGCGACCGCGATCGAGAGCGAGAAGAAGGGGATGCCGCGCTTCGCGTTGTTCGAGCCGTCGATCGGGTCGACGACGACGACGGTGGAGCCGTCGCCGAGGCGGCCGACCTCCTCGGAGACGATCGTCACGTCGAGGTCGCGGAAGCGGGCGACGACCGCGTCCTCGGCGGCCCGGTCGATCGCCGTCGTGTCGTCGCCGCCGAGCCCCGCGCCGACGACCGGCTCCCGCTCGGCCCGCGTGGGCAGCTCGGCGAGCACGCCGCGCACGTCCTCGGCCGCTGCGCGGCAGACCTCGAGCCAGTCGGTCACGAGTCGAGCGGATGGAAGAGCAGGCCCGAGGTCAGCTTCGGATAGAAGAACGTGCTCTTCTGCGGCATCACGTCGCCGCGGCGCGCGACCTCCCACACGTCCTCGATCCGCGTCGGGCGCAGCAGGAACGCCGCCTCCGCGTCGCCCCGGTCGACTGCGGCGACCGCCTCCTCGCGGGACGGCGTGTAGGTCACGCCCTCCGGCCGGTGCGCGTCGACGACCTCCGGGTCGAGCCCCTCGCCCTCGAGCAGCTCGTAGCGGCCGGCCCGGTAGAGCACGAGCCCGGGAAGCTCGTCGCCCGGCTGCTCGATCGGCGTCCCCTCCGGAGCCTCGACCGCCTGTGCGACGCGGTGGGTCGGGAAGATCGTCAGCCCCTCCTGGTCGGTGGGGACGACCACGACGAGCATCCACGCCGACTCCTCGCTGCCGTCCTCGGCGTGGAAGGCGAGCGCGGTCTCGTAGCGGTGGTGGCCGTCCGCGATCAGGAGCTGCGCCTCCGCCAGCTCCTCGGTGAGCGCGTCGCCGAACTCGGCGCCGAGCCGCCAGAGGCGCGAGCGCACGCCGCTCTCCTCGACCGCGAGATCGGGCTCGCCCAGACCGTCGACGGCGATCGAGCCGTCCCAGAGCAGGAAGATCGGCTCGAGCTGCGTCCGCGTCGCGCGCAGCAGGCGCAGCCGCCCCTCCTTCGGGCCGGCATGCGTGCGCTCGTGCGGGAGGACGACGCGGTTCTCGTACGGCTCGACCCGGAGCGAGGCGACGAACCCCTCGCGGCTCCGCGCCACGCCGTCGGGGCCGGTGTAGTCCTGGCAGAGCCACCAGTAGCAGGGCTCCGGCTCCTGGACGAGGACGCCCGCTTCGCGCCAGGCGGCGAGGTCGCGCGCCGCCTGCACCTCCGAGTCGGGCAGCGTCAGGTGGACGACGTTGTGTCGGCTTCGCGCCGCGAGCTGCGCTCGCTGCTCGTCCGAGACGACGTCGTACGGGGGCGCGACGAGCGCGTCGAGATCTCCTGCCGCGCCCTCGCCGTAGCGGAGCGCGCGGAACGGCCGAATTCGTGCCACGGGATCGACGCTATCAGGCGCCGGCTCTCGCGCCAGCCGCGGCGCAGCTCGCGCTCGAGGCGCGGCCTGGCGGCCGCCCAGCCGCGGCACGCCCACGTCCAGCCGAGCGCGCAGAGGCGGGCAAGCGCCGCCGCGAGGACACGCGTGCCGGCCGCCGCCCCCTGCCCGGCGACCCGCGCCGCCTCGCGGCCGTGCACCTCGACGCTCCCGGGCACGTGCTCGACGACGAGCACCCGCTCCGAGGGCACGACCGAGACGACAGCCGCCGCGGGCAGGTCGCGGGTGCGATGCCTGCCGCAACGGACCCGCAGCGTCTCCGGCCGCGTGGGGTCGTCCTCCGCCTGGACGGCCTCGACGACTCCGCGGTGCCCGCCCGTGACCGCGAACCCGACGCAGTTCGCCACCCAGTAGCGCGTGACGGGGCTGGAGGCGTCGAACCTCCTGCTCTGACGCAGCGCGACCGACATTCGCCCCCAGGCTCCCCGCTCGCCGCACCCTCCAAACGCCGCCGTAGACTCCGCTCGTGACCGCGATCGCCCAGCTCGAGGAGAACCGCACCGTCGAGGGCGTCTACGCGGTCGCACGCAAGGAGCGGCTGCGGACGCGGAACGGCGCGCCCTACCTCGCGCTCGAGCTGGTCGACCCGAGCGGACGGATCCAGGCGCGCGTCTGGAACGACGTCGAGCTGCTCGACGCCCGCTTCGCGGAGGGCGACGCCGTGCGCGTCCTCGGCCGCGTGGAGCGCTTCCGCGACCGGCTCCAGGTCGACGTGCGGACGCTCGAGGCGGCCGCGGACGTCGACCCGGCCGGGCTCGCGCCGGCGCTGCGGCGCGACGCCGACGAGCTGGAGGGCTTCCTCGAGTTCCTCGCCGCCGAGATCCACGACGAACGGCTGCGCGGGATCGTCTCGCGCGTGCTCGCCGGGGCGCCGCTGCGCGCCTATCCGGCCACCCCGGACGGCCACCACTCGTACGCGGGCGGGCTGCTCGAGCACACCGTCGGCGTCGCGACGATCTGCCGCGAGCTGTGCCAGCTCCATCCCCGGCTGCGCGCCGACCTGCTGCTCGCGGCGGCGCTCGTCCACGACGCGGGCCGGCTGCGCGAGCTGGGGCCGCCGCCGACCTTCCAGCCGACGGAGGAGGGCCGCCTGCTCGGCCACGTCCACCTCGGCCTGCGCCTGCTCGAAGGCCTCGACGCGCCCGCGGAGCTGCTGCACGCGGTCGCCTGCCACCACGACGCCCGGTCGGCGCGCACAGCCGAGGCCGCCGTCCTCTACCACGCGAACCAGCTCGACGCGGTCGCCGCGACCCGGCCGATCCCGGACTAGATGGGTCGTTCCGCGGGATCGCCCGTGCCGGGGCGCGGGCTGGTGGGTCCGGGACGCCGCGGCAGAGCGTGCAGCCGGGCGCGCGAGATCGTGGAACTCCTCGGCTAGATGCTTCCCGCGCTCCTCGCGCTCGTCGCCAGCCTGGCCTGGGGCGTCGGCGACTTCGCCGGCGGCCTGAAGGCGCGCGCCCTGCCGGTGCTGGCGGTGATGGCCGTGTCGCAGCCGTTCGGGCTCGTCGTGCTCGGCATCGCGGTCGCGGCGCGCGGGACACCGCCCGACGGCGCCGAGGTCGCGTGGGCGAGCCTCGCCGCGCTGCTCGGGACGCTCGGGCTCGCCGCCTTCTACCGCGGCATGGCGACGGGCGCGATGAGCGTCGTCGCACCGATCGCCGCGATCGCCGCGGGCGTCCCCGTCGCGTGGGGGGTTGCGACGGGGGATCGGCTGAGCGCCGTCCAGGCGGTCGGGATCGTGGCGGCGATCGGCGGCAGCCTGCTCGCCTCGCTGGAACGGCACGGCGGCGGGACGCGGGTCGCGGCCGGCGTCGGCTGGGCGCTCGTCGCGATGCTCGGCTTCGGCGGCTACTTCGTGCCGCTGCACGCGTCGGCGCCGCACGACTGGCTCTGGCCGGCGTTCCTCTTCCGCTGCACGTCGGTGCCGCTCGTCTGGGCGGGAGTGCTGGCGACGCGGACGCCGCTGCGCGGCGCGCGCTTCCACCTGCCCGGCCTCGTCGCGGTCGGGCTGCTCGACACGGGCGGCAACGCGCTCTTCGCCGCCGCGGCGGCGAACGAGGGGCTGCTCAGCGTCGTCTCGGTGCTCGGCTCGCTCTACCCGGTCGTGACCGTGCTGCTCGCACGGCTCGTGCTCGGCGAGCGGGTGCAGCGCTCGCAGGACGCCGGCGTCCTCGTCGCGCTCGCCGGCGTCGCGCTGATCACCGCCGGCTGAGGCTGGACGAGTCGTTCCGCAGCCGGGCGCGCGAGGTCGTGGAACGACTCGTCTAGAGGGGGAGCGCGGCGACGCGCCCCTCGATCACGGCGCGCAGCTCGCGCACCTCCTCGAGGCAGAGCCCGACCGGGTCGGGCAGGTTCCAGTCGAGGTACTCCGTGCCCGGGAGGACGGGGCACGCGTCGCCGCAGCCCATGCGCACGACGAGGTCGGCCCACTCGACGTCCTCGCGCGCGAGCGCCCGGGGGACGCGGCCCGAGACGTCGATCCCGACCTCCTCGAGGGCCTCGACGACCGCCTCGTGCAGTTCGGCCGCGGGCTGCGAGCCGGCGGAGCGCGCCTCGCCGCCGCGGCGCTCGTACAGCGCCTCTGCGAGCTGCGAGCGGCCGGCGTTGTGGACGCAGACGAAGAGGACGCGGGTCATCTCACGCGCCGAGGCTCTCGCGGAGGGCCGCGACGGCCTCCGGGACGAGCCGGTAGAAGGCCCAGGTTCCGCGGCGGGTCGAGTCGACGAGGCCGGCCTCGCGCAGCACGCGCAGGTGGTGCGAGACGGTCGGCTGGGCGAGGTCGAGTGCGGCGTTCAGGTCGCAGACGCAGACCTCGTCGGCCTGCGCGAGGCGGTTGACGATCGCGACCCGCGCCGGGTCGGCGAGCGCCCTGAAGCGTGCGGCGAGCGCTTCCGCCTCGCCGCGGGCGAGCGGCTGCGTCGCGGGGCCGCAGCAGAGCGAGGGAAGGACGGCAAGCGTCTTCATCGAGCGATTTCAATATATCATGCATCGATGTCCATCGATGAAAGGAGTGAGATGAGCGATTGCTGCACGCCTGCCGGCGACTGCTGCAGCGGCGACGACTGCTGCTGAGCGACACGCCTGCCGGGACATGTCCGGTGTCCGACACCGGACATGTCCCGGGGTCAGACCCCGGCCGCGGCCGGGACGGACGGTCGGGCTCAGACGTTGAAGCGGACGTTCAGGACGTCGCCGTCGGCGACGACGTACGTCTTGCCCTCGAGCCGCTGCTTGCCGGCACGCGCCGCCTCGCTGTGGCCGCCCGCCTCGACGAGGTCGTCCCAGCGCACCACCTCGCAGCGGATGAACCCGCGCGCGATGTCGGAGTGGATCGTCGCCGCCGCGTCGAGGGCGGTCTGGCCGCGACGGAGCGTCCACGCCCGCGTCTCCTTCTCGCCCGCGGTGAAGAACGCGATCAGGTCGAGCGTCTCAGCGAGCCGGCGCACCACCTCGCCGAGCGCCGACTCGCCGCCGCCGCGAAACTCGGCCGCCTCCTCCTCCGGCAGCTCCGCCAGCTCCGCCTCGAGCTGCAGGTCGATGCCTCCGGCCCCGTTCACGAGCGCGATCAGCGGCTTCGTCGTCAGGGGATCCAGCTCGCCGGGCAGCTCGCCCTCCCAGTCGGCGAGCGTCCGCCCCGCGTCGAGGTGGGCGAGCAGCGCCTCCAGCTCTGCGGCCTCCGCCTTCACCTTCGCGTCGCCCGACTTCGCCTGCTTCGCGACCCGCTCGAGCCGCTGCGCGACATGGTCGCGGTCGGCGACGAGCAGCTCCAGCTCGAGCGTCTCGAGGTCGTCGTCGGGGACGCGGGTGCCGGAGAAGCCGTCGAGGACGACGAGGAGCGCGTCCACCTGGCGCAGGTTGCCGAGAAGCTGCGGCCCCGTCCCGGGCACGTCGACGACGCGCACCGCGGCCGGCGTCACCTTGCGCGCCCCGACGACCCGCGCGAGCGCGTCGAGGCGCGCGTCGGGGATCTGGGCCATGCCCACGTGCTCCTTGCCGGAGCCGTGCGTCTCGGCGCGCGTGAGCGCCCGGAAGAGCGTCGTCTTCCCGGAGCTGGACAGTCCGACGATGCCGGCCGCGAGCGCCACGGCCGCACGGTAGCCGTTCGCCGCCGAGGGCTCTCAGGCCGTCTGCTGCTGCTTCGCGATCTGCTTCTGCAGCGAGGCGAGGGCGCGGTGCTGCAGCGACTTGATCGCGCCCTCGGTCTTGCCGAGGATCGTCGCCACCTCCGCGTTCGGGAAGTTGAAGACGAACTTCAGCGTCAGCACCTGCTGCTGCTCCGGCGAGAGCTTCTCGATCAGCTTCTGCATCGACTCGCGCCCGAGCGTCTGCATCGCGAGCAGCTCCGCCGACGGCTCCTCCTCGCCGGGCGGCTCCGGCACCTCCTCCTCCGGCTGCCAGCGGCGGCGGGCGCGGAAGTGGTCCATGGCGAGGTTGTGCGCGATCCGGAAGAGCCAGGCGGAGAACGGTGCGGAACGCCACTTGAAGCTGCCGATCTTCTCCAGCATCTTCAGGAACGTCTGCGTCGTCAGGTCCTCGGCGTCGTGCCGGTTGCCGACCGAGACGTGCAGGTAGCTGTAGATCCGGTCGAAATGGATCAGGTACAGCTCCTCGAGCGCGTCCCGGTCGCCTTGCTGGCCGCGCTCGACGAGCCGCCGGACGTGCTCGTTCGAATCGCGCGCAGGCGTCCGCTCGCTCTCTCCGGAACTCACCCGCTCTCGATTCCCCGCGACCCGCGCGGTCTAACGCTCACCGGTACCGAAGCCGACGCGGCCGGCGCGCACGATCCGCTTGAAATACGTGACGTGCGGCACGACCACGTGCAGCGGGCCGTCCTCGGTCTCGAGGACGACGACGCGCGGCCCGTCGCTGTGCAGGGCCGCCTCGAGCTGGTCGGCGCTCGAGGGGTCGATGAAGCTGCCGACGATCTGGCCCCCCTCGAAGCCGATCTCGACCCGTACGCGCTCGTCAGCCACGCGACACCACCTCCGAGAGGACGCCGTGGACGGATTCAGGATGGACGAAGGCGACCTCGAGCCCGAACAGGCCGCGGCGCGGCTCCGCGTCGATCAGCTCCGCGCCCGCGGCGGCGAGCTGCGCGAGAGCGGCCCGCACGTCCGCGACCTCGTAGGCGACATGGTGCATGCCGGGGCCGCGCCTGCCGATGAAGCGCCCGACCGGGGTGTCGTCGCCGAGCGGCGCCAGCAGCTCGACACGACTCTCCCCGATGCGGATCGACGCGGCCTCGACGCCCTGGTCGTCGACCCGGGAGCGATGCTCGAGGCGGCCGCCGAGGAGCCGCTCGTACGTCTCCACCGCGGCGTCGAGGTCGTCGACCGCGACGCCGACGTGGTGGATCCCGGTCGCCTCCACGCGGCGATGGTATTTGAAAGCATCAGCCTGATGCGCACGGGTCGGGCAGTTCTCATGGTGCTCGTCGCGGCGGTCGCGCTCGCCGGCTGCGGGTCGAGCGCGAAGTCGAACGGCGAGGCGTCGAAGCCGCCGCGGCAGGTGCTGGCCGACGCGCGCGCCGCCGCCGCGGACGCGAGCGCGGTGCACGTCCACGGCACGGTGGTCAGCGGCGGCACCCCGGTGGGCGTCGACCTCCACCTCGATCGCGGCAAGGGCGGCAAGGGCACCGTCACCCAGAGCGGCTTCGAGATCGACCTGATCCGGATCGGCCGCACCGTCTACCTGCGCGGCAGCGACACGTTCTACGAGCGGACGCTCGGGGAGGCGGCGGCGGCGCGGCTGCGCGGGAAGTGGCTGCGCGGGTCGACCGCGAGCGGGAAGCTGTCGGCGCTCGTGCCGCTCACCGACATCGACAAGCTCGTGCGGGCCTCGACCTCGAACACCGACACGCTCCGCAACCGCGGCGAGACCACCTACCAGGGCCGGCCGGTCGTCGCGATCGAGGACGCCGCGGAGAAGAGCACGCTCTACGTCGCCGCCCGGGGCAAGCCGTACGTCGTCGCGATCGTCGGCAACGGCAGCGGCGACTCGGGCGCACTCCACTTCGACGACTGGGACGACGCTGTCCACCTGGACGCGCCGAGCGACGCGCTCTCGCTCTCCGAGCTCGGCGGCTAGAGCGGCGGCCGCGCCGCGACGACGCGCGGGACGCCGACGGTCTCGGCGGCGCGCGACTCCGGCTCGACGTCGGCGAGCAGCTCGAGCAGCTCGTCGCGGACGAGCGTCTCCTTCTCGAGCAGCGCGCTGGCGATCCGGTCGAGCGGCGCGCGGTGCTTCTGGAGGAGGCGCAGCGCCTCCTCGTAGGCGCCGTCGGTGAGGCGGCCCTGCTCCTCGTCGCGGAGCCGCTTCGTCGCCTCGGAGAGGGCGTAGTTGTCGGCGCGCATCGTGCGCGACGCGACGCTGTCCGACATGCCCCAGTCGAACACCATGTGCCTGGCGATGTCGGTGACCTTCTCGAGGTCGTTGGCGGCGCCGTTCGTGACGCGGCCGAAGACGACCTCCTCGGCGGCGCGGCCGGCGAGCGCGACGACCATCCAGTCGATCAGCTCTTCCTTGGTCTGGAGGTAGCGGTCCTCCTCGGGCAGGTGGAACGTGTAGCCGAGCGCGTTGCCGCGCGAGACGATCGTCACCTTCTGCAGCTCGGAGACGCCGCCCATCAGGTGCGCCATCAGGGCGTGGCCGGCCTCGTGGTAGGCGAGGATCCGGCGCTCCTTCTCGGTCAGGACCTTCTTCTGCTGGAGGCCGGCGACGACGCGCTCGAGGGCGGCGTCGAAGTCGGCGAGCGTGATCAGCGACTCGTCGCGGCGGCCCGCGAAGATCGCCGCCTCGTTGCAGATGTTCGCCAGCTCGGCGCCGGTCAGCCCGGCGGTCTGGCGCGCGACGGTCTTCAGCTCGGCGTCCGGCGCGAGCGGCTTGCCGCGCGTGTGGACGCGGAGGATCGCCTCGCGGCCGGCGAGGTCGGGCGGCGGCACGAGCATCTGCCGGTCGAAGCGGCCGGGGCGGAGCAGCGCCGGGTCGAGATCCTGGATCCGGTTCGAGGCGCCCATCACGACGACCTGCTCGGCGCCCTCGAAGCCGTCCAGCTCGACGAGCAGCTGGTTCAGCGTCTGGTCCTGCTCGCGGTTGAAGCCGTGGCCGGTGCGCTGCGCGCCGACCGCGTCCAGCTCGTCGATGAAGACGATCGCGGGCGCGTTCTTGCGGGCCTCGTTGAAGAGCTTGCGGATGCGCGCGGCGCCGAGGCCGGCGAACATCTCCACGAACGAGGAGGCGCTCGCCGAGTAGAAGTTCGCGCCGGACTCGTGCGCGACCGCCTTCGCGAGCAGCGTCTTCCCGGTGCCGGGCGGCCCGTAGAGGAGGAGCCCCTTCGGCACCTTCGCGCCCAGCCGCTCGAACCGTTTCGGGTCGCGGAGGAAGTCGACGACCTCCATCAGCTCGGCGCGCACCTCCTCGACGCCGGCGACGTCCTTCCAGGTCACCTGGGAGCGCGCCTTCTGCGCCTGGTTCTGCGGCTTGACGCGCGGCATCATGCCGACCGTCTTCCAGAGCAGCCAGGCGGTCAGGACGAGGATCGCGAAGAAGGCGAGCGGCAGCCAGGTCGTGGCGAAGTCGGCCGCAGTGTGGAACCAGTCCCCGACCATGTGTGTGGCCTATCGGCAGGAAGGGACGGATCCCTTAGCCGAGTGAGGCGGCGACCTCGTCGGCGGTGGCGAAGCGGACGCCGCCCTCGCGCCAGGCGGCGAGGCAGGCGGCGGTGCGGGCGGGGTCGAGCCCGGCGGAGGCGTCCTCGACGAAGGCGACGCGGCGGCCGCGCCGCAGGAAGGCGCGGATGGCGGCGTCGTCGCAGACGTCGGTGGCGACGCCGAAGACGACGATCTCGTCCGGGTCGAGCGCGTCGAGGAGCGCGTCGGTGCTCGGGTTGGTGAAGACGTCGAAGCTCTTCTTGAGCAGGAGGATCTCGCGGGAGCCGCCGACGAGCGCCGCGAGGCGGGCCGGCGGGAAGGGGACGAGCGTGAGCGGCAGCGGGTCGCGCTGCTTCGTCTCGAGGATCTTCTCGGCGCCGCGGGTGCCGCGGAGGCAGTGGGGCGGGTAGGTGCTCGTGAAGTCCGGCGAGTCGGAGATCTCCGGGTCGGCCAGCTCGTGGTCGTCCGCGGAAGCGACGTGCCTGATCCCGGCGGCGCGCGCCGCGTCGACGAGCCGCTCCATCGCCGCGGCGACGTCCTTCGCGCCGGGGACGTAGAGCTTCCCCGACGGCTCCATGAAGTCGACCTGCGTGTCGACGTCCCAGAGGATCGTCCCGGCCACGCTGGGGTTGTAGCAGCCCGCGCGGGACGTGGCGGTTCCAGCGGACAGAGACGTGTCCCGCGCGAAGGAGAACGAGCCTCAGCGGACGAGCTCGAGGCGCGAGGTGTCGCGCAGGCGGCGGCCGAACTTGCCGGACGGCGTGCCGTCGGTCACGACGACGTCGGCGGTGAAGTCGTTCGAGCCGCGGATCAGCGAGGAGCCGACGCCGTAGGCGTCGACCGGGACGCCGCGCTGCTCGAAGTCGCGGATCTTCTCCACCGTGAACCCGCCCGAGACGAGGATCCGCACGCTCTCGCGGCCCGCGGCGTCGAGCGCCGCGCGCACCTTGCGGACGAGCCGCTCGTTCACGCCGGTCGGCCGGAAGTCGCCCATCTCCTCCCACAGCGACCGGTCGACGAGCGACTCGGAGGTGTCGAGCCGGACGCCCCAGAGCCGGTCGCCGAGCGCCTCCGCCACCTCGAGCGCCGTCCGCACCGAGTCGTTGTCGAAGTCGACGAGCACCGTCACCGCCATGTCGTCGGGCGCCCAGTCGGCGAACCGCCGCGCGGCGAGCACCGTGTCGCCGCCGTAGGACGCGATCAGGGAGTGCGGCACCGTGCCGATGCCGCGCCCGCCCCACCACGACGCCTGCTCGTCCGTCGTCACGCCGATCTCGGCGCCCGTGATCTGCCCGGCGACGTACGCCGCGTAGCCGTCGCCGGTCTGGACGCGATGGTGGTCGTGCCGTGCCGGCATGAAGATGATCGGCTTGCCGTTCGCCGCCTCGATCACGCGCACGACGTTCGTCGTGATCAGCGTCCGCCGCGCGAGCGTGCCGAGGTAGACCGTCTCGAGGTGCGCGAACGCCGTGTAGTCGCCCTCGATCGTCAGCACCGGCTCCCACGGCTCGATCCGGTCGCCGTCGTAGAGGGCGCGGATCTCGAGCCCGTCGTGCGGGAGCGCGCACAGCTCGAGGATCGCGATCGCCTCGTCCATGCCGCCGAGGTAGGCGTGGTTCTTCTGGAACACCTGCACGACGACGTGCGGGTGGCGCCCGTCCTCGAGCAGCACGGCCCGCGCGTGGTTGAAGTACGCGTCCGTGTAGTAGCCCGCCCGCATCTTCTCGACGGGGAGGTCGAAGACCTCCGGGGCGAGCCGCCGTCTACGGTCTGGGGCCGGCACCTTCCAGCTCCAGGCAGGCCGCGAGCGCCGCCTCCGCCACCTCGAGCTGCTCGGCGGACGGCTCCGCCGTCGAGAGCCGGTGCTGCAGCTCGTGGCCGGGCTTCGAGAGAGCCTGCGCGAGCGGATGCGACGGGTTCCGGGTCATCCAGCCGAAGATCTCCACGGCCGCCGCGACCGCGCCGAACTGCGCCGCGACCCGCGCCTGCCCGCGCACGCGCTCCGGCGCGAGACCGGCGACGACGTTCCCCGCCGCCGAGGTGGCGACGAGCGGCCCGACGAGGTGGCCGCCGCAGCGCTCGTGCTCCTTCGTCGCGCCCGGGCCGTGCTCGTAGCTGCCGATCGAGATGTGCTCGGCGCCGTGGTAGGCGGCGAGCGCGGAACCGCGGAGCGCGAGCACCGCGGGCGCGAGCGACGCCAGCCCCGCGAGCAGCTCCTGCGCCCCCGGACGGAGCCGCGAGCCGCGGATCCCCTTGACGACGGCAGCCGCCCCGAGCATCGAGGCGAGCACGCGCGGCTGCTCGAACGGCAGCTCCGCGGCCGGCAGCTTCCGTTTCACCTGCGGCAGCAGCGCGATCGCCTCGGCGAGGCGCGCCGGTCCGCGCAGGAGCGGGTTCGCGACGCGCGACGCCTGCAGCCGCTTCCGCGCCGACGCGACCTCGATCCGGCCGTCGTCGCGCCGGATCGCGCACGCCCACGCGGTCGGCCCGTGGACGAGCACGCCGTTCGGGAGCGCCATGCCGCCGAGCCGGATCTTCTCCTCGCCCATCGCGCTGAGGTTAGCCGCCCGCCGCGAGCGACCGCAGCGCGCGCTGGAGCGCCGACGCCGCCTCCCCGGGCCGGCCGTCGCCGACCGCCGCGCCGTCGAGCCGCACCACCGGCATCACCTCGCGCACCGACGAGCTGAGGAACACCTCGTCGGCCGCGGCGAGGCGCTCGAGCGGGAAGACGCCCTCGCCGGGCTCGTAGCCGGCTCCGGCCGCGAGCGACCAGAGCGCGGCGCGGGTGACGCCAGCGAGGATCGGCTGGGCGAGCGACGGCGTGAGCAGCCGGCGACCCTCGCGGAACCACACGTTCGCCGTCGGCGCCTCGAGCACGACGCCCTCGGCGGAGACGAGCAGCGCGTCGTCGCAGCCGCGCCGCCGCGCGTCGTCCTGGGCGGCGACATTCTCGGCGTAGCTCGTCGACTTCGTCGCGGCGAGCCGGTGGCCCGGCGCCCACTCGAGCACCGCGAGCCGCAGCCCGCGCGCCCGCTGCTCCTCCAGATCCTCCGGCAGCGTCGAGACGAGCGCGAGCCCGGTCGGGCCGCCGCCCTCCTCGCGCCCCGGCGTCCAGAGGAAGCGGAGCACCGCGTCGGGGGCGCCGCCGTCGCGGATCGCCGCCTCGCCGAGCGCCGCCAGCGCCACGGGATCCGGATCGGGCAGCCCGACCAGACGCGCGGAGCGCCGCAGCCGCTCGAGGTGCTCGTCGAGCCGGAACGCCCTGCCGCCGTAGACGCGCAGCGTCTCGAAGACGGCGCGCCCGCGCAGGAAGCCCGCGTCGTCGGCGTGGACGGCCGGCTCGCCGGGCGCGAGCGCGCCGCGGCCGAGCGCGTGCACCGCGAGCAGCGTCATGCGACCGCGACCTCCGGCACGCGTGAGCCGAGCGCGGCGAGCAGCGGTCGCGCCTTCACCCACGACTCCTCGATCTCCGCGGCCGGCTCCGAGTCCCAGACGATGCCGCCGCCGACCCAGAGATGGATCCGCTCGTGCGCGATCGCGAAGGTGCGGATCGTCAGAGCGAGGTCGAGGTCGCCGTTCGGCCGGATCGTGCCGAGCGCGCCCATCGCGGCACCGCGGCCGACCGGCTCCAGCGCCCCGATCAGCGCGCAGGCGGCGAGCTTCGGCGCCCCCGTCACCGAGCCGCCGGGGAAGACCGCCCCGAGCAGACCGGTCAGCGTCGCCTCCTCGCGCAGCGTCCCCTCCACCGTCGAGACGAGGTGGGTGACGCCGGCGAGGCCGCGCTCGGCGAGCAGCTCCGGCCAGCGGACGCTGCCGGGCTCGCAGACGCGCGAGAGGTCGTTGCGCTCGAGGTCGACGATCATCACGTGCTCGGCCGCGTCCTTCGCCGACTCGACCGGGACGCCCGCGGGGCGCGTCCCCTTGATCGGGCACGTCCACACGCGCCGCCCGCGCCGTGCGAGCAGCAGCTCGGGCGAGGCGGAGACGACCGCCCAGCCGTCGCCGCAGAGGGCGCGCGGCTCGAGCGGGCGCAGCCCTGCGAGCGCGGCGGCGACCGCGTGCGGGTCGCCTGCGAAGTCCGCGGCGAGGTGCTGGACGAGGTTGACCTGGTACACGTCGCCCTCGCGGATCGCGGCGCGCACCGCCTCGACCGCGGCGCCGTAGTCCGCGTCGCTCCACGTGCGGCGCCATTCGCCGACCGCGAACGCGCCCGCCCGCGCCGGTGCCGCGCCCTCCCGCTCGATCGACACCGCCGCCGCCGGCAGCGGGCACGGCTCCGGCGCGCCCGTGCGGTGCGCGAGGAAGACGCGGGCGACCCAGCCGTCGCGCCCGAAGAAGCCCTCGGCGGCGAGCGCCGGCTCGACCTCCGCGGGGGAGGCCAGCTCGATCACCCGAGCACGGCGAGCGCGGCGTGGCGCAGCCAGTCGACGCCGCGCTCGAGGTCGACCGCGGGGATCCGCTCGTCGGCGGAGTGGACGAGCGCGTTCACGACCTCCGGCGGCATCTCGCCGGTGACCGGGAAGAAGCCGTAGGCGGCGGTGCCGAACGCCTCGCGCAGCCAGTGGCTGTCGGTGAAGCCGGCGGTGCAGAGCGGCGCCGCCTTCGCGCCCGGCTCGACCCGCTCGACGAACGACTCGACCGCCGCCCAGAGCGGCGTGTCGAGCGCCGAGCGCGTGCCGCCCTCCGGCTCGCCCCACGCCAGCTCGTAGTCGACGTCGCCGCCGAGCACCGCCCGGATCAGCGGCTCGACGTGCTCGGGACGCTGCCCGGGCAGGAGGCGGCAGTCGACGACGACCTCGCAGACCGCCGGGATCACGTTCCGCTTGCGCGAGGCGGAGATCATCGTCGGCGAGAAGGTGGGGACGACGACCGCCTCGACGATGTCGGCGGCCGCGCCGGAGAGCGCCCGCACCCGCTCCGCCGCCTCGAAGGCGGGCGGCACCTCGCCGAGCACGACGCGCAGGAAGCCCTCCACCTCCGGCCCGAGCTGCGGCTCGGGGCGCCACGCCGCGATCCGCTCGACGAGCCGCGCCGCCTTGACGAGCGCGTTGTCGGCGATCCCGGGCATCGACGCGTGCCCGGAGCGGCCGCGGACGCGGATCGTGAACGGCGCGGTCGCCTTCTCGGCCGTCGTCGCCTGGTAGACGACCTGGCCGCCGATCGTCACCCGGTCGCCGCCGCCCTCGTTGACCGCGTACTCGCAGCGCACCAGCTCGGG
The DNA here is from genome assembly GCA_035688315.1 of Gaiellaceae bacterium. Lineage (GTDB taxonomy): Bacteria > Actinomycetota > Thermoleophilia > Gaiellales > Gaiellaceae > Palsa-739. Next base: position 32,704 of record DASSND010000027.1, on the reverse strand, counting down.
GTGCTCGCGGCAGAGCCAGGAGAGGCCGAAGTCGTCGCCGACCTCCTCGTCCGCGGTCGCGGCGAAGATCAGGTCGCCGGACGGGCGGAAGCCCTCGCGCGCGAGCGACGCGATCGCGACGGCGCTCGCCGCGACCTGCCCCTTCATGTCGAGCGCGCCGCGGCCCCAGACCTCGCCGTCCCGCACCTCGCCCGAGAACGGCGGCACCGTCCACTCGGCCGGGTCGGCGAGCACGACGTCGGTGTGGGAGAGGAGCAGCAGCCGCGGCCCGTCGCCGCCGGGGAGCCGCGCGACGAGGTTCGCGCGCTCGGGCACCTTCGCAACCGGCTCGCAGGCGACGCCGTTCGCCTCCAGGTAGTCGCGCAGCAGCTCGGCGGCGGCGGTCTCGTTCCCGGGCGGATTCGTCGTGTCGACGCGGATCAGCCGCGAGAGCAGGTCGACGACCTCGTCGCGCAGGGAGCCGGCGGCCACGCGCGGAGCATACTGCGGTCGTGTCCGACCTCTTCTCCGATGCCGCGGGCCGGCGGGCGGCCGCGACGGCGCCGCTCGCGCAGCGGCTCCGTCCGCGCACGCTGGAGGAGTTCGTCGGCCAGGGCCACGTGCTCGGCGAGGGCTCGGCGCTGCGGCTGGCGATCGCCGAGGACCGCGTCCGCTCCTCGATCTTCTACGGCCCGCCCGGGAGCGGCAAGACGACGCTCGCCCGCATCGTCGCCGCCTCGACCGGGGCCGCCTTCGAGGAGCTGTCGGCGGTGTCGGCGACGGTGAAGGACGTGCGCGAGGCGCTCGCCCGGGCGCGCGAGCGGCTGGGCGCGAGCGGGCGCCGCACGATCCTCTTCCTCGACGAGATCCACCGCTTCAACAAGGCGCAGCAGGACGCGCTGCTGCCCGCGGTCGAGGAGGGCCTGCTGACGCTGATCGGGGCGACGACCGAGAACCCGTACTACGAGGTGAACTCGGCGCTGCTCTCGCGCACGCAGGTGTACGAGCTGGAGGCGCTCGGGCCGGAGGAGATGCGCGAGATCGTCCGCCGCGGCGCCGCCGAGGTGCGGGCGGAGCTGAGCGACGAGCTGGTCGACCTCGTCGTGCGCCGCAGCGGCGGCGACGCGCGCTCGGCGCTGAACATCGTCGAGCTGGCCGCCGAGACCGCGGCCGCGGAGGGCTCCGCGGTCGGCGAGGCACACGTCGAGGACGCGGCGCGCAAGCGTCCCGTCCTCTACGACAAGGGCTCCGACGCGCACTACGACTTCACCTCCGCGTTCATCAAGTCGATGCGCGGCAGCGACCCGGACGCCGCCGTCTACTACCTCGCGGCGATGCTCGCCGGCGGCGAGGACGCGCGCTTCATCGCGCGGCGGATGATCGTGCTCGCCTCCGAGGACGTCGGGAATGCCGACCCGCGCGCGCTGCTCGTCGCGGTCGCGGCCGCGCAGGCGGTCGAGCACGTCGGCCTGCCGGAGGCGCGCCTCAACCTCGCGCAGGCGGCGATCTACCTCGCGCGCGCGCCGAAGTCGAACGCGAGCTACGTCGCCCTGAAGCGGGCCGCCGCCGACGTCGAGGAGCACGGCACCGTGCAGCCGCCGAAGGCGCTTCGCGACGGGAGCTGGTACGGGCGCAAGCTCGGCCACGGGGAGGGCTACGTCTACCCGCACGACGACCCGAGCGGCTTCGAGCAGAGCTACCTGCCCGAGGAATTGCAGGATCGGACGTACTACGAACCGTCCGGAAACGGCGAGGAGCGGGACTAGCGGACGCGCCCTTTCGCGTCTACTCTCCGGCGGAATCGGCCGGGTGCGGTCCCGGCCCCGACACGGGGAGAGTGATGAAGAAGACCCTTCTGCTGCTTGCCGCGCTCGGCGCCGCGCTCCTGGTCTTCGCCCTGCCGGCCGGAGCGATCACGAACGGCACCCTGGACGGCAACGGCCATCCGTACGTCGGCCTGATGGTGGCCAAGGACGCGAGCGGGACGCCGCTCTGGCGCTGCACCGGCACGCTGATCTCGCCGACGGTGTTCGTCACGGCGGGGCACTGCACCGAGGCCCCCGCGGCGACCGCGGAGATCTGGTGGGACGCGGACGTGCAGTCGAACGCGGCGGCGCTCGGCTACCCGTTCACCGGCGAGTCGAGGGGCACCGTGCACCAGAACCCGCTCTACGACGGGAACGCGTTCTTCCTCTGGGACGTCGGCGTCGTGACGCTGAACGCCCCGGTGACGAACCTCGGCTACGGCCAGCTGCCGGCGGAGAACTCGCTCGGCGGCCTGAAGGTGAACTCGAAGACGACGTTCACCTCGGTCGGCTACGGCCTCCAGGCGGCGTTCCCCGACCAGGGGCACTCGTCGGTGAAGGACTCGGAGCTGAAGATCCGCGAGGTGGCGCATCCGCACCTGATCCAGATCGGCGGCCCGCAGCAGCCGAACTCGCTCACGCTCTCGAACAACGCGAACACGGGCGGCACCTGCTTCGGCGACTCGGGCGGCCCGAACTTCGTCGGCGACTCGAACGTGATCGCCGGCGTGACCTCGTTCGGGAAGAACTGGACGTGCGGCGGTCAGGGCGGCGTCATGCGGCTCGACCTGCCCGAGATGCGCAACTGGGTCCTGAGCTTCGTCTCGTAGCCCGGGCTCAGATCTGGTCGTCCGCGAGGGCCGCCGCGAAGGCGGCCCTCGCCGTCTCTCCGACCACCGCGAAGATCACGCGCTCGAGCGCGGAGGGCTCGAAGGAGCGCGCCTCGGCGACCATCAGCCGCGCGCACTCGGCGAGCGGGAAGCCGCCGACGCCGGTGCCGAAGGCGGGCAGCGCGAGCGAGGCGCAGCCGAGCCGGTCGGCGAGCGCGAGGCAGGAGCGGGTCGTCTCGCGCACCAGCTCGGCGCTCGTCCGCAGGTCCTGGCCCATCACGGCGCCGTGGATCACGACGCGGGCGGGAAGCCGGCCGGCGCCGGTCGCGACCGCGCTGCCGAGCGGGATCGGGCCGAGCCGCACCGCCTCGCGCTCGATCTCCTCCCCGCCGGCGCGCTCGAGGGCGCCCGCCACGCCGGCGCCCATCCAGAGCGCGTCGTTGGCGGCGTTCGCGACCGCGTCCGCCCGGACCGCGGCGATGTCGCCCTCGCGCACCTCGAGCTGCACGGCGCCAGTATCGTCGGGCCGTGACCGCGCCGCTCGTGATCGCCCACCGGGGCCTCCACCGCGAGCTGCCGGAGAACACCGCCGCCGCGCTCGCCGCCGCGGCCGCCGCGGGCGCGGACGGCGTCGAGCTGGACGTGCAGCAGACCGCCGAGGGCGCGCTCGTCCTCCATCACGACACCGAGGTCGCGGGGGAGCCGATCGACTCGCTTCCGCTGGCGCGGCTGCGCGAGCTGCGGCCGCCGCCGCTCGCGCCCGCCCTCGACGAGGCGCTTGCGGCGGTGCCGGAGGACGTCCTCGTCGTCGCCGAGCTGAAGCGCGCGCCGGCCGCGCCCGTCGCGGCCGCGCTCCGCGGGCGCCGTCACCTCTTCCTCTCCTTCCTCGCGGGGACGCTGCGCGACGCGTCCGATGCGGCGCCCGGGGTCCCGCGCGGGCTCCTCGTCGGGCTCGGCGGCGACGAGCCCGACGCCGGCGAGCTGCTGCGGCGTGCGCGCGAGGCGCGGGCGGACTTCGTCGCGATCGAGGTGCGGCTCGCCGGCGACGAGACGCTCGCGCGGACGGCCGCGGAGCTGGCGCCGTCCTGGGTCTGGACGGTGAACGAGGAGCGCGACCTGGAGCGGCTGCTCGGCCGCGACGACGTCGGCGCCGTCGTCACCGACCGGCCGGAGGAGGCGCTCAGGCTCCGCGCAGCTCGAGCGCGCGCAGCGGACGGTTCGTGATCACCGCGGCGACCCGCGGGTCGCGGAGGAAGCGCCGCAGCGCCGGCTCCTCGTCGACCGTCCACAGGTAGACCGGCAGCGGCGCCCGCGCGAGGATCCCGAACGGGACGAGCCGGCGGTTCACGGCGAGGAAGCTCGCGCCGCACGCGCGCGCCCGCCGCGCCGGGAACGCCTCGGAGAGCCGCGTGCGCAGGTACGGTCGCCGCCACTCGCGGCCGACGCTGAGCCCGAGCCTGACGCCGGCGAAGCGGCCGCGGAGCGCGGCGACCGAGACGTCTTCCATCGTCGAGACGACGAGCCGTTCCGGCGGCAGCAGCGCGAGCGCCGCCTCGACCGGCTCGTGCTCGCCGCCGATCTCCTTCAGGTCGAGCATCAGGGCCGCGCCGGCCGCCGCGACGAGCGAGGCCACCTCGCGCACCGTCGGCGCGCCCACGTCCTCGCTCGCGTCGTGGAGGGCGCGCAGCTCGCCGTCGACCGCGCGCCGCACGTCCATCTCGACCAGCTCGACGCCGCCCGCGAGCGCGCGCTCGTACGCGGCGAGCGTCCCGGGCGCGACGCCCTCGGCGGTGCCGCGATGCCCGACGACGATCGCGCTCAGAGGATCCTCGCGCCGAGCGCGGAGGCGACCAGCTCGACGGCGAGGCGGCCGGTCGCGTTCTCCCGGTCGAGGATCGGGTTGACCTCGACGACGTCGAGCGAGTCGGCGAGGCCGGACTCCGCGACGACCTCCATCGCGAGATGGGCCTCCCGGTAGGAGAGGCCGCCTCGAACCGGGGTGCCGACCCCGGGCGCGTGGTCGGGGTCGACGGCGTCCATGTCGAGCGAGACGTGCAGGAACGCGCCGCCGGCCGCGTGCGCGAGCGCCTCCCGCAGGCACGGCTCGACGCCGATCTTGTCGACCTCGCTCATCGTGAACACCTTCGCGTCGAGCCGCCGCAGCAGCTCGCGCTCGCCGTCGTCGAGGGAGCGGGTGCAGACGAGCGCGACCCGCCCCGCCTCGACCGCCGGCAGCGGCCAGCCGTCGCGCGCGAACGCCGGCCCGGCGAGGCCGAGCGCGGCGGCGAGCACCATCCCGTGCACGTTGCCGCTCGGCGAGGTCTCGGGCGTGTTCAGGTCGCCGTGCGCGTCCACCCAGACGACCCCGCCCGGCCCCCCGCGAGCCTGCGCCATCCCGACGAGCGTCCCGAGCGCGACCGAGTGGTCGCCGCCGAGCACGAGCGGCAGCGCGCCGCGCCGCGCGGCCTCCGCGACGAGCCGCGCCACCTCGTCGGCGAGGTCGAGGATCTGCGGCAGGAAGCGCGCCTGCTCGTCCCCCATCGCCGCCTGCTCGGCGACGGGCGCGTTCACGTTGCCGAGATCCTCGACCCGGATCCCGAGCGCGTCGCGCAGATGCTGGCAGAGGCCGGCGTAGCGGATCGCGGACGGGCCCATGTCGACGCCGCGGCGGCCGGCGCCGAGGTCGAGCGGCGCGCCGATCACGGCGACCTCGCGAGCGTCCGTTTGCGCCCCCACCGCCGCAAGGCTAACGTCCCTCGCGCATGGCGGATGCGACGTCCAGCGCTCCGGTGAGGGTCCTGATCGCGGACGACGAGCCCACCTTCCGCGCGGCGCTCCGCCCGCTGATCGAGCACCAGCCCGAGCTGACCGTCGTCGGCGAGGCGGGGGACGGGCTCGCCGCGATCGAACTGGTCGACGAGCTGCAGCCCGACGCGGTCGTGATCGACCTGCACATGCCGCTCGTCGACGGCGTCACCGCCGTCGCCCGGATGCGCAAGGACCATCCCGCGCTCTGCCTGATCGCCCTCACCGGCGACCCGGCCTCGGAGCTGCACCAGGCGGTGACCGCGGCCGGCGCCGACGCCGTCCTCCTGAAGGGCGACCTCGTCGAGACGCTCTTCGAGCGCCTCGCTGCCGCGAAGAGCGGCACCCGCGCTGGGCTACACTGACCGCCGCCGCGGCGAGGTAGCTCAGCTGGTAGAGCACTCGGCTGAAAACCGGGGTGTCGCCGGTTCGAGTCCGGCCCTCGCCATGCGCTTCGTGGCCCGGCAAAGCCGGGCCACGGGTGCGAGTGCACACTCGGGACGTTCGTTTTGTCGCAAAGAGCGGTCTTTGTCCCTTCGGGACCTTGATCCGTCCACGCCACGGTTTAGCGTCCGCCTCACCGACCGTTCTTCACCGAGGGAGGGCACTGCATGAGCACGATCGCCGCGTCGTTCCGGGACTCGTTCCTGGAGCGCCGGTTCCGCTTCGCCGAGCACGGCACCACGCTCGGCCGGGACACGATGGCCGGCGTCACGACCTTCATCGTGATGTCGTACATCATCTTCCTGAACCCGATCATCCTCACGAGCGTCAAGCCCTCCGCGGGCGCGGCGCTCCCGTTCGAGGGCGTCGTCACCGCGACCTGCGTCGTCGCCGCCGTGATGACGATCGCGATGGGCCTCTACACGAACCGGGCCTACGCGCTCGCGCCGGGGCTCGGCATCAACGCGATCGTCGCGTTCCAGCTCGTCGGCTCGGAGGGCCTGACGTTCGCCTCGGCGATGGGCCTGATCCTGCTCGAGGGCATCGTCGTCACCGCGCTCGTCCTCACCGGCCTGCGCGAGCAGATCATGCGGGCGATCCCGCTCGAGCTGAAGAAGGCGATCGCCATCGGCATCGGCCTCTTCATCGCGTTCATCGGCCTCTACGACTCCGGGCTCGTCGTCCAGGGCTCCGGCACCCCGGTCACGCTCGGCCACTGGACGACCTGGCCCGTGTTCGTGACCATCCTCGGCATCGTCGTCACGCTCGCCCTGCGGGCGCGCGGCTTCAAGGGCGACCTGCTCGTCGGGATCATCGGCACCACGATCGTCGCGACGATCATCAACTCCGCCACCGACCACTCGGCGTTCGGGACCTCGACCGCGACCTGGCCCGGCTGGAGCCACATCGCCAGCTGGGGCGACTGGTCGACCTTCGGGAACTTCGACTTCCACGCGTTCTCGAAGCTCGGCGTCGTCTCCGCGCTCGTCTGGGTGTTCGCCCTCTTCCTGTCGGACTTCTTCGACACGATGGGGACACTCGTCGGCGTCGGCAAGCCGGCCGGCTACCTCGACTCGGACGGGCACCTGCCCGAGATCCGCAAGCCGCTCCTGATCGACTCGCTCGCCGCGATCGCCGGCGGCGCCTCGTCGACCTCGTCGGCGACGACGTACATCGAGTCGGGCTCCGGGGTCGCGGCAGGCGGCCGCACCGGCTGGGTCGCGGTCGTCGCGGGCGCGCTCTTCGTCCCGTTCCTCTTCTTCGCCCCGCTGATCGGGATGGTGCCGTCGCAGGCGACCGCCGCCGCCCTGATCATCGTCGGCTACCTGATGGTGAGCCAGCTCACCGAGGGAGAGGACGAGGCGGAGGTCGAGGAGGGCGTCGCCCGGAGCGGCATCTCGAAGCTCGCCGGGATCGACTTCCACGATCTCGCGATCGGCCTCCCGGCCGCGCTCGTGATCATGTTGATGCCGTTCAGCTACTCGATCACGAACGGCATCGGCTTCGGCTTCATCGCCTACTGCCTGATCCGGGCGGTGCAGGGGCGCGCCAAGGACGTGCACGTGCTCATGTGGGCCGTGTCCGCCGCCTTCGCGCTCTACTTCCTCGTGCCGCTGCTCCAGGACCACATCAGCTGGATCTAGCCGGCCGACGTAGCGAGGCCCCCGTGACGCTCGCGCGTCGCGGGGGCCTCAGGCGTCCGGACCGGTGCGACCGTGTCGCGAACTGCCGTTGCCGGGCACCCTACCCAGGCGCGCGCGAAACGCCGTCGCCGGCCCCGCGGAAAAGTCCGCAAATTCCGCGAATCCTCGCCGCTCCAGCTCGCGCCGGAGCCGCTCCGCGGGGACGTAGATCGGCGTCTCGGCGCCGCGCGAGAACGACACGACGACGTGCCCGCCGGGCGCGAGCACGCGGGCAAGCTCGTCGAAGAACGGGATCATGTTCATCAGCGTCACCAGCTCCGCCTCGCCGTCGGCGAACGGGAGCGACGACGCGTCGCCGGTGCGGAAGCGCACCCGCCCCCGCAGCTCCTCGGGGAGCCCCGCCTGCGCCTCCGCGATCATCGCGGCGCTCAAGTCGAGCCCGTCCACCTCGGCCTGCGGGAAGCGCGTCGCGACCGCCTTCGCCGCGACCCCGGTCCCGGTGCCGAGGTCGAGCGCGCGGCGGGGCGGGTCGATCTCGGCGAGGGCCAGCTCGAGCGCACCCAGGTGGTGCGGCCCGATCCGGGTCTCCCAGGTGGGCGCGATCCCGTCGAACATCGCGCGGAGCGGGCGGCGCAGGACGCGCCAGAGGAGCGGCTGCCGCACGACGACGTCGGTGACGAAACGGGCGAAGCGGCGCGCGTCGATCACGGCACGTCCACCGCGATCAAGATCGAGCTTCCCTCCTCGGCGCCGAGCACGGCGGCGGCGCTGCCGCGCGAGACGGCGACCGCGATGTTGCGGTAGCTGTCCTCGTAGAGGATCAGCTCGCCGGCGGCGGCGTCCGTGAAGGTGCGCGCCGTCACCGCGTAGAAGCGGTCGCCGCGGCAGGTCAGCTCGACGCGGGTGCCGGGCGCGACGCCCGCGTTCTCGAGGTGCTCGCGCGTGAGGTTGAGCGCGACGTTGCCGAAGCGGTCGACCCCGAGGACGGCCGCCCGGATCCTGCTCTGGCCGATCTCCGGCTGCGGGATCTCGAGACGGACGAGCTCTTCGGGGGCGATCGGCGGGCCCAGCTCCTCGATCGCGACCCCGGCGGCGAGGTGGGCGGCGGCGGGCGCGAAGAGGTCGCGGCCGTGGAAGGTGCGGGAGACCGGCTGGAGCGAGTAGACGGGGTTCGCCAGCTCGTGCGCGGCGGCAACGCCGCCGAAACGCTCGGCGGCCGGCAGCAGGAGCCCGTTGTCGGGGCCGACGTGGAAGCGACCCTCCGCGTCGCGGAGCGCGAGCGCGCGGCGGCTCCCCCCGACGCCCGGGTCGACGACGGCGAGATGGATCCCCTCCGGCATGTACGGGAGCGTGTTCGCGAGCATGAGCGCGCCCTGGAGCACGTGACCGGGACGGATCCCGTGCGTGAGGTCGATCACGTCGGCGTCGGGCGCGATCCGCTTGATCACGCCGTGACAGGTGCCGACGAAGTCGTCCTGCAGCCCGAAATCGGTGAGAAACGTGACGACGCGGCGCATTGCCGAATGAGGCTACACGCTCACCAGCGCGCGCTCGACCGCCGCGACGAGCCCGTCCAGGTCGCTCTGCTCGGCCTCGGCCGCGACGTCGAGGCCGTGCTCGCGCGCCGCGACCGCCGTCTGCGGGCCGATCGCGACGACGGGGATGCGCGCGCCGGTCGCGGCGAGCGCACGGGCGGCGGACGGGGACGCGAGCACGGCGAGGTCGCCCTCCGGCCGCGTGTCGGGGACGAGCTGCACGGTGCGGTAGAGCGGCAGGAAGTCGGCGTCGAGCACGTCCCGGCGGGCGCCCTCGGCCGCTGCGAGGAGCGCGCGGCCGGGGGGCAGCTCGTCCCGGAGCCCCTCCTGGGTGTGCGTCCGCGGCACGAGCTGGGGCTCGAGCCCGTGCTCGCGCAGCGCCTCGGCGGTGCCAGGGCCGATCGCCGCGAACCGGCGCGGCGGAGCCGCGAGACGGCGAGCCAGCTCGCGCGCCCCGTTCGGGCTCGTCACGACGACCCAGTCGTAGGCCGAGAGGTCGAGCGGGTCGTCGGAGAGCGGCTCGACGCGGATCAGCGGGCAGAGGACGACCTCGGCCCCGAGCTGCCGGATCCGTGCCGCGAGCGGCTCGGCCTGCTCCTCGGCCCGGGTGACGAGGACCCGCGGACGCGAACGAACGCCCGAGCCGCCGCGCATCCCGCCGTCGTCCCCGGCTCCCCCTTGTCCCCGCCGGCCTTGCCCGTCCTGGCCACGTCCGCGAGGGCCCGGCACCGTGCCCATCCCTAACCCCCGCCCTCCCAGAAGGGGACCGGCGTCGGCGCCGCTGACGCTAGCCGGAAGATCGTCACGTGTCCGTGCCGGGTTGGTGCCGATCGTGTGACGAGATCGTCACGCGCGGCTCGCTGCGAGGGCGGCCAGCTCCCGGCCGAGCGCGTCCGCGTCGTCGCCTTCGCGGCGCTCGAGCCAGGAGCCGTCCTCGGCGGCGACGAGGCCGACGAGGCGCGTGCCGTCGTGATGCGCGGCGACCGGGGCGAGGCAGCCGCCGCCGACCGCGGCCACGCACGCGCGTTCCGCCTCGACGCGCGCCCGCGTCTCCGCGTCGTCCGCGGCGGCGACGAGATGCTCCTCGCCGGCGCGAACCTGCAGAGCGAGCGCGCCCTGGGCCGCCTCCGGCAGCAGCTCGTCGGGGTCGAAGCGGCGGCCGATCTCGCCGCCGAGCCCGAGCCGGTCGAGCCCGCACGCGGCGAGCACCACCGCGTCCAGCCCGCGCTCGCCGCGCTTGCGCAGGCGCGTGTCGATGTTCCCGCGCAGCGGCTCGATCGAGAGCGTCGGCTCGAGCGCGAGCAGCTGCGCCTTCCGCCGCGCGCTCGCAGTGCCGACACGCATCCCGGGCCGGATCGCGTCCGCGCCGCAGAGCGCGTCGCGGGGGTCGTCGCGGCGCAGGTACGCGCCGACCGCGAGGCCGGCCGGGTCGGTCGAGGTCATGTCCTTGGCGGAGTGCACGGCGACGTCGATCCGGTGCTCGAGCAGCGCCTCCTCCAGCTCCTTCACGAAGACGCCCCGCTCGCCGATCTGGCCGAACGGGCGCGAGCGGTCGCGGTCTCCGGCCGTCGTGATCGGGACGAGCGCGATCTCGATCCCCGGCGCCCGCAGGCGCGAGGCGGCCAGCTCGGCCTGCGTGAGCGCGAGCCTACTGCCGCGGCTGCCGACGCGGATCAGCACAGCGCGAGCGTCTCCGTACGGGCTGCCCGCAGCCGCCGGCGCCGCGCGGGTGCACGCGCACGAACGCGGTGGGAGCCTGCAGCGGCAGTGGGCGTCCGGTGAGCTTTCCGAGCTTCAGCGCTCGTCCTCGAGACCGAACAGATGCCGCACGGCCTCAGCATAGAGCACCCCGTCGGCTGCCGCGGCCGCCTGTTTCATGCGCACCGTCGGCAGGTGGAGGAGCTTGTTGACGATCTGCGCGGTGACCGCCTCGACGGCGCGCCGCTGGCTCTCGTCGAGCCGTTCGAGCAGCGCGTCCGCCTTGCGCAGCTCGGCCTCGCGGATCTCCTCGGCGCGCGCCCGCAGCGACGCGATCGCGGGCACGACGTCGAGCGAGGCGTGCCACTCGTGGAACTTCGCCGCCTCGCCGGCGACGAGCGCCTCGGCCCGCTCGGCCTCGCGGCGGCGGCCGGAGAGCGTCTCGGCGACGATCGCCTCGAGGTCGTCGATGTCGTAGAGGTAGCACCCGTCGAGCTGGTGGATCGCCGGGTCGAGGTCGCGCGGGACGGCGAGGTCGACGAGCAGGAGCTGGCGGCCGCGCCGCGCGCGCAGCGCCCGTTCCACCGTCGCCGCGTCGAGCACGAGCCCGGGCGAGCTGGTCGACGCGATCACGACGTCCACGGCGCCGAGCCGCGCCTCGACCGCGTCACGCTCGGTGCGGCTGTTCGCGACGAGGTCGATCTCCGCGCCGCGGCTGCGCAGGTTCCGTGCGGCCTGCGCGCTCACCTTGCCGGCGCCGAGCAGCAGGATCGTGCGGCCGGCGAGGTCGCCGAAGACCTGCTCGGCGAGTGCCCCGGCGGCCGCCGCGACCGAGGCCGGGCTCTCGCCGATCGCGGTCTGGGCCCGCACCTTGCGTCCCGCGTGCAGCGCCTGGCGGAACGCGCGGTCGAGCAGCAACCCGGTCGTCCCCAGCTCGTGCGCGGCGCGCACCTGGCCGAGGATCTCGCCCTCGCCGGGCACGAGCGAGTCGAGCCCGGCCGCGACACGGAAGAGGTGCAGCGCGGCGGCCTGGTCGCGCAGCCGGTAGAGCGCCTGCTCGACCTCCGGCTCGAGCGCCGCGAGCGCGGCGACGGCGTCGCGCTCGGCCGCCTCGGCGTCCTCCGCGGCGACGTACAGCTCGGTGCGGTTGCACGTGGAGAGGCACACCGCCTCGCGGCCGCCCTCGGCGAGCCGGGCGGCGAGCGCGGCCGCCTGCTCCCGCTCGAGCGCGACCCGTTCGCGCAGCTCGACGGGGGCGCGGTGGTGGGAGGTGCCGACGAGGACGAGGCGCATCAGGCGAAGTGGGTCGCGGGCAGGGCGAGGCGGACGAGGATCACGAGCGCGAAGCCGGCGAGGGCGAGGTGCGCCGCGCGCCGCCCGGCGAGACCGCCGAACGCGCGCAGGCCGAGGTAGGCCGACCAGACGAGCCAGGTCGCGCAGGTGGCGGCGACGAGCGCGTCCGGCCGGTCGCCGTCGGCGACGAGCCTCCCGAGGCCGACGCCGATCCCGAGCGTCAGCGCGGGCAGCGACCACGAGACCGTCCGGAGCGCGAGCGCGTCGAGCGTCGCGAGCGCCGGCACCGGCCGGCGCAGGATCGTCGCGGCGCGCGCCTTCAGACGCCGCTCCTGCCAGAGGTAGAGACCGGAGAGCGCGGCCGTGAGCGTGAAGCCGGCGAACGCGGCCAGCACGAGCCCGACGTGGAGGACGAGGAAGAGGTTCGAGTAGTGGCTCGTGCCGCCGACGCCGGTGCCGCCGCCTGCGCGCGCGACGACGAGCAGCGCCGCGGCGAGCGGCATCACCGTCAGCCCGAGCAGCCGGTACGGCCGCCGGCAGCCCCAGATCAGGTACGCGGAGACGACGAGCCAGACGAAGAGGTTGAGCGAGCCGGCCCACGTCCCCCACGGGAACCCGTCGCGGCGGGCCGCCTGCACGCAGAGGAGGGCGGTCTGCGCGAGCCAGCCGAGCCGCACGCCCCAGGTCGCGGCGCGACCGGCGACCCCGGGCCGCCGCGCGTCGCCGAGGTAGCCGACGGCCGCCTCGCCGTACAGCAAGAGCGCCGGCCAGAAGAGAATCTCAGCCAACCGCGGCCGGCTCCCGCGGAGCCTCGTCGCGCGGCTCGGCCGCGCGGCCCTCGAGGTCGTCGACCGTCCGCTCCAGCCGCTGCAGCTTGAGCGCGATGATCACGACGTAGACGAGCACGAGCGCGAGGACGACGCAGTACGCCGCCGTCACGTACTTCTCGGCAGTGGTCAGACGAGCACCTCCTTCAGCTCGCGCAGCCGCACGTCGAGCCGCTTGCCGGCCAGCTCCACCCGGTACAGCGTGTGCGCGAGGACGAGCATCGCGACCTGCGCGACGCAGTAGGTGACGAGGATCCAGCCGCCGAAGCTCGGCCCGTGCCGGGTGAAGACGACCGGATGGATCAGGTTCTTCGCGAGCCGGATCGCGAGGAAGCTGACCGGGATCAGGACGACGCCGAAGAGCGCGTACACGGCGCTCATGTTCGCCCGCTGCGGCCCCGGCTCGAGCGAGTAGCGGAGCATGAAGTACGCGCAGTAGAAGAGGAAGAGCACCAGGAAGAGGACGAGCTGGTCCTCGCTCCAGAGCCACCAGTGCCCCCACGAGATCCGCGCCCAGATCGAGCCGGTGAGCAGCACGGCCGCGCCGAAGATCACGCCCTGGTGGACGGCGACGTAGCTTGCGAGGTCGGCGTCCGGGTCGCGCCGCGTCAGGTGGCGGAACGCCTTCCACGCCGCCGCCGCGAAGCACGCGTACGCGGTGATCGCGATCGAGACGTGGAAGTAGAAGATCCGCTGCGAGAAGCCCTGGTCGGCGTCGTTCGGCGCGACGAAGAAGACGAGCGCCGCGGCGGTCGTGACGAGCACGAGCGCCGTCGCGGCGAGCGCCGGCAGCGAGAGGCGAGGCGAGCGACCCACGGCTGCGAATTGTCGCATCGGTCCGCTCACTCGGCGACGACGTACTCGAACGAGGCCCAGCAGACGAGCGCGAAGAGCGCGTCGTAGAGGGCGAGGAAGCCGAGGTAGCGGCCCGGCGAGCCGACGACGCTCGCGCCGACGCCGCCGACGACGATCGGGATCGCGAGCGGCAGGAAGAGCAGCGGCAGCAGCAGCTCCCGCGCGCGCGTCGCCACCGCCATCGCCCCGAGGAAGGTGCCGACCGCGCAGATGCCGAGGTCGGCGAGCGCGACCCCGAGCACCGTCGAGCCCGACACCGGCCGGAAGAAGAGCGCGTAGGCGGGCAGCGCGACCACCTCGGCGGCGGCGAGGAACGCGAGCGTCGCGAGCGCCTTCCCGAGCCAGATCGCGCTCCGGTCGCACGGCGCGAGCACGAGCCCGTCGAGCACCCGCTGCTCCCGCTCCGGCACGAACGCCCGCCCGAGCGCGAGCAGCGCCGTGAAGAGGATCGCGACCCAGAGCAGGCCGCTCGCCGCGAGCCGCGACGGGGTGCCCGGCAGAGCGAAGTGGAAGACGACGAAGGTCGCGACGACGAAGAGGAGCATCGCCGGCAGCGTGTCCCGGGCCCGCAGCTCGAGCAGCAGGTCCTTGCGCGCGAGCGCGCCGACGTCCCGCAGGTAGCTCACGCGGCCAGCTCCAGCCGCCCCGAGGCGAGCGGCTCGACCCGCGCCGGGTCGTGCGTCGAGACGAGGCAGGCGCGCTCGCCGCGCAGCTCGAGCAGCTGGGCGTCGAGCAGCTCGGCGCCGGCGGCGTCGAGGGCGGTGTACGGCTCGTCGAGCACGAGCAGCGCCGGGTCGTGCAGCAGCACGCGGCAGAGCGCGAGCCGCTGCGTCATCCCGCGCGAGTACGAGGCGACCCGCTCGCGCCGCACCTCCCAGAGGCCGAAGCGCTCGAGCAGCATCCCGATCCGCTCGCGCCGCTCCGGGACGCGGTAGAGCTTCCCGTAGAGGTCGAGGTTCTCGAGCGCCGACAGCTCCCGGTAGACGAGCGGCTCGTGGCCGAGATAGCCGATCTCGTGCCGCGCCGCGGCGAGCGCCAGCTCGCCCTCGCTCGGGAGCGCGAGCCCGGCGCAGATGCGCAGCAGCGTCGTCTTGCCGGAGCCGTTCGGGCCGGTGACGACGAGGAAGTCGCCGCGGCCGAGCAGCAGGTCGACGCCGCGCAGGACGCGCTTCTCGCCGAAGCGCTTGCCGATCCCGTGCGCGGAGATCACGCGCCCAGCATAGGCGCAAGCGCGCGCTTTACAGGGATTTTGCGTGCTCCTTGCACGGAATCGCGCCAGGTCCGGCGTCCTTACCTGTAGCACCACCGCCATCCGCACCCAGGGGGAGACACCGATGTCCAGGAAGCGCCTCGTCGCGCTCGCCACCGCCGCCGCGGCCCTCGCCGCCGCGAGCGTCGCGGGCGCCGCCCATCACCGCTCGCAGTCGTCGCAGGCGGCCGCGGCGACCTTCGCCGCCACAACCGTCTCGCACACGCACAGCCGCACCTGCACCGGCGGCGACGGCGCCTACACCGACACGACCGCGACCTACGCGGGCACCGCCGCGAGCGGCGACGCGCGCCTCGCCGGCACGCTGACGATCCGCGCGCACAGCGTCGTCGCGAGCGACGGCCTCGGCTGGCTCGACGGCACCTTCCGCACCTCGGGCGGGACGCACGGCAACGTGCACGCCGCGCTCGCGGGCGGCCACGCCGTCGGCACGCTCGTCGGGAACGTGCGCAAGCCGGAGGGCAAGCTCGTCGCCTCGTTCTCGAGCGACTTCACGCCGGCCGGCGGCTTCGGCTCCGGCCAGCTCGGCAGCGGCAGCGCGGCCGGCGCCGGGATCGTCTTCCAGCGCGGCACCTGCACGAAGCCGCACAAGACGCGCAGCGTCTCGGTCTCGCACCTGAAGTTCCGCGCGAGCGGGCCGGTGCGCCACCGCGCCGACGGCAGCTTCACGCTCGACGTGACCCGCGACGCGAACGGCGGGATCACGAGCGCGAACGCCGTCTTCTACGTCAACTACCGCTTCGGCGCCCCGGCGACGATCAGCGGCCTCGCGCTGCACCAGGGCGCGAAGGGGCAGACCGGCGCGGTCGTGGTCGACGCGGCCCCGGGCACGATCGTGGACGCGGACGGCAACGGCAACCTGACCCGCCAGGTCGCGGTGAGCGGCGCGACGGCGCAGGCCGTGCTCGCGAACCCGCGCGGCTACTACGTCGAGCTGACGACCGCGGACTCCAGCCTCCGCGCCCAGCTCGGCGGCTTCTCCCGCCGCTAGCTACGGCGGACGGCAGGGGCGGGCGCCGACCACGACGGCGCCCGCCCCGCAACCCGTAGGCTCCGGTCGTGGAGCACCGCCCGCTCGGCCGCACCGGGATCCAGGTCAGCTCGCTCTGCCTCGGCACGATGATGTTCGGGGCGTGGGGCAACCCGGATCACGACGACTCGATCCGGATCATCCACCGAGCCCTCGACGCGGGCATCGACTTCGTCGACACCGCCGACGTCTACGCGGCCGGAGAGTCGGAGGAGATCGTCGGCAAGGCGCTCGAGGGCCGCCGCGACGACGTCGTGCTCGCGACGAAGGTGCACGGCCGCATGGGCGAGGGCGCGAACCGGCAGGGCAACTCGCGCCGCTGGATCGTGCAGGAGGTGGAGGCGAGCCTCCGCCGGCTCCGCACCGACTGGATCGACCTGTACCAGATCCACCGTCCCGACCCGTCGACGGACGTCGACGAGACGCTCGGCGCGCTCACCGACCTCGTCCGCCAGGGGAAGATCCGCTACCTCGGCAGCTCGACCTTCCAGCCGTCGCAGATCGTCGAGGCGCAGTGGGTCGCGGAGCGGCGCGGGCGCGAGCGGTTCGTCTGCGAGCAGCCGCCCTACTCGCTGCTCGTGCGCGGCGTCGAGGCGGAGGTGCTGCCCGTCTGCGAGCGCTACGGGATGGGCGTGATCCCGTGGAGCCCGCTCGCGGGCGGCTGGCTCTCGGGGAAGTTCCGGAAGGGCGCCGAGATCGAGAGCCGTCGCGGCAAGCGGCTGCCGCAGCGCTTCGACCTCTCGCTGCCCGAGAACCAGCGGAAGCTCGAGGCGGCCGAGGCGTTCGCGCAGCTCGCCGACGAGGCGGGTATCCCGCTCGTGCACCTCGCGATCGCGTTCGTCCTGCGCCATCCGGCCGTGACCGCGCCGATCGTGGGGCCGCGGACGATGGAGCAGCTCGAGGGCGTGCTCGGGGCCGTCGAGGTCGAGCTGCCGGACGACGTGCTCGACCGGATCGACGAGATCGTCCCGCCCGGGACGAATCTCAACGAGGCGGACGCCGGCTGGACGCCGCCCGCGCTCGCCGACGCCTCGCTGCGCCGCCGGTGAGCTGGCGTCCCGGCTTCGACCGGGCCGCGCGGCCGCGCGAGTCGTCCCGGGTCCTCGCGGTGGACGAGCAGCGGATCGCGCTCGCGACGCCGGCCGGCGCCGCGGGCGAGCCGCTGCACGTCGGCTGGCTCGACGGCGAGCCGCTCTTCGCGGCGCGCGCGGCGGGCGGGCTTCCCGCGGACGCGCCGACGCTGCGCGCGCTCCTCGCCGCGGGGCCGGAGCCGCTCGCGCAGGCGGCGACGCGCGCCGTGCACCTGCTCGGCTTCGAGGAGACGCACCGCTTCTGCGGGAGCTGCGGCGCCGAGAGCGCGCGCTCGGGCGAGGAGCTGGCCCGCGTCTGCCCCCACTGCGGCGTCGCCGCCTATCCACGCATCTCGCCCGCGGTGATCATGGCGGTGCGCCGCGACGACGCCGTCCTGCTCGCGCGCCGCGCCGGCGTCTCCGCGTTCTGGAGCGTCCTGGCCGGTTTCGTCGAGCCGGGCGAGACGCTCGAGCAGGCGGTCGCACGCGAGGTCGCCGAGGAGGTCGGGCTCGAGGTCGAGGAGATCCGCTACGCCGGCTCGCAGCCGTGGCCGTTCCCGAGCCAGCTGATGCTCGGCTTCTCGTGCCGCTGGGCCGCGGGCGAGATCCGGCTGGACGAGACCGAGCTGGCCGAGGCCGGCTGGTTCCGCCCGGACGAGCTGCCGCCGATCCCGCCGCCGTTCACGATCGCGAACCGGCTGATCCGCGGCGCTACGTGACCTGGTCGGCGACCACGAAGACGGCGAAGACCACGGAGATGACGCCGTTCATCGTGAAGAACGCGGTGTCGAGCCGGCGCAGGTCGCGGGGCCGGACGAGCGCGTGCTCGTACGCGAGCAGGCAGGCGACGGCGGCGACGCCGAGCCAGTAGAGGACGCCGACCGGGAGCCCGAGCCCGGCCGCGACGAGGCAGGCGACGGTGGCCGCGTGGGCGAGGCGGGCGCCGGCGAACGCGCCGCGGACGCCGAAGCGCGTCGCGATCGAGTGCAGCCCCTCGCCGCGGTCGACGTCGAGGTCGAAGAGCGCGTAGAAGAGGTCGAAGCCGGCGACCCAGAGCGCGACGGCGGCGCCGAGGATCCACGCCTGCCACGGAAGCGTGCCGGTGATCGCGACCCAGGCGCCGACCGGCGCGAGCCCGTCGACCGCGCCGAGCCAGAAGTGGCAGAGCCAGGTGAAGCGCTTGAGGTACGGGTAGACGACGAACCCGGCGACCGGGATCGGCCAGAGCCAGCGCACCAGCGGGTCGAGCTGCCAGACGGCGACGAGGAAGAGCGCGAGCGAGGCGACGCAGAAGAGGACGACCTGCGCGACGGAGAGCTGCCCGCTCGGCAGCTCCCGCCCGGCCGTGCGGGGGTTGCGCGCGTCGAGGCCCGCGTCGATCAGCCGGTTCAGCGCCATCGCGAGCGAGCGGGCGCCGACCATCGCGACCGTGATCCAGAGCAGGTCGTGCGCGCTCGGCGTGCCGCCGACGGCGAGGAACGCGCCGACGTACGCGAACGGGAGCGCGAAGACGGTGTGCTCGATCTTGACGAGCCGCGCGAAGCGCGCGGGGAGGGGCGCGGGCGTCGCCGTCATGTCTGGCGGTGGGCGACGTCCCGTTCGCCCGCGAGCAGCTCGAGCGCGTGCGCGAGCGCGGGGCGCAGCACCGCGTAGCCGTCGCGGCAGCCGCCGGGCGAGCCGGGGAGGTTGACGACGAGCGCCGAGCCGACGACGCCCGCGGTGCCGCGGGAGAGCAGCCCGTGCGGCGTCTTCGCGATCGAGTCGGCGCGGAGCGCCTGCGGGATCCCGGGGGCCTCGCGCTCGAGCACGTCCCGCGTCGCCTCGGGAGTGACGTCGCGCGGAGCGAGGCCGGTGCCGCCGGTCGTGAGCACGACGCCCGCCGTCCCGGCCAGCTCGCGGATCGCGGCCGCGATCTCGTCCCGCTCGTCGGGGACGACGCGCCGCTCCACCTCGTAGCCGTCGCCGCGCAGCAGCTCCTCGAGCGCGTCGCCGCTCCGGTCCTCGCGCGTGCCGGCGACGACCCCGTCCGAGACGGTCAGCACGGCCGCCCTCACGCGGCCCGCTCCTTCGTCTTCTCGAGCAGGGTCACGCCCTCGATCCGCATCTGCTTGTCGACCGCCTTCGCCATGTCGTAGACGGTGAGCGCCGCCACCGAGGCCGCCGTGAGCGCCTCCATCTCGACGCCGGTCTGCGCGGTCGTCTCCGCCGAGGCGACGATCTCCACCGAGTCCGCGCGCACCTCGAGCGTCACCTCGACGTGCGAAAGCGGCAGCGGATGGCAGAGCGGGATCAGCTCGCTCGTCCGCTTCGCGGCCATGATCCCGGCGAGCTGGGCCGTCGCCAGTGCGTCGCCCTTCGGCAGCTCGCGCAGGATCCGGGCGGTCTCGGCGGCCATGCGCACCTCCGCTCTCGCGACCGCCCGCCGCCGCGAGAGCGGCTTCGAACCGACGTCCACCATCCGGACCTCGCCCGACTCGTCGACGTGCGAGAGATCGTTCACGCGGAAGATCGTACGGACGCGCGGTCGAGGTCGCCGAGCTGGGCGTCGATCCACTCGCGCACGTCGTGGCGGCGCACGTGCTCGCGCAGCGCCTCGCTCCGCCGCCGCCGCTCGTCCGCGGGCATCGTCAGCGCCTCGTGGAGCGCGTCCGCCTGGCCGGAGAGGTCGAGCGGGTTGACGCCGAGCGCCCATTCCCCGATCTCCTCGTGGGCGCCCGCGTTCTCGGAGAGGACGAGCACGCCGTGGCGCCGGTTCACGAGCGGCGCCTCCTTCGAGACGAGGTTCAGCCCGTCGAAGACGGGGTTGACGAGCAGGACGTCGTACTGCCTGTAGCCGGCGACCGAGCGCGGGAAGTCGTCGGCGACGTCGAGCGTCACCGGCGTCCAGCCCGCGCGGCCGAAGCGGTCGTTCACCTCGCGCACCGCCTGCTCGACCGCGGCGACGTAGTCCGCGTACTCGGGAACGTCCTGCCGCGACGGGGCGAGAAGCGCGAGCATGCCGACCCGGCCGTGCAGCTCCGGATGCCGCTCGAGCAGGAGCGCGAAGGCGCGGAAGCCGCGCACGACGTTCTTCGACGGGTCGGTGCGGTCGACGCGCAGGACGAGCAGCTCCGGCCGCGCCGCCACCAGCTCCCGCTCCCGTTCGAGCACGGCGGGCGACTCGGCGAGCCGGTCGAACTCGGCGGCGTCGATCCCGACCGGGTGCGCGGTCACCTCCGTCGCGCGTCCCGCGTGGCGAACCGTCGTCGCCTCGACCTCCGCCCCGAGCAGGGCGGCGCAGCACTCGAGGAACGCGCACCGCCAGCGGTCGGTGTGGAAGCCGACGACGTCGTTCGCGAGCAGCCCCTCGTGCACGGCGCGCCGCAGGCGGTCGGGAAGCGCGTGCCAGTAGTCCGGCTGCGGCCAGGGGATGTGCACGAAGTGGCTGGTGACGACGTCGGGCCGGCGGGCGCGCACGAGCCGCGGCGCGAGGTAGAGGTGGTAGTCGTGGAAGAAGACGGCCGCCCCGGCCCGGCGCTCCAGCTCGGCGAGGGTCGCCGCCGCGAACGCCTCGTTGACCGGGACGTAACCGTGCTCCCACGCGTCGAGGAGCGCCGGCCCGAGGTCGGGAGCGTCGCCGAGCCCCCACAGGTAGTGCTGCAGGAACCAGAGCGTCGGATTGGCGACGACGTTGTAGAAGCGGTCGTAGCCCGCCGGGTCGTGCGCGACGAGCCGGAGCAGGTAGTCGGCGCCGTCCCGCGTGCGCTCCGGGAACGCCCCGTCGTGCTCGGCGGCGACCGCCCGGTCCTCGTCGCTCATCGCGCTCGCGATCCAGGTCACGTCGTGGTGGGCGAGCAATCCGCCGAGCGCGGTGACGAGCCCGCCGGCGCCGCGACTCGCGATGCGGTCGCCGCGCTCGTCGCGGCCGTAGACGACCGGCGCGCGGTTGGCGACGACGAGGATCGGCCTCCCCCGTGTCGTTGTCTCGCTTGGCAACGAGCTTAGCGCCGGAGATGCTTGGCGAAGCGGAGGCGCGAGCCGCGCGACCCCGGCTCCGACTCGATCTCCAGCTCGTCGGCGATCGTCCGGATGATCGCGATGCCGAGACCGCCCTCGGACAGCTCCTCGCCCTCGAGCGCCGGCGGCCGGTTCGGGTCGAAGCCGGCGCCGTCGTCGACGACCTCGATCCCGAGCGCGTCGCCGCTCAGCTCGTACGCGATCTCGACGTGCCCCTCGCGGCCGTCGTACGCGTGCCGGATCGAGTTCGAGACCGCCTCGGTGAGCGCCAGCTTCAGGTCGGCGAGCGTCGTGTCCGGGACGTCGGCCAGCTTCGCGAGCCCGGTGAGCGCGAGGCGCGAGAGGGCGATGTACTCCGCCTTCGCGGGGATGCGCAGCCGGACGGTGCGCATGCCCTCGCGCTCCTCGCCCCTCGCCTCGACCACGGCCGCTTCGCTCATCCGCCGCTCGTTCCTTTCCGTAGATTCGAGTCTCTAAACCCGCCGATTTCTACCTGACCGGCGCGCGCTCCTGCACCTCCCACGGCTCGGCGTTCCCGCGTCGACGCCGGTCCTAACGCGCGCGTTTTCCCGTGAAAACGCGCCGCCGCCGCGCCTAGACTGGACGGCGTGACGGCCGTGACGCCCTCACCGGAGCGCCGGCGGCCGCGCCCCGGCTCGATCGAGCGGCCGGTGAACGGACGGCTCTACCGCGGCACCTGGCTCCTCGTCGGGCTGCCGCTGCTGCTGCTCGCCTTCAGCGTCGCCCGGCCCTCGTCGCTGCCGGCCCCGACCGTGCCGCCCGCGTTCGACCGCGACGCGGCCGCCCAGCTCGCGCACGACCTCGCCTTCCGCTATCCGGTGCGCGCGGCCGGGACGGCGGGCGCGGCCGGCGCCGTCCGCTGGTTCCGGCAGCAGCTCGCCCCGTACGGTCTGAGCGTCCGCAGCGACGTCTTCAGCGCGGTCGTCCCGGGCCGCGGCCGGGTGCGCCTCGTCAACCTGATCGCCGAGAAGAAGTCGGCGCTCTCCTCCCGCGAGATCGTCGTGCTCGCCCACCGCGACGACAGCGGCTCCGGCTCGGGCTCGGGGCTCGTGGACAACGCCTCGGGCACGGCGGCCCTGATCGAGCTGGCGCGCTCCTACGCCCCGGCGGCGGGCGCGCCGCGCGTGTCGCTGCCCTACTCGCTCGTGTTCCTCTCCACCGACGGCGCGGAAGACGGGGCGCTCGGAGCGGCGCGCTTCGCCGCCGACCCCGCCGCGGCCCGCAACGTGATCGCCGTGATCGACCTCGATTCGATCGGCGGCGGCGGCCCGCCGCGCCTCCAGATCGCGGGCGACACCGCCCGCTCGCCGGCGGCCGGCCTCGTCGAGACGCTCCGCACCTCGCTCCTGCGCGAGACGGGCTCCGACCCCGCTCGGGCGAGCGGGCTCCGCCAGCTGATCGACCTCGGCTTCCCCTTCAGCGCCTACGAGCAGGCGCCGTTCGTGACGCGCGGCATCCCCGCGGTGACGATCACGACCGCCGACGACAGGCCGCCCGGAGCGCACGCGCCGATCCACGAGCGCCTGAACCTCCTGCACCTCGGTCAGATCGGCCGCGCGACGCAGAACGCGGTGGACGCCATGGAGCAGGGGGTCGCGCTCGCGCAAGGGCCGTCGAGCTACGTCTTCCTCGGGCAGCGGCTCGTGCGGGGGTGGGCGATCGAGCTGGTGCTCGTGTTCTCGCTGCTCCCCTTCATCGCGGCGGCCGTCGACCTCTTCGCGCGCTGCCGCAGACGCCGCGTCCGCGTCGCGCCCGCGCTGCGGAGCTACCGGAGCCGGCTCGCCTTCTGGGCGTGGGTCGGAGCGATCTTCGCCCTCTTCGCCGCGGTCGGACTGTGGGGCCAGGCGAACGGGCGGCCGCCGTCCCTCGAAGCGGTCCACTGGCCGTCCGGCGCGCTCGGAGCGCTCGCTCTCCTCGCCGGCCTCGGCTGGATCGCGGCGCGCGACCGGCTCCTGCCGCGCCGGCCGGTGCGGCCCGAGGAGGTGCTCGCGGGACACACCGCAGCGCTGCTCGCGCTCGCGGTGGTCGGACTGCTCGTCGTCGCGACCGACCCGTTCGCGCTCGTCTTCCTCCTCCCCTCGCTCCACGTCTGGCTCTGGCTGCCGCAGGTGCACAGTCGCGGCGTCTGGGCGCGACTGGTCGTGCTCGCGATCGGGCTGATCGGGCCGGGCCTCGTCGTCTGGTCGTTCGCGGTGCGCTACGGCCTCGGCTGGGACGCGCCCTGGTACGTCGTGAAGCTCTTCGCGGTCGGGTACGCGCCCGTGCCGCTGCTCGTGATCGCGCTCGGCTGGCTCGCGGCCGCCGGCCAGCTCGCCGCGATCGCGACGGGGCGCTACGCGCCCTATCCCGCCGTCGGCGAGCGCCCGCCGCGGGGCCCGTTCCGGGAGCTGGTGCGCCGGATCGTGCTCGCGCAGCGCCGTCACCGCGCACCCGCTGATCGCCGCCGCGCGTTACAGGGGTGAATGCGTCGTGCTGCGCGCATCCTCGGCGCGTCGTTCGTCGCGCTCGGCATCCTCACGCTCGCGTGGGCGATCGTCGTCTGGCGCTGGCAGGACCCGTTCACGGCGGCCTACACGCACTGGCAGCAGCATCGTCTCGCCGCCGACCTGAACCGCGAGCTGGCGCGCTACCGGCCGCCGCACCCCGCCCGCGCGGCGCGGCAGGACCTCGTCGCCGAACGCGACGCGGTCGCCGCCGACGCTGCCGCGTTCCGGCGAGAAGCCACCGTCGGCCAGCCGATCGGCTGGATCTCGATCCCGCGCATCGGCCTGCACATGGTGCTCGTCAACGGCACCGACCACGACACCCTGAAGCGCGGCCCGGGCCGCGACCTTCGCTCGTACATGCCCGGCGAGAACCGGCTCGTCTACGTCGCGGGGCACCGCACGACCTATCTCGCGCCGTTCTCGCACATCGACGCGATCCGCCGTGGCGACCGGATCACGCTGAAGATGCCGTACGGGACCTTCGTCTACCGCGCCGTGCGCCACCGCGTCGTGGCGGCGGACGACCTCTCGGTGCTCCGCTCGCCGCGCCACGCGCTCCTGGAGCTGCAGGCGTGCCATCCCCGCTTCTTCGCGACCCACCGCTACATCGTCTACGCGCGCCTGGTGCGGGTGGAACCGCGCGACGGCGCACCCTTCGACGCCAGGGTGCTGGCGGCGGTCCGAGGCTGACGCTACGGGCGCCCGAGCGGGAGCCAGGCGACGGGGCTCCCGACGGCCAGCTCGCCGTTTCCACGTGGAACGTGCACGAGCGCGTCGGCGGCGGCCGCCCGCGCGATCATGTGCGACTCCTGGCCGCTCAGCGGCTCGAGCACGACCCCGTTCCGGTCCAGGCGGGAGCGCGCCCGCACGAAGTCGTCGCGGGCGTCGTTGCGCCGGAGCGCGGTCGCGAGCGTCCCCGGCTCGAAGCGCGGCAGCGGGTCGACGAGCCCCTGCAGCGCGCGCAACGCCGGCTTCGCGAACAGCTCACAGCCGACGAGCGCCGACACCGGGTTCCCGGGCAGCCCGAACACGAGCGTCTCGCCGCGCACGCCGAAGGAGACGGGCTTCCCCGGCTTGATCGCGACGCGCCAGAACACCTCCTCGACTCCCAGCTCCGCCTCGATCCGCCGCACGAGGTCGTGCGGTCCGACCGAGACGCCGCCGGAGGTCACGAGGACGTCCGCGGCGAGCCCGCGCTCGAGCGCCTGCCGGTGCGCGGACTCGTCGTCCGCGACCGCGGGCGCGATCTCGATGTCGGCGCCCGCGGCGGCGAGCGCGGCCGCGAGCATGACGGTGTTCGCCTCGTAGACCTGACCGGGGCCGAGCGGGGAGCCGGGCGGGACGAGCTCCGTGCCCGTCGCGAGCACGACGACGCGGGGCCTGCGGACGCAGGTGACGGTGACGACGCCGGCAGCGGCGAGCGCACCGACCTGGGCGGCGGAGACGCGGCGGCGCGCAGGAACGACCACGTCGCCCGCAGCCGTGTCGCCGCCGCGCGGGCGCACGTTCGCGCCCTGCGCCGGAGCGCCGCCCACCTCGATCTCGTTGTCATATGCGACAACATACTCCACCGGGACGACGGCATCGGCTCCCTTCGGCACGACCGCGCCCGTGGAGATCGCGATCGCCTCGCCCGGCCCGACGGCGCGCTCGGCGGGAGCGCCCGCGGCGGACTCCCCGACGACGCGGAGGCGACCCGGGAGGTCGGCGGCGCGCACCGCGTATCCGTCCATCGCCGAGCTGGGGAACGGCGGCAGGTCGACAGCCGCCCGCGCCTCCTCCGCGAGGACGCGCCCCGCCGCGGCCGCGGCCGGCACCGGCTCGGCGCCGAGTCGCCGCGACCGCGAGAGCACCAGCTCCTGCGCCTGTTCGAGCGTGAGTAGCTCCGCCACGATCGGCGCATACCGTATCCGTGAGCGACGGACACGCCGCGATCGCCGGCCGCTACCGGCTGGACGAGCTGCTCGGCCGCGGGTCGATGTCCGAGGTGTGGTGCGCGCACGACCTCGAGCTGGAGCGAACCGTCGCCCTCAAGCTGCTCGCCCCGACCGCGGACGTGGAGCGGTTCCGCCGCGAGGCGCGGGCCGTCGCCTCGCTCGGGCACGAGAACGTCACGCAGGTCTTCGACTACGGCGAGGAAGGCGGCCGGCCGTACATGGTGCTCGAGTACCTTCCGGGCGGCACGCTCGACGAGCGGCTGCGGGAGACCGGCCCGCTCGACGCGCAGGCGGCGGCGGCCGTCGCGTCGGGCATCGCCGCCGGGCTGGCGCACGCCCACGCGCACGGCGTCGTCCACCGCGACCTCAAGCCGGCGAACGTCCTCTTCGACGCGGACGGGCGGGCGAAGATCGCCGACTTCGGGATCGCCCGCATGACCGCGGGCGAGGGCTCGCTGACCGAGGCCGGGACCGTGCTCGGCACCGCCGCCTACATCTCGCCGGAGCAGGCGGCCGGGGAGGCGGCAGTCCCGGCGAGCGACGTGTACGCGCTCGGCGCCATCCTCTACCGGATGCTCACGGGGCGCCTGCCCTTCGAGGCGGACGAGCCGCTCGCCCTGGCCGAGCTGCACCGCAGCGCGCCGCCTCCCGGCGCGGAGAGCCTCCCGGCGGGCACGCCGCCCGCGCTCGCGGCGCTCGTCGCGTCGACGCTCGCAAAGGACGCGGCGGCCCGGCCGCAGGACGGCGGCGAGCTGCTGGCCGCGCTCCACGCGGCGAACGGCCCCGATCCGGAGGCGACGCAGGTGCTGCCCGCCGCCCGCGCCGGGCGGCCGCCGCCGCGCCTCGGCCGGACGGCGCTCCTCACAGCCGCGCTCGGCGTCCTCGCCACGGCAGGCGGAGCGCTCGCATGGGTCGTGACGCGGCCCTCGCCCGACGCGGGACTCCTCTCGAACGGACACGCGACGACACGGCTCGAGGGCGTGACCCTGCCGCGACAGAGCACTCCGGGGCCGACGACCGCGACCCTCGCAGTCGTCACCCCCGCCGCACCGACCACCACCGCGGCGCGACCGACCACGCACGCCGCGACGACAACCGCCGCAACGCGGAGCACGACGACCGCCGCCGCGACGACGACCGCCCCGCCCACGACGACGGAGGCGCCGCCGACCGCCGCGACGACGCCGACCACGACCCAGGCGACGACGACAGCACCGGGCGACACGGAGACGCGGACGACCGCCGGCGGCAGCACGACCTCCGCCCCGACCACCGCGCCGTGACCGGCTAGGGCGTCGTCGTCGTGACCGTCGTCGCCGGAGGCGGCGGAAGCGCGGTGGTCGCCGGCGGGATCAGCACGGGCGGCGGCGGCTCGGTGGTGGTGTCGGCCGCGGTCGTCGTCGCGGCGGTCGTCGTCTCCGCGCGCTTCGCGGTGGTCGTCGCCGCGGTCGTGGTCGAGCTCGAGACGGCGGAGCCGTAGTACTGGTAGCGGCCCCGCCACGGCGCCCACTCCGGCGTCGAGGCCGCCTCCCGGAACGGCACGTCCTTGCGCTTCCCGAGCGCGTCGCTCATGAACAGGTGCCAGATCGAGGCGGGGAAGCCGGGCCCCGAGACGGCCACCCCGTGCACGTCCAGCATCGGGATCTCGCCGCGCGGATAGCCGATCCAGACCGTCGCCTCGAGCGTCGGCGTGTAGCCGCAGAACCAGGCGTCCGCGTACTTGTCCGTCGTCCCGGTCTTGCCCGCGTCGGTGCGGCCGGAGACGTGCGCGCCCGTGCCCGTCCCGTAGAGCATGTTCTCGGAGAGCACCTTCGTGACCGTCTGCGCGACCCAGTCGGGGATCACCCGCTCGCGCTTCGGGGTCCCCCAGCCCGCGTCGGTGTCGACGTTCCCGTTCGCGAGCACGACCTTCGTGATCGCCATCGGCTTGGAGTAGATGCCGCCCGCCGCGAGCGTCGCGTACGCCGAGGCCATGTCGAGCGGCGTCACCGCGCCCGAGCCGAGGGTGATCGCGGGTACCGCCTTGAGCGGCGTCCGGACGCCGAGCTTCCCGGCCATCTCGACGATCTTGTCCGGGCCGACGTCGAGCGCGAGACGCGCGTAGACGGTGTTGTCGGAGTGGAGGGTCGCGTTCGCGACCGACTCGTAGCCCGCGTAGACGTGGTCGTAGGTCTGGACGTACCAGGGCGCGGCCGCGGGATCGGGCCGGTAGTAGAAGGGCGCCGAGAGATACGACGTCCGGAACGGGTCCATGCCCTCGGCGACCGCGGTCGTGAGCGTGACCGTCTTGAACGTCGACCCCGGCTGGCGCAGCGCGCTCGTCACGAAGTTGAACTGGTTGCCCTGCTTGCCGGGGGTCACGGCGGTCATCGCGCGGATCGCGCCGGTGCGCGGGTCGATCGAGACGACGGCCGCGGCCGGATCCGTCCGCTCGGTGAGCACGTGCCGGATCGACGCGCGCGCGGCGCTCTGCAGGTGCGGGTTGATCGTCGTGTACACCTTGAGCCCGCCCTCGCGCATCGTCGCCGCGCCGTACTCGTCCTGGAGCAGCGCCTCCACGTACCCGAAGAAGTACGGCTCCCGGATGTGCGTGTACGCGTTCCCCGGCTTCAGGTGCAGGCTCGTGTCGTGAAGCGCCTCCTGGTACCGCGCGGCCGCGATCGTCCCGGTGTCGCGCATCGCCTTCAGCACCTCGTTGCGGCGGGCGAGCGCGGCGGCCGGGCTGTGGAAGGGGTCGTAGAGCGACGGCGCCTGCGGCAGCCCGGCGAGGAGCGCCGCCTGCTCGAGGTCGAGCTTGCTCGCCGGGACGGAGAAGTAGGTCTGCGCGGCCGCCTCGATCCCGTAGGCGTGGTTGCCGTAGTAGACCTCGTTCATGTAGGCGGTGAGGATCTTGTCCTTCGACCAGGCGCGCGAGAGCTTGATCGCGAGGCAGGCCTCGACGAGCTTGCGCTTCAGCGTCCGCTCGCGCGAGAGGTAGAGGTTGCGCACCAGCTCCTGGGTGATCGTCGAGCCGCCCTGGACGATCCTGCGGGCGCGCACGTCGGCGACGAGCGCGCGGAAGATGCCGACCGGGTCGATGCCGCCGTGCCGGTAGAAGCGGCGGTCCTCGATCGCCACGGTGGCGAGCGGCACCCAGCGGCTGATCTCGTTCCGGAGAACCGGGGTGCGGTTCCGCTCCGCCGGGATCGCGCCGAGCAGGCTGCCGTCCGCGGCGTAGACGAACGAGTTCGCGCCCGCGCTCACCGGCTGGAGCGAGTCGAGGTCGCAGCTCGAGCCGAAGACGGCGGTGCCGCCGACCGCGGTGAGCAGGAGGAGCAGCAGCGGCGCCGCGACGAGCGCGACGAGCGCGACCCGGCGGCGGTGGCGACGGCGCTCCGCCCGGCGCCGGCGGCTGCTGCCGCCCGCGCGCCGGCTCCGCGGCGGGCTCATCCCCAGACGCCCAGCGCCTGCAGGCGGCGGTGGGCGCGGAGGCGCAGCTCGCCCTCGAGCCGCTCGGCGGCCTTCGCGTCGTCGGCGGCGGCGCGCAGCGTCACCACGGCGCTCCCGTCGAGGCCGGTGAGGGCGACGGCCGCGTCGCGCTCGGAGGCGAGCTCGTCGCCGAGCGTGTCGACGACGGCGCCGAGATCGGCTGTCAGCGGCACCTGCACGGTCACCTCGGCGAACGTCTCCCGGTTGCGGATCGAGGCGTTGACGATGGTATCGGAGGCCAGCTTCTCGTTCGGGACGACGATCCGCCGCCGGTCGGAGGTGCGGATGAACGTGTAGGTGAGGCCGATCTCCTCGATCACGCCGTCCTCGCCGGCGTACGTGACGCGGTCGCCGATCCGCACCGGCTGGGCGAGCGCGATCAGGATCCCGGCGACGAAGTTGCCGAGCGTGCGCTGGGAGGCGAAGCCGACGACGATCCCGAGCAGCGCCGAGGAGGCGAGGAGGCCGCCGGCGACCGCGCGCACCTGCGGGATCACGAGCAGTGCGGAGAGCAGGCCGACGACGAGGATCGCAGTGGTGACGCTGCGGCGGAAGACGCGGTAGCGGGTCGCCGCCTCGGGCGGCAGCGGACGGCGCGAGAGGACGCGGTCGACGAGTCGCGCGAGGACGCTGACGGCGAGGAAGATCGCCGCCGCGACGACCAGGTGCTTCCAGAACGGAGACATCCGCCTTCCGGTTCGCGGCCGAGCGGCGGATTCCTCAGTCGAGCGGCAGGGGGCGGCGCCCGGCGAAACCGTCCTCGACCCGGTGCCAGTAGCCGATCTCGTCCTCGCCGAGCCGCCAGCAGAGCAGCACGGTCTCGCCGCGGCGGAGCGCCGGGAAGTCGATCAGCCCCTCGTCGAGGTCCTTCACCTCGGCCCCGTGCGCGGCGATCTCGTCGACCACACGCCCGAGCCGCCGCGCGACCGCGTCGACGTCGGCGCTCGCCGCGGCCAGCTCGGCCGGCGGGATACCGCCGCCGTTGCCGGCGATCTTGCGCTCCAGCTCCTCCTGCCGGGCGAGCGCCTCGACGTGCTCGCGGCGGAGCGCGACGAGCCGCTCCACGAGCGGACGCACCTCCGCGAGCGCCGCGTTCGCCTCCTCGGGGGTGAAGTGGCGCATCGGGCGAACCCTATTCTGCGCGGAGTGCGCGCCGACGCCGTGACCATCGACGCCTACGGGACGCTCCTCACGCTCGAGGACCCGGTGCCGCGCCTGCGCGCCGCCCTCGCCGCACACGGGGAGGAGCGCGACGACGAGACGGTCGCACGCGCGTTCGCGGCCGAGGTCGAGCACTACGTCCCGCGCTCACACGAGGGCCGCGACGAGGCGACGCTCGCGCTGCTCCGCCGCGACTGCGCGGCCGTCTTCCTCGCCGCCGCGGACGCCCGCGTCGACCCGGACGCGTTCGTCGACGACTTCACGGCGGCGCTCGTCTTCCGCGCGCTCCCCGGCGCGGAGGAGGCCTGCCGGGCGCTCGCGGCGGCGGGGCTCCGGCTCGCCGTCGTCTCGAACTGGGACGTGGGCCTGCACGAGCACCTGGCTCGGCTCGGGCTCGACGCGCTCGTCGCGGCGGCCGTCACCTCGGCGGAGGCGGGCGCGCCGAAGCCGGAGCCCGCGATCTGGCGGCTCGCGCTCGAGCGGCTCGGGGCGGAGCCGGGACGGTGCGTCCACGTCGGCGACTCGCCCGCGGACGAGGAGGGCGCGCGCGCCGCCGGCCTCGCCTTCGAACCGGCGCCCCTCGCCGCGGCGGCGCAGAGAATCCTGGCCGGATGAGCGAGACCCCGTTCCTGCCGCGCCGGCTCGCCGGCTGGGCGACCTTCGTCGCGATCGTCGCGGCTCTCAACTACGCGTCCCGCTTCTCCGGGGGCGGCGGCGGCGACGGGCAGGAGCTGTACCGATGGTCGACCTTCGTCGGCGGCATCGTCCTCTACGGCGTCTGGGCGGGGGTCGTGCTGCTGATCGTCGCCGACCGCTTCGAGCTGCTCGCCCTGCGCCGACCCGCGAGCTGGGCCGCGGCGGGCCGCCTCGCGGTCGCCGTCGTCGTCGGGATCTACGTCTGGGAGGCGGTCGTCTCGACGCTGCCGCTGCCGCAGAGCCCGGGCAAGGAGCAGGGGCTCGCGCCGACGCACTGGGAGCCGGCGCACGCGGGCGCGTTCGTCGCGAACGTCGCCCTCTTCGCGCTCGTCGCGCCGGTCGTCGAGGAGCTGACCTTCCGCGGCGCCGGCCAGTCGCTGCTCCGCTTCCTGGGCCGCAGCCCGTCGATCCTGCTCGTCGGCGTCGCGTTCGGGCTCGCGCACGGGCTCGTCGAGGCGCTGCTCGTGCTCGTCCCCTTCGGCGTCGCGCTCGCCTGGCTGCGCGACCGGACGCGCTCGAGCGTGCCCGGGATGCTCGTGCACGCGCTCTTCAACGGGCTCGCGCTCGCCTTCTCGGTCCTGAGCTAGCGTCCGCCCGTGGCGAGCGACGACGACCCGCTGATCCGGCGCCTGCGCGAGCAGGTCTCCGACAACGACGTCCTCCTCGTCGAGGCGATGAACCGGCGGCTCGAGCTGGTGCGGCGGATGTGGGAGCACAAGCGCTCGCTGGGCCGCGACGTGCTCGACCCGGAGCGGGAGGAGTGGATGCTCCGCTATCTGACGCGCGCGAACCGCGGGCCGCTCTCGCGCGACGGGCTGGAGCAGCTGTTCGCGGCGGTGCTGGAGCTGACGAAGGCGGAGCTGGGGCGGGAGGAGAGCGAGCCCTAGTCCTCGTCGTCGCCCTCGACCGCGAACTGGTCGGGGGTGACCTCGTCGAGGAAGTTGCGGAAGCGGGAGACCTCCGCCTCGAGCTGCTCCTCGTTCACCTCTTCGCCCTCGAACTCGATCGCCGACTCGGCGATCACGTCGTCGGCGGCGAAGATCGGCGCCTCGGCGCGGATCGCGAGCGCGATCGCGTCGGAGGGGCGCGAGTCGACCTCCAGCTCCTGCCCGTCCTGCTGGACGGTGATGTGGGCGTAGAAGGTGTTCTCGCGCAGCTCGGTGACCGTGATGCGGACGATCTGCGCGCCGAGCTGCTGGAGGATGTCGCTGACCAGGTCGTGCGTCATCGGCCGCGGCGAGCTCTGGGCCTGCAGCTTCATCAGGATCGCCGCCGCCTCGGCGTGGCCGATCCAGATCGGCAGGAACTTGTTCCCGTCCGCGGTCTTGAGCAGGACGATCGGCTGCTTGCCGACCAGGTCGAAGCTCACGCCGTAGATGTCCATCTTCTGCATGGCGGGACCCGACTGAGTGTACCCGCCGACCCCCGGCCTAACCGGGCGCCGCCGGGGCCGGCTCGACCTCGTCGGCGGGCGCCGCGACGACCTCTCCCGTCTCCGCGTCCTCGAGGTACGCGCAGCGGATCTCGACCCCCATGGGGTCGAAGCCGCGGAGACGGTAGGGCCGCCCCCGCCAGGTGACGAGGTCGCCGATCTTCATTGCCGCAAGCGGGAGGGTGCGCTCCCGCTCGTTGCGTCGGCAGATCGGCCCGCGGGCGCCATCCCTGAAAGGCGCTACCCCGCCTGCGCGACGCTACAATGCCGCCCGCGGGCGATTAGCTCAGTTGGTTAGAGCGCCGCTCTGATAAGGCGGAGGTCCCTGGTTCGAATCCAGGATCGCCCACCTCGCGGCCGCGTCGCCGGGCCCGCTGGGGCAGCTTTCCCGCCCGCGACTCGGCCTGCCGCGGCGGCCGGGGA
>DASSND010000003.1:0-7063 GCA_035688315.1 Gaiellaceae bacterium | reverse complement strand
ACGCGCGTCAGCGTCCAGCACGTCTTCGTCTTCGCGAGGCTGTAGGCGAGCAGCTCGCTCGAGTCCGGCGACCAGACGGCGGTCGGGGCGTAGGCGAGCGGGAGCAGCCGGCGCACCTTCCCGCTCGCCGCGTCGACCACGGCGAGCGTGCCGAACGTGCCGCTGCCCGTCTCGAACGCGACGTAGCGGCCGTCAGGCGACCAGCCGAACACGTTCTGCACGCGGTTCGCGACGAGCGTCCGGCTCCGGCCGCCGCCCGCGGCGATCAGCCGCAGCGCCGCCGTCTTCCCCGCGGCCGCCGTGTAGGCGACCTGCCCGCCCCGCGGCGACCACAGCGGCTGCGCGCCCGTCTTCGTCAGCCGGCGCAGGCGGCTGCCGTCGACGCGGGCGGTCCAGAGGCCGAGCGGGGCGGCCGTGTCGCCGGTCCCGTGGCGCGCGAACACGACCCGGGCGCCGTCCGGCGAGAGGCTCGGCGCGACGTTGTCGAGCTTCGTCCCGCCGACCCGGCCGACGAGCGCCCCCGACGGCAGGCTGAGGACGGTCACCGGGCCGGCGCAGCGCGGGCAGTCGGGCGTGCCGGACGCGAGCCGCGTGCCCGCCGGGTTCGTCGCGAAGGAGAAGTCGCGGATCCGGGCGATCGGCCGCGGCCGGCTTCCCGGCGCGAAGCGCACGATCGCGCCGCCGCGCAGCGCGAGCAGGTCGTTCGGGGCGAGCCACTCGAGCCGGTTCGGCGGGTCGGGGCAGTTCCGGTCGCAGACCGTGGAGCGGAGCGGCGCGACGTTCGTGCCGTCGGCGTCCACGACGCAGAACGCCTGCAGGATGTCGTTCGGGTTGCGGTGCGGCGTCGTCGGCGGCGGCCAGCGCTCGCCGTAGAACGCGATCTGCCGCCCGTCCGGCGACCAGGCGGGGACGCTCACCTGCGCGCACGGCGAGACCTTCGCCGCCGGAGCGGCGCCGCACGCGACCGCCGCGAGCGAGCCGGCGACCACCGCCGCGGCGACAAGCAGCCGCGTCACGCGCGGGTCGCGACGACCTCGAGGTACTCGGACTCGATCACGGCCGCCCGCTCGCCCGCGCGGTTGTGGCGGCGCACGATCTCGAGCATCGTCTCGCCGAACTCGTCGTGGCGCTCCGGCTCGAGGCGCTCGAACGCGGACACCGTCGGCCCGAAGTAGCGGCGGAACACGTCGAGCCAGTGCTCCGGCGAGAGGAAGCGCTGCGTGCAGACGCGCCGCTCGGTCGACAGCTCGGAGATCCCGTCGCCGAACAGCTCGCGCAGCCGCTCCTCGGTGCCCCACGCGACCGGCGGCGTCAGGCCGGGCGGCGGCGGCAGGAACCGCGTCGTCGCCTGGAAGATCTCGGCGACGAAGCCGGTCGGCAGCCAGTTCGCGAGGCCGATCCTCCCGCCCGGCCGCACGACGCGGAGCAGCTCGGCCGCGGCCCGCTCCTGGTCGGGCGCGAACATGACGCCGAACACCGAGACCGCGACGTCGAACGACGCGTCCGGGAACGGCAGCGCCTGCGCGTCCCCCACGACCAGCTCGAGCGGCAGGAACTCGGCCTCGGCGCGCAGCCGCGCGCGCTCGAGCGGCCCGGCCACGAAGTCGAGCCCGGTCACGTGCGTGTACGCGCGCGCGGCGGCGATCGCGGCGTTGCCGCTGCCGCACGCCACGTCGAGGACGCGGTCGCCCGGCAGCGGGTCGACGGCGTCGACGAGCCGCTCCGCGACGATCTGGACGACCGGCGCGACGCGGGCGAAGTCTCCCTTCCCCCAGATCGACCGCTGGCTCTCCGTGACGGCCTGCAGATCCGGCGTTTGCTCGACCACGACGGCCCCTTCCGACGAGGATGGCGGATCCTAGAGCGGCCGGCCGGCCGGGGCAACCCCGGCGCGCCGAAGCGTCTGCACCGCGCCGCCGAGCGCGACCGCCGCCGCCAGCACGAGCGCCGCACCGCCCGCCCGCACCGCCCCGGTCGAGGTCGCGAGCGCGCCGGCCGCGAGGAGCTGCGTCCCGACCGCGAACGCGGCCGCCGAGGCGGTCCAGAGGCCGCGGTGGTACAGCTCGCCCTGTTTCGGGCGCGGCCCCGGCGGCCACCACGTCCACGCCGAGAGGGAAAGGAGCTTGCCCGCGTGGCCGAGCGTCACGCCGCCCGCCCAGCCGAGCAGGAGCAGCGCGACGTAGGCGACGTCCAGCTGTGGGGAGCCGCTGCCCGAGAGCAGGACCGCCGAGAGCACGGCCGCCTCGGCGAGGAAGACGAGCCCGGCGAGAAAATGGGCGAGCGGGCCCTCGACCGCGTCGACCCGCCGCCGCCGCGCCGCCCGCACCACGATCCCGACGAAGCGGGCGAGCGCGACGACGCAGAGCGCGTCCCCGGCGGCGACGAGCCAGCCGCGGCCCGCGGCCAGGCCGGCGACCGCGACCCACACCCCCGCGGCGAGCAGCAGCTCCTCCAGCGGGCGGCTCCGCGCCGGCTCGGAGGGCGCGAGTGCGAGCATCGGCGCGAGCGTCCGCCCGACCGCGACGATCAGCAGCGTCAGCCAGCCGAGCACCGCCAGGTGCAGGTGGATCGCGATCAGCCGGTCGTGCGGGATGCCGAGCCACGGCCGCCACATCCGCTCGAAGAGCAGCGGCCCGAGCAGGAACGCGAGCAGCGCGTGCAGCGCCGAGAGGCCGACGCCGGCGCGGCTCGCGAGCAGCAGCCGCCCGTGCGGCGCGCGCGCGACGAGGACGCCGACCTCGGCGGCGACGACGAGGCCGCCGATCCCCACCGCCGCGGCGGTCGCCCACGTCAGCTCCGGCTGGTGGCGCGCGACGCCCACCGCGAGAAACGGCCCCGCGCACAAACCGGCGAACGCGACCCAGCCGCGGCCCGCGTGCGCGCTGTTGCGCAGCAGCGTCGGCAGCACGTGCAGCGCCGCCCCGGTGACCGCGAGCGGCAGGAAGCCGAGCGCGAGCAGGTGGACGGCGAGCAGCGTGTCGGGGGTCGCGATCCAGCCGTGGGCGAGATCCGGCGCGGCGCGCAGCAGCGCGACCGCGGCGAGCAGGAACGCGACGAGCGCCGCGACGAGGTAGGCGGCGACGAGCCGGAACGGCGCCGGCCTGCCGACCCGTGCGCCCGCGCCCGGCACGCTCACCCGGCGACGCGCGGGAAGAGGACGTTGTTCTCCTCGTGGATGTGCCGGTGCAGGTCGTCCTGCAGCTCGGCGAGGGCGTGCAGGGTCGCGCGGTGCGTGTTGCAGAGCGCCGCCTCGGCGTCGTAGCCGTCGGTCAGCTCGGAGAGGCGTGCGAGCAGCGCGCCCGCGGCCGCGTGGTCGTCCTCGAAGGAGGCGACGGCCGCGCCGCCGCCGCTGACGAGCGCCGGGAAGAGCACGTCCTCCTCCTCGGCGGTGTGCCGTTCCAGCTCGTCGCGCAGCTCGGCGAACGCGTCGCGCGCCTCGGCGAGGCGCGGGTCCTGCGGCCCGTGCGCGCGCACGACCTTGTCGAGCAGCCCTGCGATCCGGGGCAGCTCCTCCCGCAGGCGCGCGTGGTGGACGGCGACGACGTGGGCGCAGAGCTGCGCGGTCGTCAGCCCGGCGACGTCGCAGCCGGAAGCGTCGGTTTCGGTCTCCAGCGCGGCGACGACGGCGGCGAGGTCGAGGCCGCGGTCGGCGCACGCGGCGGCGAGCGAGCGCTTGCCGCCGCAGCAGTAGTCGAGCCCGAGCCGCTCGAGGACGCGGGCGCGGCCCGGCCGCTCGACGACGAGGTCGGCGACGGTGGTGTCAGGTGCGATCAACGTCGGCTCCTTCGGCGAGGTTCCGAGTCGACGATAGGAGAAGCCGGACGCGGTCCGATCCGTGGTTTCCCCGGAAATCTCAGGCCGTCGTGCGGGCCCGCCGGAGCGCCCCGCCCACGGTGAGGACGAGGAAGCCGACCCCGGTCAGGAGCAGGGCGATCCCGACCACGAGGCTGAAGAGCGCGAGCTGGTCGGCCATGTAGCTGACGTTCAGCGCGGTCGAGAGGGCGGTCTCGGTGATCCAGACGTTCCGCGCCGGGTTCGACACCGGCGCTCCGTTCTGCTGCAGCGCCTGCGCCGGGTCGTTCGTCCCCTGCCCGTCGGAGGTCGCGTACTGCGGCATCTCCGCGTAGACCTTCCCGCCGGAGGCCTCGAGCGCGTGGACGCGCATGTACTGCGCGAAGCAGCGGGCGCGGTCGCCGGTGTCGATCCGCTCGTTCGCGACGCTGCAGCTCGGCAGCGCGACGCCGCTCAGGCCGGCCTTCGCGGCCTCGGCGCGGATCGCGGCAGGCGTCATGTCCGGGGTGCCGGTGATCTGCTGGTCGCGCAGCTCGCTGTGCACCGTCGAGCGGCCGTTCAGCGCGAGCGCGATCACCGCGATCCCGAAGCCGACGAGGACGACGCCCGCGACGACGCCGCCGATCTCCCAGACGCGTCTCACGACCGCCGACGTTACCAGGCGCGGCAACGGTAAACGCGGCGGCGCGCGGTCACGGCTCGGAGGTCGTCGTGGTCGCCGGCTCGGTGGTCGGCGGCGGCTCCGGCGGCGGCGGCGGAGGAGGCTCCTCGGTCGTGGTGGGCGGCGGCTCCTCGATGGTCGTCGGCGGAGGCGGGGCCTCGGTCGTCGTGGGCGGCGGCGCCTCGGTGGTCGTCTGCCGCCGGGTCGTCGTCGCCTGCGTCGTCGTCTCCTTCTTCGTCGTCCCCGTCGAGGTGGTCTGCCCCTCGCAGTGGCCGCTCGTGCCCTGCGCGTCGGCGGCGGTGCGCGCGAACTGGTACTCGCCGCACCACGGCTCGTAGCCCGGCGAGCCGGGCTCGGGGAACTGCTCGACGCGCGTCCCGCTCAGGGCCTCGGTCATGTAGGCGTGCCAGATCTGTGCGGGCAGCGTGCCGCCGGTGACGCCTGCGATCCCGTGCACCCCGCGCATCGGCCGCTCCCGCTCCGGGTAGCCGACCCACACCACCGTCGTCAGCTGCGGCACGTACCCCGCGAACCACGCGTCGGCGTAGCTGTCGGTCGTCCCGGTCTTGCCTGCGGCCGGACGGCCCGGGAGCGCAGCCGCCGTGCCGGTGCCGGAATTCACGTTCGCAGCGAGCACCCGCGTCACCGCGGCCGCCACCTTGTCGTCGAGGACGCGGTGCGGGGACGGGGAGGGCGCCTGCTGCGAGCCGCCGTCCGGGAAGTCCACCTTCGTGACGATCCGCGGGTCGCGCGCGACGCCGCCCGCGTCGAGGGCGGCGTAGGCCGACGCGAGGTCGAGCGGCGAGATCGAGTTCGAGCCGAGCCCGATCGAGGGGATCGGCCGCAGCGTCGAGCGGACGCCCAGCTCCCGCGCGAGCCCGGCGACCGCGTCGGGGCCGACGTCGAGCGTCAGCCGCGCGTAGACGGTGTTGTCCGAGAGGAGGGTCGCCTGGGCGAGCGGGATCCGGCCGCTGTAGGTGCGCTCGTAGGTCTGGACGTGCCAGTCGCCCGGGCCGACGAACGGCGCCGAGAGGTACTGCGTCGTCCAGGGGTCGATCCCGCGCCGCACCGCCTCGGCGAGGACGAACGACTTGAAGGTCGAGCCCGCCTGCCGCTGCCCCTGCGTCGCCACGTCGAACGCGAGCGGCGAGCCGCCCTGCGCGACCGCGAGCGCGCGGATCTCGCCGCTCTTCGGGTCGATCGAGACGACGGCGCCGGCGGGGTCGCCCTTCTCGTCGAGCGTCCCGGTGATCGCGCGCAGGGCGGCGCGCTCCATCGTCGCGTCGAGGGTGGTCGTGATCCGCAGGCCGCCGCGGCGGACGCGTTCGGCGCCGTAGACGCCGACGAGCTGCGCGCGGACGTAGTCGTCGAGGAACGCGAGCCCCGACGGCGAGGCGACGCCGCGGGCGGGCCGCAGGTGGATCTTCGTGCGGAGCGCCTCCGCGTAGCGCGCCCGGTCGAGGTCGCCGGTGTCGAGCATCGCCTTCAGCACGTCGGCGCGCCGCGCGCGGGCCGCGTCCGGTCGCGAGAACGGGTCGTAGCCGGACGGCGCCTGCGGCATCCCGGCGAGGAGCGCGGCCTGCTCGAGGTCGAGCCGGCGCGCGTGGACGCCGAAGAACGCGCGCGCCGCCGCCTCGATCCCGTAGGCGCCGTGGCCGAAGTAGACGGTGTTCAGGTAGGCGGTGAGGATCCTGTCCTTCGACCAGCGCTGCTCGAGCTGCCAGGCGAGCGCCGCCTCGGTCAGCTTCCGGGCGATCGTCTTCTCGCTCGTCAGGTACGTGTTCTTGACGAGCTGCTGGGTGATCGTCGAGCCGCCCTGGACGGCGCCCTTGTGCGCGATGTCGGCCCAGACGGCGCGCGCCATGCCGCGCAGGTCGATGCCGCGGTGCTCGTAGAACCGCTTGTCCTCGACCGCGACGATCGCGTGCTTGACCCACGGCGAGATCTTCTCGGACGGCACGATGATCCTCGCCTGGTCGCCGCGCAGGATGGCGAGCACCGAGTAGCCGTTCGAGGCGTAGATGTAGGTGTTCGCCTGCGTCTGCTTCGCGGTCGGCTCGATCTCCGGGATCTTCGCCGCGAGCGCGGTGAGAAGGCCGAACGTGAACGCCGCCAGGCCCAGCACCCCGAGGACTGCGAGGAGTGCGAGGAGTCTGAGCTTGCGGATCCGCCGGCGCTTCGGCCGACGCCGATGTCTCCGGAAGAGCGCCAGAACCGGGGTAGTCTAGCCTCGCCGATGGGCATTTCCGAGCTGACGCGGCACGCGGTCGACGTGCTCCCCGAGGAGGGCCTGCGCGCGAAGCTCGCGCTCGGCCGGCCGCTGCGGGTGAAGCTCGGCGTCGACCCGACCTCGCCGGACGTGCACCTCGGCTTCGCGTACGTGCTCGACCGGCTCGCCGACTTCCAGCGCGAAGGGCACACGATCGTCCTGATCGTCGGCGACTACACGGCGCGGATCGGCGACCCGTCGGGCCGGTCGAAGGAGCGGCCGGTGCTGCCGGACGAGGTCCTCGACGCGAATGCGCGCTACTTCGCCGAGCAGGCATTCCGGATCCTCGACCGCGAGCGGACGGAGGTGCGGCTCAACGGGGAGTGGCTGGGGGCGCTGTC